>JAZQSX010000021.1:0-35906 GCA_045630285.1 Acutalibacteraceae bacterium | reverse complement strand
ATTCTTCAAGACACAAATATTGAACATTTATAAAAAAGAGGCAGACTTTACGAAATTAATCGTAAAATCTGCCCTTGATATCTGTTGAATTTAGTTCAAGTCCTCCCCGAAAGCCGTTTTTGGCTTAGGATATCTACCCAGTTTCACTTGAAAAAATGGGATAAAAAATCCAGTAACCGCCCAGGTTACTGTATTTCTTGCGCCGATATCTAAATCGGTTCGCAATGTTGGTTGCGGGAGATGGATTCGAACCACCGACCAATCCTTTACGGTGCCCGAAAAAGGCATCGGGCGCATAGCGCTTGTCCTCGCCTTTTTCGACCGCGGCAGCAGCTTATTGCTCGCTGTATCTGCCGCAGGCAGCGCTCGCAAACGCTACAAGTTATTCGCCCTTCGGGCTCATAACCCAAGACAACGGTACAAGCCCACGTCTTGTAACAAGCAAAAAACAAGGCACACCAAACGGTGTGCCTTGCTTTTTGTGGTTGCGGGAGATGGATTCGAACCACCGACCTTCGGGTTATGAGCCCGACGAGCTACCCCTGCTCCACCCCGCGATATGGAGTTCTCTTTGGAACAGTTAGAGTATAGCACACATTGTGCCGCAGTGTCAAGGGGTTTTGCAAAGAAAAAACAGAGAACGTTCGACAACGTTCTCTGTTTTGTTTCTTACAGGACCTTGGAGAGAAACTCCTTGGTACGGGGATGCTTCGGTGTGCCAAACACCTCATCCGGCGTTCCCTGCTCACAGATCACACCATCATTCAGGAACAGCACACGGGTACCGACCTCACGGGCAAAGCCCATTTCGTGGGTGACGATCACCATGGTCATACCGTCACGCGCCAGTTCACGCATAACCTCCAGCACTTCACCGACCATTTCGGGGTCCAGCGCCGAGGTGGGCTCGTCAAACAGCATCACGTCAGGATTCATCGCCAGTGCACGTACGATTGCCACACGCTGCTTCTGACCACCGGAAAGCTTTGACGGATACTCCTCTGCCTTATCACGCAAGCCGACCTTATCCAGCAACACAAACGCTTGCTTTTCAGCCTCCTCACGAATCTCCTTGGAGGAGCGCAGATCCGCCTCCTCATAAGGGCGCTTCCACAGCTTCAGCCACTTGGCACGGCGCGCCTTCTTTTTCGCCACGTAGATTGGCGCCAGCGTCAGGTTTTTCAGCACCGTCTTGTTATTGAACAGATTGAAATGCTGGAACACCATACACATCTTTTGACGATGAACATTGATATCCACGCTGAGATCCGTCAGATCGACGCCGTGGAACAGCACCTGACCGTCCGTGGGGTCTTCCATACAGTTGAGACAGCGAAGCAACGTGCTCTTACCGGAGCCGGAGGGCCCAATCAGCACGACGACCTCGCCTTGCTCAATCGTCAGATCGATGCCCTTAAGCACCTGCAGATCACCGAAGCTTTTGTGGAGATTACATACTTCTATCACTTTTCCTCAATCTCCTTTCCAAAAGCTTGATGCCCAGAGTAATCAACATAACCAGTGCGATATAGATGATTGCCATTGCCAAGAACGGTACAATGTACTCGTAGTTGCTGGAACCAATGCTGCGGAACGCCTTATACAGGTCAACCGCGCTGATAAAACTAACAACCGAGGTTTCCTTGACCAACGTGATAAACTCGTTACCCATTGTCGGCAAAATATTCTTGACCGCTTGCGGGATCACGATCTTCAACATCGTTGCCGAGAAGCTGAGGCCCATTGCACGGCCGCCCTCCATCTGGCCGGGATCAACCGACAAAATACCGCCACGCATGATCTCCGATATGTAAGCGCCGCTGTTGAGACCAAAAACGATAATTGCAGCAATAAGAGGATCCATCTGCTGCTTCATCAAAGGAAGGAGCACATAGTAGAACAACAGCAACTGAACAACGATCGGCGTGCCACGAAAAAAGGAAACGTACACACCGCAGATCTTATCCAGAATGCGGGGCATCAGCCGATACTTCGGCATTACACGAACAGCCGCAATAAACGTACCAATAACCGTTCCGATCAGCAATCCCATCACGGCAATCAGCATGGTGTTTTTCAGGCCTAGAAGCACATCCTTGTAGCCATCGTATTCAATTAAGACTTCCCAGAAGGCTTCCAGTTTTTGCGAAAATTCATCCATAACATTTGTCCTTTACAAAACAAATACTTCACCATAATCAGTGAAGTATTTGTCGTATTCTCTATAGTGGCTATGCTTATTTGTTAAAGTTTGTAACCAAAGCATCCGCAGGGGCTGCGTCAATCACAACGTAATTGATATTGCCGTTGATCATATCTTGCACGGCCATAGCGCCACTATCATAGCTCATAGTGGTAACGGCATAACCGTCAAAGCCCATATCCTCGCTGCCCTCGCAATATGCCTGACCGGTGGTGCCGCTCTGAACACCAATCTTGGTGGTCTTGTTGAAGCCCTTGAGGATCTTTTCAACATCTTCCTTAGTTTTGCAATCGTCAAAGGTTTTGTCGTCGCCCTTAACGATAATGCGCTGCGAAGCGGTATAATAGGAATCCGTAAAGGTTACATGCTCTTTTCTGTCCTCAGAAATGGTCAGGCCGGCCATAGCGATGTCCGCTTTATGCTGACCAACGTTCAAGCAAACAGCTTCAAAGTCAACATTCAAAATAACCAGTTCTTTTTTCAGTTCCTTTGCCAGCAAGTCAGCGATCTCCATATCGATACCGAAATACTTATCGCCCTTCTTGTACTCAAACGGAGCAAACTCTGCGTTGGTAACAACAACGAGCTGATCCTTGCTGTCATCCAGTTCTGCAGACGTAACAGCTACCGGCTCGCCATCGCCAAAATAATTGTTGCAAATGTCGTCAAAAGTACCGTCTTCCTTAATCTTTTTGATAAAGGCGTTGGTTTTTTCCAGCAGTTCAGGCTGAGCCTTATCGACACCGAAAGCATACAACTCATCACTCAGATCGATCTCAATCAGCTTCACCTTTTTCGATGCGCCGGCTTCTCCGCCTTCGCCATCGGACGTGCTGGTGCAGGCAGCCAGAGAGAATACCATCAATGCTGCCAAAAGCAGTGCCAAAAACTTTTTCATAATAGAACTACCTCCTCAAATTTTGGATTGATTACCCACATTATACAATGCTATGTGTAAAAATGCAAGCATCAATTTGTTTGTTGTATTCTTATACGCGGAAAGCGCATACCACACGGGGAATTCCCGAGAAATCTTCATGAAAACAGGCATCTCGCAACCCCGCCCGTCGGAACAGCTGCAAAATCTCCTGCTCCTGCCCAATGCCGATCTCAACCGCCAACAAACCTCCCGGACGCAGGTGCCGTGTCCACTGCTCGGCAATTACACGGTAAAAATCCAAGCCGTCCTCCCCACCGTCCAACGCCATAGACGGCTCGTGCTGCACCTCACGCTGAAGCGACGGCAACTCCGCTGCGGGAATGTACGGCGGATTGGAAACGATCGCATCAAACGGCTCAAGCGACAGCGTGTGCTCCGTCATAACATCTGCACGCAGCGACGTCACAGCGAACTGTGGATACCGGGCGATATTTTTCTCGAGATAAGTCAAAGCTTCCGGTGATTTTTCCACCGCCGTGACCGTCGCAGCGGGACAAAGCGAGGCAATACCCAATCCCACGCACCCACTGCCGGCACAAAGATCCAGCACCCGTGGGTGGGAGTGTTCCTTCAAATGTGATGCGGCGATCTCACACAGTAGCTCCGTTTCAGGACGAGGAATCAGCACGCCTTTCCCGACTTCTAAGGTAAGCGACAGAAAATCCCACGTGCCGAGCAAATATTGCAGCGGCTCGCCGGCGGCACGACGGTCGGCAGCGGCTAGTACACGGGCACATACCGCTTCGGTCAGTAGCTCATTACCACGCAAGGATACCGCTCCCCGACCGATCTCACCGATGTCCTCCAGCAAGCAACAGGCATCAAAGGCGGGCGAATCACACTCGCCCGCCTCCAAACGCTGTTTTACGATGTGGAACAGTTCAGTTACCGTCATCATTCGTTTCTTCTTCCTGCACGTCATCTTCGGGGATTACCGGCACAAAGGCGGCAATCGCACACTCGATCATCGAGTCATCCGGCTCCTTGGTAGTCAGACGCTGGATCCAAAGACCGGGCGCCGAAATGATACGTGTAAAGCGATTGTCTTTACGGCCGGCCAGCTTGATCAGCTCATATCCAACACCAACCGTCAGCGGCAGCAACGCCAGCTTGATCACCACACGCAGCCACACGGTAGGGATCTGAATGCAGATCGAAATCACAATACCGATCAGCACCGTGAGCACCAAAAACGAGGTGCCGCAGCGGGGATGAAAACGGCTTTGGCGGCGGATGTTTTCCACCGTCAGTTCCTCACCGTGTTCATAGCAGAAGATCGTTTTATGTTCGGCACCGTGGTACATAAACACACGGCGAATGTCCTTCATCAACGTAACGCAAATCAAGTATCCGAGGAACAGCATCAGTCGCAGCAGACCTTCAAATACGCCACGCAAAATGGAGCTATTCATCCAAAAGCCGTTGATCTTACCGCCGTCCAGCGCCCCTGCCAGCAGGTTGTACAGTAACGACGGCAAATAGATGAACAGACCCAGAGCCAGCAAGACACCAAGCACCGTGCTGACCACCATCAGCACGCTCATCAGCAGCTTCTGCTTTTTCTCGTCCTGAACAGCCTCTTTGGTTTCTTCCTCCAGGCCGGACAGCTCTGCCGAGCGCATCAAGCATTTATAGCCGATGCGAAGCGACTCGACCATACTGTACATACCACGGAAGATCGGGATCTTCCAAAAGCGGGGACGCTCGCTCGGTTGCGCAACCGTACACTCTTCCGTGACGATCTCACCCGACACGTGGCGTACTGCCATCATCGTCTTTTTGGGGCCACGCATCATAATGCCTTCCAGCAGTGCTTGTCCACCGATCGAGGCTTTAACCGCTTTGTCACAACATTCCTTATTACTCATTGGGTTCCTCCTTGACTACCGGCAGCGTAACGGTAACCACCGTTCCCTGCCCTTCCGTGCTTTCCAATTCCAGCGTACCGCCGTGCGCCTGAATAATTTCCTCTGCCACCGCCAAACCAATTCCCGAGCCGGGCTTCTGGTTGTTGGCACGGTAGAACTTTTGCTTAACCTTGGCCAGATCCTTTTCCGAAATGCCGATGCCGTTATCGCTAAACACGATCTGAACGCCCTGCGGAACCGTGGCGGCGTCCACACGCACCATACCGTCGGTTTCACGGGCGTATTTCAGCGCATTATCGATAATATTGGCGAATACCTGACGTAAGCGGTCACGATCACCCAAGACGGGCGGCAGCTTTTCCTGCTCGACACACTGCAACGAGATACCCTCGTTCTGTGCCCGCTCACTGAACAGGAACACCGCTTCCTGCACCTCAGCAAATACATCCAGCTGTTCCTTCGGAATGGTTTCCTTGATCTGACGGATGCGGGAGAAGTCCAACAGCTCCTCCACCATACCGGACAACCGCTCGGCCTCACTGCTGATAACCGCAAGGCCCTTGTTCAGGATCTCTTCATCACGCATCGACTCATCACGCAGGGTTTCGCTCCAGCCTTTAATCGCCGTCAATGGTGTGCGCAGTTCATGGGAAATCGAAGAAATAAAGTCGTTTTGCAGCTCACCGGCATTTTCGATCTCCGTTGCCATTTCGTTAATGGTATCGCACAGCTCGCCGATCTCGTCGTTGTGCCGCTTCTCGATACGGCAGGAATAGTCACCTTGCGCGATCTTCTTGGCGGTCACACCGATTTCTGTCAGCGGGCGCAAAATACTGCCGACCAGATAGGCACTGGACAGCATCACAAAGAAGATGACTGCCAAGCCAAAGGCGATCATAATGGAGATCAGCACCATGATCTGTGTGTCCACCTTATCCAACGCTACCAAGTAGCGGATCGCTCCGTGGACCGTACCGTCATCGCCGACGATCAGCAGGGTAAGCGCCAATACCTTTTGTCCGTTTGTGCTTTCGCCGACCCAGACGCCCTTTGCTTCACCGGTCTTGTTCGTATACACACGCATCGCCGCCCGATAATCCTCGGGAGCGGTGATCTCCGGTAAAAAGCCGGTGGAGCTTGCCAGAACGTCACCTTCGTTATTGAGGATCTGGAACTCCATTTTTTCCTTATCCGGAAAAGCCTCCATATAATCACGGGCACTGCCGACAAAATCCCAACCCTCTTGATCGGTATACGTTTTCAGCATATCCGAAAAAGAACGGGCACGGGTATACAAGCTGTGCTCCGCCTGCTCGTAATAATACCCACGAATGACAAACGCCGCCGCAATTTCCAGCACCAACAGCAGCACGGCAACAACACCGAGTCCGTTGACCAGCCAGCGTCGTGTGACTTTTTTAAAAAGCATTCGTTGTCACTTCTTTCGTGAGGTGATTAGGGTTTCCACTGATAGCCTTTGCCCCATGCCGTCAAAATGTGTTGCGGCTCGGAGGGGTCCGTTTCCACTTTCATACGCAGACGGCGAATGTTGACGTCTACGATCTTATCTTCACCGTAATGATCGGTACCCCAGACACGTTCCAGGATCTCGGAGCGGCTGAGAAGCTCGCCCGGGTGTGTCATAAAATATTCCATGATCTGGAACTCGACCTGCGTCAGCTCGATCGGCGTATTGGCACGATACAACATCCGATTGCGCAAATTCAGGGCGAAATCGCCGGAGTTGATCTCTTCACGATAAATCGTGGACTGTTCGGTATCAATACGACGCAGCAGCGCCTCCACGCGGGCGATCAGTTCCGAGGGGCTGAACGGCTTGGTGACGTAATCGTCCGCGCCGAGACGCAAGGCACGCACCTTTTCATGCTCCTGAGAGCGTGCGGTCAGCATTACGATACCCAACGTGGAGCTCTGTCGACGCAGACGCTCGCACAGCTCAAAACCGTCCATTCCGGGCAGCATCAGATCCAACAGCGCCACACGGATACGGCTCTTGTTTTCCTCGTACCGATCCAACGCCTCCTCTGCCGAGGCCGCTTCGATCACGTCATAACCGGCACGGTGCAGATGAATAACGATAAACTCCCGAATGACCGCCTCGTCTTCACACAGCAAAATACAACTCATTGTACTTCCTCCTATCACATGCGGTAGAACAAATACTTGATTTCCTCTATGGTGATGTCCGGATAGTTTTCAGACACACATACCGCATAACAGTAGTCCTCTGTTTCATCCAGCAACGTATAACCGGCAGGTAAGCTCTTTTTCTTATCAAGCGGGAAAGTCCCCAGGCGGAACAGCCATTCACCGCTCTCCATATCAGCGTGCAGCGTGAGGGTGCGGGTGCTGACATTATACGCCGCCGGCAGTTCCTCCCATCCTTCACGCAGACGCAGCATATAACCGTCCTCTGCCGGAAGCAGTCCGACAAACTCGGTGGTGATCCGCTGGGTGGTGTGATCCCAACCGCACCATTCGGTATGCCACAGCGTTTTGGACATTTCCGCATCCTCAAAGCCCGGCATACGTGTGGTGACCGGCCACTCTACTGCACCATCACCGTCAATATCCCGACAGGCAATCGGCAGTTCACGGGCAGTCACGCTGTTCATCTGCAGCACCTGATCGCACAGCGGAGCGGTCAATTTGCCGTCCTTCCAGCAGATCAGCTCGGTGATCATCGCCCGCTGCTCCTTGTAACAATCCACGAATACACCGTTGGCACCGTCCGCCAGCTCTGCCAGAATGTGATCACCAAAGCTGATGATCGAGCTGTCCAGCATCGTATGGCTGTCGTGCAGTACGCCGCCCTCTCCGTACGAAAGTAACCGTGCCGAAGCAAGGCCCGTACCCGTCATAATGTTCAGCAGCAAAATATCGTCCGCACCGTCAGCGGTAATATCTCCCACGACCAGATCGGTATACGGTGTGCTGAGGGAGTGTGCCGTCAGGTTATCGTCCAGATCGTAGACCGACAGACGGGAATCACGGGAATTGTACAAATGCCAACCGATCAGGAGTTCAGGCATACCGTTGTTGTCCAGATCACCAAACTCCACTCGGTGGACAGCTTCACCTTTTCCTTCCACATCCGCTACTGAAGTCCACGTTCCGTCAGCGCTGCGCTTCAACAAATTGATATGCACCTGGGCATCAACCGAATTGCGACGGTAGAAAGCGATCGCCGTGTCCGGTGTCACCTTCTCATCCGCATCGTCGGGCGACTTGGCAGCGCTGTTGGGCGATAAGGGGGTGTTCTCTTTCACCTGATCCAAAGTGATAAAGGCGGAAAGATAGCGCCCGGAAGAGGGGTACTTTAGCGTATAATACGCACTCTCGCCGTTTTCGGTGTGTGAACGGACGTATTCATCCAAAGCGGCACGGATCGCTTCCTGCTCACCACTGCTGTTCGGGGGAATCAGCTGCGTTTCCACGTTCAAGCCGATAGCACCGCAACCCGTTAAGAAGCAGGTCAGCGTCAAAAAAACAGCAATCAAGCGGATTCGACGGTTTTTCATATCGGGCACCTCCCCATTCAAAAGATATACACATTATATTGTAAACAAATTCAGCAGCAAAGTCAACATAAAAACCCGCTCGGGCCGACCCGAGCGGTTTTTATGTTTACCAATGACCCAATTGTGTGTTGAGCCGATTCAGCAACTTGTACAACGGAGCGGTCAGTATCAAGGCGGCCAGCAGATTTCCGCCGCAGTGCAGCAAATCGAACCACACGCCGCCGACCCAGTAAGCGACCATCATGGACGGCCCGCCCATAAACAAATACAAAATCGAGCAAAGTGCACCGAACATCAAGCCGAAGATCGCACTGATAATTGCCCAACCGAGCGGCGACGACATTCGGCGAAACGCCCAGGCAACCAGTACCAGCGGCAGCCACACGTACAGATAGTTCAGAAACCATTGACCGAATCCGTAAAACAGGCCCTCCATCATCACGAAAATATACAGTGGATACAGGACTTTTAAGCCGTATACCCGTGTGTAGGTGATGAGAAGAATGGAAACGATCTCAATGTTCGGCAGCCAGGACAGTGCCACCTGCGAAACAAACAACAGCGCCCCCAGCAGGCTCAACAGCACCAACCGGTAAATACTCAAACGTTGAACTTTCATAATCACCAACCGGTTTTCAAGGTGATTTCGTAGACGTCCCCGTCAGCGATCTCCGTAGTAGCACAGCCGGTCATCAACATGTCGCCGCCCTTGGTGATGCACCACCACTCCTGCTTGCTGTCATCGGCGGCTCGGCCGTCAACGGCAGTAATGAAGAACATATCCCCTTCGCCACTGCCGGCAATCAGCTTTTCCTGCTCCAACGCACCCTTCAAAAACTGTTCGTTCGTGTCGATCGTGACCGTTTTGTCGACATCGTCATACACGATCTGCACCGTGATGCTTTTGCCCGCTGCGGCTCCGCCGTCATCCTTCGGCTGATCCTCCGGTCGATTTCCCAAATACACGAACACCATTGCCAGTACCAGCACTACCAGCAACGCTGCGCCAAGAATAATACCGAGTTTTTTCTTGTTCATAAAAAAACATCCTTTCTTTCTACCGAACCGAGACAACTGACGGCAGAAATAAAGGATGACAAAGAAAAGTCCTGCTGGGGAACCTTTGCTTGTGCCATTGCCAACGCTCGTAGCATCCTGCACGACAACTCCAGGCAAGTCTTCTGGCTCACAGGCCGCGCCGTCTCGCCTTCCCGATTTCTCAGTGGCATACTTGAGACGACAGTCACCTGAATACAGCGACGGGTTCGCGGGGGATTCACACCCCTCTTCCTTGTTCGGGTCACCGCTTGCGGTGACACACCTGAAGGTCTCACTATTCGGTTTTTAAGTGCGGAAGCACGATGTCTTCCCGCAAGTTTCAGTATAGCGTTCTTTTCTGAAAAAAGCAACCGTATTTTCAGGAAAATAGCGAAAAATCTTGACAAAAAGGGGCGTCAGTGATACCATAAAGCAAGTAAAGTGTTGATGGGGACGGCGGTTTGCCACGATTTTCTTTCAGAGAGCATCCGGCAGCTGAAAAGGATGTAAGAAAATGCAGGCCGTTACCACCCCGGAGCGCTTCCGGGCGTCGTTGACAAAAGGAAGCCGTTTCGCCTCGTTATCGGCGGCTCAAGCGCAGATCTTCTGCGGAATGAGGGTGGAACCACGTGGCTGTTATGCCCCGTCCCTTTTGTGGGACGGGGCTTTTGTTTTTGTAATTTGAAAGGAGAGAACCTTATGCTGAATATCACTTTGAAAGACGGCAGCGTCCGTCAAACCGAACCGACGACGGTTGATGCCTTCTGCCGTGAACTGTCGATGGGTCTGTATCGCAACGCCTGTGCGGCACGTGTGAACGGCGAAGTCGTCGACCTGCGCAGTGCGCTCACCGAGGATTGCACCGTGGAGATCCTGACCTTTGACGATCCCGACGGCAAGCGTGCCTATTGGCACACCGCCTCCCATGTCATGGCGCAGGCCGTCAAACGTTTGTGGCCCGATACTAAGCTGACAATCGGTCCGTCTGTTGAAACCGGTTTTTATTACGACTTCGATCATCCTGCCGGCTTTACCGCCGAGGATATGACGGCAATTGAAGCCGAAATGAAGAAGATCATCAAGGAGGCCCTGCCTCTGGAGCGCTTCACACTCCCCCGTGCCGAGGCGTTGGAGTTCATGAAGGACGAGCCGTACAAGCAGGAGCTCATCGAAGCGTTGCCTGAGGAGGCGGAGATCTCGTTCTACCGTCAGGGCAATTTCACCGATCTGTGTGCCGGCCCGCACCTTGCGGATACCGGTCGTCTGAAGGCTGTCAAGCTGCTCAGCGCCACCGGTGCCTACTGGCGTGGTGACTCCAACAACAAGATGCTGCAGCGTGTCTACGGCATCGCCTTCCCGAAGGCTTCCGAGCTGGAGGAGCATCTGACCAAGCTGGAAGAAGCCAAAAAGCGTGACCACAACAAGCTCGGCCGTGAGCTGGAGCTGTTTACCACGGTGGACGTGATCGGTCAGGGTCTGCCGATCCTGCTGCCGAAGGGCGCCCGTATCGTGCAGCTGCTGCAGCGTTGGATTGAGGACGAGGAACAGAAGCGTGGCTATCTGCTGACCAAGACTCCGCTGATGGCGAAAAGTGATCTGTACAAGATCTCCGGCCACTGGGATCATTACCGTGACGGTATGTTCGTGCTCGGCGACGCCGAGGACGAGACCAAAGAGTGCTTTGCCATGCGTCCGATGACCTGCCCGTTCCAGTATCAGGTCTTCCTCAACCGTATGCGTTCCTACCGTGATCTGCCGATGCGTCTCGGCGAGACCTCTACCCTGTTCCGTAACGAGGACAGCGGTGAGATGCACGGCTTGATCCGTGTGCGTCAGTTCACCATTTCCGAGGGCCACCTCATTTTGCGTCCCGATCAGCTTGAAGAAGAGTTCAAGGGCTGCCTGGAGCTGGCAAAATACGTGCTGGATACCGTCGGTATGCTGGAGGATTGCTCCTTCCGCTTCTCCCAGTGGGATCCCGACAACCGTGAGAAATATATCGGCACGGAGGAGCAGTGGAACGAAGCGCAGAGCATCATGGGCAAGATCCTCGACGACCTCGGTGTGGAGTACTCCATTGGCATCGGCGAAGCCGCTTTCTACGGTCCGAAGCTGGATATTCAGTACAAGAACGTGTTTGGCAAGGAAGATACGATCGTTACCATTCAGGTCGACCAGCTCCTCGCCGAGCAGTTCGATATGTCTTACGTGGACCAGAACGGTCAGAAGGTACGCCCCTACATCATCCACCGCACCTCGCTGGGCTGCTACGAGCGTACCCTCGCCTATTTGATCGAAAAGTACGCCGGTGCGTTCCCGCTGTGGCTCGCCCCTGAGCAGGTTCGTGTGCTGCCGCTGTCCGAAAAGATGATGGATAAGGCGATCGAGATCACCGAGGAGCTGAAAAAGTACGGGCTGCGTGCCGAAACCGATATGCGTAACGAGAAGATCGGCTACAAGATCCGTGAGGCGCAGATGCAGAAGGTGCCGTATATGCTTATCATCGGCGAACGTGAAGCGGAGGCCGGTTTGGTGTCCGTGCGCTCCCGCAAGGACGGCGATATCGGTACGATGACGACCGACGAGTTCGTCGCCAAGGCGCTGAAGGAAGTTGCCGACAAGGTACGCTGATATGGAGCTCGCCATTTTGGATGCTGCGACGCTGAACGACGATCTGGATCTCTCGATCTTTGATGAGTTCGGCACCGTGCATCGCTACGAGCTGACCCGCACCCCCGAAGAGCTCGCCGCTCACAGCGCCGGGTGTGAGGTGTTGATCCTCAACAAGGTAAAGGTAAATCCCCTTACTTTTCCGAATACCGATAAAGTGCGGTTGATCTGTGTCACCGCCACCGGTGTGGACAATATCGACGTCGACTACTGCCGCAGCCGTGGTATTGCCGTGTGCAACGTCGTGGGTTACTCCACGGATTCCGTGGCACAGTTGACGGTCGCTATGGCACTGTCGCTCGTCAACCGTCTCCCCGCTTACAAGCGCTACGTTGACCGTGGGTATTACACCAAAAGCGGCACGCCGAACTACCTCAATCCTCCCTTCCACGAGCTGCGTGGGAAAACATGGGGTATTCTCGGCTACGGCAATATCGGCGCCCGTGTAGCGGCAGTTGCCGAGGCACTGGGCTGCCGTGTACTGGTCTGCAAACGCACACCGCTCGCCGACCGTGAGGTCACCGACGTGGATACGCTGTGTGAGCAATCCGATATTCTGTCGATCCACGTACCGCTGACCGATGAAACACAGGGAATCATCAATCGGGAACGGCTGGCACGTATGAAAAAGGATGCGATCCTGATCAACGTGGCACGGGGTGCGGTTACCGATGAAGCCGCACTGGCAGATGCCGTGTTGAATCAGCAGATCGGCGGTGTCGGCATTGACGTATATTCCACCGAGCCGCTGCCTTTGGATCACCCGTTCCAGAACATCTTAGGTTTGGATAACGTATGTCTTACACCGCACATGGCGTGGGGCGCTTACGAGGCACGGGTGCGCTGCTTGGAAGAAATCGCCGAAAATATTCGCGCGTTCTTAGCGGGAAAACAGCGCAATCGCATTGACGTATAAATCACAAAGCCATTTGACCCGCTGTCAAATGGCTTTGTGTGTAAAGGGATGAAAAATGATGAAACGCTACGTGTTAGGTATCGACCAGGGAACAAGCGGTGTCGCCGCCGCCCTGTTTGACGAAAACTGGCAGCAGGTCTCTCTGGGATACCGGGAGATACGGCAGATCTACCCGCAAGACGGTTGGGTCGAGCACGATGCCACAGACGTTTGGGAGGCGGTATGCCGTGCCGTGAGCATTGCGCTGCAAAACGCCGACGCCTCCCCCACTGACGTCGTCGCCGTAGGCTTGGACCACGAGGGCGAAAGTGCAATGCTGTGGGATGCGGCAAGCGGCAAGCCGATCGCCAACACGATCGTGTGGCAGGATCGCCGCACTGCCGCCGACGCCGAAGCAGTGACTGCAAAACACGGCAAGTTGATCCGTGAGCGCACCGGCTTACAGGTAGATTCCTATTTCAGCGCACTAAAATGGCGTTGGCTTCTCGATAACGTTCCCGCCGCCTCAGCGTTGCTGGCAGAAGGACGCCTGCTGGCCGGCAACATGGACGCCTGGCTTGCCTGGAAGATGACGGGCGGACGCTTACACGCTACCGACGTTTCCACGGCGTCCCGCACCATGCTGATGAATCTGCAAAGCGGCACGTGGGATCGTGATGTATTAGGGGCTTTGGACATTCCCCTTTCCATTCTCCCCGTCATCCAGGACAGCGCCTCGGCCTTCGGCGAAACCGACCCCGATGCGTTTTGCGGCATCCGTGCACCGTTGACGGCGTTGCTGAACGATCAGCAGGCTGCTTTGTACGGTCAGGCCTGCTTTGACAGCGGCGACGTTAAAACTTCCTACGGTACCGGCTGTTTTATGCTGATGAACACCGGTGATACACCGATCGTATCAAAGGAAGGTCTGGTGACCACCGTCGGATGGCGTATCAACGGCACTACGACCTATGCACTGGACGGCGGCATTTACATTGCCGGCGCAGCCACTAAGTGGCTGCGTGACGGTCTGGGAATCATCTCCTCCGCCGACGAGACTGAGCATATGGCGCAGCGTGTCGGCAGCAACGGCGGTGTGTACTTTGTGCCCGCCTTCAGCGGACTCGCCGCTCCGCACTGGGATTCCTACGCCCGTGGCACCATGCTTGGCATCACCGCTGCCACAACACAGGAGCACATCGTTCGTGCCACGCTGGAATCCATAGCGTATCAAGTGTGCGATCTTTTGCAGTTGATGCAGCAGGAATCCGGATTGATCATCCCGTCACTGCGCTGTGACGGAGGCGGTACGAAAAACGCCTTTTTGATGCAATTTCAGGCAGATATGCTGGGAATTCCCCTGTATCTTCCAAGCATCACCGAAACCACGGTATTGGGCACGGCGTTCATGGCGGCTATCGGTGCCGGCTTATGCCGTGATCAAGACGAGCTGCGTGGGCACTGGCAGATGAAGCGTTGCTTTGAGCCGCACATGAGCCGTGACGAGCGTGAGAGTCTGCTCCACACCTGGCACCGTGCCGTGGAACGCTCCCGTCGGTGGATCGAGCCTTAATGTAACTGATGTATTCCCAAAGCGATGACGGTCACGTCATCGCTTTTTTCTTTTGGCTGTCGGTCACGGGCGGTATCGGCGATCAACTGCGCCAACCCTTGCATACCACCCACATTCCTATCGTAATCCCGAAGCAGATCTTCGACCCACTCCACACCGTCGTCGCTGACGCCGTCGCTCATCAATACCAACACGTCGCCCTCGGTCAGTCGATCGTGCGTATCAGCAAAGGTGATGTCACGCAGGATCCCCAGCGGTAGCGAGGACTCGTCAAAGCGGCTCACACGACCCTTGCTGTACAACAGTGACACCCCGGCACCGGCTTTCAGCAGCTCCAGCTCCCCGGTAAACAAATTCAGCACCGCAATATCCAACGTTGCCAAGCTCTCATCCTCGGATTTTGCCATCAGCGCCGTATTTACCAATCGCAGCATGCTTTCCTTGCCAAATCCCGCTTTCAGTAGACGAGCCGACAGTCGTGCCGCCATAGCCCCGTCAACCGCTGCCCTGCCACCGCTCCCCATACCGTCGCTCAGTACTGCCAAAAACCGCCCCGTACCGTCCTCAAAGCATTCAAACGCATCACCGCACAGCTGCTCTCCTTCGCTTTTCAGCTGCGCCGTCCCCACTGCAACACGAAACGCATATTCCTCCGTAAAAGCAATACGGGTCACGTGATCGGTATAATCGATAACCGGCAGCGAAAACGATCGTCCACACACCTCGCCGATACGTCGGCAAAACTTTTCCCGATGCTGCGTGCGATATTTGCCGTCAAGTAAGATTTCGACCTCCATTCGGCCACGGTCGTTGATACGGCATACGACCTGCTGCGTGCGAATGTTTTGTTTCTCCAGCAATTCCCGAATCTGCCTTGCCGTCTCCGCATCGGTCCACTCTGGTCGGGACAACGTCTCGGAAAACTCACTGAGCATCTGTGAAGCGGAAGAGAATTGATCGGTCACCACCGCACGCAATTCGCCAAGACGTCGGAACGCCCCTTCACGCACCAAATATTCCCGATATCCCGCATTGATGCGAGCGGTAAGCTCGCTCAGCCGACCGCAGTAGCGTGCCAGCCTTCCGTCGAACTGTTCCTCCGTCACACTGCCACCTTGATCCAACAGTGGTGACAAATGATTCAGGGAATCCATAGTATCGGCATAGTGCTCCTGCCAGCACGTTAAACGGGATTTGCAGGAACGGCAGACCTCGTCCGAGGCAGCCTGATACACACTTCCCACACTCGGCGCACCCAATCCCGCCAGCTGCGCCGAAACGTCATCCACCGTTCCGGCTACCTCCGCAATCGCCCGCGCCGCCTGATCCATTTTCATCGCCACTGCCTGACGTGCTGAGCGCACCTCCGGCAGCTGTTTTGTCGTGCGGAACAAGCGCTCGTAGGTGCTTTCTGCCAAAGGTGGCAGCACCAAAAAAATCAGGCACGCCGATGCCGTCTCGTAAAACGTGAGTATCACCTGATCCTCACGCTCGCATAAGGCGGTAACAATACCGGTGGATGCCAGCATCATAACGGTCGACACCCATTTGCCGTGGATAGAGAAAACACCGGCAAGCAAGCCTCCCAAGGCGTATGCAGGAGCAAGAAAGGCGTACTGCGGTGTGCTGAGCAGCAGTGCCGACCCCATAACGATTCCCACCGTTCCGCCGCCGGAGCGTCCCGCAGTGCGTGCCGCCAGCAGCACGATGATCATCGCCAAAATACGTGCCGGTGCAATGCCGCCGAATTCGATCGAAAACAACGCCATCATTGCCACGGCGAGCATCACGATCAAGCAAACCTCTGCTTCCTGCGAAAACGCAGTTCCGTCCTCCGTCAGCTCGTGAAACACCGTTGACGCAAAAAAGGCAAAACCACCAGCCAAAACACCCTCTGAAACAATGGTAAAAACCTCGAGCAGTGACGGTGTTTCGCCAAGCAACAAGGCACTGCCGGTCAGTACTGTACCGAGGAACGCCACCACCGACGGAAACACACGGGAACGGCTTATCCATTTGAAGCCACCCACCGCCCAGCGGATGCCTGCCACCGTGACGAGCGCTGCCATATAGCGCAGTGTGTCACCTTGCACCAGATAGCCCGCAAACGCAGACAAGCCGATCAAAACCGAACCCGGTCCGCTTGCCGCTGCGGTCAATCCGATACCGAACGGCGCTGCACCGCCGTAAACCGTCGCATACGGCAACAGGAAGCCCAGCACTACACCGCCGACCATATACCGTACCTGACGGCGTACCTCTCGGCTCAGCGTCCGTTTTTTTCGGGTTTCGGCTGTAAAACCGCTAGAATTTGTGTTCTTCATATTCCTCCACCACCATATCTTGATGTTTTCATTATACAGCCTGTCCATTGCCGTTTCTGTCGCATATGGTAGGCGGATCGACAAAGGTTTGCACGAACAATGCAAGAAATTGCCGCACGGTCTATTTGGTACAGGCTGTGAATATGGTGTTACGGTAAAGGAGGCGGCGAGGATGAAGATAGAAACTTGGTCGGGATTGCAGGAGCGTGAGGTGCTGCGCTCCCGCACCGAACACGGCAGCAATCGCCTGAGCAGTCGAAAAAAACAAGGATTTTTTCGCCATTTTCTCAGTAATTTCGGCGATCCGATTATCAAAGTACTGTTAGCCGTGCTCGCCGTCAACGTGCTGTTTTTGTTCCGACATCACGATTGGTACGAAACGCTCGGCATTGCCATCGCCGTTTTCCTCGCCACATTTGTATCCACCGTTTCGGAATACGGCAGCGAAGCCGCTTTTGAAAAGCTGCAGGAAGAAGCGGCAGGGATCCGCTGTCGTGCGAGACGGGGCGGCAGAACGGTGTCGATACCGATCGATGAGGTAGTGGTCGGAGATATCCTTCTGCTACAAAGCGGTGAACGCATCCCTGCTGACGGACTGTTGATCGACGGTACGTTGCGGGTAGATCAATCCGCACTGAACGGTGAAAGCCATGAAACGGAAAAGCGACCGGATGATAACACATCCCTGACTCCCGCCTCCCCCGCCTCGCTGCTGCGTGGCTGTGTGGTATGCTCGGGTGAGGGTGTGATGCGTGTCGTCCACGTCGGCGACAGCACCATCTACGGCTCACTGGCGACTGAGGTTCAGGAGGAAACACGGGAAAGTCCTCTCAAGGTACGTTTGGAGGCACTGGCCTCCACGTTGAGCCGCCTTGGGTTTTTGGCAGGCGGTTTGGTCGGTTTCGTCGACTTATTCCGCTCATTTGTTATGGAAAACGGATTCTCCGGCGCCGCTATTGCAGCCGCCTTCACCGATCCTGCGCAAATCATCGGCAATCTGCTGCACGCGGCAACGCTGGCGCTGACCGTGGTCGTGGTGGCGGTGCCGGAGGGCCTTCCGATGATGATCACGGTAGTGCTCTCCTCCAATATGCGGCGTATGATGAAAAATCAGGTGTTGGTAAGAAAGCTGGTCGGTATCGAAACATCCGGCAGCCTGAATATCCTCTTTACCGATAAAACCGGAACGCTGACGCAGGGACAGCCTCAGGTCTCCTTGTTTGCCGACGCCAACGGAACACTGTACCATTCGATCGAGGAGTTACGTCGATGCAAGACCCTCGGCACGCTTCTGCGGCTTTCGGGGTATTATAATACCGACAGCCAACCAAACGGTCGGGAGATTTTGGGTGGTAATTCCACCGATCGTGCCCTGCTCCGTTACGTTCTCGGTCGTCAACCGCTCCGCACCGATTATACGGTGGGAAAAAAGATCGCCTTTGACAGTGACCGAAAGTGGTCGGGTGTCGAGATTACCGGCGTGCTGCCAATGATCGACGCCGACGCGCCCACACACGTATCCTTCTACAAAGGAGCGCCGGAACGATTGTTGAAGCTTTGTACCCAATATCTCGACGGCGATGGGAAGGTATATCCCTTTACGAACAAAAATGCCGTTGAGGCACTTCTTCACACTTTGGCAGATAAAGCCATGCGTCTGATCCTCATCGCCGTCAGTACCGCACCGCTTACAGAGCAGCCGTCCGAGCTGATCTTTGTCGGTCTGGCTGCTCTGCGGGATGAGGTGCGACCCGAGGTACGCCGTGCCCTCAAGGAGGTACGCCGTGCGGGTATTCACGTGGTGATGATGACCGGTGACAGCAAGCTCACGGCTACCGCCATTGCACGGTCGGCGGGACTGCTTGACGGAGATGATACAGAAGCGGTACTCACCAGTGATGAGCTGGCTGACTTGACGGATGCCGAAGTCAAGCAACGGCTCCTCAGGCTCCATGTCATCGCACGGGCTTTGCCGTCGGATAAAAGCCGTCTCGTCCGCTTGTCGCAGGAATGTGGTCTGGTGGCAGGTATGACAGGCGACGGCGTCAACGATGCGCCGGCACTGAAAAAGGCGGATGTAGGGTTTGCTATGGGCAGCGGCACCGAGGTCGCCAAGCAAGCCGGAGACATCGTGATCCTGGACGATAATTTTGCATCGATCGCCAAGGCGGTGCTGTACGGACGTACCATTTTCAAGAGCATCCGTAAGTTTATCATTTTCCAACTGACGATGAACCTCTGTGCGGTCGGCGTTTCGGTCATCGGCCCGCTCATCGGTATGGAAACGCCCGTTACCGTGATGCAGATGTTATGGATCAACATTATTATGGACACTCTAGCCGGGCTTGCGTTTGCGGGTGAGCCGCCGCTGCCGGAGTATATGGAAGAACCGCCCAAGCGTCGTGATGAGCCAATACTCAATCGGTATATGCTCAATCAGATCCTTTGTACCGGCGGATTTACCGTGGCACTCTGCCTTGCTTTTTTGGAATGGCAACCGTTTCGCACCGCTTTTCGCTACGACGTGCTGCCGCTCTATTGGATGACCGCTTTTTTCGCACTGTTTATCTTTTGCGGTATTTTCAACTGCTTCAACGCCCGCACCAACCGACTGAATCTGCCGGCACATCTGCATCGCAACCCGGCCTTTGTCGTAATTCTTACTCTGATCGTCCTTATTCAGATCGGTTTGATCTATTACGGCGGGGCACTGTTCCGCACGGCAGGGCTCACGGCGGGCGAGCTGATCCGTGTCATCCTGCTGGCGTCGCTGGTGATTCCCTTTGATCTGCTGCGCAAAACGGTATTGCGGCTGTTTCAGCACAAAGGTACACTATAAACGGCTGCAAACCTGCTCATACTACCGTAGGGTGACGTGATATGGCATTTGTTAAACAAAGCGAAGCCAAAGCCTACCTGCACGGTCATTGGCACACCGCCATTGCCGTGCAGGCTTTGGTCTATGGCACTGAGATAGTGTTAGTCGTCGCACTCGCTGTGTACGGCAACACGCCGCTGAAGCTCGGCTGTCTTTTGCTGATTGATCTGCTGATGCTGTCTCCGCTGAAAGCGGGACGTGCTTTTTTCTTTGAGACGTTGACCGCCGACCGTGACGCCGCCACACTATCCCGTCTATTCCGCTATTATCGATGTGGCTACGGCAAGGCGGTCGGCTGGCGGCTCATCACGTGGGGACAGCGCCTGCTGCTGAGTATGCTGTGCTACCCGCCGTCGCTTTTTTTACTGGCCTGCAGCCGTGCACTGACCGCCGATACACCGACACAAAAAGAATCGCTGATCGCGTTGCTGTGCTTTTTCTTCGGTATTCTGTTAGCACTTCTGACAGCCTGTATCATCGAGCTGCTCCTGCTTCGCTTGCAGCCGCTTCCCTACTTACTCTCGCACAGCGGCAGCCTGCGCAAAGCCCTCGCACTTTCCCGACACATCACCAAGGGACGATGCGGAACGCTGGCACGGCTCCGACTGAACCACCTCAGCGGTACGGTCGCTTCGCTGCTGATCCTTCCGTTGCCGATCGCTTCGTCGCTTCGACAAACTGCCACCGCCGCCACCGTCCGACGATTTTTGACACAAAAACCCAAAGAGAATGGTGCGCATCTCTTGCAACGAAGGAAAAAGTGTGGTAGAATGGCAAGGTAATTTTTTGTGAGTGATGGAGGAGCCATGATTACCGTATCGGATCTTGGAATCAATTTCAGTGGACAGAATCTGTTCACGCACGTCAACCTGCTGTTTACCCCCGGTAACTGCTACGGTGTGATCGGTGCCAACGGCGCCGGTAAATCCACCTTCCTGCGCATTCTATCGGGCGATCTGGAGCCGTCTGCCGGCGAAGTGATCATCGATAAGAAAAACCGTATGTCGGTGCTCAAGCAGGACCACTACGCCTTCGATGAGTTCACCGTGTTGGACACGATCCTGCAGGGCAACCCCCGTCTGTATGAGATCATTCAGCAGAAAGACGCTCTGTATGCTAAAGAGGACTTCACCGAGGAGGACGGTGTGCTCGCTTCCGAGCTGGAGGGTGAGTTTGCCGAGCTCAACGGCTGGGAGGCCGAAACCGAAGCCGGCCAGATCCTGCAAGGCTTGGGATTGTCGGTTGACCTGCTGTATCAGCCGATGAACACCCTCGCCGACAAGGAAAAGGTGAAGGTGCTGCTTGCGCAGGCGCTGTTCGGTCAGCCTGACATCATTCTCCTCGACGAGCCGACCAACCACCTGGATATTGCCTCCATTGCGTGGCTGGAAGACTTCCTGATGGATTATATCGGTACGGTCATCGTCGTATCGCATGACCGTCACTTCCTCAATAACGTCTGTACCCACATCGTCGACGTCGACTACAATAAGATCAAGATCTACGTCGGTAACTACGATTTCTGGTACGATTCCAGCCAGCTGATGCAAAAGCTGATGCGTGAGCAGAATAAAAAAGCTGAGGATAAGATCCGTGAGCTGCAGAACTTTATCCAGCGCTTCTCTGCCAACAAGTCCAAATCCCGTCAGGCAACGTCCCGTAAGAAGCTGATCGAAAAGCTGTCGGTGGAGGAAATGCCTGCCTCCTCCCGTCGGTATCCGTTCGTTGGCTTCTCGATGGACCGTGAAGCCGGCAAGGAGATCCTGGCCGTTGAAGATCTGTGCCTCAAGCAGGGCGATACCACGGTGCTGGATCGGGTGTCCTTCCGTGTGAATAAGGGTGACAAGATCGCTTTCGTCGGTGAAAACGAATTGGCGATCACAGCGCTGTTCCGCATCCTCATGGAGGAGATCCCCGCCGACTCCGGCTCGTTCAAGTGGGGCGGCACGACGTCGCAATCCTACTTCCCGAAGGACAATTCCGAGTTCTTTGACGGCTGCGACCTCAACCTCATCCAGTGGTTGAATCAGTACGCTTCCGACAACACGGAGACCTACCTCCGTGGCTTCCTCGGTAAGATGCTGTTCTCGGGTGATGACGTCCTCAAGCCCGTCAAGGTGCTCTCCGGTGGTGAAAAGGTGCGTTGTATGCTGTCCCGTATGATGATGTTCGGTGCGAACGTCCTTCTGCTGGATCAGCCCACCAACCACCTCGATCTGGAATCCATTACCGCCGTCAACGACGGTCTGATCGATTTCAAGGGCAATGTGCTGTTCTCCTCCTATGACCACCAATTTATTCAGACGGTGGCCAATCGTATCATCGAGTTCAAGGCCGACGGCACGATCGTTGATAAAACGATGACCTATGACGACTATTTGGAATGGAAGCACGCCAACACCTGATACCCGTATTCTTATGCGCCTTTGCAAGTGCTGCAGAGGCGCATTCTTTTTTTATCTGGCTATTGACTTATCTCCCTATCCTCACTATAATAAAAGTACAGATTTCGTCTTTTTAACGCCATTTTTGATGTTTTTGTGCCACTTTTTGATATATTGGGAGGAAATCATGCAACAAGCGAGATTTAACATTGAACGCGAGCGACATAACCGCTTATTTTTCAAAGAATACACCAACGACAAATGTTTGTTCCAGTTCCATTCGCAGATCGAAATCTATTTTGTAGACGAAGGCGAAATGGAGATGCTGGTGGATGGCAAGACAAAAACCTTGCGCGCCGGTGAGTTGTCGATCGCTCTCAGCTATGACACCCACGCTTATAAAACGCCTACGTTTTCCCGTTCCTCTGCTCTGCTGATTCCCGCCCACTTGTGTGAAGAGTTCCTTATAACGACGAAAGGAAAACGGTTGGTTTCGCCGTTTATCACCGATTTGGACGTCTACACGACCATCAAGCGCTACTACGAAGCTCTTAAAACCAAAAACATCAGCAAACTGACCCAGCTCGGCTATATTTATCTCATTCTTGGCGCCATATCCGACGCCGTCACCCTTGAGGACACTGATTCTCCGAGCGATACCGACCTCGCCTCCCGTATTCTGTTCTATCTGACCGACAATTACAAAAACAACATCTCCCCCTCGGAGGTCGCCGCTCATTTGGGATACAGCCAAAGCTACATTGCCCGCTATTTCAAATCGTGCTTCGGTATCACGCTTGGCAAGTATATCACCATTGTGAAGCTGAAGAACGCTGTTGCTTTGATGCACGAAGGGAAAAATGACATTACCTACTGCGCTTTGGAAAGCGGCTTCTCCTCTATGCGCACCTTCTACCGTGCCTTCCACAATGAGTTTGGCTGTTCGCCCAAAGAATACGTCGAACAGCTCTTCCTGTAAATAAAAAAACAAACCGCCGTCCGTGGTGCTGCCCGGGCGGCGGGGTTTTCTATGGGGGCAAGCGATCACTTGGTGTCACGGCTTTGCGGATGACAGGTATCTTTCATACCGCACCCGGAGCAACCGCAGGAGCAAGAGCTTTTCCCCTTTTTCTTATTGCGGATTCCCGTGATGACGATGGCTAGAAACACCGCCGCCACGATGCTTGCTACAATGATCGTTGGCCACATACGCTTTTCTCCTTATTTGACGGACAGTTTAACCGTCAGCTGATTGTTGTTATATTTGTTCGGACGAACCAGCAGGTAGATCAACACTGCCAGCACCACGAACGCCACCACAGTCCACGCCGTGAAGACACCGGCAAACAGCATACCAAGCTGGTAAACGATGAGCGAGATCGCATAGGCAAATACGCACATATAGCCGAGTGCAAAGAAGGTCCACTTGCCATTGTTCATCTCACGCCGAATGGCACCCATTGCTGCGAAGCAAGGAGCGCACAGCAGGTTGAACGCAAGGAACGAGAAGCCGGCAAGCTGATTGCCGCCAAAGATATCCTTACCAATGACGGACAGTGCCGCACTGCCTTCCTCCACTGCGGCAAACGCCAGATCGGCATCTGCCATAGAGGACAGCGAGCCAAACACGCCGACGACCTCTTCCTTGGCAACCAGGCCGAGCACGGTTGCTACCGCAGACTGCCACTGACCAAAGCCAAGCGGTTGGAAGATTACGGCGATCCATTCACCGATCATGTTCAGAATGGACTTTTCATCACCGGTGATGTAGTGGAAACCGCCTTCGAAGGTCAGGCTGTTCAAAATCCAGATGATGATGCTTGCCGCCAGGATAACCGTGCCGGCACGCTTGATAAAGCCCCAACCACGGTCCCAGGTAGTTCTCAGCACGTTGGAAGCAACAGGTGCGTGGTAGGCGGGCAATTCCATAACGAAAGGCGACGGATCGCCGGAAAAGGCCCGTGTTTTCTTCAAAATGATACCGGAAACCACAACCGCACCGATACCGACAAAGTACGCTGCCGTGGCGATCAGACCGCTACCGCCGAATAAAGCGCCCGCAATCAGGCCGACGATCGGCATCTTGGCACCGCAGGGAATAAAGCAGGTCGTCATAATGGTCATCTTGCGATCGCGGTCCTGCTCAATGGTACGGGATGCCATAACGCCGGGAACACCACAGCCGGACGCTACCAGCATCGGAATAAAAGATTTACCCGAAAGACCAAATTTACGGAAAATACGGTCCATAATGAAGGCGATGCGGGACATATAGCCGCAATCCTCAAGCAAGGACAAGAGTAAGAACAGCACCAACATCTGTGGTACAAAGCCAAGCACGGCGCCGACACCGCCGACGATGCCCTCTTGAATCAGGCTGTACAGCCATTCTGCCACGATCGGAACGCCGTCTTCCAGCAGCACCATATCGAGCAATTCGGGGATACTGTACCAGCCCGCCATAAACGTACCGGGATAGGTCTCTGCGAACGAGCCGAACAAGCCGTCGTTCATAAACGTCACCGTGAAATCACCGATCGTACCGATCGACAAGGTGTATACCAGCCACATCACCGCTGCAAAGATCGGCAACGCCAAAATGCGGTTGGTCACGACACGGTCGATCTTATCCGACAGCGTCATGCCGTTATGCTTGCGGCGATAGCAATCCTTCAGCAGGCGAGCAATATATTCGTACCGTTCGTTCGTAATGATGCTTTCTGCATCATCATCCATTGCCTTTTCCACGGCAACAATATCTTTTTCGATATGCGCACGGGTGATGTCATCGATGTTGAGCTGTGCCATTACCTTTTCGTCACGCTCAAAGATCTTGATCGCATACCAACGCTGCTGTTCTTCCGGCATCGAGTGAACCGCTGTGGCCTCCTCCAGATGCGCCAGCGTGTGCTCCAGCGTTCCCGAGAAGATATAGGGCGGCAATTCGTGCTCTGTCTTGGCGGCCTTGATCGCCAGTTCCGCCGCTTCCGCAATGCCGTCACTCTTCAGCGCAGAAATCTCCACGATTGGGCAACCCAGCTTGGCACCAAGTGCCTGAATATCAATGCGGTCCCCATTTTTGCGAACGATGTCCATCATATTGATCGCAATAACCACCGGGATGCCCAGTTCCATCAATTGGGTCGTCAGATACAGGTTGCGTTCCAGATTGGTGCCGTCCACAATATTCAGAATCACGTCCGGACGTTCGCCGACCAGATAATTCCGAGCTACAACCTCCTCCAGCGTGTAGGGAGACAAGGAATAAATACCGGGCAGGTCGGTGACGACCACGCCGGCATGCTTTTTCATTTTTCCTTCCTTCTTCTCCACCGTAACGCCGGGCCAGTTGCCGACGTACTGGTTGGCACCGGTCAACGCATTAAACAGCGTGGTTTTACCACTGTTCGGGTTACCGGCAAGTGCGATGCGCAGTTCCATAGTTCTCTCTCCTCATTTCGTTAGCACCTGCTAACTATTGTCCTAAAAAGTACCGGGCAACGCCCGGTTTATCGATTCACTCTACCTCAACCATATCCGCATCCGCTTTGCGAAGGGATAATTCATAGCCACGCACCGTAAGCTCCATAGGATCACCAAGCGGTGCCAGCTTGCGCACACGGATCGTGACACCCTTGGTGATGCCCATATCCATAATGCGGCGCTTGACCGCCCCCTCGCCGTGCAGCTTGACGACCGTCACGGTTTGACCTACAGCAACGTCTTTTAATGTTTTCATAAGCACATCCCTCCGTGCAGTGTGTCTTTTGGTTAGCATATGCTAACCGCATATAATACTACTCCAAACTTTGGTACTTGTCAAGAACTTTTTTGTCGTTTTTTCGATTTTTTTACCTCAAAAATATACGTAATCGTTGTTTTTTTGACTGTCAAAGTAAGAGAATAAAAAACGGACGAGTCGATTGACTCGTCCGTTTGGTTGCGGAAACTCTTATTTCGCCATTGCAGCGACTTCAGCAGCGAAGTCGTCCTCACGCTTCTCAATGCCTTCACCCATTACGTAGTGGATCGCATTGACAAAGCTGACGGAGCCGCCCAGCTTCTTGCCGGCGTCGGCAATGTAGCCGGCGACGTTGCCCTTGAACAGGTCGGAACGAACGAACTCCTGCTGCAGCAAGCAAGACTCCTTGTAGAAGGCGTTCATCTTACCGGCAGCGATCTTCTCCTTCACGGCATCCGGCTTGGTAGCCATGTTGGGGTCGTCGTTCATCAGAGCGATCTGGGCCTGCAGTTCCTTATCGGCATCCTCCTGCGGCACCTGCGCCTTGTCCCAATACTTGGGATTCATCGCAGCGATCTGCATCGCAACGTTCTTACCGATCTCGGTTGCATCGACGCCACCCTCGACAGCCAGGTTTACCAGCACGGCGTGGGTACCACCGGCGTGGACATACGCCACGGAGGTGTTCTCAGTAAAGCGGTCGAAACGGCGGATCTGCATATTCTCGCCGATGGACATAACCTTCTCCTGCATGATCTCAGTGACCGTCAGGTTGGAGTTCGGATAGGTACAAGCCTTCAGCGCATCGACATCGGCAGGAGCCTGAGTCGCAACGACCTCAGCCAGGTTCTTGACCAGATCCTGGAACGCATCGGTCTTGGCGGCGAAGTCGGTCTCGGAGTTGACTTCGATCACAACGCCGACGCCGTTCACGGAAGCAGCATAAGCAACGCCCATTGCCGCAACACGGTCTGCCTTCTTAGCAGCCTTGGCAAGGCCCTTCTCACGCAGCCAGTCAACAGCCTTGTCCATATCACCGTCGGTCTCCTGGAGTGCCTTTTTGCAGTCCATCATACCGACGTTGGTCATTTCACGGAGTTTCTTAACGTCTAAAGCAGTAAAAGCCATGGCTCATATACCTCCTGAATGATTCTTATTCTTCGACGGGAGCTTCGACAGCTTCCTCAGCGGCTTCGGGAGCGGCTTCAGCAGCCTGCTCGCCCTGACGACCCTCGATGATGGCACTTGCCATAGCACCGGCGATCAGCTTCACAGCACGGATCGCATCGTCGTTGCCGGGGATGACATAATCGACATCGTCGGGATCGCAGTTGGTATCGACGATCGCAACGATCGGAATACCCAGCTTCTTCGCTTCTGCAACGGCGATCTTCTCCTTGCGGGGATCAACGATAAACAACGCACCGGGGATCTTGTCCATGCCCTTGATGCCGCCGAGGAACTTCTCGAGCTTCTCGATCTCGTGGTTCAACTTGACGACTTCCTTCTTGGGCAGCAGGTTGAACGTACCGTCCTCAGCCATGGTCTTGAGCTGATTCAAACGGGCGATACGGCCACGAATGGTGCGGAAGTTGGTGAGCATACCGCCCAGCCAACGAGCGTTGACATAATAAGCGCCGGCACGGACAGCCTCTTCGGCGATGGAGTCCTGAGCCTGCTTCTTGGTGCCGACGAACAGCACCGACTTGCCCTCGGCGGACAGCTCACGAATGAACATATACGCTTCTTCGAGCTTGCGCACCGTCTTCTGTAGGTCAATGATATAGTTACCATTGCGCTCAGTGAAGATGTAGGGCGCCATTTTGGGGTTCCAGCGGCGGGTCTGGTGACCGAAGTGGACACCGGCCTCCAGCAGCTGTTTCATGGATACGACTGACATACAATATTTCCTCCCGGTTTTTACCTCTACGAGCGCTACGGACAATTCAGAAAATTTTTGCCCGCATCTCCGGAACCGCAGAGCGGCACCGCCGGAGCGCAACACGCTCGTATGCATATTGCCGTAGTATTGTACCACAAACAATTCAAAAAGGCAAGTCTTTTTTTAACAAAATTTAATTACCGAAAATCCCCTGAAGGATGTTTCCTTTGTGCCGTCTCCCGTCCCCCATACGCGGCGACATCGGGTGGTTGACGAGGATTGTCTGCTCCCCTATCACCTCGATCTCATTCCAACCGATAACGATGTCCTCCGTCCGTCCAAGCAGACCAAAACCCTTGGAGCGTCCGAATATCACGAGCGATACCAGCTGCGCCGTGCAGGTGTCGATCTCAACGTCGTCCACACAACCGAGACGCATCCCGTCACAAATGTTGATCACCTCTTTGTCATGCATGTCCGTGATCTTGCAAATCATAGTAAACACCTCCGCCAAATGATATGCACGGCGGCGGGAAAAGATACCAACGGTTTGGATTCACTCCCGGCTGCCCATACTGCTGTGGAAAGGGAGTGACCGACACGTGTACAACAAGGTGGAAATCTGCGGTGTGAACACGACAACGCTGAAGGTGCTCAGCGAAAGTGAAAAGATGCGTCTGCTAAAGCTTACCAAAGAGGGCGATACGGCGGCACGGGAGGAGCTGGTGCGTGGTAACCTGCGGCTGGTGCTCAGCGTGATCCAACGCTTCACGCAGCGTGGTGAAAATCCCGATGACCTGTTTCAGGTGGGGTGCATCGGGCTGATCAAATCCATTGATAATTTTGATATTTCGCAAAACGTGCGGTTTTCCACCTATGCGGTGCCGATGATCATCGGCGAAATACGGCGTTACCTGCGTGACAACAATACCATTCGCATCAGCCGCAGTATGCGGGACACCGCTTACCGTGCGATGCAGATGAAGGAAGCCTTGACGGCGCAAAAGCGGCGTGAGCCGACCGTGGAAGAGATCGCAGCAGCACTGGAGCTGCCACGGGAGGATGTGGTGCTGGCGCTGGAGGCGATCGTGGAGCCGGTATCGCTGTACGAGCCCGTTTATGCCGACAGCGGCGATACGATGTACGTGATGGATCAGATCGGCGACGTCAACGACGATCGCACCTGGTTGGATGAATTAGCACTCAAGGAGGCGATCCGTGGGCTGGGCGAGCGTGAGAAACGCATTCTGAATCTGCGGTTCTTCAAGGGGATGACGCAGATCGAGGTGTCCGCAGAGATCGGTATCTCGCAAGCACAGGTCTCCCGTTTGGAAAAAGGGGCATTGGACAAGATAAAGAGTCAGTTATAAAAGCAACGCCGCAGGAATCCCTGCGGCGTTGTCTTTGCTATTATACGGTAAGATCGTCGTCGTTATCCTCGACAGTGGGCTCACTTTGAATGACCGCAGCGAGCGCCTCGTCGGCCATCAAGCGATAGATCTCAAGCTCAGGCTTAACATACTGCTTCATGCTGCTGCCTCCATTTCCACAGGATCGGCGGGATACTCGACAAAGGCATCGGCAATGGCCCCTTGAATCATAGCCTCCATCGCCGCATCGTTCACCACCGACGCATTTACCTGATTTATGGTAACATTCGGCACTTCGCCGGTGAACATTTCGTACCACAGACGTGCCAGCAGGTAACGACCCCACGTTTTGCTGACGTGCGCATTGTCGCGCTGAATGCTCGTCGCACTGTAATTGCCGGTGTTCAGCTCCTCCTGCGCAAGCTGGATCGCCTGACCGCTGGGAATGAGAGACAAGCCGGTTTCTGCTGCCGCAGAGTTGTACGCCGCTTCAACCTTTAACCACATCGCTGCCATCGTACCGCCGGACGTAGCGCTATGGCTGGCATGGCCGTCACCGTACGCCCAGGTCTGATGAATATAGATCGTTGCGTTCGGCTGTAGCTTGCGAATCTCTGTAATCAAGTTATTCAAATACGGCTGGAAGTTACTGTAGCCTAAGGAGCCCCAAGACGACTGCTGGAGGGTGATGACGTCGAACTGATCGCTTTCCAACACCGCTTTGAGCGAGACGAAAGAGTTGTAATCGGCATTTGCCGTTCCGTTCAGCTCGTAGTTATAGATCGCTTCGTTGTTCGCCCAACCCTCATAATGTGTTTTCAGCGCACAACCGGCCTTGTAGAGGTTGACCGTTTTGAAGGTCTTACCTTCCAGCGTGGCGATCTTCGACAGATACGCCTGCGCATCCTGCGAATAGCTGTTGCCGATGGAGAGGATCTTCAGATCGGCGTTGGTATAATCCTTGTCATCCTCAGGCACGGTAACGGTGGGCTCATCCTCTTCACCGGAGTCGCCGCCACCGCTGCCGGTGCCGGGGACAACGATGTCGGTATCCGACAGCTCACCATTTTCGCGCGCCAGCGCCGTGTTGACGCTGTCGGTACGTTCATCGGCATACAACACCGTCTCTTCCCCACCTTTTTCCAGAATGAGATAGCCGCGCGCCGTATATACACGGTCGTTAAAGGCCTCGTTCGGGTTTGTGGTGGTCATCGCGATGGTATAGTCGATATAGTTTTCGGTATAGTCGGTCAGACGGAAGGTATTGGAAGCCGCAGTGTATACCGTCACGCTCCAAATTCTATCCACCGAAGGCAGGTGCGTCATACCGTAGGCGTCTTTATTTGCAACGGTCAGTTCATTCGCATTCTCCGCACGTTTGAGCATCAAGCCCAGCTCCTTAACGGTATAGGTCTCGCCTTCGTATTTGAGAGTCAGGCCAGCGGCAGCAGCAGCATCAAACGCAGTCAGGTTCACACGGGTCAGGAAGCGAATACCGTCCTTGGTTACACCGTCCTCGGCGTAACGAACAGAGGTGCCGACCGTACCCCAGGCGAAATCGGTGGAATCGGTCTTCACAAAATCAGCAAACACACGGACGTTCTCCATCGGCTTCTCAAAGGTAAAGGAGTTGCCGTCACCTGCACCGAATTCGCCGTCTTTGTTAAGGATCCGCTTGGTGAAGCCGTCAGGAGTCACATACCGCAGACTGCCGGGCACCAAAATGTACCCTGCGTTGGGAGTGACAGTAGCAGTCACGGTCGCTCCTTCACTGAGACCCGTGAGTGCCGTGCCGCTCGCCGAACCGCTGCTCAGCGAAACGGAGCCGCCCGAAACCGTTTCGGAAACGGTTGCTTTGCCGAGCTCGATCAGCGAAACATCGTCAAGATACAGCTCGGTAGCCGCACCATAGGAACCAAACTGCAAAATCCAGCTCTTATTGGTCGAGGCCGTGGTTTTAAACACGATGTTAATCGTCTGCCAATCGGCCTTCGTATCGATGTACATTCTGATGTCGTTCGTGGTATTGCTGATACTGTATGCCTCGGTATTCAGCACGACAACGCTCTCCACATCGACATAATTCTTAGTAAACGATGCCTGTGCTTTACCCGTGCCCTTATGACGGAACGAGAACAGATAGTAAGTGTCGCCTTTGGCACTCGAAATGCTCGTGTAGTTGGGCACCTTCGAGCCGGTAAATTTAAGGCAATGGTTGGCAGCATCTGCAGGGTCCGTTGTATGGGTAACGTTGGCGGTCGCCGCCGTAAACTTTGACCAGTTCGACGACAACGTTTCGACCTCAAAGTCACCGTCCACCAGCAGGTTCGTATCCGTCCATTTGTTGTCGGTGGACGCCACAACCACCGTGGTGGTAGCGGTGAAACCGCCGACAGTGGCGGTAATATACGCCACACCGGAGTCGATCGCCGTCACGGTGCCGTCGGAGCCGACAGTGGCAACCGCTGTGTTACTGCTCGTCCAGCTGATTGTTTCGTTCGGCAGAACAGCACCCTCAGGTTCGGCGATCAGGGACAGCTTCTGCGTGTCTCCTTTGGACAGCGTGATCTGCTCCGGCAAGACCACACCGCTCAGTTCGGTAACCTCATTCAGGCAGACATCGTCGATATATACCGTGCCTGCCACAGCGGCATGACCGATAGCGAAAATGAAGTTTTTGGTGGTCGTCGATTCATTGACGGTAAATTCTACTGCGTAATCGGTCCAATCGGCAGCCGCCGACGCATTGTAAACACCGCCCGGCGTGCAGTAAGAAGTGTGAATATACACACGCAGGCCAGTGCCCTTATACTTCATACTCAGGCGATACTTCTTCCCCGCTTCGACCGGAGCGCTCTTATAATACTTGTCGTACGTTTTGTACGTCGTCCCCGACAACTGCTCGGGGATCTTCAAGCATTTATTACCGCTGCCATCCGGATCGTTGGTAATAGTCATCAGACTGTTGCCCTCACTGATGATAGCGTACTTGGGGGCGTTGGTGGCGTGATTGTCCCAAGTCCAGCCGGAAGTAGGCGTACCTTCAAAGTCGCCGTTCGGCAACAGACCCGTCGGCGTACTGCTTGCCGCAACCGGTAATACCAAACCGGTAATGCAAGCCGTCGCCAACAGTGCCAGCGACAGGGCAATCGACAGTGTTCGTTTCATTGTACGCAACACGATCCTCTCCTTCGTTAAAATACTGAAAAACACGATTACTTACTTAAGTATATCATACCAAACACACTTTGATATTCACATAGCAAAAATACATATAAATATGCACAAAATTAACATTTTTGTTGACGAAGCGTATTTTGATGCGTTATACTGATCGTGAGGTGAGTGCTGTGTTTCACTGTAACGATAATCAAGAGCAATATTTGGACTGCTTCATCAAGAATATCCCCATCGAACCGGATACCGACTATTGTTTGACGGTGGAGCAGTACGGCGGTGCTTTCGGTATTTGGATCAATAAGTTTTTTGCAGCAACGGGATTTGGCGCCTACTATTTCGACCACTGTGATCATTGGACAACGCACACGCTTCATTTCACGACCGGCAGTCACCCCGCCAAGGCACCGATTTTCGGTAACTGGGGCATCTCGCTTTTCAAAAAAATGAACAGCCTTTACGTCACAGGTATCCAGGACACGTATTTGAGCAACATCCGCTTGTTCAAATGTCATGAGCCGAAAAAAAACCTGTTGGCAGACACCTCGCTCGTCGACAGTCAAACAAAGCATAAAATCCAATCCGTTGACGATCCGCTTCGAAAGGGAAACCGTTGTCTTCTTCTGACAAAGCTGCTGTCTGCTCCCGAGTATCCCGATCACATCACTCTGCGTGCCGACGGATTTGGGTGGTACAAAAACGAGACCAATCATTCCCACCACCGTGACCCCATCGGCTTGCCGTATCATCTGCTTCTGTTGGTAGAACAAGGCGACGTAAAACTACTGTCGGAGCAGCCTCCACGAACTATTTCCGCAGGAAATGTAATATATATTCCGCCAAATACACCGATCCACTATCGCGGACCGCGTGGGAAAAGCTCGGGATTTTACTGGGTGATGTTCAACGGTGAGACGGCCGATCATCTTTTGCAGAGTATCACCAAGGTCACGGCAACCACCATTCCCCTGCCCCGCTTTTCGACACTGACTACTCACATCGACCAGATGCTGCAATTTCCGACGGATAATGCCTTGTACCCGTATGCGCTCAGCGCACACCTCCAGCTGCTGCTCGCAGAGCTTGGCGAACAGCTCGTTCCCAAGGCTGAGGACGTACATCGACTGCTGATCGATCGCATTGCCGGCCGTATGCTTGAACAGCCGGAGCAGCCGATCGACAACGCCCGACTTGCTGAGGAATGCGGCTTCAGCGTCGGACATTTCATCCGTCTGTTCAAGCAATACAAGGGCTACACACCGCATCAGTACCACCTGCGAGCCTTGGCACAAAAAGCAGCCGTGCTGCTGTGTGATACCACCATGTCGGTGCAGGAGATCTCATTTTCTCTCGGCATTGAGAATCCCCTATACTTCAGCCGACTGTTCCGCTCGATCCACGGAATGCCCCCCAAAGAATACCGTAAGCGGAAATTAAAATAAAAAGCTGTCAAGGGAATGCCACTCGTTAAATATATTATAAAACGGAAGCATTTCCATTCCTTCGCCTGTTGTACTGTTTATATTCTCTTTATTTTATAAATCATACTCATTCCTCACTCTTCGATTTTTCTGCTTTACCCTTAACGCACAATCGCCAGATAAGGAACGGAATATAGGTTGCAATAGGCAAAAGCGCACCTACGGTACTGAACTCAGATTGAATCAGTATGTTGTATATTCCGTGGTAAACAATGGCGGTTGAGAGAAGTCCAAAGGTTCCGACAGCAAACAATTTGCTTTTCTTCTTCACAAAGGATATACCAACGCCTACAAGCAGCGTGCACATACCGTGCATGAGCCCCGCGCCAAAAGCGCGTATAATTGCGATAATTATAGTAAAATTATCAGAATTCAAAAGAAAATAAGCATTTTCAAGCAAGGCAAAACCGATACCTATCGCCATTGATGCCGTAAACAAACGCTCTCGTTTATCGGATATTACAATGGCATAGTAGAAAACAGGTAACGCCTTCAGCAGTTCTTCGCTTACAGGAGTAATAATTACAGTCATGCTATACGTATCCATGGATAACAAATTCGAAAGCAGTCCGTTAACCTCTGATGCAAAAACCGAAACAAAAATACCGATTATCATAAACGAAATGGGCAAACGCGCTTTCTTTTCCATAAGCAATGCCATCAAAAGCAAAGGGATAGAGATTGAAATAAACAAAATATAAATCATATTGTCCATTTTTCTGCCCCCTTCTTTGCGGCAATCATTGTGCTGATACACAGAACGCCGAAAACAACCGCAGAAATTGCAAGCGGCACTATTTCGTAATAATTCCAAGCGGTCAAACAAGCAAGTTCAGAAAAACCTAAACATAAAATTAGAATATTATACGGTTTGATCGCTTTAATGAACCCAAAATCCATATTAGGAATAATAGCGTGTTTCAGGTTGAAATATACTGCAACAACAGCCGGTATCCAAACAAGTGCATAAACAATTTTTGTTTGAATCGGTACCTCTTCTGTAATGTAATTGGGAATGTATAAAAGGACTGCGCAAATTGGTGCAAGCAAGGCAAGATATCGACTCGGCTTCATTTTAGCGGAACCGTCGTCAACAATTCTATCCATTTGCCCATAACTTGCTGTGATAATAAACAAGAAAAAACCTATGCGGCCGAGATAAGCCGGGGTAAATCCTTCTATAAGTGTATCACTTGTGAGAGCTTGGCACAAATGATAAATGCTACCCAGCGCATGACTGGCCATAGCCATTGTAATTGTCTGCAAAAACAGCGGTTTTCCCTTTTTGAAAAAATGTTTTAAACCATATATAAAGGAAAACAAAGTTGCCAAAAGAGGCGCTATTTCTGCAATCACAACACAAATTGTTTCTAAATTCATCTTTGTTGACCTTATCTCCTTTCACATAGGATGCAGGAAAATATCCGCCGCCTTTTAAGCGGCGGATATTATTATTTTAAGCTTCTTTCTTCTCACGTTTCTTTTTAATGAGAGCCTGTGTGCCGAGCGTTCCGCCGACACCAAAGAGTGCGCCGACTCCGCCAAACAGCATCCAGAGGCCGTCCGAGAACATAGAGCCAACTACCTCGGGAACATCGGCAACGGCAGACTTATCGTTCTTCGACTGCTTAACAGAAAGATAGATGCTGGGAGATTTATCGCTGAAGTTATACTTGTTAAGGTCGTAGCAAATCTCCTCACCGAAGCGGTGAACGGGGGTATAGCCGTCTTTGGCTTTGTTATTGCTTGTGCTAAGTACAAATTCATCAGCAAGAAGGGGCTTGCCTGCTTCGTAGCTCTTGGTGTAGTAGAGAGCGTTCCAGCGCTGTGCTTCAAAGGCATTCAGGTCACCTGCGGCATAGTCGCCGTTCTTCTTTGCCTCCGCCTCACGCACCACTTCGTATTTCACGTAGCGGTCGCCGTACTGAGTCTCGAGCAT
>JAZQSX010000020.1:0-3005 GCA_045630285.1 Acutalibacteraceae bacterium | reverse complement strand
GGCCTCCGACTTCCGCCGTCTGAAATTCAGGGCGACCGTGTGATCAACACCGAGGGCGTCGACGTCACTGCCGCATATCGCAGCGGCGCCGAGCAAACGCTGGCGATCTGCCGTGAGCACGGTATCCGTCATGCGATCCTCAAGGAAAACAGCCCCTCCTGCGGCCGCTGCTTTGTGTATGACGGCACGTTCTCGGGGCGCCTGATTCCCGGGCGTGGTGTCACCGCCGCCCTGCTGGAAGCAAACGGTATCACGGTGGAGAACGAGGAAAACTGGAAATAAAAAACGGCTGCGGCGGGTTGACAATCCGCCGCAGTTTGTCTATACTGTATTCAGGATCACATCTTATATATGGGGTCGCAAAGGTTTCGACGGGGATTGTGAGCCTTGGTAAGCGAGTAGCGGTGCAGAACCGCTATAAAATCTGCAACCTTTCAAAACAAACGACAACAATAAAGTTGCTCTCGCGGCCTAATTAGGCTGCCGTCTCTGCCCGAAGTACCGCGGTCGGGACAGAGGCGTCATGCAGCGGTGAACGTGAACGGACGGATGTCGCTCCGCCCGTCATGACGCAGCGACTACCGTAACCCGAAGCCTGCCCACCGGCGTCGGGTGAGGGGAATCCCAAAAGACGGGCTGCACTCGGAGAAAGCTAGGGTAAGTGGTTTTCGGACAGGGGTTCGATTCCCCTCGACTCCACCAAACACGCAAAAAGCCGCTTAAATAGCGGCTTTTTGCTTTATGTGTACGAATTTTGTACGAATTTTTCAAAAAATCCTGTACACAGAGTCGAAAACACCCAACACATCGAATGTATTTTCGAGATGCTGAGTGGTAAATCGGGGATGTCTGGCTTGTCGCATCGGGAGCAATGAATCTTTTAGTGCCGTTTTGCGTATACTGGGTATTGACAATAGGTGGCGTTTCTGCTATTCTAGTGTCAGAAGAAGGTTTGCCGTTAATAATTGCCAGCCACTCATACAGCTGGGGATTAACTTGCGACAAATCTTCCTTTTTATATTCCACGGAAATGCCGTTTTTTCGCAAGAAGTGTGTCAGCTCGTGCTTGATCACCGTCACAGGTGTGGCACGGTTGGGGTTAATGCGGATCGTCTTGGTACTCGGATCGTATTCGCCGTCCGCCTCCATCGGTGTCGCTTTGGTTGAATTTTCTATCTTGACTTTCCCGTCGGAATATGTTATCTTTCTTACAGGACCATATTTGGTTTCTCCGACCGGCAATTGGAGCCCAGTACGAGCGAGCCAAATATCGGTCCTCTTTTTATCCGGATTAATGTATAAGATACTATTACTGTTCAGGTGGTATTGGATTGCTTCTTTGACATATGCGCTTTTTACAACAGCAAAATCTTTAATTTTAAGCTCTTTATTTTTTCTCGGCAACAAATCAAGTGCTACTAGAACGATCTTCGTGCCGGTATTCGTCTCCAATGTGGTCAGCACCTGTTGCATCTGCGGAGACTGCTTGACGAAATCAACGAGATCGCGTACAGCTTCGTGCCGGCATCCTCAGGCTTCAGTTGAGCAATCTGCAGAGGATTCGGCGTATTGCCGCCTCGGCGACGTTGCAATTCGGCCTGCAGTTCCTGCTCGCTGAATTGTTCAATGCCACTTGTTTCCGTCGTCGCATCGGGTGCAATGAATCTTTTAGTGCCGTTTTGCGTATACTGGGTATTGACACCTTGTGGATTATCTGTTATTCTAAAGGTGTCAGTGGCTTCCTGAGATGTGGAAGGTGAATGTGCCAAAAGGGCAACATGCTTTTCGCTTATAGCAGGAGCCACTTTTATTTTTGTAATATCATAAAACACCCTGCCCTTTATTTTTTCTCGGCAACAAATCAAGTGCTACTAGAACGATCTTCGTGCCGGTATTCTTCTCCAGCGTGGTCAGCACCTTCTGCCGCTGCCATTCACCCATTTCTTTGAAGGTAGTATCCATTTCGGACGGTCGAACGCCGATCTCCATGCCACGATCACGCACCGTGTTACTATTGACATTTTCCGAAGATTCGGATATACTATCAATGGTAGCATCGGGAGAAGTAAGGTCGTTTCGGACGTTAAGGTTGGGGCTTGTTACATCAACCTCTTGCGTAACCGGGCTACTGTTTTTTTGTAATATAAGCGGAAACCAACCAAATCTTTTTCCATTTTGAATCTGGGCAAGCAACAACGGCATAATATGTGCCGTTGATTTTTTTGTGAATTTCAGCAAAGGCACAGGGTTGGCAGGCTTCGGTTGGAATTCCTTGTCGTATTGCTTGACAAGAGCAAACAAATCGGATATACTAATCATGGACTTTGCGTCAGGCACCGTGCCGTAGGATGGCATTCCATCCGGGGCACCTCCGGCAGGGTCTATTTTTATGCCTCTAAGATTGTAAAATCTTCTTCCTTGATTTCTCGCCCCATATTCCTCCACTGAGATTTTTGCTATATACTGCTGCCCGTCATATGTTACAGGGGCATAAAATTTGTGCATAAACGCTGTTTCATTATGCTTCTTGGAACTATCCTTTACGGAAACCTCAGCATCTAGCAACACCGCTTAATTTTGTTTTTGATAGATCTCCCAGTATACCTTCATCATGTCGTAAGCTCTCGGTCGCATAGGCTCCTGTTCCTGCCAGCAAGCGATCGGGTCCTCGCCCTTCTTTCGGCAGTATTCTTGGGTCACTCTTGCCATCTCCCATGCGCCCTGGTACCGCTTGGGAATCATAACCGGATTGCCATACGCTGTTGTTTCCGGTATTTTCTCCAACAATCGCTCGTCCTCGTCCCAATACGCCGGTGTTTCGACTGCCATATACCTGTTCCCCTCTCTGTTCGACATTTCCTTTTTCAGTATACCTCATCCCGTCCCGGTTTCAAGATTAGAGTCCAGCAAATCCCGAAGCTTCTTCGAATTTTCATTCCACACGATTTGCCGGTGCGGCAGTATTACTGGATGGCGTATATGCTATCCAACTTCCGTCACTTCTT
>JAZQSX010000019.1:0-103353 GCA_045630285.1 Acutalibacteraceae bacterium | reverse complement strand
CCGGTGGACTGTTTTTCAGCGACGAAGTGCGACGGCGGGCACCGTTCCACGAACGGTCGCCGAGCACGAAAGACGCAAAGCGGCTTTATCCCCGATGGTTCACCAAAAGAACGCATTACCCGCCAGGGTGAGGCGTTCTTTTCATTAAACGGGGATTCGAACCCTGAGAGGGTGAGAGATCACACTCATTTTTTTAAAAGTATACGTTTTTTCGTCCTGAAATGCAAGCAAAAGTGTCGGTTACCTGTTGACATTTTTCAACAAAAAGTTTAGAATTATTTTATAGTATATTGGGGTGATGTTTTCGTGAAGCTGCTGGAAGATCGCATCCTGCGTGACGGACAGTTCCTGCCCGGCAACGTGCTCAAAGTGGATAATTTTCTGAATCACCAGATCGATGTAGCCTTCGTGTGCGAGCTCGGTCGGGAGTTTGAGCGCCTGTTTCACGATGCGGGCGTCACCAAGATCCTCACAATCGAAGCCTCCGGCATCGGCATCGCCTGCCTCACAGCACAGTACTTCGGCGTCCCGGTAGTCTTTGCGAAAAAATCCAAAACGACGAATATCTACGGCGACGTTTACACCGCCACCGTAGAATCCTATACCCACGGCACTACTAGCCAGATCATCGTCTCCCGCCGCTTTTTGCAGCCGGAAGACCGTGTACTCATCATCGACGACTTTCTCGCCAACGGACAAGCGCTCAACGGCTTGATCCAAGTGGTGGAAGAGTCCGGCGCAACGGTAGTGGGCGCGGGTATTGTTATTGAAAAGGCATTCCAGCCGGGCGGCGACCTCATTCGCAGCCGGGGCATCCGTGTGGAATCGCTGGCCCGCATTGCGGCGATGGACGGCACCAATATCACGTTCATCCAAGAGTAAGGTTACACTGTTGCATTGCAACTGTAATAAAGAAAAAATGGAGGGAAAACACATGAAAAAAATCCTGGCACTGCTTCTGGTTGCTGTTATGGCGCTTGGCCTTGCAGCTTGCTCCAGACCGGAAACCCAGACGGGCAACAACAACAATTCCAACGGCGGCGAAGTTGTTACCCCCGACGCTCCTGCGGAAGACATCGAGATCGATCAGGACAAATTGGATGACCTGAAGATTGGCTTTATCTTCTTGCACGACGAAAACTCCACCTATGACCTGAACTTCATCAAGGCTGCGAATGAAGTGAAGGAAGCGCTTGGCTTGAAGGATAGCCAGGTTGTTATGAAGAAGGGTATTCCCGAGAGCTCCGACTGCTATGAAGCAGCTGTGGAACTGGCTGAAGGCGGCTGCGACCTGATCTTCGCCGACAGCTTTGGTCATGAGGATTATATGATCCAGGCCGCTACCGAATATCCGGAAGTTCAGTTCTGCCACGCCACCGGTACGAAGGCTCACACCGCCGGCGTTGCAAACTTCCACAATGCGTTTGCCTCCATTTATGAGGGCCGTTTCCTGGCGGGTATCGTTGCAGGCTTCGAACTCAACGAGATGATCGCTTCCGGCAAGATCACCGCTAACCAGGCAAAGATCGGTTACGTCGGCGCTATGCCCTACGCTGAAGTGAAGTCCGGTATGACCGCCTTCTATCTGGGCGCTCGCTCGGTCTGCCCGACGGCTACCATTACCGTTAAGTACACCGAATCCTGGTACGATGAAACCAAGGAAATGGAGTATGCCAACGCTTTGATCAACGACGGTTGCGTTCTCATCAGCCAGCACGCTGACTCCATGGGCGCTCCCAACGCTTGCGAAGCGGCCGGCGTTCCCAACGTTGCTTACAACGGCTCCACCAACGCTGCTTGCCCCGAAACCTTCCTGGTTTCCTCTCGCATCAACTGGGCTCCCTACTTCGAGTACATCATCGCTCAGGTCTGCAACGGCGAGAACATCGCTGTTGACTGGTGCGGCGGTCTGAAGAACGGCTCCGTCGAGCTGTCCGAGTTCGGCAAATCCGTTTCGGAAGAAGCCAAGCAGGCCGTTGCCGATGCCAAGGCGAAGCTGGAATCCGGCGAGCTGCAGGTGTTTGCTACCTCCACTTGGAAGAAGGACAACAAGGAAATGACGACCTACCTGGCCGACGTCAACACCGACGAAACCTGGCAGGGTGATACGGAAGTTATCGAAAACGGCGCTTTCCAGGAGTCCAAGAAGCGTTCCGCACCGTACTTCGACATCGACATTGACGGTGTCACCACGAAATAATCGTTACTCAGCATAATGCCATTTACTGCAGGCGAGGCAGGACGATCCCTGCCTCGCCCGCAGTGATTATATGTCGCTTATTTTGAAACAAGCGTGTGGGGGTTTGTTTCAGAATAAGACACAGGGGAGGATTTCTATGAGTGAACACGCAACCGTCCCGGCTATCGAGCTGCGCGGCATCACCAAGACCTTTGGCAAGGTCGTCGCCAACAAGAACGTCGATCTGACCGCCTACCGTGGTGAGATTTTGTCGATTCTGGGCGAAAACGGCAGCGGCAAGACCACGTTGATGAATATGATCTCGGGTATTTACTTCCCTGACGAGGGTGAGATCTTCATTGACGGCGAGCCGGCAGTCATTTCATCTCCCAAGGATGCATTTGACTACAAAATCGGTATGATTCACCAGCATTTTAAGCTGGTCGATGTGTTCTCAGCGACCGAGAACATCATATTGGGCCTGAAAGAGAGTGGCCGATACAATCTCAAAAAAGCGCACAAGCGTGTCAAGGAGATCTGCGACCGCTACGGTTTCGACATCGACCCCACCCAAAAGATCTACACCATGTCGGTATCGGAAAAGCAAACGGTGGAGATCATCAAGGTGCTGTACCGTGGTGCGGACATCCTGATTCTGGACGAGCCCACCGCCGTGCTGACCCCGCAGGAAACGCAAAAGCTGTTCACCATTCTCCGTCGCATGCGTGACGACGGCAAGGCGATCATCATCATCACCCACAAGCTGCACGAGGTGCTGTCGCTGTCTGACCGAGTGTCGGTGCTGCGCAAGGGTGAATACATTGGCACCGTCAACACGGCAGAAACAACCGAAGCCGAGCTGACCGAGATGATGGTCGGTAAAAAGATCGATCTGAACATCGATCGCAGCGAGCCGAAGGATCCCGTCGACCGCCTGGTCGTCAAGGACATCACCTGTGTCAACCGTCAAGGCGTGTGCGTGCTGGACGACGTTTCCTTCACCGCTCGTTCGGGCGAGATCCTGGGTATCGCCGGCATCGCCGGTTCAGGTCAGCGTGAACTGCTGGAAGCCATTGCCGGTCTTCAGCATCTGACCGAGGGCGACATTTACTATCACAATCCCAAAACCGGCGAGGTCGAAGACCTCCGCAACAAAACGCCGTTGCAGATCCGTGAGCTTGGCGTACGTCTCTCCTTCGTTCCGGAGGACCGCCTCGGTATGGGCTTGGTCGGCAATATGGACATCATCGACAATATGATGCTCCGCAGCTACCGCAAGGGCCACTCGGCGTTCCTGCAGCGCAAAGCCCCTCGGGACCTGGCGGATAAGATCATCGACGATCTCCAGGTCGTCACTCCCAGTGCCCATACGCCCGTTCGCCGCCTGTCGGGCGGTAACGTCCAAAAGGTGCTGGTCGGCCGTGAGATCGCTGCCTCCCCCACCGTGCTGATGGCAGCCTACCCCGTGCGTGGCTTGGATATCAACTCCTCGTATACCATTTATAACTTGCTAAATCAACAAAAAGAAAACGGCGTCGCCGTCATCTTCGTCGGCGAGGATCTGGACGTGCTGCTTGATCTGTGCGACCGCATTTTGGTCATCGGCTCCGGTAAGATCACCGGCCTGGTCGACGCCCGCACAACCACCAAAGAAGAAATCGGCCTGTTGATGACCAAGAGTGATGCCAACGGAGGTGAGTCGAATGAGTGAAGTCGCTGTTAAAAAACATCATCGCGAACCGCTGATCCACATCACCAAACGGGATAGTATGGCTTGGTGGAAGGCCTGGACGGTTCGTGGCATCGCCATTCTGCTTGCCCTGGTATGTGCCGGTATCGTCATTATGCTGGTTTCGGACCTCAATCCGGTAGACGTGTACACCGCCATGGCGGGTGGTAACTTCAATCTGGAAGATCCCTCCCAGACTCGTATGATGTGGGTTACCTTCCAAAAGGTAGCTATCCTGCTGTGCATCTCATTGGCAGTCACCCCTGCGTTCAAAATGAAGTTCTGGAACTGCGGCGCAGAAGGACAAACCTTGGCAGGCTGCGTTGCTTCCGCAACCTTTATGATCTACTGCGGCGACACCATGGAGCCGGCTCTCCTGTTCCCCGCCATGCTCCTCGTGAGTATGCTGGCAGGCGCACTGTGGGGCGTTATCCCCGCCATTTTCAAGGCGCACTACAACACCAACGAAACGCTGTTCACCCTTATGATGAACTACATTGCTATTTCGCTGGTAGCGTTCCTTGAGATCGTGTGGGAAAATCCGAAGAACTCGGCAAAAGTCGGCGTTATCAACCTGTTTACCAACGGCGGTTGGCTTCCGAGTATCAACGAGAATCGCTATCTTCCCGTTGTTTTGACCGCCTTGTTTGTCTGCATCATCCTGTTTATCTATCTAAAATACAGCAAGCAGGGTTATGAGATTTCGGTCGTCGGCGAGAGCCAAAACACCGCACGCTATGTCGGCATCAACGTGAAAAAGGTGATCATTCGCACCATGGCCGTCTCCGGTGCTATTTGCGGTCTGGCAGGTATGCTGCTGACCAGTGGTGTTAACCACACGATTTACCCCGACGCTGTTGAAGGACAGGGCTTCACCGCCATTCTGGTATCCTGGTTGGCAAACTTCAACCCCTTCGCCATGATCTTCGCTGCCTTCCTGATCGTGTTCCTGCAGCGTGGTTCCGGCGCCATTGCCACCAATTTCGATTTGGATAACAGCCTGGCGGACATCGTAACCGGTATTATCTTGTTCTTTATCATCGGCTGCGAGTTCTTCATTCGCTACAAGATCAATTTCCGCCACTCGAAAAAAGGAGGTATGAATTGATGGAAGAAATCATCAGCTGGCTCCTTATGTTCCTGCCCCGTGCCATCCGCCAGGGCGTTCCGTTGCTGTTTGGTTCAACCGGCGAGATCCTCACGGAGAAGTCCGGTCATCTGAACCTCGGTATCCCCGGCATCATGTATATGGGCGGCGTGTCCGGCATCATCGGCGCGTTTTTCTATGAGCGCTTTGCCGGTGATGGGTATCTGCCTTGGCTGGCCGTGCTGATCACCACCTTTGCTGCACTTTTGGGTTCAGCCTTGATGGCGCTGATCTACAGCTTCCTGACCATCACCCTGCGTGCCAACCAAAACGTTACCGGTTTGGCATTGACGACGTTCGGCATGGGCGTCGGCAACTTCTTCGGCGGTTCGTTGGCCCAGCTGTTCGGCGAGGGTGGCTCGCTGTCGGTCAAGCGCACCAGTGAAGTGTTTTCACAAACGCTGCCCTTTGCCGATGATCTGGGTGCCTTCGGCACGCTGTTTTTGAACTACGGATTTTTGGTCTATTTATCCATTGTCGTTGCAATCATTGCTGCTTTGTTCTTGAAAAGAACACGTGTCGGTCTGAATCTCCGTGCCGTTGGCGAGGATCCCGCCACAGCCGATGCAGCCGGTATCAACGTTACCCTCTACAAGTATCTTTCCACGATCATCGGCGGCTCCGTTGCCGGCTTGGGCGGTCTGTACTACATTATGGACTACACCCACGGCACGTGGAGCGACGGCGGATTTGGCGATCGTGGTTGGCTGGCCATTGCACTGGTTATTTTTGCCTTGTGGAAACCTCTCTCCGCTATCTGGGGCTCCTTCCTGTTCGGTGGCTTGTACGTGCTTCCCGCCTACTTGAATTTCGGCGACAACCGCTCGATGCAATACTTGGTGTCGATGCTCCCCTACGTCGTCACGCTGGTGGTGCTGATCATCACCAGTATGCGCAAGAAGCGTGAGCATCAGCCGCCTGCCGGCTTGGGTCTCCCCTACTTCCGCGAGGAACGGTAATTCAAACAAAAACGGAGCGTCTTACCGACGCTCCGTTTTTTATGGCTTCAAAACATCTCGCCGAGCTCTTCGGCAAGCTCGCTCATGTTTTTCAACGCCTTCCCCACCGTCTTTTTCATGCCTTTTTTGCCGCTGTGTACATACTGATTGGCGATCACGCCGACCGCACAGCCCACCGCCAGGCCAATGCCCATGCCTTTGGCAAATTTCATAAACCCTTTTGCCACCGTTCTCCCTCCTTTTCGTCGCTATCGTTAGCGTTGCCGTCAAACGCTGAAATTTTCACGGAATATTCTGACAATCTATCTTGACAAACCACAGCGGTGTGTTATTGTATAAGCGTACCCCTGCCGTTATGTCAAAATTTGGCGTACTTATTCCTGTTTTTGGCACGACGGCTGTTCAGGTGTGTGCTACAATCGACTTGTTCAGAAGATGATGCGTAACCGTGTGGAGGGATACACGATGACCAACCGTTCCAAGCGAGATCTCTGTGTCGGGCCGGTACTGCCACAGATGCTTTTTTATGCACTTCCCGTGATAGCGACCGGCATTTTGCAGGTATTGTACAACGCTGCCGATACTTTTGTGGTGGCGCTTTCGCCGATCGGTGACGTTGCGGTGGCGTCAATCTCCTCCACCGGCTCGCTGACGGCGTTGATTGTCAACCTCTTCATTGGCCTGTGCACCGGCGTGCTCACCGTGGTGGCACGGCACATCGGCGCTCATCATCAGAAGCGTGTCCGCCAAAGCGTGCACACGGCAATGACCGTGTTCCTCTTTTGCGGCGTGTTCCTGATGGTAGCCGGTCTGCTGCTGTCAAAACCGTTGCTGCTGATGATGGGTACCGGCGCCGAGGGGTCGGTCGTTCTGGAAAAAGCGACCTTGTATATGCGCATCTATTTCCTCGGTATGCCCGGCTTTATGGTATACAACTGCGGCGCTTCCATTCTGCGCGCCGCCGGCGATACCAAGCGCCCACTGATCTATCTGGCCTTGTCCGGCTTGGCAAACGTTCTGCTGAATCTGTTGTTTGTTTTGGGATTTAACATGGACGTCGCCGGTGTCGGTATTGCCACGATCGCATCCCAATACATCTCCGCCGTGCTGGTGCTTGTTGCCCTGATGCGTGAAACAAGCAACGTTCGGTTGGAGCTTTCACATCTGCGCATCTATCGAAAACGGCTGATCGAAATACTGAAGATTGGTATTCCGTCCGGCATTCAATCCTCGTTGTTTGCGGTTTCCAACGTATTGATCCAATCCACCATTAACAGCTTTGGTCCTGCGCATATGGCGGCAAGCGGCGCCGCAAGTCAGATTGAAAATATTGCCTACACCGCTATGGCGGGCTTCTATACCACGACCATGGCGTTTACCAGCCAGAACTTCGGCGCCCGCAAAAAGCATCGCATCCGTCAGGTCAACCTCTACGGTCATCTGTTGGATGCGGTGATGGCGATCGCCATCGGGCTGGCGATCTTACTGCTCTCCCGCCCGCTTCTCGGCTTGTTTCTGGATTCGGAGGTCTCCATTCAGGCGGCAACATCCCGTATGGTAATCATCGCCTCCACGATCTTCCTCTGCGGTGCCATGGACGTTCAATCGGCTCATCTGCGCGGCCTCGGCTTTTCGATCGTCCCCATGTTCGTCACGCTGGGCTTCGTCTGCGGTCTCCGTGTATTGTGGATCCTGCTTTTCCTACCGACGATCACCGACGACTCCCTCCGTTGGCAGCTGCTGTTCCTGTGCTATCCGATCACTTGGACTTTAGCGCTCGGATTTCATCTGCTGTACACCCGCTCGGTGGATAAACGGGTATTCCGTATCTTGTTGGATGATGACGACAAAGAACCCACGACCACAGATGAGCAGAAAACGGAAGAAGCTCCTGAAGAAGCTCTGGTTCTGGATTTTGACGACGACAGTGACGAGGACGAGATCGTCGCTCCTGCACCCACGCTGAAATAACAAAACGCTCCGAAGCGATTTGCTTCGGAGCGTTATTTTTTGGATTTATACCTTCAGCGCCTGTTCCAACGCCGCCGCCAACTGGTCGGGACAAGACGTGCTCTTGAATCCACAGCGGATCCCCTGCAAACGACGAACCGCTTCCTCAGCGGGCATCCCCTCAATCAAGGCAGCAACGCCCTGCGTATTACCGGCACAGCCGCCTTCAAACCGTACGTTGTGTACCACGCCGTCCTCCAGATCAAAGGTTACGGAGCGGGAACACACACCACGGGTCGTGTACTTATGCGTCATCTTACGCTTCCTTTCCGCTGCGTGCCGCACGAGCCTTTTTCTCTTTGTAGGCCAGCAACACGTCTGCCTGTTCGTTCGGCACCGGAGCCGAGCCCAACGGCCGTGCTGTGCGGGCGTACATACCGTGGAAATCCGAGCCGCCCGTTGCTACCAAGCCCCGCTCACGGGTCAACGCAAGCAGCTGCTCGGTCTGCTCCGGCGTGTGCGTGTGATGCCAGGCCTCCACGCCGTCCAAGCCTAAGGCGATCAATTCCTCCAACAGCGCCTCGCTATGGTAGCTGTACGGATGCGCCAGCACCGCAATGCCGCCCGCCTCATGAATGGCCTTCAAGACCTCCCGTACGTCGGGATAGGTCTTTTCCACCTTGGCGCAGCCGTTTTCGCCAAACAGCTTTTCGTATACTTCACCGTAGATACCGTCGGCATATCCCGCATCCACCAGAGCGTGCATAATATGTTGTTTGAAGATGTTGGTGCTGCCTGACGCACATTTTGCCACCAGGTCGGGCGTGATGGGATAATACCGCATCACACGGCGAATGGATTCCAGCGCTGCAGCACGGCGGCTCTCGCCGATACGGCGGCACAGCCCCTCCAGGCGATCGGGATGATCACACTGATAGCACAGCAGGTGCGCCTTATTGCCACGCTGCTCGTCCATCGCGGAGAACTCTACACCGTGGATCACACGCAGGCCCAAGCGCTTGCCCAAAACCACCGCACGGGTGGCACCGGCAACAGAATCGTGATCCGTAACCGCCAGCGCCGCCAGACCACGCCGCTTGGCGATACCGAGCAATTCCTCAATACCCAATGACCCATCTGAAATTTTTGTGTGACAGTGCAGATCGATTGCCAAAGCCTTACCCTCCTACGGCATTCCGCCGTTTCAAAAAACACCTTTCGTCTAACTGAAACATATCACTATGTTTCTTCCATTATACACCAAAAACCCTGAAAAACGCAAGGGAATTTGCGCTTTTTTCTTGCTTTTTCGGGTAAAGTTGGGGTATAATAGTGGCAGAACTTGAAAGGAAGTGAAAGTATGGACGCCGCTGGCCCTCGAAGTAGATCCCATACAACCAAACAGGCGGTCCGTGCCTTCACGGCCACACGGCGGAGTTGACATCGGTCAGCCCCGTTTGTTGCGCTGTGCAGCCAACCTCCTGTTTGCATAAACAGGAGGTTTTTTTATGACAACATGGCTCATCCCCATTTGCGATGCACTGACAGATCTGCTGTCCGAGCGGAAATTCGACGCCGCCCGAGCACAGCTCATCGATTTGGAGCCGGTAGACATCGCCACCCTGATCGAAGAACTGCCGCCCGAGCAAGCGCTGCCGGCGTATCGCCTGCTCCCAAAAACGGCGGCAGCGGAAACGTTTTCCTATCTGGACAGCGACACGCAGGAATCGCTGCTGCGCCTGCTGACCACCCGTGAAATGGCGGATATGATGGCGGGCTTATACGATGACGACGCCGCCGACCTGCTGGAGGAGCTTCCCGCCGGCGTGGTCAAGCGACTGCTTCGCGCCGTTCCTCCCGAGGATCGTCGCATTCTCAATCAACTGTTGCGCTACCCCGAGGACAGCGCCGGCAGCGTGCTGACCACCGAGTTCGTCGACCTGAAAGCGGAAATGACCGTCACAGCGGCATTGCGGTACATTCGCGCCTGCGGCCCCGACAAGGAAACGATCTACACCTGCTACGTCACCGACCGTGACCGTCATTTACAGGGCGTGGTTTCGGTACGTGATCTGCTGCTGGCAGAGGAGCACGAGCTCATCGGTGATCTGATGAATCGGACGGTGCGTTCGGTGCGTACCACCGAAGATCGGGAAACGGTGGCGCAGCTGTTCAGCCGCTACGGGTTTATCGCTCTTCCCGTCGTGGACAGTGAGGAGCGCCTCGTCGGCATCATCACGGTCGACGACGTCATCGACATTTTGCAGGAAGAGGTCACCGAGGATATGGAAAAAATGGCGGCTATCATCCCCGCCGATAAGCCGTATCTGAAAACCGGCGTGTGGACCACCTACCGCACCCGTATCCCGTGGCTGCTGCTCCTGATGATCTCTGCCACCTTCACCGGTATCATCATCACCTCGTTTGAATCGGCGCTTGCCACCTCCGTCGTACTGACGGCGTTTATTCCTATGCTGATGGGCACCGGCGGTAACAGCGGCAGCCAATCCTCCGTCACCCTCATCCGTGTACTGGCGCTCGGCGAGGTCCGCCTACGTGACATCGGACGGGTGCTGTGGAAAGAGCTGCGTGTAGCGGTGCTGTGCGGTGTCACGCTGGCGGCGGCCGTCTGTCTTAAGCTCCTACTTGTCGACCGTCTCCTGCTGGGGCTTACCTTCAGCAATACCGAAATGCTGGTCATCTGTCTCACCTTGGCGGTCACCGTCGTGCTGGCAAAGCTTCTCGGCTGTACTCTGCCGCTTCTTGCCAAGCGTCTTGGCTTTGACCCCGCCGTTATGGCCGGGCCGTTTATCACCACCATCGTCGACGTGCTGTCCCTGCTGATGCTGTTTTCCGTGGCAACGCTGCTTTTATAACTTGACAGCACTTGCCGTATGGTATATACTGTGTAACAACTGAATACGTGTCTTCGGGGCGGGGTGTGATTCCCCACCGGCGGTATAGCCCGCGAGCGCCTTGGCGCTGATTTGGTGAGATTCCAAAGCCGACGGTATAGTCCGGATGAAAGAAGACGTTGTCAAAAAACGAGACGCCCCGCAGTATATTTCTGCGGGGCGTTGTGTATTTTACCGTGGAGGGTCTGCTATGTCCGATCGCAAATTTCTCGATACTCGCAAATTGGTTTCCATGGCGCTGCTGTGTGCGTTGGCGTATGCCGCCGTCGTGCTGTCACGGATGCTGCCGCCGATCACCTTGTGGCTGAAATACGATCCCAAGGATTGTATCCTCGCCATTGGCGGCATGCTGTACGACCCCCTTTCCGCCGTCTTGATGTCGGTGGTCGTCTCTTTCGTGGAATATTTCACCGTCAGCGACACCGGTCTCATCGGTATGCTCATGAACATTCTCTCCAGCCTGCTGTTCATCCTGCCGGCGGCATTCCTCTATCGCCGTCGACGCACGCTGTCCGCTGCCGTGATCGGTCTTATCATCGGCGTGGTGCTTGCCACCGGCGGTATGCTGCTGTGGAACTGGCTCATCTCCCCGCTGTACACGGGGTGGGAACGGGAAGCGATCGAGGAGCTTCTGCTCCCTGCCTTCCTGCCGTTCAATCTGCTGAAAACCTCGCTGAACGCCGTGCTGACGGTGTTGCTGTACAAGCACGTCGTCTCGGCACTCCGTGCGGCACATCTCGTTCCCAAATCCAACTCGCCCCGCCGCCGTGGACTCAGTGTTGGGGTGGTTCTATCGTGTCTGTTTCTGCTGGCGTCTCTGATTTTGGTTTGGCTGGTATGGTGCGGCGTTCTGTGATAACCCTCGGTCCCGGCTGCTCGTTCGTCGGACGTGCATCGGGATAAATGCGGGTGGGCCGCTTGTCTTTGCGTGGCAAAAAATCTCCTCCTTTTCCCGTGATACACTATAGTATCCTGCATCATTTGCGCATTTATGCAAAAACTATTGACAAGCTGCGGGAATAACTTTTATAATATTAGAATAAGATTGATTTAGGAGTAAGTAACATGGGTAAGTACACTGCTGCGGACATCGTTCGCATCGTCAAAGAAGAAAATATTCGGTTTATCCGACTGCAATTCACCGATATTTTCGGCGAATTCAAAAATATCGCCATTACGGCAAGCCAGTTGGAAAAAGCGTTGAATAACCAGTGTATGTTTGACGGCTCCTCGGTGGAGGGCTTCGTGCGTATCGAAGAATCGGATATGTATCTGTATCCCGATTTCGACAGCTTCCTCGTCTTCCCGTGGGAGGAGCAGTGCAAGGTCGCCCGCCTCATTTGCGACGTATACACCCCCGACGGTCAGCCGTTTGCCGGCGACCCCCGCGGTCTGCTCAAGCGTGTGCTGAAGCAGGCGGAGGATATGGGCTTCGACGGCTTCAACGTCGGCCCCGAGTGCGAGTTCTTCCTGTTTAACTACGATGAGGACGGTCACCCCACCACCGACACCCGTGACCGTGGTGCCTATTTTGAGCTTGGCCCCACCGACCTCGGTGAAGACGTGCGTCAGGCGATGTGCCTCGCACTGGAGGATATGGGTTTTGAGATCGAGGCCTCGCACCACGAAAACGCCAACGGGCAGCACGAGATCGATTTTAAGTATGCCGATGCACTGTCGGCGGCGGATAACATCGTCACCTTCAAGCTGGCGGTCAAGACGATCGCCCACAAGCACGATATGTATGCCACCTTTATGCCCAAGCCGGTGTACGGCAAGGCAGGCAACGGTATGCACATCAATATGTCGCTCACCAAAGATGGCAAGAATGCGTTCTACGATCCCGACGACCGCCTGGGTCTGAGCAAAACGGCCTACCAGTTCATTGCGGGTATTCTGGAGCACGCCAAGGGTATGAGCGCCGTTACCAACCCGCTCGTTAACTCGTACAAGCGTCTGGTTTCCGGCTACGAAGCGCCGGTATATATCGCCTGGTCGGGCTCGAACCGCAGCCCGCTGGTGCGTGTCCCTGCCTCCCGTGGAGCGGGCACCCGCATCGAGCTGCGCAACCCCGATCCGTCCGCCAACCCGTATCTGGCGTTGGCGCTCTGCCTCGCCGCCGGTCTGGACGGCATCCGCCGTGGCCTGACCCCGCCGGAAGGCATCGAAGCCAATCTGTTTGAGATGGATGAGGATGAGCGTGAGGCGCTCGGGGTGAAGAACCTGCCCTCCAACCTCAAGGAGGCGGTGCGTGCGATGAAGGCGGACGAGCTCATCCGCAACACACTCGGCGATCACATCTTCTCGTGCTACGTACAGCACAAGACTGAGGAATGGGACGAGTACAAAATCCGTGTGACCCAATGGGAGCTGGATCACTACCTCGCTCGTTATTAACGTATTTTCGATCGGGAAGGAGAAAAAGAAATGAAACATCCGGTCATTATCACGATTGCACGCCAGTTCGGCAGTGGCGGACACGAAATCGGTCGCCGCTTGGCGGAGCATCTCGGCATCCCTTGCTATGACAAGGAGCTGCTCACTCACGCCGCCCAGGAAAGCGGTCTGTCGGAGGAGGTCCTCGCCTACTTTGACGAAAAGCCCACCAGCAGCCTGCTGTACACGCTGTCCACGGGCTCCTACTCCATGGGTGCCGGAGGACTAATGAACTATTCCATGCCGGTCAACCAGCAGGTGTTCCAAGCACAGTTCGATGCAATCCGTTCGCTGTCGGAAAAGGGCGCCTGCGTCATCGTGGGTCGTTGTGCGGACTACGTTCTGCAAAAATACCCCTATCTCGTGCGTGTGTACATCCACGCTGATCTGGACAGCCGTGTCGCCCGTGTGTCGGAGCACGACGGTATTTCGCTGCAGGAGGCCAAGACCCGTGTCAACCGCAGCGATAAGAAGCGTGCCAACTACTACAACTTCTACTCGGGTAAGAAGTGGGGCAACGCCGGCTACTACGACCTGTGCATCAACACCAGCTCGGTCAGCTATCAGAACGCCGTGGAGCTCATTGCCCAGCTTGCGGAAATGAAGTTCGCCGACGCCGAATAAGAAAACATAAGAAAAGACCGCCGATCACTCGGCGGTCTTGTTTTTTATATTTTGGCACACCCTATGCACGTTCCGTTTTCATATCCCGTGATGCGGACGGCACACGGCACGCCGACGGTGCCACCGTCCACAAGCACCGGCACGTAGGTGTCGGTATAACCCTCAAGGCGGCCGTCGGAGCATTCGGTCTCGGGCAGCACCTCCACGGTCTGCCCGACCAGCGCCGACTCAAACGCCACACGGCTGCGCTCGGCAGCGGCGATCAACAAGCGGTTGCGCCGCAGCTTTTCCGCCTGCGGCACTTGGGCCGAGGCTCTTGCCGCCGGTGTCCCCTCGCGGCGGGAGTACGGGAAGCAATGCACCCGTGAAAACCCGATCTCGTCAACAAACCTGAGTGACTCATCAAACTCCTCTGCCGTCTCGCCCGGGAAGCCCACCATCACGTCGGTCGTCAGCGCACAGCCGGGGAACGCCGCCCGCAGCTTGTCGCACAATTCACGATACTCCGCCGCCGTGTAATGACGGTTCATGCGTTTGAGCGTTGCGTCGCAGCCACTCTGCAGTGCCAGGTGAAACTGTGGGCACAGCTTATCACACGCCGCCAGCCTCGCCAGTACCTCCTCCGTCAGGTGGTCCGGCTCGATCGACCCGAGACGCACCCGACAGATTCCCTCCGGTGCGGCGGCAACCTCTACGGCGTCGCAAATACTCGCTCCCGTGTCCTTGCCGTAGGCGGTCAGGTTGATGCCAACGAGCACGATCTCACGGTATCCCCGCTGCGCCAGCGCTTCCACCTCCGCCTTGAGCTCGTCCAACGGCTTCGACCGCACCCGACCACGGGCGTACGGAATAATGCAGTAGGAGCAAAACCGATCGCAGCCGTCCTCGATTTTTAAAAAAGCACGGGTACGCCCCTGGAACTCACAAATGGATAAGCTCTCATACTCCCGTGAGTGCGGTGCGATCGCCACCACACGCCGTTTTTCCGCCAGGTATTGTGCCAGCCGTTCCGGCAGCTCCCGCCGTGCCGCATTGCCGAGGATCACATCAGGCTCGGGCAACGCTTCGGCACCGTCGGGAAACGCCTGCGGAAAACAGCCCGTCAGCACCAGCACCGCTTGCGGATGCTCCCGCCGACAGCGGCGCAGCAGCTGCCGCAGCTTGCGATCGCTCTCCCCCGTCACGGTGCAAGAATTGATGACCAGCACCGCCTCGCCGATGTCGGGCTGTCCGGGCGAGAATTCCGCCGTGTCATACCCGTCATCCTCTAACAAGCGGCGCATCGCCTGTGTTTCGTATTGATTCACCTTGCACCCCAAGGTGTGAAACCACGCTTTCATCGTATCGCTCCTTCCTGCTGTCGCCGCCGATACTCCCGTGGCGGGCAACCGTACAGCCGACTGAATAACCGACTGAAATACAGCGGATTATCGTAGCCCGACAGCCGTGCTGCCTCACCGATGGGACAATCGGTGGTGCTGAGCAGTTCACGGGCTTTCATCATACGAATATTCATCAAATATTGCTGCGGCGAGGCTCCCATCTGCCGCCGAAACAGCCGTGAAAACCAGCAGACCTCCACGTGGAACTGCTCCGCCAACGCCGCCACGGTCAGCGGCTCGGCAAACCGCCTTTCCATTTCGCGCACCGCTCGCTCGATCATTGCGGAACGCGGACGGTCGGTTCGTGCTTCGCCATCGCGCCGTGCCATACGCACCATCAGCTCCTGTGCCAGCAGTGCTGTCAGTTCGTCCCCCAACGGTCGCTTGAGCTGCAACTCACGAACAATCGCCTCGAACAACTCCCGATACCTCGACTCCACGCCTGCAGCAACCACAACACCGCCGCGCAGTCCGCAGCGTGCCACGATCCTATCCGCCTCCGTGCCGGTAAAATGCACCCAATAGATGTCGGGATTGTCCTCCAGACGGTAAATATATTCCTGCGGCTCGTCAGGACGATACAATACGGCGCCGCCCTCGTCCACACGGTGCCACGCACCGCCGACAAAAAACTGCGCTGTGCCACCCGCCACATACAACAACTGATAATCGGGGCGCCCCTGCGGACGGTGGGTATGAAACCGCGCCATCTGCACAAAACGGTAGTGCCCCGCACTCATCACCAGCAACGGCGCTTCATACGGCGGCGCCTCGTTATCCGGCACCAAATACCCGGAATGACTGATCATACCCTCACCCCCCACCCTCGCAGTATACCAAATTTCGCGAAGGTTGTAAATACCGATTTGTGCATATTTTGGTCAAAATTGCCTATGGGAAATCCTGCAAAACTCCGCTATACTGAAAACAGAAAAGGAGTGATTGCTATGCTGTTCCCCAAATACTATGAGGACGCTTCCACCCTGCACGTCGGCACCCAGCCGCCCCGTGCCTATTACATTCCGTTTTTTACCGCTGACTCGTCCGCTGTGCGCGAAGACCGCACTGCCTCTGACCGCTTGTCGCTGCTCAGCGGCACATGGGATTTCGCCTACTATTCCGACGTGCGCGACGTGACTGCGCCGTTCTGGGGCGACGCCGACCGCTCAGGATTCGAGCCGTTGCCGGTGCCGTCGGTATGGCAGCGTCACGGCTACGATCAGAATCAGTACACCAATATCAATTATCCCATTCCGTATGATCCGCCGTATGTGCCGCTCGAGAACCCCTGCGGCGCGTATTACCGCACCTTCACCGTGGATGCCACGCAAAAAGCAATGCGGTGCTACCTCAACTTCGAGGGCGTGGATTCCTGCTTTGCGGTGTGGGTCAACGGAGCGTTCGTGGGCTACAGCCAGGTCTCCCACGCCTCAAGCGAATGGGAGATCACCGAGCATCTGCACGAGGGCGAAAACGAGATCGCCGTTATGGTGCTGAAATGGTGCGACGGTACGTATCTGGAGGATCAGGATAAGTTCCGCTCCTCCGGCATCTTCCGTGATGTGTTTTTGCTGTTCCGCCCTGCGGAGCATCTACGTGATTTCACCGTCACCACGCCCTTGAACGTCGACCGCACGGCGGCGAGCGTCGACGTCGCTCCGCTGTTCAGCGGCACGCCCTTCGCCGTCACCTACACCTTGACCGATGCCGCCGACAACATCGTGGCAACCGCCGTCTCGGACGGTGCCGTGTCGCTTGCGGTATCCAACCCCATTCTGTGGAACGCCGAAAACCCGTATCTCTACACCCTGACGATGGAAACCGCCGACGAGCGCATCGCCGTCGCCGTGGGTGTTCGTGATGTGTGCCGCAAGGACGGTATTTTGTACATCAACGGACAAAACGTCACCTTCCACGGCGTCAACCGCCACGACAGCGACCCTGTCACAGGCCCTGCCGTCTCCAAGGAACAGGTGATGACTGACCTGCGACTGATGAAGGAGCACAACGTCAACGCCATCCGCACCAGCCATTATCCCAATGCGCCGTGGATGCCGGAGCTGTGCGACCGCTACGGTTTTTACCTCATTGACGAAGGCGATCTCGAGACTCATGGCACGATTTTCCTCTATAAACCTGAGGATCGCTTCAACGAAGCCACCGCCGACCCGCAGTTCTATAACGCCATCCTCGACCGTATGGCACTGCTGTATCACCGTGACAAAAACCACCCCTGCGTGGTGGTCTGGTCGGTGGGTAACGAATCGGGCTGCGGCAAGGCGGTCACCGATGCGTGGACGTGGCTGAAAACGACCGATCCCACCCGTCTGACGCATTACGAAACCTGCAACGAGTTCCGCGACCAACCTTATGTTGAGGAAGATCTTGTCCATCCCAACTTCAAAACGCTGGACCTGTATAGCCGTATGTATTCCTCGCCCGATTTCCTGCGCGAGAATATGCGTATTCAGGCGGCCCTTCCGCCTGAGGAGCGCAAACCCTTCGTGCTGTGCGAATACTGTCATGCGATGGGCAACGGTCCCGGCGATCTGGAGGAATATCAGCAACTCTTTATGGAATATGACGGCCTGTGCGGCGGTTTCGTGTGGGAGTGGTGTGATCACGCCCAGTACGACGGTATCGCTCCCGACGGGCGCTCCCGTTACCTCTATGGCGGCGACTCCGGCGAGTTTCCGCACGATGACAACTTCTGCATGGACGGTCTGGTCTATCCCGATCGCCGCCCCCACACGGGACTTCTGGAATTCAAAAACGTCCTGCGTCCCGCGCGCGTGTCGCAGGATGAAGATGGCCGCTTTATCATCCGCAACTGGCTAGACTTTACCGATCTTGCCGAGTATATGACGGTCGCTTACGAGGTAACGTGTGACGGTGCTGTCATTCAAACGGGGGATATTCCCGAGGAAGCACTACACGTAGCACCCCACCGCTGTGCCGTCCTACCCGTCACCGTCAATCTGCCGTCGCAGGGACATTGCCGTATCCGCTTCCTCTTCACGCTGAAGCACGATACCGACCTGCGTGTTGCGGGTCACGAGCTTGGTTTTGAGGAACTCGTACTGCGTCCCTTCGCCCCCCGCTCCGCCTACAGCACAAACGGCGCGGCCCCCACTATCGCCGAGAGCGATCACACGCTGGAGATCAGCGGCGCAGACTTCCGCTATACCTACGATTGCGACAACGGCTTGTTTACATCGCTTGTTAAAAACGGCATCGACCGTCTGACCGCGCCAATGACCTATGCGGTGTGGCGTGCGCCGATTGACAACGACCGTCACATCCGCGCCGAGCTTGTCAATTACCGGTATGACCGTCTCCAGCCCCGCGCGTATGAAACCGCGTATGAAACGGTCGGCAACACCGTCAAGCTGCGTACCACTTGGTCGATAGCGGGCGTATCCCGCCAACCGCTGCTGCATGGCGAGTCGGAATGGGTCATCCACCCCGACGGAGCGATCGATATGACGATGGCGGTCGACAAGCACATCCACACACCGTTCCTGCCGCGCTTCGGCATCACGCTGAATCTGCCGAAATCCGCCGATCGTGTACGCTACCGCGGTCGCGGCCCCACGGAAAACTACGTGGACAAGCGTCACGCCACCTGGTTCGGCGTGTTTGAAAGCAGTGTAGCTGAGCAGCACGAGGATTACCTCTTCCCACAGGAAAACGGTAACCACACGGAATGCGAGTGGCTGTCCATCGGCGGTCTCGACGTGGAAGCCACGGTGCGTCCGTTCAGCTTCTCCGTATCGCCCTATACAGTGGAAGAGCTCACCCGCGCACCGCATAACTTTGAGCTGCAGGAAAGCGAACACACCGTGCTGCATCTCGATTTTATGCAAAGCGGTGTCGGCTCGAACAGCTGCGGTCCGAAGCTCTCGTCACAGTGGCAGCTCAACGCCCGCCACTTCACCTTCTCATTACTGCTTAAGCCGTAACACAAACACAACCCCCGCGGTTACCCGCGGGGGTTGTTTGTTATCGCTTTGTGCAATCGTTTACTTTTTCTTAAACAGATACACGAGCAGCGCAGCTAGTCCGCCAAGCAATGCCGCTCCACCGATGATGGCCACGTAGGCCCAGGGGAAGGGTGCGTCGTCACGCGGCTGGTTCGGTTTTCTGCCAATCGTCGGCGTGCCATTCACTTCACTGTCTGTCGGCATGACGGTCGCACCGGTCGTTAAATTCGTAGTGGCATCCGTACTCGTTGTAACATCGCCGACCGTTGCGGATACCGAAGTCGAGGTGGTCATCGCTTCAGTTGTCGCCGTGGTTGTCACTGTAGGCTTCTTTGTCGTGGTTGTCTTGGATTGGGTAGGTTTGGTAGCCACTGTCGGCTTCTCTGTGGTGCTCTGTGTCGTTGTAGTCGTTGGCGGAGTCACCACCGGCTTATTTCCGCCCTTTTGCCAGATACGCAAATAGTCTATCTCCAGCGGCACGTTATCCATGCCGGCAATAAACAGCATCAGATCCCATTTGTCCAGCGGCGTGAAGATACCCTCTGCCTGCGGCATGCCCTTGACCACTCGATGCACCGGAATCGGAACCTCACCCTCGCCCCACGTCTGATAATACGTGGGGATACCGTCGCAGAAGCACATCAGACTGCCTTCATCCCACAGCCAACCGAGTGTATGCCACTCCTCATCGGCAAGACCGCCTTTGATGAGCTTGCTTCCACTGGCGTGCTGAAGATTCTCTCCGGAGCCTTCCATGTCGTGCAACGTCACACCGTAATACTGCTTGCCGGGCTCGCCGTAATATTCATACCAATCCGCCTCGACGTAACGACCGCTCGTAAGTCCCTCGGCCCAGTTTTCAAAAGGGAGTGACCAGATTGCGGTTTTTCCCTTTTCCCCGTCCGTCGAAACGGCGTGGGGCATTCTGATTCGCGCCTCAATGTAGCCTTGCTTAAAGGTGTATCCCACATGCGTTTCGCAGTCCACAGTGCTGGCACCGATGGTATAGGGATTATCGTGGCTTTGCAGGGTCAGTATGCCGTCTTTGATGAAATAATCATCGGGCGTCATATCCGCCTGCGCCCAACGGCGCTTAACATACCACTTATAGCCCTCTTTGCCGGTGGATTGCCGGTCAATGCTCTCCAGCGAATCAAAATCGTCGTTGAAGGTCAAATCGAACATACCCGCCTGCGCTACCGCCTCCTGCGCCGCTTCATCAGCAGGCTCGTAACGATTGTTCGCTACACGCAGGTTGGTCTGCTTGCTGTTATTCTTTTCACTGGCCTCAAACACCGCTTCAGCCGCATCGGCACGGGCCGAGATCATTTTATCGCCCTTCACCGCCGTCCAAACGGGAGACGTCAGCGTCACGGTTTGACCCGCAGCCAGACTGTCGGCTTGCGTCAAGCGGAACAAGCGGTCAGTGCCAAACAAAATATCCACAGCGAACGGCGAAGCCGTCGCCGTACCCGTATTTTTCACCTTGACGGAAAACGTCAGCTTCGTACCGGGCTTCACCTGCCCGTCACCGCCCGTCCAATCCAACGACACCACCGTCAGATCGGCGGCGCCGGTATCCGGTGCGGCACTGACCGTAAATCCGCTGCCGATCATCATACACAGAACCAGTGCTGCCAATACAGCTATCAAACGTTTCATCGCTCGTCATCCTTTACCAGATTGTCATTAAAAACAGCCGCTCGCATCCGGCGGCCGTTCGTTTTTTTGAATTATTCTTCGGATTTTGCGGCGGCGAGCTTTCGGGCTGCCCACACCCCTCGAATAAGGTAATATAAGACCCATGCCGAAAATGCGAATCCGAACACCGTCGGCAGCAAGTCAATGTCGCGACCTGGATCGTCCACGTTGGCAAAAGCGATCACCAGCAGCACCACCCGTGCCACGCTGTCCACAATAAACAGCAACGTTCCGATAACCAGCCAGCGAGATTTTTTCTTACAAAACAGCCAGCACAGAAAATACGTCACCAGTATCGCCGCCAAAGCGAGACCACCCAGAATGACCCAATACATCGGTTGATCGGCACTCATATAAGCACCCATCATCAAGCCAAAGGCAAGCTCAGCAAGGGTGGAGCTGAAAACGAACACCGTCTCCGATTGCGACAGCACCACCGTCGTCAAGTTGGCAACGGTCAAAAACAGCATGATCAGCAGCCCCGACCGTGCCTTGGCATACATATCCCGATACAAATACGTCTGATCCACGGCATTATCCTCCTACCAGCAAATGTTCATACAAAATCTTCAATCCGATGCCGATCAGCACGATGCCACCGGCAATCTCCGCCCGCTTTCCGTAGCGATTGCCGGTGTGACATCCCAGCTTCACACCGACCAGGCAGAACGCAAACGTCACCGCTGCAATAACGCCGCAGCAAACCAGATAGCCATACCACGGTGCTAACAGCCCCGTACGCCCCAGTGCCATCGTCACACCAACCGCCATGGCATCAATACTAGTCGCCACCGCCATCATCAGCAGCGTACCCCACCGTGTGGGATCCCCTTCTGACGCTTCGCCGTCGTCGTGAAACGCCTCCCACAGCATCTTGCCGCCGATAAACGCCAGCAGGCCAAAGGCGACCCAGTGATCGATCGCCACGATCTCGGCGGCAAACAGCCCGGCGATCCAGTATCCGATCATCGGCATCAAGCCTTGAAATATACCAAACGCACCGGCCACACGGCAGGTTTGCCCCGGCGTTGCCCGCCCCAGCAAAATTCCGTTGCCGATCGACACGGCAAACGCATCCATCGACAAGCCGACGGCGGTTAAAAACAAGGTCAAAACATCCATACGCTACTCTTACTGATCCTCATATTCCCAAACACGAACCCAGTCTACCTCGATAGGCCACGTCTCGTGAGCGCCCAGGAACAACACCATATGATCGACGTTCATAATGCTGTGTGCACCCACCCACGTGTGCCCCTGCAGAACAGCGTTCATGGCCTCGTTCCACAGTAACGGCTCCTCATTATCACGGTAGTAATAGACGGGGTAGGCCTCCTCGGAGAACCGCACCGAATGCATCAATTCACCGTCCAGATACCACGCAATGTAGTTTTCGGTCCACAAGGCGGCATAGGTATGCCACTCGTTATCGAGATAATCCTTCAGTCCCAAAGCACCCGTCGCGTTGGTCATGTTGGTCGCAATCTGCTGCTTACCGCTCTCCAACTTCAGGTGATCGTGCAGCGTGCCGGTGTAGATAACGTCGGAATACGGGTCATTGGCATCCAGTTCGTACGCCTCCAGAATATCCAGCTCACCCACACGGTTCCACTTCTCGCCGACCACGTCCACGACGCTGACGCCCCAAAATGCCGGCCAGCCGTTGCGCCCCTCGGAGCGCAGCGTGATCTCGTCGACCGAGAAGCGAATGCGAGCTTCGGCATAGCCGTAGTTCATCGTGTAGCCGGTCTTCCCCTTCGCACTGAAGGTAGGCAGACCGATCGACGCAGGACAGGTCTTCGGCGCAAAGGTCATCACACCGTCTTCCAAAACGATCTCATCCTTGGTCAGCGTCACGCCACCGTACGGACGGTCAACATACCAGTTGTAGCCCGGTTTGCCTTCACCGCTGAAATCAATCGTGTCGTACGACTCAAACTCATCGGCAAACGCCAGCTTGGTCATACCGAAATCCTGCGCCGCTGCAGGGATCTCCGGCGTGCCGGTCGGCGCGGGATTCGTGTCCTCCACCTTCAGCATCGCACTGTCCGTCACCGGCGGATTGCTTCCCGGCGTCGGCGGATCGGTCATGCAGATCGTAGCATCCTCCGCTTCCTCCGGCGTAACACTCGGAGTCGCCACCGTCGGCTTCGTCGGCTTGGCGGTGGTAGCGGTCTGCTTTGTCGTCGTTGTCGTTCCGGCCGGCGCCTCACCGCAACCGCTCATCATACCACACATAATCAAAGCCACTAAAACGAGCGCCAGTGCTCTGCGACAGGTTTTCCACGTTTTCATTGCGACTCCTCCGTTTCGTCGATCAAACCATGTATCCAGTATATCAAATTTTTTGCTTAAATGCAATCCCATTCCCAAAAAACCGCCGTAACGATTGACAAAGCTCCCGTAAACACGGTATAATAAGCAAAATTGGACAGTTTCATCTGATTTGTTTTGTTTTTTATCTCGATTTTGACGGAGGAGAACGATGAACGAACCATCCATTCACGAATACTTCTCGCTTTCGGAACGTGCCTTACCCTTAGTGGTAACACCGTACAGCGGTGAGGCGCACCGCTGCATTTTTCGGGCACATTGGCACCGTCAGATCGAGATTTTGGCGGTCATCCAAGGCAGCATGCGTGTGGTTTGCGCCGATACGGTACAAACCGTCAGTGAGGGTGAAATGCTGTTCGTCAATCCCTACGAATCGCATATCGGTCACGCCGGCGAGAACGGCGTTTCCTATCTCTGTTTTATCGCCGAACCGTGCTTATGGTACGACGCTCTGTCGGAAGGGTCGTCGGCAACGCTGCCTCACATCAGCAATCACGTTACCGATAAATCGATGTTCTCGCTCCTGCAATCGACTTTCAAGGAATATCAGGGTCGGGAGGTCGGACGGGAGCTGTTTGTGCGGGCGCATTTGCTGCTGTTTTTCAGCCTTGCCACACGCCACCACAGCACCGATGTCACCACCGGCACCGACTCCGAGGCCCGTATCGGCGAGGTAATGCGGTATATCAACGGCCACCACACCGAAAAACTCTCGACCCGCACGCTGGCCGACACCTTCGGCTTTTCACTCTCCTATTTTTGCCGCTATTTTAAGGAAGCGACCGGCACCACGGTGCTGGAATACATCAACGCCATCCGCCTCAGCCACGCCTGCCGCCTGCTGCAACAGACCGATCTGCCGATCGGAACGATTGCCGAGCGTGTCGGCTTCACCGGCGTCAACTACTTCGTGCGACAGTTCCACGAATACATGGATTGCTCACCGCTGCAATTTCGAAAGCAGCACCGCCATTAAAATAAGCAGACGCCCCGACGGGACGTCTGCTTTTCTTTATAACTGTTCGCCGCCTGTCAGGTTGACCGTTGCCAAGGTCAATTTGTCGGGGTCGGGCAATTCCGGCACGTTGCCGCTGCGTAGAAACACCGTGCGATATTCACGGGGCGTCATGCCGGTTTTCAGCTTAAACACACGGGAGAAATAGTTGTAGTCCGAAATACCGCAGTTACCGGCGATCTCCGAAATGTTGTATTTCGGGTCCTTCAAATATTTACACGCCAACACGATCCGCTTTTGCAAAATAAACTTGCCGATCGCCATGCCGACGTTTTTCTCGGCACAGCGGTTGAGGGTAGACACGCTCACCGACAACTCGTGTGCAATATCCGAGACCAACAGTTTTTCACGCAGATTTTCATCAATATACGTCTGCGCACGCTGCCACAGATCGTCACGGTTTCGCTGGATCAGCTTCTGCAGCAGCAGGTGCTCAATGCAGATCTGCAAAATATCGCACATCGCCGAAATGCAGGAGCGTGACGTCGGGATCAGCTGAAAAAACTGATGATTCAGCACCGACATATCCCGAATGAAATGGCGGCAGTTTTCATACACCGTGTTCCACTGTGACCCCAACGAGCTTTGATCATCCAGCAGGTGCCCCAACACCACGTACCCTAAGATCTCATCGTTGCGCTGACCCGACTTGATCGGAACGCACACCTCGATAAGACCGGCGTGGCATTGATACACACACAGCTTGCCCGTCATCTTGGCGTGGCGGAATCCGTACACGTCGCACGCCTCGCACTTCGACTTACCCACCGCCGTGGATTGAATGTGCTGGCAAAACGGATTTGCCTGCGTGGGGTAGCGAAGCAGCGCACGGTATTCAGGATCAAACAGTGCACATTGGTGCCCGGTGATCAGGTAAATGTCTTTGAATATCTTTTGGATCTCGTTTAGTTCAAAAAAGAGATTCATCGCCACGGTTTTTCCTCCAAACCCTGCTAAAACGTTTCAAGTTGACTAAAAAATGCTATTTTTCAAGTACATTGTACTATTTACTTTTGTAAAAGTCAAGTACAATAAAAGTAAAGAAACCTGACGGAAAGGAGCTTGAATTATGGACGGAAAAACCAAATGGTATTTCGCCGATGGCGAGATTCCCCCGATGGGTGACGATCCGGAGGTCTACGGTCACGAATCGCTCATCCTGTTCAATCCCAACGATGCGGAGGCGCACGTCAAAGTGTGCCTGTACTGGACCGACCGCGAGCCCACCTGCGGTGAGACGGTAACCGTCGGCGCCAAGCGTGTCAAGGGCCTGCGTGCCACCGAAAAGAAGGATTTCCTCGGTGAAGTTCCGAACGCCGGCGAGCAGTATGCGATCTCCCTGGAGAGTGACGTGCCGATCGTCGTGCAGTACGGCCGTTTGGATGTGCGCCAGACGAACATGGCGTTCTACACCACCAGCGGCTACGCTATGTAACTCGGTAACCAATAATTTTTCACATACAGAAAGGAAGGAATCATTATGTCCCGTATTTGTATCCCGGATTATGAGTACAAGGAGCGTGTAAAGCGCTGCGCCGAATTGGTAGCCAAGAAGGGCTACGACATCTTCCTCGTCAACTCCAACGAGGCTGACTACGCAAACGTCCGCTACTTCAGCAACTTCTGGCCGCTGTTTGAGCGTGCCGGCGTGGCGATCACCCCCGACGGCAAAGCCGCTCTGTTGGTTGGTCCGGAAAGCACCATTTTCTCCGCCGACCGCAGCAAGATCGAAAAGATCTACACCATGCTCGCTTACCGTGAGTCCGCTGACCCCTCCTATCCGGAGCTGTCCCCCGTCGAGTACGACGAGGTGTTCCGTGACATGGGCGTCACCGGCAAGCACATCAAGATCGCTATCGGCAGCTTCCTCGACACCAGCTGCGAGATGATGCGCCACCTGAAGGCTGCGTATCCCGAAGCCGAGATCATCGAAGACAAGGAGATCATGGTCTCCCTGCGTCAGATCAAGTCGGAGAACGAGCTGGCTTGTATCCGTGAAGGCTTCCGTATCGTCGATCTGGCGACCCAGGAAGTTATCAAGAACCTGCGCCCCGGCGTAACCGAGCTGGCTATGGTCGGTATCGCCCAGCGTGTGATCTACGAGAACGGTGCCGAGTACGAAGGCCTGCCGATGTACGTCTTCAGTGAAGCATCCACCCGCCACGCCATCTCCCGTCCGAGCTACCGTACTCTCGGCAAGGGTGACATCATTCAGCTGAACCTCTCCGCCAAGATCGACGGTTACTCCCCCTCCATCGGTCTGCCGGTTTGCCTCGGCAAACTGACCGACGAGAAGCGCCGCTACGTTGAGTTCTGCTTGCAGGCTCACAACTGGACAGTGGATCAGATCAAGGCCGGCGTGATGGCTTCCGACATCGCTAAGGGCTTCTACAAGCTGTACTGCGATAACGGCTACAAGGATGCTTATGTCTACGGTCCCTGCCACGGTACCGGTATGATCGAGGTTGAGGCTCCTTGGATGGAGACCTCCTCCAACTACGCTCTGCAGCCCAACATGACCTTCCAGGTCGACACCTTTATCTCCGGCCCGACCTTCGGTCTGCGTTGGGAAAAGGGTATCGTCGTTACCGAGAACGGCTGCGAGTCCACCGGCGGCAACATCGGCAAGATCTACGAGCTGGATTTCTGATCCTCTCGCCACAAATGAAAGTGAAAGCCCTCAAGGCAACCCGGGCGGATGCCTTGGGGGCTTTTCTACACTACCTATGGAGGTTACACTATGGATGCTTGTTTTCTTCCTAAAGGAAAACGCTCGGCAACATACCCGCACTTCCCCGCACCGGCGTTTGCCGTGATCTTCCGTAACTGGGGTCTGGTTGCGCCGTCCCGCATCGCCAAGGTGCTGGACACGGACGAAGCCTCAGTATGCAAGGCCGCCGAGAAAATGGGTCTTGATCCGAACCCCACCATTTCGCCCCTGTGGCAAAAGCGTGGTTTTCTGACCGTCATTCGCAACAACTGGAATCTCTGCGACTACGATCAGATCAAAATCCTGGTGGATATGACCGATGAACAGCTTGAGTTCACCCTGCGTGAAGACGACTTTATGTGGGACAAAATGGGCTCGCTGAAGCCCGTGGTGGAGCGCCCGTTCCTGGCGGCGTCCTACCCGGCAGAGGTGGAGGCCCGTTTGGAGGAGATTGCCGCTCTGGTGCGCAAAATCGGTGCGCCTGCGGATAATTCCTTTGAATTCCTCGCTCCCTACACCACCGAGCCCGCCGTGGGCGAGGTTCGCTTCCCGCAGCAGGAATCCCTGCGTCTTATCTATTCCTACTTTGCTCTGTACGGTGACACGCTGGCAGGCGATGCTCAGGACTCCTATCCGGAGACCCTGCTCGCCCAGTACGCCGAAAACGGCGTCAATGCGATCTGGTTCCAGGCGCTGCTCCGTCAGCTTGCCCCCAATCCGTGGGACGATCATCCGGAGGATGCCGCTGCCCGTCCGGGTCGTCTGGAGTCACTGCGCCGCTTGGTTGATCGTGCTGCTAAATACGGTATCGGTGTCTATCTGTACATCAACGAGCCCCGTCCCGAGCCGGACAGCTTCTTCGAGAAGTTCCCGCATCTGAAAGGTGCTGAATATCAGGTGTTCCGTTGCCTGTGCACCTCTCTGCCGGAGGTGCAGCAGTATCTGGAAGATTCGATGGAGTATATTTTCCGAGAAGTTCCCGGTCTGGCAGGCTATTTTGACATCAGCTATTCCGAAAACTTTACCAACTGCTGCGCCCGTGGCCCCGTGCCGCAGTCCACCTGCCCTCGTTGCAAGGACGTGCCGCCGCAGAAGTTGGTCTCCACCGTCAACAACTGCATGGCGCGCGGTGCCAAGCGTTCCAATCCCAACGTCCGTGCTATTGCGCACTCGTGGGCGTGGGATCCTGCGTGGGACAAAGAAGCGATCGCCATGCACAACGAAGGTCAGTATCTGCTCTCCGTCAGTGAGGAGCACGTGCCGTTCACCCGTGGCGGTGTCGACGGTTATGTGCGTGATTACTCCATGTCGGTTCCCGGCCCGGGCGAAAAAGCCACGCGCCGTTGGAACGCCGCTTTGGAGAACGGTATGAAACCCGTCGCCAAGATCCAGATCAACGGCAGCTGGGAAATGTCGGCTATGCCGTTCGTGCCGATCTTCGGCCTGATCGGCGAGCACCTGCAAAACGTCAAAAACGCCGGCGTGCGTGACGTGATGCTGACGTGGACGGTCGGCGGTAGCCCGTCGCCCATCACCAAGTTTACCTGTGCTTTCCTCGACAGCGAGGAAACGCTGGAAACGGCTCTCCCCGCCTTCCTGAAAGCGGAATACGGTGCAGCAGCAGATGTTGTTGCCAAGGCGGATGCCCAGTTCTGCAAGGCGTTCCGTGAATATCCGTTCGACATCACCGTTATCTACAACGGCCCCCACACCTTCGGTCCGATGGCGCCCTTCTTTGAGGAGCCGTCCGGCTGTGCCTCGACGATGGTTGGCTTCCCGTACGACGATCTGGACGGTTACCGTTCGCAGTTCCCCCGTGAAGTCTTCGAGTCGCAGTTCGGCAAGATGACCGCCGAGTGGAAAAAGGGACTGGACATTCTGGAGTCTTACACCGATACCAGCCCCGCTTACGTGGAACTGTGCCGTATGGCGAAGGCCACCTACTGCCACATCGCTTCCACCTACAACCATATCCGTCACGTTCGTCACCGTGACCTCGGTGATACGGCAGGTGTGAAGGCGGCGATTTTGGACGAGCAGAAGGTCGTGGAGATGTTGATGCCCCTGCGTGCCGAGGATTCCCGTATCGGCTTTGAGGCAAGCAATCAGTACTACTTCTCCATGCAGGATCTCGTTGAAAAACAGATCAATCTCGCCTACCTCGCCGATCGGCTCTGATAACCAACAAAAAAAGACCGCCTCACACGAGGCGGTCTTTTTTGTTTAGTTTTCTCTGACATCCTTCAGCGGACGTTGCCACACACGGATCCAGTCGATCTCCAGCGGAGAGGTTTCCGAGCCGCCGAGAATCAGCGTCTGCGGCTGCCATTCCATCGTCCAGTACGTGTCCTTGCGAGGTTCGCCAATTCCCAAACGAATGGGCGGATCCACTTTTCCCTTGCCGTAGGTCAGTCGGATGGACTGCTGTCCGTCAAGGTATCCCTCAATGACACCGTCGTCCCACAAGAACGTCATCGTGTGCCACTCGTAATCGTTAAGGCCGACCACGCCGGGCTTGTTGGTCGTTCCTCTGTAGGTAAGCGGGCCTTTGCGTTCCTCCCAGCGACAATCGTGTACACACGTCGTCCAATAGCCGTCTTCCCAATACTCCAACCAATCGGGCTCGACCCATCCCATCGCTTCGTCGGTAATCTTGCTGGGCGGGAACGACCACACGGCCGGTATGCCGTCACGCTTGGCATTGCAAAACAAAATCTTGGGATTCGGCAAGCGCAGGCGAAACTCCAACACGCCCTTGCAGAAGCTCCAACCCACTTTGGTCGAGGGATGATAGGTGCCTAAACCGTAGTTCCAGCGGTGATCTCTGTTGCACACCGTCAGGATGCTGTTTTCCACCTTGTAGTCCAGCTCGTTCTCCAGCGACGTGAAGCAGTACGGGCGCTCCACATACCACTTGTAGCCCTCGTCGCCGGTATTGTTCACGTCAATGGTATCGATAGAATCGAAATCGTCTTCAAACACCAACACGGTCATACCGTGATCTTTCGCAAGCTGCGGTGCTTCAATATTCTTTTTCATACGTATGTGGCTCCTTGTCTTAATCAATTAACCTTCGCGAACGTCTTTCAACGGACGCTGCCACACACGGATCCAGTCGATCTCCAGCGGAGCGGTTTCCGAGCCGCCGAGAATGAGCGCCTGCGGCTCCCACTCCAATGTGCGATACTGGTCGGTACGGGGCTCACCCTTCTTGTGATTGATCGGCGGATTGGCGATGCCGCTCTCATACTCGAGCGTCATCCACTGCTCGCCGTCCATATAGCACTCCAAGCGACCGTCATCCCACAAGTAGCTCAGCGTATGCCATTCGCCGTCACCCAGCGGCAACGGGCTGCGGTAGTTGGTGTTGGTGCTGGCATACGTAACAGGACCCTTATACTCGGAACGACGGGAATCGTGAACAGCGGTCGTCCAAAAGTCCTCTGCCCAATATTCCATCCAGTCCGGCTCTACCCAACGGATGCAATCATCCGTAATGGCGTTGGGTGGGAATGACCAAACAGCCGGAATACCTTTTCCTTCATTTCCTGCGGGAATCTTCGGGTTGACGATACGAATACGGAACTCCAAAACACCTTTGCAAAAACTCCAACCCACCTGTTTGGAGGGGTGATACGTCGCCATACCATAATTGTAGCGCGGATCCCGATTGCACAGCGTCAGCACGCTGTTCTCGACCTTGTAGTCCAACTCGTTCTCGATCGTTGTAAACCGATACGGACGCTCCACGTACCACTTATAGCCCTTGTTGCCGGTATTGTTCACATCAATGGTGTCGATGGAATCAAAATCATCCTCAAACACCAGCACGGTCATACCGTGCTCTTTAGCAATCTGCGACACTTCAATCGTCTTTTTCATCAACAAACCCTCCTCTATTTATTTCTGCCACACACGGACCCAGTCTACTTCCATCGGCGCCTTTTCTGAGCCGCCCATAATCAGCGTCTGCGGCTCCCACGCCATGGTGTGGTACTGGTCGCCCAAGCACTCGCCAACGTAAACTCTCTCGGGTGGTGTGACCTTGCCATCGCCATAGGTCAGTGTCATCGTCTGCTTACCATCAAGGTACGCTTCAATGCGTCCTTCATCCCACAAAAAGGTCATAGTATGCCACTCACCATCATTCAGCCCCTCCGGACCGCGCTTATTGCTGTTGGTGCTCTTGTAGATATACGGCCCCTTGTGCACCTCACGCTTCAGATGATGGATCGAGGTCGTCCAATAACCGTTACCCCAATACTCCATCCAATCGGGTTCAACCCACTCCAGTGTTTCATCCGTGATCTTGTTTGGTGGGAACGACCAGAACGCCGGTACACCAATCTTATGGGCCTCTGCTTCGGTAAACTCGTAGAACGGAATACGTAAGCGCACCTCGATCACGCCCTGACAGAAGGAAAATCCCACCTTGGTGGTCGGGTGATAAGTACCGATACCATAGTTCCACAGATGGTCCACGTTACACAGTGTCAGCACACTGTCGCTTACCTTGTAATCCACACCTGCAGTCAGTGTCGTATGGCGATACGGACGCTCCACATACCATTTATAGCCCTTGTTGCCGGTGTTGTTTACATCGATCGTGTCGATGGAATCAAAATCATCCTCAAACACCAGTGCGGTCATGCCATGATCTTTGGCAATCTGCGATACCACAATTGCCTTCTTCATGTTCGCTTACACTCTCCTTTATTTCTGCCACACGCGGATCCAATCCAGCTCCATCGGGTTGCACCACGAGCCACTCAAAATAAGCGCCTGCGGATCACGTTCGAGCGGCTGGTACTCATCACCCCGGCTCTCGCCATTGTGCAGCCACGGTTCAGCAGGAAACAGCTCCTTCGGCGCATAGCTCACACGCACACACGGTTCCCCGTCGACATAGCTTTCGATGATACCGTCGTCCCACAGACAGGTCATCGTGTGCCACTCACCGTCCTCCAAGCTCTTAGGGCCGGCGTGGTTGTAGTTGCTGATCCAATAATCCACCGGGCCGTCCGGCTTTTCACGGCGGGAATGGTGGATCGTCGTCGTCCAGAAGCCGTCGCCCCAATACTCCAGCCAGTCCGGTTCGACCCACTCCTTGGCGGCGTTGGACAGCTTTTCGGGCGGGAACGACCACACGGCGGGAATACCGTCCTCCCCCGCCTCTTTATCGTTCTTGCGAGGGCGGGGAATGCGGAAACGGAACTCCAGCACGCCTTTGAAGAATGCATAGCCAACCTGCGTTTTGGGATGCAAACTCACCAATCCGAAATTGTAGGTCGGCACCTTTTCGCACAAGGTCAAAATGCTGTTTTCGACCTTATAATCATCCGGCTCGAGCGGCGGAGCGGCATAGACACGCTGCACGTACCACTTGTAACCTTCTTCGCCCGTGTTATTCACGTCAATAGTATCAATGGAATCGAAATCGTCCTCAAATGTCAGACGAGTCATGCCATTCTCTTTTGCCAACCAAGGCGCTTCGATCTGCTTACACATACTGTTTACTCCTTTTATTTCTGCCAAACACGAATCCAGTCAATCTCCAACGGGTTGCACCAAGAACCGCCCAAAATTAACGCCTGCGGCACGGTGTTCAGCGGCTTAAAGACGTCATCCTGATACTCGCCCACCGTAAATCTTGCTTTCGGCTCCGTCACCTGACCGTCGTAGTAGGTCTGCTTCACAGCAGGCACGCCATCCAACCAACTTTCGATCACGCCGTCATCCCACAGGAAGGTCATGGTGTGCCACTCGCCGTCGGTGAAGGCATTCGGGCCACGATGGCTGTTCCAGTTCGCAGCGGCGTAGTAGTTCGGTGCGTGCATCGTCTCACGCTTGGCATGATGAATGGTGGTGGTGTAATGCCCGTCGCCCCAGTACTCAATCCAGTCGGGCTCGATCCACTCCAATGCAATGTCGTAGATCTTCTGCGACGGGAAAGACCAGATCGAGGGAATGCCCTTTTCTCCGGCTTCTTTGTCGTTTTTGCGCGGGCGCGGAATGCGAATGCGGAATTCAAGTACGCCTTTGCAGAACTCAAAACCCACGCGCGTACGGGGGTTAATGGTAGCAATGCCCCAACCGTAGGTAGGCTCTTTATTGCACACGGTCAGCACGCTGTTCTCCACCTTGACGTCATCCGGCTCCAGCGGCGCCGCACGGAACGGGCGGGTAGTATACCACTTGTAGCCTTCCTTACCGGTACCGTACAGATCAATGGTATCAACGGAATCGAAATCGTCTTCGAACACCAAACGGGTCATACCATTGGCTTTTGCAATTTCAGGCGCTTCGATCTGCTTACACATACCGCTACTCCTTTTATTTCTGCCACACACGAATCCAGTCGATCTCCAACGGATTACACCAGGAACCGCCCAAGATCAGCGCCTGAGGCACGGTATTCAGCGGCTTAAAGACGTCATCCTGATACTCACCCACCGTAAATCTCGCCTTCGGTGCGGTCTCCTGTCCCTCATAGTAGGTCTGTTTCACAGCAGGTACGCCATCCAGCCAGCTTTCGATCACGCCGTCGTCCCACAGGAAGGTCATGGTATGCCACTCGCCGTCGGTGAAGGCGTCCGGGCCACGGTGGCCGCTCCAGTTCGCAGCGGCATAGTAGCTGGGGGCGTGCATCGTTTCGCGCTTCGTATGATGGATCGTCGTGGTGTAATAACCGTCACCCCAGTATTCCATCCAATCCGGCTCGATCCATTCCAGTGCAATATCGTAGATCTTCTGCGACGGGAACGACCAAATGGCGGGAACGCCCTTCTCACCGGCCTCTTTATCGTTTTTGCGCGGGCGCGGAATGCGGATGCGGAACTCCAGCACGCCTTTGCAGAACTCAAAGCCCACACGGGTGCGGGGGTTAATAGTCGCAATACCCCAGTTGTAGGTGGGCTCTTCGTTGCAGACCGTCAGCACGCTGTTTTCCACTTTGACGTCGGTGGGCTTCAGCGGTGCCGCACGGAACGGGCGGGTAGTATACCACTTGTAGCCCTCTTTGCCGGTACCATACAGGTCAATGGTATCGACAGAATCAAAATCATCTTCAAACACCAAACGGGTCATGCCATTTACTTTCGCAATTTCCGGCGCCTCAATCTTCTTGTTCATCGTACACACTCCTTTTTATTTTTGCCACACACGGATCCAATCAAGCTCCATCGGGTTGCACCACGAGCCACCCAGGATCAGCGCCTGCGGATCACGCTCAAGCGGTTGATATACATCGTCACCGACCTCGCCCGTGTGCAGATACGGGGCAGGAGACAGCTCCTTCGGTGCGTAGGTGATCTTCACGGTCGGCTCGCCGTCGAGGTATCCCTCGATCGTGCCGTCGTCCCACAAATAGGTTAGCGTATGCCACTCACCGTCATTGAGGCTCTCCGGCGCACGGTGGTTGGGGTTGCTGATCCAATAGATCTCCTTACCCTTGCGGACGGCACGCTTGGAATGGTGCACCGTCAGCGTCCAGTAGCCGTCACCCCAGTATTCCATCCAATCGGGCTCGACCCAATCCAACGTATCGTCCGTGATCTTGGTAGGCGGGAAGGACCACACGGCGGGAACACCCTTCTCACCGGCCTCCTTGTCGTTCGCGCGGGGACGGGGAATGCGCATGCGGAATTCCAGCACACCCTTAAAGAACGACCAACCCGCCAACGTTTTCGGGTTGAATGTGCTGAGACCGTAGTTCCAAATGGGATTCTCGCATGCCAACGTCAGCACGCTGTTCTCCACCTTAACGTCGGTCGGCTTCATCGGCTCAGCGCCAAAGGCACGGCAAGTGTACCACTTGTACCCCTCCTTGCCGGTGTTTTCCAGGTCAATGGTATCCAACGACTCGAAATCGTCTTCAAACACCAGATTCGTCATTCCGTTCTCTTTGGCAAGCCACGGCGCTTCGATTGTTTTGCTCATGTACTATCCCTCCGTTATTACCGATTTTCTTGATTTCATTGTACCCGATGCACCCGCCGATTGCAACACTTTTGCGGCAAAAAAAGGGGGTTTTTTCCTGCGGAATTCTGCAAAAAAAGCACCCACTCTTTGAGCGGGTGCTTCACTGATTTATGCATCACGGTTTGACAGTCGTTCCTGTCGTCTCCGCCGGGGTAGCCGAGGTTGTCGGGTCGCCCGCCGTGGTCGTCGTTGTCGGCTGCGTCGTCGGTGTACTCGTGTCGGGCGGCGCAACGTTCTGATTGCTCTTGAGCGTCTCAACCGCCGCACGCAACTGATCATCCTCGCTGTAGGTCAGCAGATCAAACCGCTGCGCCTTATCGTACGACAGATCCTTCAACCGATCCGGCAGCAGTCCCTTTTTCGCCCAGTTTTTCCCGCTGTTCATCAAGCGGATCTCGCCGATCGTCAGCCGCACAGCCGCCTTGTCCGAGGCCAGCGACACATACTCCTGCACCACCGCCTTACCGGCCGTGCTCGTACCCACCAGCGTGGTCTTGGAAAGATCCTGCATCACAGCGGCGAACAGCTCCGCCTCGCCCTCCGTGTTACCGTTGACGAGCGTTGCGCTGCGTGCTGTCATCTCGTACGGGTCGGAGGCGGTATACGTTTCGGTGGAGTTCTTCTGCACGCACGTGGCGTACGGACCGCTCGGCAACAGATACCCCAGGATCTCTTCTACCGCTGCCTGACTTCCGCCGGCGTTGTTCCGCAGGTCAAACACAAAATACTGTGCGCCCTGGCGGGTCAACTCCTCATAGACGTTGGTAAACTGCCGTGCCGTCAGACTGTTAAAGAACCGAATACGGATGTATCCCACCGCATCCTGCTCGATACGCCCCTCTACACCGGGGTCGGTGTAGGTGTTGGCGGTCAATTCCATCGCCGTTTCCGTACCGTCTCGGGACACGGTCAGCAATATCTTTTCATTGTTGCTCAGTTTATCCAGCAGCGTCAGGTGGGAGGTGCTGTTTATCGTTTCCTTGTCCACCACCGTCACCACGTCGCCCTTTTTCACACCGGCAAGTGCCGCAGGCGAGGTTTCGGCTACGTAGGATACCATGATCTTGTTTTCCACTACCGTGATCTGGAAGCCAAAGCCGGTGTAGGTACCGGCTAACGTGCTTTGCACCGTCTTGTACGCATCCGCAGACAGGTACTCCGCATACGGGTCATCCAAGCCCGCCAGATACCCGGTCGCCAGCGCCGTACGCAACAGCTCCTCGTCGATCTCATACCGGCCACGTGCCGCCGAATCGATCTCGTCGAGATAATCGTACATTGCCTGCCGCCGCCCCACGTCGCTGACGAGGGAACTGAAATGCCGCATGGCGATCATCATTGTCGCAGAAACGGTCAGAGCCACCACCAAAATGCACACAGCAATGGCGGCGCCCAACGAAATTTTTCGGTTCACGATCCCTCACCCCGTCTCCCGTAAGTCTGCTTACGGCTGCTTGATATAGCCATTCTTCACGGCGTCGACACGCACGTTGTTCACACGCACCTCAAAATGCAGATGCGCACCGAACGAGTTGCCGGTATTGCCGATCTGGCCCAACACCGTCGAGCCGCCGACCACCGGCTGACCCGTCTTCACGTCGGGCGTGTACCGCATATGCGCGTATAGCGTCACGATGCGGCGGCCCTGAGAATCCAGACCGTGATCGATCATCACGAAATTGCCGTAGCTATAGTGCATGCTCTGCACCTTCAGCACCACGCCGTCGGCTGCCGCCACGATGTTCTTGCCCAAGCAGCCGGGCACCGCAATATCAGTGCCGCCGTGGGTGTCGCCCATACTGGGACGATAGCCGAAATGTGACGAGATGCGGTACACACCGGGAGCCGGCCAATACATCGTGCCGTTGTACTTACCCGTTGCCTGCGTAGCCGCCAACAGCTGTTCGATCTCCTTGTCGAGCTTTTTCTCGGCATCCTTGATCTTCTGCAGCTTTTTCTCGTAATTATTCAGTTTCTTCTCCAGGTTGTCCTCTTCGTTGCGTGCCTGGGTATACAACGAGTCCAGCTTGGAATAATTGGCATCCAAATCGGCTTTGGTTGCCTCCAGCTCTTTCTTTTCGGCCTCGGTCTCCGCCTTTTCGGCCTCAACCTCTTTTTTCTTCTGCTGGATCGCCTTTTTCTCCTGCTCCGCCTTGTTCATCAGCTTGGTATCGTGATCCTTGATGCAATCCACGATCTTATCCTTCAGCAGGAAATCCTCATAGCTATCCGAATCCAACAAAATCTGCAGGTCGGTATAGTTACCGGTCTTTTCGATTGCACGAAGACGCTTCTTCAGCTTCTCCAGCATCGCATCCAGCTCACCCTGCTTCGCCTCAATCTCACCGTTGAGCGTTTCGATCCGAGCCTCCTGCTCGAGGATCTCCGCATCCAGGGTCTCGATCTTTTTGCGGCAGGCATCGACCTGCTTTTCCATATTGGTAACCTGACTCTTCAGGTTAAGCACCTTTTTCTTCTGATCGTCGATGCTGTCGCCCAGCGCACCGATCTCTTTCTCCAGCTCTTTCTGCTGCTCCTTAAGCTCTGCCAGCTCGTCCTTCTTATCCGAGATCTTGTCCGCCGAGGCGGAAAGCGGAAACGAAAACATCAGTGAAGCAAGCGTCACCATCACGAGCAGCAACGTCAGAAGCCGAGCTCCTTGTTTCTTCATCGTGTATCCTCCGTGTGGTCAGGTACGTATTATTCTTCGTTTTCTTTCAGGTAGCGGGACATCGAGATCGAGCTGCCGATCATACCGATGACGACGCCGACACCGACGACGCCGACAAGCAACTGCCACCACACCGTTTCAAACGAAACGGGAGTGAACTTGTCGCTGAACTTCACGAAGCGAACGACCAAAGCGTAAATACCGTAGATCATACCGTAGGTGATACCACCTGCCAGTGCGCCGAGCGTGATGCCCTCCACCACGAAGGGGAAGCGGATAAACCGCCGTGTCGCACCCACCGAGCGCATAATGTAGATCTCCAGGCGACGGCTGTACACCGTCAGCTTAATGGTATTAACGATAATGAACAGCGACACCAGCAGCAGCAACGCCACGATACCGATACCCACCGTGAACACCGTCTTGCGGGCGCTGGTCAACATCTTGGCCATCGTCGAGTTGTAGTCGATCTCGTCCAGCCCGTCAATATCTTCAATTGCTTTGATGGTCTGGTCAAACTTTTCCAAATCGGTGAAATGGATGATGTAGGTGTCCGGCAGGGGGTTGTCCGCCTCCAGATCCTCCAACAGATCGCCCATATCGTGATCGGTCTTGTATTCCTCCAGCAATTCCTCTTTGGAGCGGAACTCGACCTCGGCCACGTTTTTGGTGTCCTCGATCTCTTCCTTAATCTCAGCAAGCTTTTCGTCGTCCAGTCCCATATCAGCATAGGCCACGACCACGTTTTCCTTGTAGATCGAATCAAAGCCGTGGTCGATATTTTCAATGAGCAGATACGAACAGCCGGTGATCATCAGACAGCACACCAGCACCAAGACGGACGCCGCCGACATAAAACCGTTCTTCACCATACCACGGAAGCCCTCACGGATGAGGAAACGAAGAGTGTTAAATCTCATACATTGCCACCTCCGGTTCCTTGGTATCCGACACGACCAAGCCGTCCTTGATCTGGATGACACGGCGGTTAAACGACTTCACCAGATCGTGCTCATGGGTAACCACCAAAATCGTGGTGCCACGGCGATTGATCTCAGTAAGCAGCTCCATGATCTCATAGGACAACTCCGGGTCGATGTTGCCGGTGGGCTCGTCCGCAATGATGAGCGACGGGTTGTTCACCAGCGCACGGGCAAGACCCACACGCTGCTGTTCACCGCCGGACAGCTCCATCGGGAAGTTCTTGGACTTGCTTTGCAAGCCAACCAATCCCAGAATATACGGCACACGGCGGCGGATCTCCCGACGGGAAGCACCCACCACACGCATAGCAAACGCCACGTTGTCAAACACCGTCATGGTATTGATCAGGCGGAAATCCTGAAACACAATACCCATCGAACGGCGCAGATACGGAATATGGCGACGCTTGAGCTTGGACAGCTTGAAGTTGCTGACCATGACCTCGCCCGACGTTGCCACTTCCTCACGGGTAATCAGCTTCATAAAGGTGCTCTTACCGGCACCCGACGCACCGACGATAAACACGAACTCGCCGTCGTCAATTTTAATATTGACACCCTTGAGTGCTTCCACGCCGGTATCGTAGACCTTATGTACGTTCCGAAACTCTATCATTTCGGGGCACACCTCCTATCACAGCAGCGCCGTCCCAACGGACGGCACAGCGCTATTATATCACATCCGCAGGGGACTCCGCCACCTGCATATATTGGTAATTCCCCGATCAATACTTGACCGGATCGGCGGTCAGATACTTCTTGACCATCATCGCCACCTTGAAAACGATAGCGTCATCGAACTCACGCAGATCCAAGCCGGTCAAGCGCTTGATCTTTTCCAGGCGGTACACCAGCGTGTTGCGGTGCACGAACAGGCGGCGGGAGGTCTCGGAAACGTTCAGGTTGTTCTCGAAGAAGCGCTGAATCGTAAAGATCGTCTCCTGATCCAACGACTCGATCGAGCCGTTCTTGAACACCTCACGCAGGAACATCTCGCACAGCGTGGTCGGCAACTGATAGATCAGGCGGGCAATGCCCAGATGATCGTAGCTGACAATGGTTTTCTCGGTATCGAACACCTTGCCGACCTCCAGCGAGATCTGCGCCTCCTTGAACGACCGGGCCAACTCCTTGATACCGCCGACCGGCGTACCGATACCCACGCTCACCGGCGTGTAGAACTCGCTGCCCAGCGTGTCGGCGATGGACTGCGCCAGCTTTTCGAGGTCCTTGGACTCGACCTGCGTCCGCAGCTCCTTCACCACGGCAATATCTGATTCGTTGATGTTGATAACAAAATCACGGTTGCGCTCAGGGAAGAGATTCTGGATCACGTCAAACGCCGAGATCTCGGTCTGTGCGTGAATGTGCACGAGCAGTACGACACGCATAGCGTCGTCGTTGAAATGCAGCTCCCGAGCCTTGAGATAGATGTCACCCGGCAGAATGTTGTCCAAAATGATGTTCTTGACGAAATTGCCACGGTCGTATTTCTCATCGTAGTACTGCTTGACGTTGGCAAAGGAGATGCCGAGCAGCGTGGCGTCCTTCTTCGCCTGCTCATCCTCGCCTTCCACAAACACCAGATAGTCGCCGCGCGGACGGGGCCCGAAGGCACGGTAGGTATAACCGCCGAGCACGAAAGTCTCCTGCGTGTTAAAGCTGGCCTCTGCCAGTTCGTCACGCACCTCGCCGATCATCCCCAAATCGCTGCAGGCGATAACGACGTAGTTCTCATCGACCACACCAATGGTACGGGTGATCGCATCCTTCATCTGGTTGATGATTCCCAAAAACAAACGATTCGGCATAGTCATTTCTCCTCATCTGTTAGAATTGCAAAACAAACACACCTCTATTTTACACAATTTTAGCCAAATTTGCAAGGAAAAACCGAAAAATAATCTGCTTTTTTACAAAAAGAAGCGCCGGCTGAAAAACTTTCCGTGCTCTCTTGAATTTGGCGAAAACTTATGCTACACTGAACGCGATATCTCATACCAAACGGAGGTTGATCATATGTTGGATGCTATTTTGAAAGAACGCGACCTGTTGCCGATTCTCACCCACGAAGATGGCACAGCGGTCACGCCTGAAACCTGGAAAAAACGTCGCGAGGAACTCCTGCGCGCGCTGGAGACGTACTCCTACGGCGTCACTCCCACCATCCCCGTGAAAACACGCGGTGAGGTAACGGAAGAGAACGTCAAAGCCTATGCCAACAAAGCCCTGCAGCAGAAGGTTGAGATCACTATTGAGACCGAGCACGGCGAGTTCACTTTCCCCATTTGGCTGTTCATTCCGAAGCGCGTAGAAAAGCCACCGGTCATCCTGCATACGGCGTTCCGTTTTGGTCAGCCAAAGGCCGATCCTCCCATCCGCCGTGTCCCCGTGGAGGAGATCCTCGACCACGGCTACGCACTGGTCTCGCTGCCGTACGGCGACGTTGTCAACGACAACCTGCACGGCGATTTCTCCGACGGTATCGCCGCTTATTTCGGCACCACCAAGGAAAACCGCAAGCCCGACGACTGGGGCAAGATCGGTATGTGGGCATATGCCGCCAGCCGTGCGATGGACTATCTGGAAACGCGTGACGATCTGGATCACGCGCACACCGCCATCATCGGTCACTCCCGCCTCGGCAAGACCTCGCTGTGGGCCGGTGCGCAGGACGAACGTTTTTGGTGCGTGATCTCCAACGATTCCGGTTACGGCGGTGCCGCCACCTCCAAGCACGGCTCGCCCGACGGCGAAAAATCGTGGCACTTCGGCGATTGGCACAACGGCAACTGGGATTGGTGCTGCAACAACTTTATGGACTACATCGAGAAAGAGGACGAAAAGCCCTACGATCAGTCGTGGTTGCTTGCTGCGGTCGCACCCCGTCTGCTGTACGTTGGCTCCGCCGTGGAGGATCTGTGGGCTGACCCCGCTTCCGAGTTCATCAGCACCCTGTGGGCATCCAAGACGTGGGAGATGCTGGGCAAGCCCGGTCTGATCACCCCCGACAAGATGCCCGAGGCGGGCGAAGTCAGTGCTGACGGTGACGTCGGTTACCATATGCGCTTCGGCAGCCACTTCCTCTCCCGTGAGGACTGGAACAACTACATCGCCTTTATGGATCGTCACCTTGGCAGATAAAAAGCAGAAAAAGACCTCGTCGCAAGTCTTGCGACGAGGTCTTTCTTTATACTTCTTTGACAAAGATACAGGAATGGATCGGCAAGGTGAACACCAGATCCGCCGGTGTCTCGATGCGTTCGGCATCGTGATCCTTATCCAGCAGATACACCTCGAAGTTTCCGTCTCGTCCAAAATCCAGGCGCACCTCCTGCGACGGTGCGTTGTCATCTTCGGAGTAGTTGGTCACCACGCATAGTGCCTTGCCGTCTGCGCCGACACCGCACAAGGTATAGACATTTTTCGGCTGCGTCTCGCAACGGATCTCGGCTGTCGCATCGTAGAACTGTCCATACCAATACAACGGATAATACCCTTTCAGTTTCTCCCAGGAATAGAAATCAAATGCGCCGCAGAACGCCGACGGCCGGGTGTCGTAATACATCAGCATATCAACATCCGGGGTCTTCTGCGCCTCGGAGATACACGCCATCGTATAGGCTGCGCCCTTAATCCCGTGCACTGCGAGAATGCTATACTTGAACTCTTCTTGCCAACCACGCACATAATTCCACTCGTTAAGAATGGATTCAGCATCACCGTACCCGTTTTTGATCATCAACGCTTTGATCCGGGCCGCTTTGTCGATGATCTGCTGCGGTTCCTGCGAATAGATGTGCCAGGAGAAAAAGTCGATCGGCACCTCACGTTTACGCATTTCGCTGAGAAAATCGTCAGCCCACTCCTCATTCCACGCCAGAGCAGGACCGCCGATTTTGAGTTGCGGAAAGTGGAACTTCAAATGCTTAGCGGCAATTTCATACAGATCAAAAAACTCGGCTTTGGTACCGCCCCAGCACCTCTTGTTTTTGCTTTCATCCGGATCAAGATCCGGTTCGTTCCAGATCTCCCAGTACGGCATATCCAAACGGAATCCGTCAGCCCACCCCTCGGTATAATGACGGATGATGTGTTCACAGATCACGGCCCACTTCTTAAAATCAGAAGGCGGGACGGTTCCGTGTTTCTTGATCTGATGCTCGATCGTCTGACCCAAGCGGAAGAACGTTTTTGTCCCTGCGTCCAACGTCACCAAGATCGACTCGTCGGTACAGGCAAAATCGTAGGATGCCGGGTCCTCCGCATCCGCATCAAAGTTCGGAAAAATGCGGGTAATATCGTGGCTATAGGGGCCACCGTAAATGCCATGGACAGCGGAATCGTGATTGCGCGAATACGGGATTCGTGCCGCCTTGTAATCCGAAAAATTACTGCGCCATTGATCAGTCGCATGACGTTTATGCCATGGGCCACCGTTGGTGGCGTTCAACACCTTAAACGTCCCCTGCTTCTTTGTCAAGTCAAACCTCAACGTCTCCATCATACCACTCCTTCTACTTTTTGTTGCTCTATATAAGACAGCACCGCTGTCAAACCTCCGTCGTACTCTCCCGAGGCGATTTGCGGATCAGCATCAACCGCACATATGCCACAATGACCAAGGTAATAACACAAGCCACCGCCGCTAGCACCTGCTGGGCGTATGCCGAGATACCCAAAACGGTGTTCCCCGCTTTTTGGATCGCCGTTACCACCGGGCTGATGCATACAGTCGTTAAAAAACCGACCACACCCGCCGTTGCCTGCGTAACAGCAATGGCCTCTGCGCATTGGTCACGAGGCACATAATCGTATACCATATTGGTCAATGAACTGTTAATGCCACCCATGGCAACTCCATGAAGCGCCGTGTGCAGTATCATCATCACCACACCATTGGTCGGGCCGGCGAACACGATGCACATCCACGATACGGCAAGTATCAGAAAACATTTTTCTGCCATTGCCGCAAATGAGCGGCGATCGGCATACCTTCCCCAAAAATGCGACACCGCAATGCGTGACCCACTTCCCACGATTCCAATAGCGGTGACCAAGCTTAGGCTCATCCCCAGTTCCGAGATCTTATACATTCCCAAAAACGGAGTAATGGCGTCATTAGCCATGTAATACAAGGCGAATACTACCACCGTTTTTCTCAAGCCTTTATTGTGTAATAATCGCTTCGCACTGCCCTTGGATAAGCGTGTTTGGTTTTCGCACTTGGTTGCAGGAAACCACGCCAGTAAAAGCACGTGTGCCATGGACAGCGAGAAAATCACCACGGCACACACCACAAATGCCATCCGTTGCTCGCCCTGCGCCGCCAGATGATCCACAAGCGCACCCATGCCGAAAGAAAATGCTGCTCCGGAAATCAGCGAGACGATCTCTTTTGTTGCGGTAAATGTGCCTCGATGGCCGTCCTCGACTGCGGACATCAGCCAGTTAAACTTTTTGGGATGAATGATGTTGTAAATCAGATACGCTAAAACGATTGACACAACAAACGTTACCGTTTTGACGGGTTTCGCTGCGCCCGACAACGGAATGACATACAGCAGTAAGAACAGCACTTGATTGGTAAGGCTTAACACGATGACCGTTCGTTTCACATTGCGACGAATGGTAACCGACAAGAGCTGGAATAAGCACCCCAGTGAAATAATGGCCGACACAACGCCTGTCAAGCCATCCGAAAAGCCCAGTTCCTTGGTGATCGTCGCCAAGAACGATCCTGTCACCAAAATGGACACCAAGTATTCAACTGCCGCCTGGATAATATATAACATCCGACCGCTCCGATCCGATGTAACCGCTTTCACCCATATCACCTCACCACACATATATCACATCTCAACACAAAGCGCAACCCAAAAACCTCCGAAACTTTTTCGAAATTCTTGACGGAATCCCTTTCCTCTGTATAATTAGAATGGGTGATGTGTATGACGATGAAAGAGTTGGCCAAACTTGCCAACGTATCCCCTTCCACCGCATCCAAGGCGTTTAGCGGTGCGGAAGATGTCAGTGAAGAAACACGTCAGCATATTTTCGCAGTGGCGAAAGAATCCGGTTGTTACAACCGCTTTTTCAAAGGCAAATTCCCCAAGCCGATCATTGCCATCATTTACCCCGAGATCATCAGCCAGTACTATGTCCGTTTTGTCAAAGTGCTGAGCGATCTCATCGAGGCAAGCGGCGGCATTTGCATCGTCGCTACCGACGATTTTCAAGAAAAAAAGCAAGAAGAACTGATCGATTACTTCTGTTCCTACTTAAATGTGGACGGCATCCTCGTTTTTTCATTACGTAGTCATCTGAAAAAAGCGTACGATACCCCCATTGTTGTGCTGCTCTCCAGCCAGGACGAGACGGTCGATTGTGTCAAGACCTCGTTTACCATCCCCATCAACAACCTGGCAGAGTTGTTGTCCGATTACGGACATCAAAACGTTGCTTTCATCGGCGAATCGCTGACGCAAACAAAGTTGTCACTGTTTCAGGATGCCGTAGCGAAGCATGATATGACCCTCACCGTTATCGAAAGTTCCGAGCGGTTTGAAAAGGCCGGCGAGGATGGCATACGGCAGTTAATTCACAAAAAAGTACCATTCACCGCCCTGGTATGTGCCTATGACAACATCGCCTATGGTGCGATCAAAGAACTCAAGAAGCACGGCCTTCGTGTGCCGGAGGATGTCTCGGTGATCGGCATGGATAACAATATCGTTAGTGGCTATACCGAAACATCGCTGACCTCGATCGATACCGACCCGGATGATATGAGCAAAAAGGCGTGGGGGCTGTTACAAGCCAAACTGCGCAACCCCTATTTTAAAGCTCAGCGGGATATCACCATTCCCGGCACCTTGGTTGTTCGTGAGAGCGTCAAACGCTTAGATAAATAAAAAAAGTCCCTGCGCAGTTGCGCAGCTACTTTTTCTTTTTGTGTTTAGTTGCAGATGGTCTGCTCGGTGTCCTTGTCGAACAGGTGGATCTTGGTGTTGTCGACAACCATGTCGATCTCATCACCCGGGCGAGCCGTGGAGGTGGGATCAACGCGGGCGGTCAGGCTGCTGCCTTCCACGTTGACGTACAGGAAGATTTCAGCACCCATAAGCTCGGTAACCTCGACCTTCGCCTTGATGCGGCAGTCAGCGAACTGCTCCATAAAGCGCGCTTCATCGTGGACGTCCTCAGGACGGATACCCATGATGACTTCCTTGCCGACATACTGAGCCAGAACGTCGTCCTTGTTCTTGGAGGCCGGCAGCGGAATCTGATACTTAACGCCCTTGCGGGTCTTGGTATCCTCGGAGCCGAATTCAGCATAGAACTTGTCGCCGTCCTTGCCGATAACGGCATCGATGAAGTTCATCTGGGGGCTGCCGATAAAGCCGGCAACGAACATATTGCAGGGATACAGATACAGATTGTTCGGGCTGTCGACCTGCTGGATCAGACCGTCCTTCATAACCACGATGCGATCGCCCATGGTCATAGCTTCGGTCTGGTCGTGGGTAACGTAGATAAACGTGGTACCCAGCTTCTGGTGCAGCTTGGAGATCTCCGTTCTCATCTGAGCACGCAGCTTAGCATCCAAGTTGGACAGCGGTTCGTCGAGCAAGAAGACCTTCGGCTCACGGACGATAGCACGACCCAGAGCCACACGCTGACGCTGACCACCGGACAGAGCCTTCGGCTTTCTGTCGAGCAGGTGAGCGATATCCAGCACGCGGGCAGCTTCTTCCACGCGGCGCTTGATTTCATCTTTCGGGGTCTTGCGGAGCTTCAGACCGAACGCCATGTTGTCGTACACCGTCATGTGCGGATACAGAGCGTAGTTCTGGAACACCATCGCAATGTCACGATCCTTCGGAGCCACGTCGTTGACCAGACGGTCGCCGATGTACAGCTCACCGCTGGAGATTTCTTCCAGACCGGCGATCATACGCAGCGTGGTGGACTTACCGCAACCGGAAGGACCGACCAAGATGATGAACTCCTGGTCCTTGATCTCCAGGTTGAAGTCGGAGACAGCGATAACGCCACCGGGATACTTCTTGTAGATGTTTTTCAGAGACAGACTTGCCATTTGAAGACCTCCATATTCTCTTTCTTCAGATAAAATTGTGCCGATATACACTAACGCACACTACCATGCTTCCTTATTTTAACAGATATTTTGGGATTTTACTATATCCTTTATGCACAAACTTTTACCCACAATATTATCCGTGTTGCACAAAAAGTGTCGAATTTGTAAGATTGTCGACCTCGGACGCCGTCAAAAGGCGGGACTCGCCCTCACTCAATGCGGCGTCCAACTCCAACGGACCGATCGCCACTCGCTTCAACCACGTCACACCACGATTGACCGTGCCGAACATCCGCTTGATCTGATGATACCGCCCCTCCGTGATACCGATTTCCGCCAACGATTCCTCGCCGCTTTCCAAAATACGCAGCTGCGCCGGGCGACAGGAGGTACCGTCCGCCAGCACGATCTCACCGGCGAAGAGGCGTATGTGCTCCTCGGTAAGCGGGCCGTCCACCCGCACCAGATAGCGCTTCATAATATCACTCTTCGGCGCAAGCAGCCGATGTGCAAACTCACCGTCGTCGGTCAACAGCACCAAGCCGACGGTGTCCTTGTCCAACCGTCCGGCGGGAAACAGCCCCTTGCGCCGCAGCGCAGGGGGCAACAGATCCAGCACCGTTTCCGCACGGGGATCCCGGGACACGCACAAGATCCCCGCCGGTTTGTTCATCATGATATATGAAAACCGACGGTAGCACAACGCCTCACCCGCCACCGTAACGGCGCAGGTCTCCTCCACCTTGCGAGCGGCATCACGGCAGACAACACCGTCCACCGTGACCTGCCCCGAACGAATCAGCCGCACCGTTTCGCTGCGGCTGAGCGTCCCCTGGGAGGCGATCATTTTATCCAATCGCTGTACCATCGTCATTCTCCTGTCACATCAAGCCTTTTTGTACTCCGTTCGGGCCGGCGACGGTCACGTCACCCGCCACCACACGGTCGTTATATACGTACAAATGCACCCACGCCGTTTTTCCGTCGATCGGGTGGCTGACGGTATAGGTGTACCGCTTCACCCGCTTGCCGCTGTAGTCCAGCAGACTGAGCCCGATCTTCTCCTGCAGCGCATCGTACGCAATCAGCGTCGCATCCGGATCATCGGGCACACGGACCTCCTCCACGCATTCGCTGGCAGCATCCAGTTCATACCCCAGCTCATGCGCCAAACGCACACGCTCCTCGGTGGAGCGCACGTCCCAATCCACATTCTTTGCCGCCGTGGGCGAGTCACCGCCCGGAAGCACCACGGCCAGCAGCAGGATAATAATGGCGGCGACAGCCGCAACCGCCGCCGCAATGATATGCTTCCGATCCGCTTTCAAGGAAAATACAAACATAGCACACACATCCCGTTCCGTATTGTGGTACAGTATATGTGTTGCTGCCAAAGGATATTACAGACAAAGCAGCTCTTTAGGCGCACCGGTCAGATCCACGCAGCCCTCCGCCGTGATCAGCGCCATATCCTCGATCCGCACACCGAAGCGTCCCGGAAGATAAATGCCGGGTTCCACCGTCACGACCTGACCCGAACGCAGCAGGCTCGCCCCTGCGTGTGGTGACAAACGGGGATCCTCGTGGATCTCCACCCCCACGCCGTGCCCGGTGCCATGGCCGAAATGCTCGCCATACCCGGCTTGCTCAATGATGCGGCGGGCCGCCGCATCACCCTCAACGCAGGATACTCCCTCACGCAGAGTCACCAGCGCCGCCTTTTGCGCACGAAGCACCGTATCGTACACGGCACGCTGCTCGTCACTCACTGCGCCAAGTGCCACCGTGCGGGTCATATCGGAATGATATCCGTCTACCACCGCGCCGAAATCCAACGTGATAAAATCGCCACGCTCGATGCGCTTATCCGACGGAATACCGTGTGGCTGCGAGCCGTTGGCACCCGATACGACGATAAAATCAAACGCCACCCGCTCAGCACCCTGCCGACGGATGTAAAACTCCAGTTCCAAAGCAACCGATCGCTCGGTCACGCCCTCACGGATATACGGCAAAATATGCTCAAAGCCTGCTTCGGTCAATGCCTGTGCCTGACGGATCTTTTCAATCTCGTCGGGCGATTTGACCGTGCGCAGCTCCCGAAGCCAACCGTCTACGTCACTGCTGTCCTCCACCGTCACCGACGGTAATCCCGTCCGCAGACGCTGCAACTCGGCAGCAGTCGTTTGCTCCGCCTCCACCAGCACGGTGCGAACACCGTGCCGTTCTGCGAGCGTTTTCAGTTCCTCAGTCAACCGCACGATCATACGGCATTCAGCACCGTGCACCGTCTGCTCGGCTTGCTCGATATACCGAAAATCCGTCAAAAAATAGGCAGCTTCCGCCGTCAGAAAGACCCAACTCTCCCCGGCGGGAAATCCGGTAAGATACCGCAAATGATGCGGTGCGGCGATCAATATCGCCGTATCCGCCGACAGGTGTGCCGACAGCGCTTCCAAACGGGTCATCGTTCTCCCCCTCGATACAAAGCGTACAGCGTCGCCGCATCCTCAGCCTGCGTGCCGTCCGACTCGCAAATAAAAGTCGGGCACAAGCCCCGTTCACGGATCAACTTCATCAGCGGTGCCGGCTCGGGGCCGTACACCGTATCCTCAAACGTCAGGTGGCGCTTTTCGCCGCCTTTGGTGTATTCAATTTTGGAAAAATGAGCGTGGAATGTCGCCGCCCGCTCGGACCCCAATTCGTTGTGCAACCGATCCAAAAGAGCCGCACACGCCTCCTCGGTGTTCAACCCGCCCAACGTGCGGCTATTCAGATGTCCGAAATCCACGCACGGCAAAAAGCGCTCGTCCAGAGAGCAAAACTGCAGCACCTCGTCCAGATCACCCAGCTGATTGATCTTCCCCATCGTTTCGGGACAGATGCGCACCTGAGACAACCCCTCGTTGTCCAGCGCCTCCTGCGCCCGAAGCAAGGTTTTGGATGCCAGCGCCGTCGCCTCGGCACGGGACAGGCCGCCCAAACCGCCGGGATGTGCCACGATGCGCTCGCCTCCCATTTGTGCGACTGCCCGTGCACTTTCCAAGATATATCGAATGGAATTGTCCCGTTTTTCCGGCTCTGCCGAGGCGAGCGAGATGAAATACGGTGCGTGCAGCGACATCTGCACTCCGTATTTCGCCGCTTCGGCGCCCATAGCCCGTGCGGTTTCCTCGGTAACACGCACGCCACGGCCACATTGGTATTCATAGGCGGTCAAGCCCATGGAATGCAGCCACGCAGGGGCCTGCAAGGTTGCTTTGTTGCCGGCAGCGTAAAACGAATCACTGTTGCCGGCGGGGCCAAATCGTGCCATCATCGCCGCACCTCCTTTTTGCGCAGCGCACGGCGAAACGGCTTTTCCCACCGCCGCCGAAGCCGCAGAAACGGTTTTTCGTTATCGGTACGGATCGGTTCCAGCAAAAAGCAGGACACGCCGCTGAACTTCGTGCCAAACCAATCGGTGAAGATCTGATCGCCCACCGCAGCGCACTGCCTGAGCGGCAACCCGACACGCCGTGCCGCCCGCCAAAAACCGATCGGAGACGGCTTGCAGGAGAGCGAAATATGGCGCAAACCCAGTTTTTCGGCAAACGGCGCCACACGGCGATCCACCGCATTGGAAACCACCGTCAGCGCAACGCCCGCTTCCTTCATCGTTTCCAGCCACGCCAAAACGCCCTCCGCCAGCTCATGGCTGCCGTAGGTGGTCAGCGTATTATCAATATCCAACAGCAGCCCCCGAATCCCACGCTCCTTCAGATCTTCGGGCGTGATGTCGGTAGCGCGTCGGTAACACCAGGTCTTTCCCATGCCGATTCCTCCTGCAGATAAACAAAAAACGGGCTCCCGCCCGTTTTGTTGTTATTTGAACTTTCTCTTACGAGCAGCCTCGGACTTCTTCTTGCGACGCACGGAAGGCTTCTCATAGTGCTCACGCTTGCGTACCTCAGCGAGGACGCCGGAGCGAGCGCAGGACTTCTTCCAACGGCGCAGTGCGCTGTCCAGAGATTCGTTCTCTTTGACTTTGACCTCTGACATTCTTATTCCCTCCCTCCGCCTGATAGCAGGGGTTTTTCGTTTCGTATATTCATAACGATACTCGTTAAGTATACACTGGAAAATCATCATAGTCAAGTCTTTTGTGAAAATTTCCTGCAAAGCTTTTGCAAATTACCCGGTAATTATCTCAACGGTATCGCCCCGTGTCCACAAGCGATCCACCGTCACGGTGCCCTGTTTCTCGTCCCAAACTGACGGGATCTCCTGCCCGTTTACACGAACAGACGGTAGCGAAGCGACCGCCCACGTCATCGGCGTGTGAGCGGTGTCACCGCACACCAGCGACAGCCGCTTGCCACGGGCCTTTACCTTTTCGATCGGCAGATCGATCGCCGACAGCAGCACGGGGTATGTCGGTCGTGCGTCCGTGCGGCAGACCCGAACGTCGCTTCCTGCCACATCCAAAGGCAGCTGCATCGTGCCCTTGACCGTCTTGCCACCGCATTTCAGCACAGCGAACGAGCCGCTGCCGCTGACGGTGATCGTGATACGATCCTCTCCTATCGGCACACCCGCTACCCGCACCGTGCCGCTGTCGGTCGCGGGCAAGTACTGTAAACCGCCACGGTGGCGTATGATACCTGCCACGCCTGCACGCAACGCTTCCATTTGGGCCATTGCCGCAAACGCTTGCCAATCACACACCTGGTCGGGATGGATGGAAAACCGCGAGAAATTGGTAGTCTCCTCGGCGTTTTTCCAGCGGTCGGAGCGCTTCATCACTTCGCCCATCACGCGATGGATTTCCGCCACGTTATCGGCAGTGCGCTGTAATTTCATTTCGTGACCGTTGTGCTGGTTCATATGCACAAACTTCCACCACCCCGACGGCATCGCACTGTCAAACGACACCGCACGGTGCCCGAAGGGGTGGTACAACTGATGCGATTGATAGTGCGCCAGACGGTCGGCGATATCCCGCATCAGGTACATACCGTACGGATAGTCATACCCCAGTGTCAGCGAATTATGATAGACCTCAATATCGGCGGGTGAAAGATCGCCTTTGGCACCGGCACGCAGATATCCCACATCCTCGTTGAAGAACACCCGGCGGAAGCCCACCTCGATCGTCTCAATCAGCCCCGCCGCCTGCGCCGCCGTTTCTTCGTCTCCGTGACGAAGCGCCTCGTTACGTACAATACGGCAGAAGCTGTACCACCACCCATTAACGTCCGGCGACAAAAACAGTCCGTCAAGACCCATTTGCTTTGTTTTATCAACGCCCGTATTGCATTTGCACTGCAGCAAACCATATTGCGGCTCGGCTAGACGGCGGATGCAGCAGAAATAGTATGCGATCTGCGGATAGAAATCCTCCTGATAGGCAGACGGCAAAAACGCCATCGCTTCGTTCCACTCCACCACAAGATGCATAGCACAAAGCGGGGTGTTTTCCATAGCCGGCAGGGAGAATAAATACTTCAGCATCCGTGCCGCCTCGGCGTAGCGTCCGTTCCACAGAAAATCGCGAATGGGATAGATCGCATCCCATATCGAAAAATACCCGTAGTTGCCCGCTGAGGCGCGCACACCAATGCGCCCTTCCGGCATCGGGCCCACCATCAATGCATCCAGATATGCCCCCGTCGCACGGCCGTACGCTTCTGCAAACGGCAGCGCCTCGATGCTGACACAGTTGGCTGTCCGCTCACGCATTTCCATCGTTTCCAAATGCGTTTTACGCAAAACGGCATACTGCTCCAAACCCTCACGCAAGGAGGCGATTGCCGCCTCCTCCGTCTCAGCGATCGCCATGCCGACGTGGATCGTCTCACGGCCCTCCCACGCCATGCGCAGCAACGTGACGTTGAAGGCTTCGTCGGTGGTCATCGGCGCATCGGCACCCACCGCCACCACGTAAGATTTGGTCTCATACGGGTATGTCGCCGTGCAGCGATACAGCTTCACACCACGTGCTGCATCCCACGGCTCCTCCTGCCAGCACACGTCAACCGTGCCGTTGAGATTATCCGGCAGATCCACGTCCAGTTCAATACCCATTTCCTCAAAGTGATTTCCGTTTTGGGTGCTGTTTTCACCTCGGTGCTGGTCCTTCAGCGTGTGTGCCTTGCCGCAATACCAAAACCGCTGATCCAAATACAAAATCAGGTCTTGACGCTTGTCCGAAGCGCAGGCACACTCCCACAGCAACCGATTGTTATCCAGCAGCAGCTGATACGTCTGATTTTCGTCGCCGCCCTCCAGATAAGACAACGTAAACCGCTGCTCAGCAGGGCGATGCAGCAAGACCCGCCCGTCGGTCTCCTGCGTGTACAGCTGTACACCTGCGCCGTACTCAGGACAACCGTTCTTATCCCCGACGATATCCCGTGACAAGATCGGAAGCCGCCACTGGTCCGGGAACACCTGCCCCTTCCAGTAGAAACAGTCAATCAAATTCAAAAAGCAAACGCCACCGTCGTTATCCACCATAGCGGACAACTCGTTGCTGCAAAAATGCCGGTATTCGTTCGCCTCTGACACGGACATGCGGAACATACCCATTCCTCCTACCATCGTGATTTCACCTTCATTATATCGACTCCTCTTGGTTTGTCAACCTTCTGCCCTCAAAAAGTCAAAATCACGTGACAAGACAGCAAAAAAGCACCGTCCGCGTGGACGGTGCTTTTCTTTCGGTTTGTAATCCTTACGGCTTGACGACCAGGTTGACCAGCTTGCCGGGCACGTACAGCTCTTTAACAAGCTGCTTGCCCTCCAGCTCGGATGCCACACGCTCCTGCGCTTTGGCAAGGGCCAGAACAGCAGCGGCATCGTCGCCCACACCGATAACGATACGGGTGCGGATCTTACCGTTGACCTGCACGGCGATCTCCACCGTGTTCTCCACACACTTGGCAGGATCGAACTCCGGCCACGGATGGTACGCCAGATCCTCAGTATTGCCGAGCATCTCCCACAGCTCCTCCGTCATATGCGGTGCGAACGGATTGAGCAGCTGCACCAGCACCGCATACTCGGCACGGTTGGCACCGCCGGCGGCGCTGAAATCGTTAAGCAACGCCATCATAGCGGCGATTGCCGTGTTGAACTTCAGGTTCTCAATATCCTCGCTGACCTTGCGGATCGTCTTGTGGATCGCCGTCTCCAGCTCAGGACGAACGGTATCGCCCGGGAGCAGGTTGTCGTACACCGCCCACACACGCTCCAGGAAGCGGCGCACGCCACGGATGCTGTCGCTCGACCAGGGAGCCGCCTTCTCAAAGTCGCCGATGAACATTTCATACAAGCGCAGCGTATCGGCGCCGTATTCGTTCACGATATCGTCGGGATTGATGACGTTTCCACGGGATTTCGACATTTTTTCGCCGTTTTCACCGAGAATCATACCGTGGCTGGTACGCTTGGCATACGGCTCAGCCGTCGGAACGACGCCGATGTCATACAGGAACTTGTGCCAGAAGCGGCTGTACAGCAGATGCAGCGTGGTATGCTCCATACCGCCGTTGTACCAGTTGACAGGCGTCCAGTATTTCAGCGCTTCGGGAGAAGCGAGCGCTTTGTCGTTGTGCGGGTCGCAATAACGCAGGAAATACCAGGACGAACCCGCCCACTGGGGCATGGTATCCGTCTCACGCTTGGCAGGAGCACCGCACTTCGGGCAGGTGGTGTTCACCCACTCGTCCATAGCGGCCAACGGCGATTCGCCGTTATCGGTCGGCTCATAGCTGTCCACCATCGGCAGACGGATGGGAAGCTGCTCCTCCGGCACCGCCACCTGACCGCAATGCGGGCAGTGGACGATCGGAATCGGCTCGCCCCAGTAACGCTGACGGGAGAACACCCAGTCACGCAGCTTGTAATTGACCTTCGGCTCGCCGATGCCCTTCTTGGCAAGGAAATCAATAATGGCAACCTTTGCCTCTTCCACCGACAGCCCGTTGAGGAAGCCGGAGTTCACCATAACGCCGGTGGCGCAATCGGTGAAGGCCTCTTTCTCCACGTCGCCGCCCTGCACCACTTCGATGATCGGCAGATCAAAGGCACGGGCAAACTCCCAGTCACGGGTATCGTGGGCAGGCACCGCCATAATGGCACCGGTACCGTAGGACACCAGCACGTAATCCGACAGGAAGATCGGAATTTCGGTATCGTTCACCGGATTGATCGCACGAATGCCCTGCAGGCAAACACCGGTCTTATCCTTCGCTACCTCCGTACGCTCAAAATCCGACTTGCGGGCAGCTGCCTCCTGATAGGCACGCACCTCGTCAGCGTTGCCGATGAGGCCCTTATCCAACCAGGTATGTACCAACGGATGCTCGGGCGAGACGACCATATACGTTGCGCCAAACAGCGTATCGGGGCGGGTGGTGTAAATCTCCACAGGATCGCCGACCGTCGTCTTAAACGTCACCTGCGCGCCGGTAGAGCGACCGATCCAGTTGATCTGCTGGGCACGCACACGGTCGGGATAGTTAACAAGATCGAGATCGTCGATCAGGCGCTGTGCATAGGCAGTGATCTTCAGCATCCACTGGCTCTTGACCTTGTGAACCACTTCGCCGCCGCAACGCTCGCACACGCCGCCGACGACCTCTTCGTTCGCCAGCACGCATTTGCAGGACGTGCACCAGTTGACCGCCATTTCCTTCTTATACGCCAAGCCGTTTTTGAACAGCTGCAGGAAGATCCATTGCGTCCACTTGTAATACTCGGGATCGGTGGTGTTGATCTCACGGGTCCAATCAAACGACAAGCCCAAACCCTGCAGCTGCGCCTTGAAGCGAGCGACGTTGTTCTGTGTCACCACCTCAGGGTGGATATGGTTTTTAATAGCAAAGTTTTCGGTGGGCAGGCCAAACGCATCCCAACCCATAGGATACAGCACGTTATAGCCCTGCATACGGCGCTTACGGGACACCACGTCCAGCGCCGTGTACGAACGGGGATGTCCGACGTGCAGACCCTGACCCGACGGATACGGGAACTCTACCAGCGCAAAATACGCCGGCTTGCTCTGATCGTCAGAGGCGGCAAAGGTGTTTTCCGTCTCCCATTTTGTCTGCCATTTCTTTTCGATGACAGCCGAATCAAACTTTTTCATTGATCTTCACCCTCCAAAAACTGTGCGATATCCAAAACGCCGGCATCCTGCCACAGGCGCTCCAAATCATAAAACTCACGGGAACTGTCCAAAAACACGTGCAGCACGATGCTGCCGTAATCCAGCACCGTCCACAGCGCCGTGTTGTACCCCTCGGTGCGCAGCGCACGCACCTCGTGCTTCAGCAGATCGGTCTCTACGTAATCGATCAGCGCACGCACCTGTGTCGTGCTGCCGCCCGAGGCAATGATAAAGCGGTCGGTCAGCGACGTTACCTTGCTGACGTCCAGCACACGAATGTCCTGCGCCTTATGCTTATCCAAAGACGACACGATCACCTGTGTCAACTCTTGTATCGTCATACTCTCTCCGTTATCTCTTGGTCGTGGTGGTCGCCGACGAATCGGTCGTCGACGTTGTGGTGTCGTCCACCGCCGGCTCGTTCAAGCCGGTCTGCTTGACCGCAATTTCCGCCATCGTCTGCTTGTGCGACTCCGACTCACCCTCCGTTGCGATCGCAGCGATCTGCAGATCCGCTTCCGTTACCTTGTTGTCATACGGGTGGAAGTCAGCGTTGAGCACCTTGATCAGCTCTGCACGAAGCACACTGTAATACGCCTCGCCCTCGTACGTGGTTGCCACGCCCGGCAGGACCTGCGCCGTGATCTTTTCCGGCTTAATGGCAGCCAGCTCACGGATCAGCTTGATCGTATCCTCACGGTCGGTGCTGAAAAACACCCGACTGCCGCCGCCCATAACGTTGCCGATCGACTGCGTCGTCAACTCGTCCTCGGTCTGCGCCGTGAGCCGCTGGAACACGGCAAACAGCACCTTGCGCTGACGCACCAGGCGCTGAACGTCTCCCTCAACGCCCTTGCTGCGATTCAGCGCATATTCCAACGCACCGGCACCGTCCAGCGTGCGCACGCCGTCACGGTATTCGATACCGCCCAGCGTTTGCGCCTTTTCCAGCTCTACGTCGATACCGCCAAGGCTGTCAACCAGATCCACAAACGCATCCTGCGACAAATAGTAGTGCCCGTCGACCGGCAGTGCCATCGTATTGAAAATCGCACCAACGTTGTACTTGGAGGAGCCCTCCAATTCCTGGATCTGATGACCGTTGTTGCGGCAGGTCTCGATGTTGACCTCAAAGATCTGCTTACCCTCGGTCTGGCAGAAGGTCAGCGGTGCCGGATTGCCCCACACCTGACCCGTTTTCTTTACTTGCCACTGCGTGTTTTCGCCCAAATACGTATCCTGCGGGATTTCCATCACGTTCAGCGTCTTCTTTTCTTTGTCATAGCACACCAGCGAGAGATGCTCCATCGCACCTTTTTCCATATCCTCGCCGAGCAGACCCACCACGTAATACGCCACCTTATCCTGCAGTGCCTCAGGCGTGGTGTTCAGCTTGTTGACGTTGGAGGCGTGGTCGTCCTTTTCCTGCGCCGTATTGCTGTAATTCTTCACAGCGATCACCACGAACACGATGAGCAGCACCAAAAACACCGCCACAGCGATCCACATAATATGCTTTGCGCTAAGACCCTTCTTTTTCCGGGTCGGTCTCTTATTACGCGTATCCTTAGCCATGTGTGCCACCATTCCTTTCGCAGTATTCTTCGTAGCAGGCCAGCGTGTCCGGATGTACCGGCAGGCCCTGCTCGTTCAAATCATCGATCGTATATTTGAGCGCATAGCGCATGGCTTCCTCCACGCTGCGCTCGGTCAGCTCCCGCATCACGTCCACGTCGGGATAATCCCGATCTGCCGAGGTGAAGTCTGCCAGATACAATACCACCTCAGCCATACTCATACCGGCACGGCCGGTGGTGTGATAGCGGATCGGAAGCAAGATCTCCGGATCGGTGATGCCCAAAATATGCTCCAAAAACACGGCACCCGCATGGGCGTGCCACAGTTTTGGCGCCGTCTCTTCCACAGCATCTAACAGTATACCAAAATCTTTGAAAATTTGCAACTGGGAATCCCCGTCGGTATCCTTCAAAATATCGTGCAGCAGCCCGGCAATGCGAGCCTTTTCGGGATTCCCGCCATACTTTTTGGCCAGATGCTCCGCCTGCTCCGCCACTGCCATCGAATGCCGATACCGTTTTGGCGTCAAGCGCCCCCGCAAAATGTCACAGTATTGCTCCTCCACGTTGCGGTACTCACGCTGTGCGGCATATACCTGATGCTCCTCAATATACGCCGCCACACCCGCCGGCACCAATCCGTCAAGCGGCTCGCCGCAGCGTGCCTTTTCACGGATCTCAGTCGACGAGATACGGGGCGTCTCGATCTCTTTAACGATGCATCGGGCGCCCTGCTCCTCCAGCGTCGCCGCATACGCTCGCAGCGTTTCGGTGGAAACGTCGTCCCGCGGCACGGCACACAGCGTTGCCAGTTTGGCAATATCCGCAAACCGATGCCAGCTTGCCAGCGTCAAGAACATATCCGCACCAACGAACAAGAACAGCTCCGCATCGGGATACACCCGCTGCAGCTGCTCCAGCGTCAGCACGGTAAAGCTTGCTCCACGGCGGTTGATCTCCAGATCCGAAACCACAAGCTCGGCATACGGCGCACAAGCCAGCCGACACATTTCCAGGCGGTCCACGGCAGAGGCCATTTCCGTCTTGATCTTATGCGGCGGCACGAACGTAGGCATAATGAGCACCCGGTCAAGCGCCAGCTGCGCCGCCAGTTCCCTTGCCAACACGATGTGGCCGTTATGAATCGGATCGAAGGTGCCGCCGAACAGGGCGATCCTCTGCCCTCCCGCCTTGCTCATCGAGCGGCTCGGGGCAACACGATCTTCGGCTCTTCCGGGGCGGGACGGTACAGCACAAACGTGCGACCGATCACCTGCACCACTGCCGCATTGGTAGCGGCAGCCAAAGCCTCCGCGGCTTCACGAGCCGATTCGGGTGCCGTTTCCAGCACCTTGCCTTTAATCAATTCACGGGCGGTGAGTGCATCATCCGCCTGCTTTACGATCGTATCTGCCATGCCGCCCTTGCCGACGTGCACGATCGGCTCCAACGTATTCGCCAAGCCCCGCAGATACGCACGCTGTTTACTCGTCATCGTTCTTCATCCTATCCTTTGCAGTAATGCCTCACGGAACACACGCAAAGCGTTTCCGCGATGGCTGATCGCATCCTTTTCTTCCTCTGTCAGTTCTGCCACCGTTTTCCCGGCGCCGGGAATCCCCTCCGCCACGATAAACAGCGGATCATACCCAAATCCACGCTCACCGCGTTCTTCAGTACCGATAACACCGTACAATTTACCTTCGGCCGTCAGCGGTTCACTGCCGTCTGGAAACACACAGCAGACCGCACACGCATAATGCGCTCCACGCCGTTCGGCAGGCAAGCCCTCCAGCTCACGGAGCAGCTTGGCGTTGCGATCCTTATCTGTCGCCTCCGGACCGCCGTAGCGGGCCGAATAAATACCGGGACCTCCGTTCAGCGCATCCACCGCAATGCCGGAATCGTCCGCAATGGCGGGCAAACCGGTAAATGCGCTCGCCGACGCCGCCTTCAAATAGGCGTTTTCCACAAACGTCGTGCCGGTCTCCTCCACCTCGGGCAGCTCCAGACCCAAATCACGGTCGGTCACCGCTTCGATCCCAAGCGGCTCCAAAATACGGGCGAGCTCCTTCAGCTTATCCTTATTGTGTGTCGCAATAACGTAACGCATACCCGTCACTCTCCAAATAACCCGTCGGCAAACGCTTCGGCGTCAAAGGGCTGCAGATCATCAATGCCCTCACCCACGCCGATAAACTTAACCGGCACTTCCAGCTCTTCACGAATGGTCAGCACGACACCGCCACGGGCGGTACCGTCCAGCTTGGTCAGCACGATGCCGGTGATGCCCGCCACCTGACGGAACTCTCTTGCCTGATTGACGGCGTTTTGACCGGTCGTGGCATCCACCACCAGCAAAACCTCCACGTCGGCGTCCGGCACCTCACGGTCGATCACCCGACGGATCTTATGCAACTCGTCCATCAGGTTTTTCTTGTTGTGCAAACGGCCTGCGGTATCGCAGATCACGACGTCCGCACCACGTGCCTTCGCCGCCGACAGCGTATCAAACACCACCGCTGCCGGATCGGCGCCCTGTCCGTGGCGGATAATATCCACACCGGCACGCTCCGACCAGATCTCAAGCTGTTCAATGGCGGCGGCACGAAAGGTATCCGCTGCGCCCAAGATCACCTGCTTGCCCTCGGCTTTGAGCTGTGCCGCCATCTTGCCGATGGTGGTCGTCTTGCCCACGCCGTTGACACCGATCACCAAAATGACCGACGGCTTGGTAGTCAGCGTCAATTCCTGACCGCCGTGCAGCATCTCAGCCACCGTTTCACGCAAAAGTCCCCGAATTTCGGCAGGATCGGTGATGCCGCGCTCCTTCACCATATCACGCAATCGGTCGCACACCGCCTGCGCCGTCGCAACGCCGACGTCACCGGTAATAAGTATTTCTTCCAGTTCCTCAAACAATTCCTCGTCGATGCGGGTAAAGGATTTCAACATACTGTTGACCGTTCCCATCAACGACTCACGGGTCTTGCGAAGTCCTTCGCCGATTTTACTGAAAAAGCCCATAACGGTCTCCTTTCATCACGGGTTTTCGCCGGTGATACCCAGCTTTGCCTCTACCTCGCTGGCACGCAGCTCCAGCAGCTTTGAAATACCCTGCTCCTGCATCGTCACGCCGTACAGCACGTCGGCCTCTTCCATCGTACCACGGCGGTGCGTGATGACGATAAACTGCGTTTTTTCACACATACGGCGGAGATACTGCGCATAGCGGTCGACGTTGACGTCGTCCAGCGCCGCTTCCACCTCGTCCAGCATACAGAACGGCGACGGAGTGACCCGCAAAATCGCGAACAGCAGCGCCGTTGCCACCAACGCCTTTTCGCCGCCGGAGAGTGCATCCATATTCAAGATGACCTTGCCGGGCGGCTGTGCGTGCATTTCAATGCCCGAGTTCAAAATATCGTCGGGATCAGTCAACACCAGCTCTGCTTTACCGCCGCCAAACAGATCACGGAACACCTCGCCGAACTGCACGTTGATCTGGCGGAAACGCTCGATAAACATCTCACGCATCTGGACCGTCAGATCGCCGATCAGCTTCAGCAGCTCCTCACGGGAGACCTCCACATCCTGCACCTGCGTGCTGAGAAACTCGTAGCGCTCGCTAACCTCACGGTATTCCTCGATCGCATCCACGTTGACGCTGCCAAGCGCACGGATCTTGTTCTTCAGCTCGGTCAGGCGGCGTGTGGCCAGACCCATATCCTCAATAACCGCCGCCTGCTGCTCCGCCTCACTGCGGGTCAGCTCGTATTCCTCATACAAGCGACGCAAAATATCCTCGGTTTCTTTTTGAGCGGTGAGGCACTTTTCTTCCAAACGAGCCACCTCACGGCCGAGCAGTTCACGCTCCTCCAGCTTGCCACGGTTCTGCTGACGCAGCGTCGTCTGGCGAGCCTCGTCCTCCAAACGCTTCTGCTGGAGCGCCTGCATACGGTTTTCGGTTTCCTTCGCCTGCAAACGCAGATGCTCGGCCTGCTCACGAAGCAGCGCCTCCTGCGCCGTCAGCTCTTCGCTGCGCCGTTCCAGTTGTGCGATCATTTCCTGCATCTGCAGACGGGCGCCATCCTGGTCGGCCTGCCGTGCACGCAGCTCGGCGATCGCTGCGTGGAGACCCTCGATCTCCTTGTGGAATCCAACCACCGCCAGCTTTTGCTCGCTCATGCGCTCCGCCAACCGCTCACGCTCCGCAGCAAGCTGCTGACGACCGCCATCCAGCGATGCCAGCTCCTGCTCCAACGCATCCTTTTTCTGCGTCACGGCAGCGGTTTGCACCTCGGCGTCCGCCATGCTTTGGCGGCACTCCTCGGCACGGGTGTTAAGCTCGGCGATCTCGTTCGTTTCCGCCGTTACGGCAGCCACGCACGCATCCAGCAAGCCCTGCACACGGGTCTGCTCGCCCTCCAGGCGGATGTTATCCTCCTGCGCCGTCGTCAGCTCGCCCTGAATACCGGACAGCTCTGCCTGCACGGAAGCTACCTCCTGCTGCAAGCCCTTGAGCGTTTCCCGAGCCGCCGCTTCCTTTTCAACCAGTTTTTTACGCTGAACCTCCAGCTTTTCGATCTCACTGCGGCGAGACAGCAAACCTGCCTCCTTCACGTGAGAGCCGCCTGACAGCGAACCGCCGGCATTGACGACCTGGCCGTCCAACGTTACCACACGGAACTTGTACCCGTATTTCCGGGCGATGACCACGGCATAATCGAGATCCTCCGCCACGGCAACACGGCCAAGTAAATAATTCGCAATTTCCTCGTAATCCTTCTCGGTGCGCACCAGCTCCGAAGCAATACCCACAAAGCCCGGCTCATCCGTGAGGCCTTTTTCCTTCATCACGGTGCCATGGATCGAGGCGATCGGCAGGAAGGTTGCACGACCGTTTTTGGTATCCTTCAAATACGCAATTCCCCGCTTGGCATCCTCTTCACGGTCGACGATGATGTGCTGTGCTGCGCCTCCGAGTGCCGTTTCGATCGCCAGGGCATACTCCCCGTCGGTTTGGATCAAACGGGACACCGGCCCACGCACGCCACGCAGCTCGCCACGCTGTGCCTGCTTTGCCACGATACGCACGCTGTGGGAGAAGCCCTCCAGGTTGCGTTCCATTTCCTCAAGCAAATGGATGCGGCGCTGTTTTTCCTCCACGTCCAGCGTCAGGCGGTCTGCCTCCTGACGTGCCGTCTCCAAGCGAGCCGTACGGGACGCCAGACGCATCTCATACCCCCGTGCCGCATTTTGCAGCTGCGCAATGGTCTCCGCCTGCTGTTCGGCGTCGGTATGCAGTGCGTCCAATTCGGCACGCAGGGTATCCCGCTGGGTAGTCTGCCCTGCGAGCGACGCCGTCAACTGCGACAAACGCAGCGTGATCTCCGCCAACGACGACTCGCCTGTCACGGCACGCACACGAATATCCGACAGCTCCGTCGCATAAGCGGCAGCCTGACGGTTCAATTCCTCCATGCGGCCGGAGACTTCCTCGTTGCTCTGCAGCAGCGTTTCCCACTCCTCAGCCAGTGCCACCTGTGCACGCTCAGCTTCGGCGATCTGCTCCTGCTTCGCAGCGATTTCCGCCTCACGCTCGGCAACCGCTTCATCCAACTGCTGATGTCCCAGCGCTGCCTGCTCACTTTCGCCACGGATACGGGCAATGTTCTCCTCGTTGTGCTCACGGTCGTTGCGCACCAGATCGGCGTTGCCGTCACAGCGCACCGCTTCTTCCTCGGTGTGCGATACCTCGCCACGCAGCGTTTCCAGTTCTACTTCCAGCGTGCGCGCCGCCTCGGTCAGCGCTTCGATCTCACGCTCGGTCTCGTCCAGCGCTTCACCGGCGGTATCGTACTGCGTACGGGCCAATTCCAAGCGGGAATCCAGCTCACGCAGCATCTCTCGGGAACGGTCAATGGTTTTCAGCCACACACCGATCTCAAGGCCCTTTTTCTCTTGGGCGTATTCCAAATATTTCTTCGCTTTTTCGGACTGCGTTTTCAGCGGGCCGACACGCTCTTCCAGCTCCTGCAAAATGTCACGCAGGCGCAGCAGGTTTTCTTCCGCCGATTTCAAGCGACGCTCCGCCTCGTTCTTGCGGTAACGGTATTTGGCAATGCCCGCCGCTTCCTCAAAGATCTCACGGCGCTCATCGGAGCGGGACGCCACAATATCATCAATACGGCCCTGACCGATGATAGAATATCCGTCCCGACCGAGACCGGTATCCATAAACAGCAGCTGCACGTCCTTGAGGCGCACCGTGGCGTTGTTCAGCAAATATTCACTCTCGCCCGAACGATAATAGCGGCGTGTGACCTTGACGTCGTCCGAGTCAAAGTCCAGTACACGACCACGGTTATCAATGATCAGCGATACCTCGGCAAATCCCACCGCTTTGCGCTGGGACGTGCCGTTGAAGATCACGTCCTCCATTTTGGAGCCACGCAGCGTCTTACTGGATTGCTCACCCAGCACCCACCGCACGGCGTCACTGATATTGGACTTACCGCTGCCGTTCGGGCCGACTACCGCCGTGATCCCGCTGCCAAACGACAGTACTGTCTTATCGGGAAAGGACTTAAAGCCCTGAATTTCCAAAGATTTCAGAATCATATCGTCACATCTCCTGTCCGGTGTGCTTCACCGGATTATCCGTCATAGCCCATCAGCTTGAGCGCTTCCCGCGCTGCCTGCTGCTCGGCCTCTTTCTTGCTCCGGCCTCGACCGGTACCGATCACATTGGAGTTGAGGTGGACCTCCACCGTAAACTGCTTGTTGTGATCCGGACCCGATTCGCCCACCAACCGATAGGTCAGTTGCTCTTCGGGGTTTTGTTGAACGATCTCCTGCAGGGCGGTCTTATAATCCTTGAACTGCGGCCGCCGCTGCTGGGACAACTCCTCTTTGATATACGGCAAAATAAACGCTTCCGCTGCCGTCAGGCCGCCGTCCAGATAAATAGCGGCAATAACAGCCTCAAACGCATCTGCCAGAATGGAGGGGCGATCGGCACCGCCGCCACGCAGCTCCCCACGCCCAAGCAGCAAGCTGTCACCCAACCCCAGCTTGCGGGCGTAGGCACACAGCGCCTTCTCGCATACCAACGACGCCCGCAGGCGTGTCAGCTCGCCCTCCTGTCCCGAACCGTGACGGAAAAGATAGCCGGCGGTGATAAAGCCCAACACCGAATCCCCCAAAAACTCCAGCCGTTCGTTGCTTTTCAAGCCTCGATTGCCTTCGTTCGCATAGGAGGAATGCGTCAGCGCATTTTCAAGCAGCATCGGCTCCCGAAACGTATAGCCGATGCGCTCCATCATCACACGCGTACTCTCTTTCATATCCGTCACCCCATTCGGTCTTCGATAAATCCTACCAGATCCTCCACCGTCTCAAACGGCGGAAAGTCGTCCGGCAACGCTGCCGGAATATACGTCTCCCACAATAACGTCGCTACGTCATACCGCTCATCGTCGGTAATGTTCAGATCGTCCAGCGACGCCGCCATTACCACGTCCTCGGGATCACATCCGTACCGATCACTCAGCAGATACGTCAGCTTTTGCAGCACCATCTGCGGCGACCTCCTCTTTCTGCAACTGCTCCGTAATCTTTTCGATAACGCCCGCCTTGGCAAACTCCGCCGCTACACGCACCGCATTCTGGATCGCCAGCGCATTGGAATTGCCGTGTGCCTTGATGACCGGCTTGGACACGCCAAGCAACGGCGCACCGCCGTACTCGGCAGTGGACATCTTCTTTTTCAGCCCGCTCAATCGGGATTTCACCAGCAATGCGCTGAGCTTGGTAAGCAGATTGGCATAAAATACGCCTTTGACAAAGCCCATGACCATATGGGCGGTGCCTTCAACAGTCTTGAGCAACACGTTGCCGGAGAATCCGTCCGCCACGATCACGTCCGCTACGCCGCTCGGCACGTCACGAGCCTCGACGTTACCGATAAAGTTGAGATCACTCTCACGTAACAGCGCATGTGCCTCACGCTGTAGCTCGCCACCCTTGGTATCCTCGGTGCCGACGTTCAGAAGGCCCACCGTGGCCGGCTCGCCGTCGTTGAAGAGGTGCGTCATATACAAGCTGCCCATCTGCGCAAACTGCAGCAGCATTTCGGGGCGACATTCCACGTTTGCGCCGGAATCCAACAGCATATACGGCTTCTCCCGGCCGCCTGCCGGCATGATCGCCGCCAGAGCCGCACGGGAAATACCCTTGATACGCTTAATGATAAAGCTGCCGCCCATCAGCAGTGCGCCGGTGCTGCCCGCCGAAACGAACGCATCGCCACGGCCCTCCGCCAACAGGCGCAGACCCACCGCCATAGTACAATCCTTGTGTTCACGCAAAATCGACTTCGGGCTGTCGCTCATCTCGATCACATCCGTTGCATGGACGATCTCGATCCCGTCCAGCGACAGCTCCTGCTCCTTGGCAATGCGACGGATCTCTTCCTCGTTACCCGTCAGCACGATTTCCACACCGTACGCATCCCGTGCCTGTACAGCACCCTTGACAACCTCCAACGGTGCGTTATCGCCGCCGTAGGCATCCACGATTACTCGCATACTAAAACCTCCTTCAACCGCTTCAACGCCCGTGCAGACAACGCTGCATAGCGCTCCCGCTTGTCCCGAATATGCTCGGCAAGCGGCGGTAATACGCCAAAATTCGCCCCCATGGGCTGAAACTCCTTCACGGATGTGTCGGTGATATGCGCCGACAGCGCCCCCATCATCGTCTCACCCGGCAGCAGCAGCGGCGCCTCTCCGTGCAAGGCACGCACCGCATTCATTCCGGCAAGAATACCGGACGCCGCCGACTCCATATATCCTTCCACGCCGGTCATCTGCCCCGCAAAGAACAGATGCGGCAACGCTTTGCAGCGAAAATCCTGCGTCAGCAGACGAGGGGAATCCAGAAACGTGTTCCGATGCATCACACCGTACCGCATAAACTCCGCATTTTCCAGCCCGGGAATCATCGAAAATACCCGTTTTTGCTCGGAAAACTTCAAATTCGTCTGAAAACCGACCAAATTATACAGCGTACCGTCGGCATTTTCGGTGCGCAGCTGCAGCACTGCCCACGGTCGATGTCCCGTCCTGGGATCACGCAAACCTACCGGCTTCATCGGGCCAAAACGGATCGCATCTGTGCCACGGCGAGCCAACACCTCGATCGGCATACAGCCCTCGTACACCTTCGGCTTATCAAACTCGTGCAGCTGTGCGATTTCAGCGTTGACCAACGCTTCGTGGAACGCTTCGTACTCCGCTTTGTTCATCGGACAGTTGATGTAATCACCCTCGCCGCTTTCCTCACGGTCATACCGCGAAGCACGGAACGCTATCGACATATCGACGCTCTCCGCCGTAACGATCGGCGCCGCCGCATCGTAAAAGCTGAGTCCGTCACCAAATCGGCGGACAATGTCCTCCGCCAACGCATCCGACGTCAACGGCCCGGTGGCTACCACCGTCAGCCCCTCTTCGGGAAGCGCCGTTACCTCACGGTGCTCCACCGTAATCAACGGATGCTCCGTGATACGCCGTGTGATCTCGGCCGAAAAACGCTCCCGATCTACCGCCAACGCACCGCCCGCAGGCACGGAGCACTCCCGTGCTACCTCTACACACAGCGAGCCCAGCTGCGCCATTTCTTCCTTTAGCAGACCCGCCGCACTCTCCAGCCGTGCCGCTTTCAGCGAGTTGGAGCACACCAATTCGGCAAACAGCGGTACACGGTGTGCCGGCGTATACTTGTGCGGCTTCATTTCGACAAGCGTCACCGCCACACCGGCGCCGGCGATCGCCCAAGCGGCTTCACAGCCCGCCAGACCGCCGCCCAGCACGGTAATACGCTCACTCATCGCTCTTGCCTCGACCGCTCTTTTCATAACCGCAGCCATCGGCCAAGCACTCGACGCCGGCACTGCGGCCCTTCTTACGGAACAGCGTCTTGCCGCAGTTGGGGCAGGTTTGCGCCGTTGGCTCGTTCCAGGTCACGAAATCACACTTGGGATAGGCTTCACAGCCGTAGAACACCCGACCCCGTTTGGACTTCTTCGCCACGACGGCTCCACCGCACTTCGGGCAGGTGCCCGCTGTTTTATTAACCAGCGGCTTGGTGTTTTTACAGGTCGGATACCCGGGACACGCCAGGAATTTGCCGAAGCGACCGCTCTTGATCACCATACGGCGACCACACTTGTCGCACAGCTCCTCCGACTCCTCCTCCGGCACCTGAATACGCTCGCCGGACAGCGATTCCTCTGCCTTAGCCAGCGTCTTTTCAAACCCTTCGTAGAAGGTGTGCAGCATCTGCACCCAGTCACAGTCGCCGGATTCCACGTCATCCAGTTGCCGCTCCATATTGGCGGTAAACTCGGTGTCCACCACCTCGGGGAACTGCTCCTTCATCAACTGCGTCGTGACCTCGCCGAGCGCCGTCGGCTTGAGCGATTTTCCTTCCCGCTCAATGTACTCACGCGTCAGCACAGTGCTGATCGTCGGCGCATAGGTGGAGGGACGGCCAATGCCGTTTTCCTCCATAGCCTTGATCAGTGTCGCTTCGTTATACCGAGCCGGCGGCTGGGTGAAATGTTGCGCACTCTGCAGGTCGCACAGCGACAGCACCTGGCCCTCGGTCAACGGCGGCAGAGCGCCGCCTGCTTCGTCTTCTTCATCACGGCTTTCCACGTACAGCGTGGTATAGCCGTCAAAGCGCACGGTGTGGCCCGACGCCTTGAACACATACTTGCCGGCGGTGATCTCTGCCTGGCAGGTATCCTGCACGCAGTTTGCCATCAGGCTGGCAATAAAGCGCTCCCAAATCAGCTTATACAAGCGATACTGATCGCTCGTCAGGTGCGCCTTGACACGGTCGGGAGACAGCGACGGCACCGACGGGCGGATCGCCTCGTGTGCATCCTGAGCACCCTGGCGGGACTTATAGTACCGTGCCTTTTCAGGAAGATACTTCTCACCGTAGCGGGAGCGGATATACTCGTTGCCCTCCCGACGGGCGTCCTCCGAGATGCGCAGCGAATCCGTACGCATATACGTGATCAGACCCATAGCGCCGAGCTCACCCAGCTCCACACCTTCGTACAGCTCCTGCGCAGCTTTCATAGTACGCTTGGAGGAGAAACCGAGCTTGCGGCTGGCCTCCTGCTGCATGGTCGAGGTGATAAATGGCGGCGCCGGCGATACCTTGCGCACGCCACGCTTGACCGACGACACCGTAAAGGTCTCGGGACGGATCTCCGCCAGCACGGCATCCGCCTGCTCCTTGTCACGGATCTTGATCTTTCCCTTGCCCACACCGTACAGGCGTGCAGCGAAGGTCGACGCAACATCAGAAGCGGACAGCAGCGCATCCACCGTCCAGTATTCCTCACTCACAAACGCACGGATCTCGTTTTCACGGTCAACCACCAAGCTGACTGCCGCCGATTGCACACGTCCTGCAGACAGGCCCTTGCGGATCTTTTTCCACAAGAACGGGCTGAGCTGATAACCCACCAAGCGATCCAGCACACGCCGTGCTTGCTGGGCGTTCACCAGATCCATATCGACACGGCGGGGAGCTTGCATTCCCTGCTGCACGCCGCTTTTGGTGATCTCGTTAAAGGTCACTCGATTTTTATCGTTCAGATCCACCTTCAGCATCTGCGCCAAGTGCCACGAGATCGCTTCGCCCTCACGGTCCGGGTCGGTTGCGAGAATAACGCTGCTGCTCTCAGCCGCCAACGCCTTCAGTCGGCGGATCAACGCCGATTTGCCCGCAATATCCACGTATCGGGGCTTAAAATCGTGCTTTACATCCACGCCAAGCAGGCTTTTGGGCAGATCACGAATGTGGCCCATGGAAGCGACCACCTCGTAACCTGCGCCCAGGTATTTCTGTATCGTTTTGGCTTTTGCAGGAGATTCCACAATAACCAACGTTGCCATGCCGTTCACCTGTTACCCTTTCTTTTGTCAGCCACCGCTGACGATATATCGTTTTCCGGGGCGACGCTCCACGCACCCAAAGATCTCCAACTCGGTCAGTGCAGCAAACACGTCACCGGTCGTCAATCCTTCACGTTCGCAGATGTCATCCACCGTGAGTTCTTCGGTCGTAATACACGCATACACTCTGCGTGCCAGCTCACCGGCAAATTCGGGACACGCTATCGGTTCGCCCATGGTCTCCACAGGCGAAACAGCGGAAACCTCAATCTCCACCGGCGCATCCGCTACCTTGAGCTGTTTCCTGGAGCCCTGCTCCAGCCATTCGTAATAAGCCACCTGCCCTCGGTCGGCTTCTGCTGTCAGTTTTGTGCTGAAGTGGGCAGGATATTCGGACAAAATATCCGACGGACGTGTTACCAGAGCGGCACCCTCCCGAATCAGCTCGTGCGATCCGGCACTGCTTTCATCGGTGACCCGACCTGGAACAACAAACACGTCACGTCCCTGATCTCTCGCCGCACGGGCGGTGATCAAAGCACCACTGATACCGGGCGCCTCCACCACGCAAACCCCACGGGCCAATCCGCTGATCAGGCGATTGCGAATGCGGAAATTGCCACGTACCGCCTTGGTACCCGGTGCAAACTCGGTGAGTATCGCCCCGCCGTTTTCCAAAACGCTTTGTCGCAAATCGCGGTTGGGAATCGGATAGTTGACGTCCAAACCGCACGCTTGCACCACCACCGCACAACCTCCGGCGTATAACGTCCCTTCGTGTGCGGCACGATCAATGCCTCGTGCGCCGCCGCTGATAATGGGACAGCCCGCCACAGCCAAGCCCGCAGACAACGCTGCTGCCGTCGCCGCACCGTACGGTGTACACTCTCGTGTACCTACCATAGCAATCGCAGGTGTGGCTGATTCACCGAACTCGGGCAGCCGCCCCTTGCCATACAGCACCAACGGCGGAGAATAGATCTGACGAAGCAAATCCGGATACAGCTCATCCTCCGGCGTGAGCATCCAGCCCAGCCGTGAGCACTGTTCATACTGCTTCTCGGCAGCGTCCAGCTCCTTACGGCACAACGCCTCCAACGCCCGACCACGCACCCCGCACCGCATCAACGCCGCACGGTCAGCACGGTAGATCGCTTCTCCCGTGTCAAACGACGCCAACAGCCGTCCGGCATCCGAGCTTCCGGCGCCGACGGCACGTTGCACCCAGATCCAATAAACGAGCGACTTACGCATCCGCCGTTCCGTCCTTTCGCACCATTTCCCAGAACAGGATGCCGGCGGCCATAGAAGCGTTAAGCGACTCCGCCCGACCGGCCATGGGAATGGTGATGCGCTGCGGACAAGCCGCTACGGTCTGCGTGCGCAAGCCGTTCCCTTCGTTGCCGATGATCGGAATCACCCGCTCACTCAGCCTTGCCGCTTGCACCGCCTGCGCCGTCGCATCCACCACGCAAGCGGCGGGATGCCATCCTTGCGACGCCAGCTGCGGCAAGGTCTCCGTCAGATCGCCTGCTGCATACAGCGGCAGACGAAATACGCCGCCCATACTGGCACGCAAAACCTTCGGGCTGTACGGATCACAGCACCCGTCCGAAAGCAACAGTCCGGACAGACCAAACGCCTCAGCAGTACGGATCATCGTACCCAGATTGCCGGGATCCTGAATCATTTCCAGTGCCGCAAAACGCCCCTCGGCAGGCAGCTCCGACGCTGCCCGAGGATGCTCCGGCATCACCGCAATGCAGAATACGCCCTGCGGGGAATTGGTGTCCGCCAAATACCGGGACAGTGCTTCGGGAATCTCGTACACCGCCTCTGCCACCGCAGCGACGGCGGCGGTCTGCTCGGCGTACAATTCCCGTGCACGGGCGGTGAAAAACGCCGCCGGGATCACAACGCCGGTCTGCGCCGCATCGGCGCAAAGCCGTGCGCCCTCCACCGCAAAACGCCCGCTTTCACGGCGAAAGCGAGCCTCTTCCGACAGGCGGCGATATTCCTTGATCAGGCGATTATCCCGACTGGTGATCTCCACGTTCAACGTCCTCATTTCTGTCCGTAAGAATGACAACAGCGCCCGCAGGCGATGCCGGCGGGCGCAAATCGAGCTTAATTTAAGGCAGCCTTGGCCTTTTCTGCCAGACCCGCAAAAGCGGCGGCATCCGAAACTGCCAGCTCCGCCAGCATCTTGCGGTTAAGCGTGATGTTGGCCTTCTTCAAGCCGTTCATGAAGGTGGAATAGTTCATACCATTCGCCTTCGCCGCAGCCGAGATACGGGTGATCCACAGACGGCGGAAATCACGCTTGCGCTGCTTGCGGCCGACGTATGCGTACTGGCCGGACTTCATGACCGCCTGCTTCGCAGTGCGGAACAACTTGGACTTGGCACCAAAATAACCCTTCGCGAGCTTCAGTACCTTCTTTCTTCTTTTGCGCGTCATCATTGCGCCTTTAACACGAGCCATGTTTCAGTTCCTCCATTTCCGAACTTCGATTATTTGTAGGGGATCAGGCGCTTTACCTGAGCCACATTCGTCACATCAGCAGTAGTGGTCTTGCGGAGATTGCGCTTCCGCTTGGTGGTCTTCTTGTTCAGAATGTGAGATTTGTAGGCGTGGGCGCGCACGACCTTGCCGGTCTTGGTCAGCTTAAAACGCTTTTTTGCGCCGCTGTGAGTCTTGATTTTGGGCATAACAATATCCTCCTTAATTTGTTCACACTTATTTTGCAGCCTTCGGTGCTAAGAACATCAGCATGTTGCGGCCTTCCATCTTGGCGGGCTTTTCAACCTGCGCCATCTCGGCACACGCTTCGGCAAATCGATTCATCGTGTCAAGACCGATCTCGGGATGACCCATTTCACGACCGCGGAAACGAATGGAGACCTTCACCTTGTTGCCGTCCTGCAAAAAGCGCAGGGCGTGCTTCGCCTTGGTGTTGAAATCCGCTACGTCGATGTTAAGCGACAAACGAATCTCTTTGGTCTCGACCTGTCTCTGATTTTTCCGTGCTTCCTTTTCCTTCTTCGCCTGCTCAAACCGATACTTACCGTAATCCATGATACGGCACACCGGCGGCGTAGCATTGGGTGCGATCTTAACCAAGTCCAGACCCTTCTCTTCCGCCAGCACCAGCGCCTCCTGAGCGGACATCACACCCAACTGGGCACCGTCCTCGCCAATGATGCGCAATTCGCTGTCGTGGATCTGTTCGTTGATTTGTATCTCCTTTGTTGCTATGGGGAAACACCTCCACCTTTTACTGCGTAAAAAACGCGGGCAGAAAAACTGCCCGCGCGATTCTTACCACCGGTTTGGAAGATCTTATCAACCTGTCGAGAACGGAATCTGCAGGTGAGAGCGGGCGCTCTGCTTTGTTTGTTACCGGTATATTATACCGCAATTTCAGCAAAAGTCAATACGCTTTTGCAAAAAAGTTTTTAAATGGAAATCTCGTGGGCGATGCGGAACAGTTCCTGATCAAACGGCTTCTTCATCCGCAGGGCATCCTCGATGTCAAAATCCGTCAGGTGATCGCTCTGAATGGTGACGACACGGTTGCTCTTGCCGGCAAGCAACAGCTCCACGGCATAGTGACCCATCTGGCTGGCCAGCACACGGTCACGCACCGTCGGGTCGCCGCCACGCTGCACGTGGCCCAAAATCGTCGCACGGGACTCGACGCCCGTTTCCTTCTGGATACGCTCGGCAATCTCCACCACGTGACCGATGCCTTCGGCAACGATGATGATAAAATGCTTTTTGCCGGTAGCGGAGGTTTTCTTCATACGTGCCAAAATATCCCGCTCAAAATCGTACGGCATTTCCGGCACCAGAATACTGGTAGCACCCACAGCAATACCCACGTTGAGTGCCAGGTAACCGGCGTGACGACCCATAACCTCAACCACGCTGCAGCGGTCGTGCGATTGCGAGGTGTCACGCAGCTTGTCGATCATTTCCATACACGTGTTCAGCGCCGTATCGTAACCGATCGTCTGCTCGCAGCAGGCAATATCGTTATCAATGGTACAGGGCAAGCCGATGCACGGAACGCCGTGACGAGTTAAATCCTGTGCGCCACGGAACGAGCCGTCACCGCCGGCAACGACCAAGCCCTCGATACCGTATTTTTCGCAGATGCTAACCGCCTTCTGCATACCCTCTTCGGTGCAGAACTCAGGGCTGCGAGCCGTATACAGCGCCGTGCCGCCACGATGAATGATGTCCGAAACGCTGCGCAGATTCAGCGGCACCAGATCACCGTTGATCAAGCCGTTATAACCACGGTACACGCCGTAGACTTCAACGCCCTTGCCAAGTGCCGTACGCACGACTGCACGCACCGCAGCGTTCATACCTGGGGCGTCGCCGCCGCTTGTCAATACCGCAATCTTCTTAATAGCCATAGCTCCAATTCTCCTTTGTGTTGCGAAGGTCAACTTTCACTATTATATACATCGTTTTTGCAAATAGCAAGCAAAAAAGTCACAAATATCGAAAAGATGCAACATTTCAGCACATTTTTGCAACATTTTCGCGTCCTAAAATGCGCTCCAATTCACCGATCAGCACGGCGTGCGGCGTCACCCACAAATCAGCGGGTGTCCGCATCAGCTTTCCGGTATCCGCCACACGGACGTACACCGGCGTCTCGCCACCCAACGCTTTCAGCACCTTGGAAACCTGCTTCCACTGGGTACTGTCCAGCGACGGTATTTTCAGGTATACGCCGGGATTTGCTACCGATTTTGGTGCCGACTTTGGCGTCGGCTGAGGCGTCAGCGGTTCGGGTGGCAACGCATCGGCGGCAGGCGCCGCTTCGATCGTCGAAACAAGCACCTTCGGATCCTCGTCCTCACGGGCGCTCAACCGTCCCTGCACGACCACCATTTCACCAACTCGCAGTATCGAACGGTACTGCTCCAACGCCTTAGTAAACACCACCAGCTCCAGCGAACCGTACAGATCCTCCAGCGTGGCATAGGCCATTTGAGCGCCGGTGCGGGTCGATTTGATCTGCACCGACCCCACCATACCCAGCAGATGCACGGTCTGCCCGTCGGCGTAGTCCCCCGCCTCGTCGGGAAGCGTCTCAGCGAACGCATCCAAGATCGCATCGCTGCGATCGGCACGCAGCCGAGAGTACAGTCCCTCGTAAGGCTTGAGCGGATGTCCCGTCAGGTACAGACCCGATACTTCCTTTTCCATGGCCAGCAGATCCTCATACGGCAGCTCGCTCACGTTCGGAAGCGGCGGCTCGTTATTCTCCGCCAGATCTCCCTGATCGAAAAAGCCGATCTGTCCTTCCAGATTGCGGCGTCCCGTTTCCTCCAACTGGTCAAGCACCAGCGCCGACGCCTCCAGCATCTGGCGGCGATTGGCGCCAAGTCCGTCCAGCGCACCGCAACGGATCAGGCTGTCCAGCGCACGACGGTTAAACTCCCGATGACGCACCATACGGCGGCAGAAGGAGTAAAAGCTCGTAAACGGACCTTCCTCTTCCCGATCACGCACCAATTCCCGAATCAGTGCGCTTCCCAGGTTTTTCACCGCCAATAAACCGAAGCGAATGTGATCGTCCACCACGGTAAAAGCGGCAACGCTCTCGTTGACCGACGGCGGCAGCACACGGATGCGCAGACGGTCACACTCACCGATATAGCCGGCAACCTTGCCGCTGTCCAGCACGCTGGTCAGCAGCGCCGCCATATACCGATGCGGATATTTTACTTTCAGATACGCCGTTTGATAGGCGACCAACGCATACGCCGCCGCATGGGATTTATTAAACGCATACGACGCAAACGACGCCATTTCTTCAAAGATCGCCTCGCCGACGGCCTGCGGCACACCACGGCGGATGCAACCCTCCACCTGCACCGTGCCGTCCTCACCGACCAAGCCGTGCAGGAAGATCTCCCGTTCCTTTTGCATTACGTCGTGTTTTTTCTTGGACATCGCACGGCGCACCAAATCGGCACGCCCCAGCGAGTACCCGCCGAGGTCACGGAAAATCTGCATAACCTGTTCCTGATAGACGATGCAGCCGTAGGTCACTTCCAAAATCGGCTTTAACAGCGGATGGCGGTATGTCACCCGCTCCGGATGATGTCGATTTTCAATGTACCTCGGGATCGACTCCATCGGGCCGGGACGGAACAGCGATATCACCGCAATGAGATCCTCGAAATGGTCGGGCTTGAGCTGTGTCAGCACCCGCTTCATTCCGGCCGATTCAAACTGAAACACACCGTCGCTGTTACCTTGCGACAGCATTTTATAGACCGCAGGCTCGTCCAGCGGCACGGCGTTAATATCAAACAACGGATCGGCCGAGCTACGGATCATCCGCACGGCGTCGTCGATGATCGTCAGGTTGCGCAGACCCAAAAAGTCCATTTTCAGCAATCCCAGCTCTTCGAGCGCCGTCATCGTATACTGCGTCGCCACCAGATCGCCGTTCAGGCACAGCGGCACGTACTCCGACACGGGATCGGCGGTGAACACCACGCCGGCGGCGTGCGTGGAAGCGTGTCGAGGCATTCCCTCCACCCGCTTCGCCATGTCCACCAACCGTTTAACCTGATCGTCGTTGTCGTACAGCTCTTTCAGCGGTCGGGACTGCTCCAGCGCCTTGGTAAGCGTCATATTCAGCTCCCACGGCACCCGTTTGGCAACGGTATCTCCCACCGCATACGGCAGCCCCAACGCACGTGCCACGTCACGAATGGCCGCCCGTGCCGCCAGCGTACCAAAGGTCACGATCTGCGCCACGTGATCGGCACCGTACTTGCGAATGACGTAGTCGATCACCAGCTGGCGCTTTTCATTGCAAAAGTCAATATCAAAGTCCGGCATGCTGACACGCTCGGGATTGAGAAACCGCTCAAACAAAAGATTGTACCGTATGGGGTCAATACCTGTGATCCCGATGCAATAAGCACACAAGCTACCCACACCCGAGCCTCGCCCAGGACCGACCGGAATATCGTGGCTGCGTGCGTACTGCACAAAATCGTTCACGATCAAATAATAATCGACGTATCCCATCCGCTCGACGGTCTCCATCTCATATTCCAACCGCTGCACGATCGCCGCCTCGGGCGCCGCTCCGTAACGGCGGTGCAAGCCTTCATAACAAAGTGTTCGGAAATACGCCTTGCTGTCCCCGCCCGGAGCGTCAAAATGCGGAAGCTTGGTGTGACCAAACTCCAGTTCCACGTTGCAACGCTCAGCGATGCGAGCCGTATTATCCACCGCCTCGGGGCACTCGGCAAACAACGCCCGCATTTCCTCTTCGGATTTTAAATAAAACTCTTCGGTTTCAAACGCCATGGGGTTAGGTTCGTCCACTGTGGTATTCGTCTGAATGCACAGCAACACCTTCTGCACCTGTGCGTCCTCACGGGCGAGATAATGGGAATCGTTGGTACACACCAACGGAATACCCGTCTCCCTCGACAAACGGATCAGTCCCCGGTTTACCGTCGCCTGCTCGGCGATGCCGTGGTCCTGCAACTCCAGAAAGAAATTATCCTTTCCAAAAATCGAACGATATTCCAATGCCAGTCGGCGTGCTTCTTCAAAATTCCCCTGCCGGAGTGCCGACGGGATCTCACCCGCCAAGCACGCTGACAAAGCAATGAGACCCTCGTGATATTTCAAAAGCAATTCACGGTCAACACGAGGCTTGCTGTAAAAGCCTTCGGTCCAGGCTGCCGAAATAAGGCGCACCAGGTTCGCATACCCCGTCTCGTTTTCGCACAGCAGCACCAAATGGTGATTTTCGCTGTCAATTCCGTGCTGACGGTCGTGTCTCGTGCGGGACGCTACGTAGGCCTCGCATCCTAAAACAGGTTTGATGCCCGCTTTTTTGGCGGCTTTGTAAAACTCCACCAATCCATACATCACGCCGTGATCGGTCACCGCCACAGCGCTTTGTCCCAACTCCTTGGCACGCGAAATCAGCCCATCCAGACGGCAAGCGCCATCCAGTAGGCTGTATTCACTGTGAACATGAAGATGCACAAAGGCCACAGACGGCACCTCCCGCTTTTATAAGTCCTCGGCAATTTCCAAAATGCGCTTCAGGCGGTGATTGACGCCCGAACGGCTGATCGGCGGCTCTAACCGCTCTCCCAGCTCACGCAATGAAAAATCCGGATTTTCCAACCGCAACCGGCACAGCTCCCGCAGCTCCTCCGGCAGGGAATCCAGGCCCAGCCGACTTTCGATCTTGCGCACCGCTTCGGTCTGCACCACCGCCGCCGCCACCGTCTTGTCCAGATTGGCGCTTTCGCAGTTGGCGGCACGGTTGACGTTGTTGCGTATATTCTTAAGGATCTTAACGTTCATCAGCTCCAACGACGCATTCATAGCGCCCATCAGCGTCAGACAATCCTCGATCTGTTCGCTTTCCTTAAAATAGATGACATAATCGCCCTTGCGGCGCACCGTGCGGGCACGAAATCCCAACTCGCCCAGCAACGCCATCAGATCACGGCTCAAATTGAGGTACGGTACGCTGAATTCCAAATGATAATCCACCTGCGGATTGGTAATCGCACCACAGACGAGAAATACGCCCCGCAGAAATGCCGCAGCACAGGACTCGCAGTCCAGCACGGCACGATTGAGGCGCAAGGTGACCTCCGAGCCGCTATGACCGAACCGCCCCAGCACGGTTTTTCGCAAAGCGGCAGGTACCGACACCGTATACATTCCCGGCTTGTCCGCCGAGGGGCGGTGGCAATCCGCCGCCACGCCGCACGCCGATTGAAGCAATGCCGCATACCGTTCGGCCACCGCCTCATGCTCGGTCTGCAGCATCACCGAAGAAACAGAAAACGAGCGTCCGAACTCTGCCATGCCGTACGCCTGTGCAGCATCGCAGCACGCCGATTCGTTGGGCAATGCCGCTAATTCAGTTTTGATTTCCGATGCAAACGACATGTCCTACTCCTTGTGACCGTACGATCACCGTCCGATAAATTGTACTTCCCGTTCCAGCTCTACGCCAAACGTTGCCTTGACCCGCCGTGCGACCTCGTCACCCAATGTTGTAACGTCGGCACACGTTGCACCACCACGGTTGATCACAAAGCCCGCATGCTTTTCGCTGATCTGCGCTCCGCCGACGGTAAAGCCCTTCAGCCCGCACTGTTCGATCAACGCTCCCGCAAAATGTCCCTCGGGACGCTTGAAAAAGCTGCCGGCGCTGGGATATTCCAGCGGTTGCTTATCCCGCCGACGTGCCAAATAGTCCGCCATAGCGGCACGTACCGCCAACGGTTCTCCTTCGCTCAGCTTCATCGTCACCGACCACACGGTCAAGCCGTTCTCCATAAAGGCACTGTGGCGATACCCCAGCGCCAATTCGTCCTTATCCAATGTAACGATCTCGCCGGAAGGCGTCAGCGCCGTGACCGAGCAGATCACATCCGACAGCTGTCCGCCGTAGGCGCCGGCGTTCATATAGACACCGCCGCCGACCGTACCGGGAATGCCGTAGGCAAACTCCAGACCACTCAGCCCTGCTTCGCCCAGTGCCAGGCACAGCTTTGCCAAGGTCACACCCGCTTCCGCCGTCACGGTCGTGCCATCGATCGCCCACCCCGGCGTACCCGCCGCAAGGTGCAGCACCACACCACCGACGCCGTCATCACTGACCAGCAGGTTTGACCCGTTACCCAACAAAAATAACGGCGTTTCCGTTTCGTGGCACAGCCGCAGCACCGCTGCCGCCTGCTCTGCCGAGGAGGCTGTTACAAACAGCTCCGCCGGACCGCCGATACGAAACGTGGTATGTGCGGACAACGGCTCCTGCTCCAACACGCAGCAACCGCTCCCCCGGAATCTGTTGATCAATTCTGTCCGCTCCATAGCCATCCCCTCGTTCGCTTACTCGCCCAAATACGCCGCACCGATAATGCCGGCGTCGTTGCCCAGCTTCGCCGCTACGATCTCGGTCTGCCGTTTACTGAATTTACTGTACCGCTCCAGTGTAACCTTCTCACGCAGCGGCATAAGCAACGTGTCGCCCTCGTGGCTGATACCGCCGCCGATACAAATCATGTCCGGCTGGAAAATATTCACCACGTCAATGACACCGCACGCCAGATACTCGATATACTGATCCACCACGGCGGCACCCACCATATCGCCAGCACGCATTGCGTCAAACGCCGTCCGGCCGTTGACATTCTCCAGTTTGCCGTCAGCCAGCTGCCACATCAGCGTGCGGGGATGCGTTTCCATAGCGTGCTTGGTCTGACGCACCAGTGCCGTCGCCGACGCATACATCTCCCAACAGCCGCTGCGACCGCATTTGCAGGGCTCGCCGTTCATTTGGATCACGGTATGCCCCAGCTCGCCACCGGCATAGTTACAGCCCTCGTAGATCTTGCCGTCGATGACGATACCGCCACCGACACCGGTGCCCAGTGTGATGCACACACAGCTGTTGACGTCACGGGCGGCACCCGCCAGCGCTTCACCCAACGCAGCAGCGCTGGCGTCATTACCGATATATACGGGGATGTGCAGCATCTCATTCATCCGCTGCACCATGGGAACATTCTCAAAATTAAGATTGTTCACGTATTCCACGATTCCCGTCTTCATATTGCACGTGCCGGGGACTCCAATACCGACACTCTCGATCTCTTCGATTGTCACACCCGCTTTTTCAGCCGCTTCACGGCACAGGCGGGCAATATCCTGCATAATCTCCTCAGAGCTGCCGTCCGCACGGGTCTTGCAGCGCACCTTCGCTACAATCTCGTACGCTTCGTTTACCACGCCGGCAACCAGGTTGGTGCCGCCAAGATCTACGCCAATTTTCATCACGCCGTCTCCTTTTCTCACAGGGATAATCCCTTTGTCTGCAAAAACGCTTCAAACCGCTCCCGACTGCTGTTAATTACCAGCTCCTTCGGGAAACCAATCTCTTCCAACAACGCTACTGCGTTCTCAAGATCGCCTACCTGCGACAGATAGTGCGCATCCGAATTAACCGCCACACGCACACCGTGCTTTGCACACAGCCGTGCGATCGCAGCGCAGTTTTCCAGCGACTTGCGCCGCACACGGAACGTCCCCTCATTAATCTCCACAACCTTCCCGTGTTCGGCAAAGACCGGGATGACCTTCTCATAATCAAACGCATACTGCGGCGAACCGCAGTGACCGATGATATCCACCAGCGGATTTTTTGCGATTTGCAACCACGCTTCGGTGATCTGCTCCGGCGTGCCGTGAGGCAACGTGCCATCGTGCATCGATGCGATCACAACATCCAGTGTCGAGAGTGTTCTCTCCGGCAGATCCAGCGTGCCGTCATAATCGCACACGTTCGCCTCTGCGCCGTGCAGATGCCGTATCCCTGCAATGCGCTCCGGCAGAATGCGCATATTGCCAAAATGCCAAATGTGACCGCCATCCCCGGTGTTCGGGCCGTGATCGGTCGTTGCAATTGCCAACAAGCCGATCGCCGCTGCCGCCGTGGCGTTTTCGGTCAGCGTGCTGTACGCATGCGGCGACACCAGCGTGTGCGTGTGCAGATCAGCCACCGGCTGAAAATAGTTGCTCATGTTCTTCGCCTCTTTTAATAGTACACCAACGGTTCACGGTGCTCGTTCTTCGGAACGTCGTCCACCATGCCCAGATTTTGCATCAGCTCGTGCGCCGCATTGTAGCCCATCTTCTTCTGACGGTTGTTCATAGCGGCAACTTCAATAATCATAGCCAGGTTACGGCCGGGCTTGACGGGAATGGTCAGCATCGGCACGGTGATGCCGAGAATGTCCATATACTCGTTTTCCAGACCCATACGGTCGTATACCTTGTTGTTGTCCCACGGCTCCATTTGGATGACCATATCGATCTTCTCGGTCATCTTGACGGCGCCCATACCGAAGATGCGACGCACGTTGACGATACCGATGCCACGCAGTTCAATGTAATGGCGAATGTTTTCGGGAGCCGAGCCGACGAGCGACTTAGAGGACACCCGACGGATCTCCACCGCATCGTCAGCGATCAGACGGTGCCCGCGCTTTACAAGCTCGATCGCCGTCTCACTCTTACCGATGCCGCTGTCACCCACCAGCAGTACGCCTTCACCGGACACCTCAACCAATACGCCGTGGCGTGTGACACGGGGTGCCAGCTGGACGTTCAAAAAGGCGATGAGCGCCGCCATAAACGACGAGGTCGCATCCGCAGACCGCAACAACGGTACGCTATGCTTCTCGCACGCCGTCACCAACTCCGGCAGGATCTCCAGCCCACGGGCGACCACCACAAGCGGGGGCTTGTGAGCCATAAATGCATCCACGTTGACAGCACGCTCTTCGGCCGTGAGACGCTCCAGATAGCCGTACTCGCCTTTGCCGATGATCTGGATACGGTTGCTGTCAAAATACTCAAAATAGCCGGCCAGGCCCAATCCGGGACGATTGACCTCGGCACTGGTGATCGTACGCTGCTCGCCATCCTCCGGCATATAGACCGTCTCAAGTGACAGTTCTTTGATGATCTTTTCCAGGGAAACAGAATACGTTTGCGCCATAGTATCCCATCCTTTCTATACAACGTCCATTGTATCTCTATATAGTATATCGTATTTTCTCCTCAGAGAAAAGTCTTTTTTGAAATTTTCTGTGCTTCTTGCAAATCTCGCAAAACTGTGCTAGAATGCATGTGTAGTATCGGCTTTTTTGAAAGCCATTCGTTCGCCCCACCCTTTTGGGAAAGGAGGTCTTGTCAATGAGCGAGTTTTCCGTCGGTCTGTTCAACGATTCGTTCCCGCCCACAATCGACGGCGTGGCACAAACCGTGAAAAACTATGCCGACAATCTTTGCAAAAAGGATTGCCGTGTTACCGTCGTTACCCCGAAATACCGTGGCGTAACGGATCATTATCCGTATGACGTTATCCGCTATCCCTCGTTCTCGGTCGGCGCTCGGATCGGCTACCGTGTCGGTGTACCGTTCGGGCCGGAAACCGTCCACAAGCTGCGCTCCCGCCACTTTGACATTATGCACATCCACGCACCGTTTGTCTCTTCTGTGGTCGTCAAGACGATCAACCACCGCCCCAAGGTACCGGTGGTGATGACCTATCACACCCGCTTTGATCTGGATATCAAAAAGCGGGCCTCCAACCCCGCCCTGCGTAAAATTGCGATGAAATTCGTGAAGGAAAACGTCAATGCGGCGGATGAGATCTGGGTCGTCAGTGCCGCCTCGGGTCAATTCCTTCAGGATATTGGCTATTACGGCCCGTGGCGTGTGATGGAAAACGGAACCGATTTCGCACGGGGTACAGCCTCGGACGAGGCGATTGCGGCGGTACGTGAAACGTACAACCTGCGGGAAGACGTGCCGACGATTTTGTTTGTCGGCCGTATGATGTGGTACAAAAACATCCGTCTTATGCTCGACACCTGCGCTCTGCTGAAGCAGCAGGGAATGCCATTCCGTATGCTGTTCGTCGGCAGCGGCTACGACCTACCGGCCATGGAAAAATACACGGAGGAGCTCGGCTTGCAGGAGCAAGTCACCTTCGTCGGTCCGATTCGTGACCGTGACTACCTGCGAGCGTTTTACAGCGCAGCGGATCTGTTTTTCTTCCCCTCCACCTATGACACCTGCGGCATCGTGGTCAAGGAAGCCGCCGCTTGCAATTGCCCCTCGCTGCTGATTCGTGACAGTGCTGCCGCCGAAGGTGCGGTGCACAAGGTCTCCGGGCTGCTGGCGGAGGAGACCCCCGATTCGTGTGCCAAAACCATTTTGGACGCCTGCTCCGACCCCGCTACACTCCGTGCTGTCGGCGCACGTGCCTCCGAGGATCTGTACCTTTCGTGGGAAGAGTCGGTCGACCGTGCCTACAATCGGTACCGTGAAATTTTGAAACGCTGATCCCGTTCCCAAAGGCGGTCGCAAAAGCGGCCGCTTTTTTGTGGAATGGAATATTTTTTGTGCAAAGCACTTGACAACCGCTCCAAAGTGCGATAAGATAAGGAGCAACGTCATTTGGGCCCGTAGCTCAGCTGGGAGAGCGCACGGTTCGCATCCGTGAGGTTCGAGGGTTCGATCCCCTTCGGGTCCACCAAACACGCAAAAAGCCGCTTAAATAGCGGCTTTTTGCTTTTTATGCAGGATTTATGCAGGAATTTTTTAAAAACTCCTGCAAACAAGGACCGAAAACGCCCAATATCTTGAGACTGCTTTCAGGATGTTGAGTGGAAAATTGGGGATATCCGGCTTATGCTTTTGGCATGAGGAGAGAAAAATGTCAATCCCCGAAGAAATAGGTAGAAACATTACTTTTCTGTGCGAAATAATGCGTCACAAGAATACACCGGCCAGCCGATCAATTTGCAGGGGCTGATTTTTCTGCTGCAGACTCTTGATCATTTTCGAAAGGGATTACTGCGCTTGGAGGAGTAACCTTTGCTATACAAACTGAGGATTGATGTTACTGAAGATGAAAACGGCGTCGGATATTTGACCTATGGCATAGATGTCTACCGGCTCGAGCGTACAGTTCCTGATGTGTTCACAGACAGGAACAAGGCGGCAATGCTGATAGATCTCTGCAAGCAGCTACAACCCGACCCGGAGCATCTCAACGACGTTATCCTCGAACAGTGTTTATAAACATTCACTCCATAAAAGTAAAAGCCGTCCGGCAGGACGGCTTTTTTGTTTTATCTCTTTTTTCGCACCAGGCTGAGCAACAGGCTCAGCACGGAACAAACGGCAACGTACACCACCGCATACAGGATGTAGCGGTCACTGTGCACGGCGTTGAGGTAGTACGTCGGTGGGAACAGCAGCTGCACGCTGCGCAGTGCGCCGAAATTGAAAAACACCGGACACACCGCCACCATACACACCACCAGCGGCGGTGTCACCATGCCGAGCACGTTCACCCGACGGCACAGTTGTGCGAGTAACGAGCAAAACGCCGTACAGCACAGCACGTACATCACGAGGAGCACCGCTTCACGAGGCAGCGAAACGGTCATACCAATAGCCGCCAGCGACAACACCATGACCAGCGACAAATTCAGCATCGCAATACTTTGACACCCCGCCGCCACCAGCGGCAATCGGGATTGCCGAATCCACGCAAACAGCCCCTTGCGCTCATCCTGCAGATAGAACATCGTTGCCGCTAAGCCACCGAGCAGCACAAAGACCGAAAGCAAGCCCCGCAGCGGCGTTACCAGATATCCGCCCTCATTACCGTCGCTGACGCTGTTGTCAGGATAGACGAAACGGAACAGCTCGTTCTTCTGTTCAAAGCCCCAATAATAGCTCATCAGCTTTTCATCGCTCAAGCCGTCCAGCTCCGGGGTCTTGTCACGGGCGTATTGACGATACAGCATCGGCGCACAGTGCTTATAAAGCTCGCCTGACAGTTTTTCACAAGACAGCCTCAACGGCACCGTTTCCTCGCACAAAAATACCGTGACCACCGGCTCTTTGTTGCGTCGTGCCTCCAAAAACCGTTCCAGCCGCTCTTCCATTTCGTCGGGAAACACCCACGCCGCATCCGCACGGCCCTCAGATACCATCGTCTTTGCCGCCGACGGCGACTCACAATCCACGAAGCGAATGATCCGCTGATCGTCAAGCAGATCCGCCACAATTTCGGATGAAATACTATCGCTCGGATCTTCCTGCGCCAGTGCCACGGTGACAAAACCGCTGTCCTGCTGCGCCACGATGTACAGTGCCAAAATCATCAGCGGAATGAGCGCCAGCAACAGAACGAAGGTCGCCTTTTTGTACAAGCGCTTATTGAGAAGCAAAAACCACATACCCAATCGTCTCATGCGGCGCTCCCTCCTCTCCCGACGATGCGTCGGTGACGCACCACCATGGTCAGCACGAGGAATACCACGGTATAGGCAAACATGCCGATAAGCGGCTGTATCGCCGTCGGTGCGTCCATTAAGCAGGCGGTCAAGTGTTCCCGTGCCATAGCGGTCGGCAGGAACACCGCCACCGTCTGTACCGATTGCGGAAATACGTACAGCGGATACAGGCACCCAGAAACGTAGCACAGTGCCAACGTCAGGAAAAACTGCAGCAGCACGCCCGACACCACGTTACCCGCCAATTCAAACACCAAAAAGCCAAACGCCGTCACGGTGATGACGACCGGCAACAACTCCACGGCAAACCACAGGAGCTGCGTGCCCCCGGGAAGTCCCGCCACGCTCTCACGCATAAAGAGCGGCAGCACCGCCAGTACGATAGCGAGCAGGACGAATACCGCCACTGCATAAGCAATATATTCGCACAGGAGCTGTCGCCACGGTGCATACCCCCGTGCCGCCAGCGTGCGATGCAGAGCCATATCCCGCTTGACATACAGCAGCGCATACGGCAATGAAACCAGGCACACCATAAACACGGCAATGCCGCTGAATAAGTAGATCTGGAACGGAACACCGTCATCCGCCGACTCAACAGTTTTGGTCTCATACAGCTGCGCACGATCGAGAATCAAGTCGATATACTTCAGGTTCAGTTCGTTGAGTCGGTCGTTGGAAATATCGCTGTGACCGTTGTCGTCCAACGCCCCACCGATACCGTACACACCCTTTTGTGACTCTGCCAAAATACCGGAGATGACCTTGGTGACCTCTTCCTTAAAAAGAGACATGGTATCCACCGCACCGGGCGTCGTCACGTAAGTAATGGTCTTGATATTGCCGTACAACGCTTCCTCGATGAAGTTGTCAGGCAAAATAACATACGCATCCAGCTTTCCGTCCTCTAACAGCTTTTCGGCCTCTTCCTCGTCCGTTTTTACGATGTCGATCGCATAACGAGAGGTGTCGAAGGTCTGGATCGCCGAAAGCCAAAGGTCAAAATGCTCGTGACTCGTGTCGCCTGCCACGCCGACGACAACCCGCATTTGCATTTCGGCGTCTTCATCGGCGACTTGCTGCAACACCGTTCGAAACACCATCAGCAGCGTACCGAACAGGACCGCTGCCACCACCAATACAAACGGCAACAGTCGTCCGGCACGCTTCAGTTGTAAGAGCAAATACGTTTTCATATCACAAATGCCTCACCAGGCGCTCAATGTTTCCGTCGTACACAAACGGCGTGACAACGCCGTCTTTCAAAATATAGCACTCATCACACAGCGCCAGATCGTACACATCGTGCGTAACGAGGATCAAAATGCCCCCGTTTTCCTTGTGTCGGCGCAGGTAAGCGGAAATGCTCTGCTTGCAGACCAGATCCAGCGCCGCCATCGGTTCGTCCAACAAAAGGACCGGCGGACGCTTTGCCACGGCGCACCCGATCGACAGGCGCTTTTTCATACCGCCCGACATTTTGCTCACCGGCGTCTTCAAAAACTCGCCGATACCCAGCGTTGCCAACACACCGTCGTTGAGCTCCCGCTTCAAGGTGGCACGGTCGTACCACAGCAACAGATTATCCCGTGCGGTGAGTTCCTCGATCAGCGGTGTCCCTTGCGGCACATATCCCACCGTCTCGGTGCGCAGCGCCGAGGAACGGAGTAGATCGTTACCCTCGTACAAGAACTTGCCGCCGTCGCAGGTCTGCACACCGGCCAGAGCCGAAAGCAACGTGGATTTACCACTGCCGTTACCGCCCAAGATCCCGATACATTGACCGCCGACAGCGGAAAAGGTCACACCCTTCAGCACCTGCTTGCTACCGTATTTTTTTGTGATTCCGCTTACTTCGATCTGCATACGTTACTCCTTATAAACAGGCAAGGGCGCCGATCTCGCAAAGACATCGGCGCCCACACCGGGTTATACATACATCCGGTTATTACAGCTGATCCAAAATACCTTCCAGGTCGCCGAGGTAGCCCTCAAAGCCCTCAAAATCTTCCGTGTCGTACATACCGTACAGATACTCGTCCAGCATCTCTTCCAGATCCTCGCCATAGAACTCTTTCAGGAATTCCTCGAACTCTGCAGCGTTATCGGGGTCGCTGAAATACTCGATAAACTCGTCGTAATCCTCAAAACCCTCAAGGTCATCCGCATATTCTCCGTAGATACCCTCGAGGTCATCAAAATACTCGCCGTAGTTGCTCTCAACATCGCCGAAGTAGTCCTCATAGTCTCCAAAGTAGTCCTCATAGTCTCCGAAGTCAACATAATCTTCATAGAGATCATCGCCACCGAAATTGGAGCTCAGCAGCGCTTCCAGGGCATCGATCCACAGGTCCGCCACGCCGGCGTCGCCCAGTCTGTCGAAGATCTTACTTGTATCCAGTGACTGTATCCACGCTTCCAGCTCAGCGGTGTTCTGCATATCGACGACCTTGTCATCGGAGGGAAGTGTTACCGTCGCCGTATTCTTGACACTGGTCTTAACGGTAATACCGCCGTACACCACGTCGCCGCCCATAACGTCAAGCGTGGTTTCGGTCGAATCTTTTTTGTTGTTGAAGGTGACCTTCAGGCCGAGATTCATCATGGTAGCAGCCGACGAAGCGTCACCACCCAAGCCTTCTTCCGGCCAGATGTAAAGCGTTCCGGAAGACGTCTCCCCTTTGGTAACAACGTCCTTCAGCTCCATCGTCAATATCGGATTGGCGTCGACAAGGATCTCATAGGTACCGTTCACTTTGCCGTTCTTTTTGGTGGAGCTGCCCATAATGCCGAACCGGGAAACTATGGCACCGTATTGGATATCCACGCCGGTCTTGCCATCCTTGGTGAGGGCCAGACAATAAAACGATTCTACGCCGTCGACGCTGACCGCCAGACCAACCAGCTCGTCGCCGTCGGTATATACCGTCACAGCGCCGAGCTCTTCTTCGGACAGCGTGGGCGTGGCGTTGATCTCCGCCAGCACCTCGTCGAGCGCCTTCACGAATTCGCCGTGGAAGTCCTGATCGGTAAGACCGTATTTCTCCTCCGCAATCTTCTGCAGATTGTCAACGATCACCTTGATATCGGCATCGCTCTTCAGTTTGTTCAGCGTTGCCGTGCACACCGTTGCGATCAGCTTCTGGTTAATAACGACCTTCTGCTGCGAGACCGTCTTGGTCACGCCGCCCGCCTTCAGCTCGACCGACTCTTTGTTCGGCAGTGCAACACTGTCGATCACCGTGTCGATATACCGCTCCAGCAGCGTGCCGAAGGTCTCGGCATCGGGCAGGATCTCAGCAAGATTGTCGGTGATCAGCGTCTGTCCCGTCACAAAATCGTTGGGCTCCACCGGGAGGGCAAGATACTTGTCGTTCAGCTCGGGAAGCGCATAGAACAGCTTGCCGCTTTCCATGTCCGAGATCACGCTTGCCGACAGAATGTTGGTGTTATCCAGCATCAGCTTCATCGTCGCCTCTGACAAATAACCCTTCTGCGCAGCGTCCAGAGAAACCTTGACATCGTTGATCCAATCCAGCGACGAGGTGTCACCACCGGTCAACTGCGAAAGCAGCGTCATCGCTTCCTTGCCTACGTGTACGCTGATCTCAGCGTGTTGCGTCTTTTCTTCCTTGCCGGCAAGGGTATTCACAAGCGTACCGTACAATTCGGTTACGGTCTCGATCATACCGGGCGCAGCGGAATCCACGCCCTCCTCGTAGGAGGTCGTCGGTTTCTTTTCGCCCTCTTTGTCCTCGGATGAACTGCACGCTGCCATAGAAAAGCAGAGTACCAGCACAAGCAATACGGCCAACCATTTCTTCATCACTATATTCCTCCTTGGCACAAAATAGTACACGAGTTCTGCATCCAGTATACGCTTGAACCCTTCGGATGTCAAGCAACTCCCCGCTACAGTACGTACAGGTAAATACAGAGAAACTGTAGTATGCTGCCAAAAATAACAAAAATATGAAACAATGCGTGCATATACCTACGCTTTTTTCCAGCGCCACCGACAGGATCAACCCACCGCCAACGATATGCGAAATCATATGAAATTTTTCCTCGCCACTCGTATATCTCGGCAATCGTCGTTCTCGTAGTCTCGTTCTTTTCATCTCAGCGTTCACCTCGCCGCCAGTATATCAACACCCTGCAATAGAGTCAATCTATCATCCCTCTCAGCCTTCCTATCGTTTGCGTAGAGAACGATTCTCACCGCCGGGGAAGCCGCTCGACTGCCTCTTCAAATCGTCTCACAACGGCATCACCCATCGTACGGGCCTGTTCCCAATCCATCGCCGCAATGCTGAACCTTTCCATATCATCGTGCACTGCTTTTGCCTCAGCCGCCACCGCCTGTGCTTGCTCCAACAGCTCTCGTGCGGCGCGGCGATTAAACGACGTGAGCTGCCGCTTTTCACGCAGCTGCTCCACGTCCGAAAATCGGGTCGCATGAACACGGCGATACACCGGATAATCGGCCGTGTGGAAGCTGTTGGAGGTAGTAAACGCCACACCGAGAGAGGGAAACAGCACGTGCTCAGGACCTGCCTCCGGCGCCAGTGGGCAGGGACAAACGATGCCGTTCACGCCGTGGTTTTGTGCGTAGCGTGCGATTTCGTCAAGAAACATCGACGACGCCGCACCGTGATCGTCCTCGACGGTATAAATACGGGGGCACAGGGCTTGCAGCGTCTCGTGAAACGTCACGAGACCGTCGGGCGTGGGAGCGCTGAGAAAACGGCGAGTCAGCCGTCCCTCTCCCTCGACGGTACCCAGTTCCTGCCGTGCCGTACGCAGCGCCAGTCGACGCACCTTATCGGCGTTGAGCGCCGCCTCCCCAAGCCGTCGGTTTTCCGCAAGCAGCGCACCGGCAGCACGTATGTACTTGCGGCAGGTGGCGTGCAACGCTCGATTTTCGTTGGTGACACGCCGTATATCCTCCACCTGCCCGTGCAGCGCCGTTTCATCGACACAAATCGACAACGGTACGATCTGCTCCACCGCTCCCCATAGCTTGGGTTCGATCACGTGAGGTGCCGTCGCATCCACGACACACAGTTTGATCGACGTCACGACCACGCCGTCCAGCGAGGACGGGTCGGAGGAGCAACAAATTGCCTCTGCCTCCACGCCCCGCTCCGTCATTGCCGTATACACCCGTCGCATCAGGGAGGACTTCCCCGTGCCCGGCCCGCTCTTGATCAAATAGGCCTGCCACCCGTCTGTGGGATCATACAATTCATCCGCAAACCCCACAAATCCTTTGGTAGTATTTGCTCCCAGGAAAAACCGTATCGGTGCTGAAAATGCCGCCATAGTACCCCTCCTCACTGATTCCGCAAACTGCGTTCCTTTCATACTATGACACAGCCGGAGAGTCGTGCCTGTCAACTGCCGTGAAGTAGGCAGCGCCACGTCATCATCACAATGCGGACATCCAGACGAAAGGACATCTCCTTTGCATAGTAGGCGTCGTACTGCGCACGACGGGCAACGGTGAGGTCATACCGTCCGTGCACCTGCGCCAATCCGGTGATGCCCGGTCGCACCTGTAGTGCCCCATTATTTCGACGCAAATGCAGCAGCTCCCGTTCCACCGCCACCACCGGTCGTGGCCCGACAAGACTCATTTCTCCTTTGAGAACGTTCACCAGCTGCGGCAGCTCGTCAATACTGGTGCGCCGCAGCCACCGCCCCACCGGCGTGATGTACGAAGCGGTCAACTCCCGCTGTTCCGCCGTGACGTTGGGCGGTGCGTTGATATACATCGTCCGAAACTTGTAAATGAAGAACGGTCGGCCGTGTTGTCCGATCCGCTGTTGCTTAAATACGCTCCGTCCGGGGCTGTCACACCGCACCAACACCGCCACGACGAAAAACAACGGGGACAGTGCCGTGAGCAACACAAGCGAACTCACCACGTCCGCCACACGCTTGAAACCCCTGTACAAAACCGATCGCCTCCTCGGTTAGTATGTCCCGTGGCGGCGAAAATCAAGAATTTTTTGTTTCTTGCCCCACCCCTTGATTTTTGGGAGGCAGAGTGGTACAATACCCAACAGCAAGAGTTTTTTGCGGGGCTCGCCGATGAGCCCCGTTTTAGTCTGCCATAGGAGGAATCAGTTATGAGTGAATGTACCCACGATTGCAGCTCCTGCTCGCAGAATTGCGGCGAGCGCAAACAGGATCTGCGTGCGAAAACCAACGAATTCAGCAGCATCAAAAAGGTGGTTGCCGTCAGCAGCGGCAAGGGCGGCGTCGGCAAATCTTCCGTCACCTGCCTGCTCGCCGTTATGATGGCACGCCGTGGCTATAAGGTCGGCGTTCTGGATGCCGACATTACCGGCCCGTCCATTCCCCGTGCGTTCGGCATCACGCAGAAAGCGCAGGGCTCGGAGATCGGCATTTTGCCCGCCGAAACCCATATGGGCATCAAGATCATGTCGATCAACCTGCTTCTCGAGGATGAAAATCAGCCGGTCGTGTGGCGAGGCCCCGTGCTGGCGGGCGCTGTCACCCAGTTCTGGACCGACGTCGTCTGGGGCGACCTGGATGTGCTGTTCATTGATATGCCGCCCGGCACCGGCGATATTCCGTTGACGGTGTACCAATCCCTGCCGGTCGATGCCACGGTCGTCGTCTCGACCCCGCAATCGCTGGTGCAAATGGTGGTCGGCAAGGCAAAGACCATGGCCGATCTGCTGAACATTCCCGTCGTCGGTCTGGTGGAGAATATGAGCTATCTCGCCTGCCCCGATTGCGGCAAAAAGATCTCCCTGTTCGGCGAAGAGAACGGTCTGGACGAAGCGGCAAAGCGCATGAACGTCGCTCTGCTCGCCAAGCTACCCATTGACGCCAACGTCTCGAAGCTGTGCGACTCCGGCGAGATCGAGCGTGTGGTATGCGAGGAAATTGCCCCCGCCGTCGACGCCGTGGAAGCCCTGCTGAAATAAATCGCAACAAAAAAGCACCCGATGACATCATCGGGTGCTTTTATTTTTTTACTTACCCTGATAGGTAGTAACCTCGGCGCTCTCGATCACAATGGAGATGACCGGCTTGCTGGTAGTGTCGTTGACCACCACGTTGGCGATCGTCTCGACCACATCCATGCCCTCAAACACCTGGCCGAACACCGTGTGTCCGCCTTCACGGCGATAGGCGCCGTCCAGATGCAGGTTGCCGCCGTACTTTTTGTAGAGTGCCCACGCTTCATCGGGAATCCAGTCGTACACGTACTGGTCGGTAATAATATCCTTCCAGCCGCCGGGATAATACTGATCGACCACTTCCTGGCCGTAGGACTCCACCATTTTCTTGTAAATATCCTGAGCAACCTTCTCACGGTACTCCGGAGAATACTCCTCCTGCTTGCCGAAGCTTTCGGGAGAGCACTGGTTGATGAAGAACTGGCTGCCGTTGGTGCCGTTGCCGTCGTCATCCAAACCGCCGTTGGCCATGGCGACCGCACCCGTTATATTGATCAGCTTCTGATCAAACTCATCGTCAAAATCCTTACCCCAAATGCTTTCGCCGCCGGTACCGTCACCCTTTGGATCGCCGCCTTGGATCATAAAATCCTTCACCACACGGTGGAAGGTCAGTCCGTTATAGTATCCGTTTTTCACGTGCGTCACAAAGTTTTCGACAGCCTTCGGCGCCGCTTCGGGGAACAAACGAATGGAGATCGAGCCTTTGTTGGTGTGCAGAATCACGATCTGCTCGCCTACCTCCGGCTTCTCGAGCTGGAAGCCGAGCTTTTCGTTCGGATACGCTGTACCAACACCGTTTTCCTTGATGTCGCCGTTTGTATCCGGCTTGTCCGTATCCGCGGTGCCTTCGGTGGGCTTCGTCGTCGTGGTGCCGTTCTGCGTCGCATTTTCGGTGGGCTTCGTCGTGGTCGTCGTTGTAGCCGTGGTCGTGGTGGTCGTGGTCGACTTGCCGGTCGTGCTGCCGGCGGTCGGCTCACTCGGGGTCGTATCCGCACACGCCGTTGCACACAGGCACAGTGCCACCGCAACGATCAAAGCAATATATCTGCGCATCATGCGTCGTACTCCTTTATCTCAATGGTGTTGATCACCACGTCCTCACGGGGACGGTCCTGCGCACCGGTTGCCACCGCTGCGATCTCGTCCACAACGTCCATGCCGTCATACACCTGACCGAATACCGTGTGATGATAATCCAGATGCGGCGTGCCGCCCTGCGTACGGTATGCTTCTTCCGCTTCCTCGGGGAAATAGCGGCGCAGCTCCGCCATTTGTGCCAGCAAGCCGGGTGATACCCGCTTGGCCTGCACGATGAAGAACTGGCTGCCGTTGGTGCCGGGGCCGGCGTTGGCCATCGACAGGGCGCCACGCAGGTTGTGCAGCTCGGCAGAGAACTCATCCTCAAACGGACGTCCCCAGATGCTTTCGCCGCCGCAGCCGGTACCGGTCGGGTCGCCGCCCTGGATCATAAAATCGTTAATTACACGGTGAAAGATCAATCCGTCATAATAACCGTTTTTGGCGTGAGTTACAAAGTTTTCCACCGTCTTCGGTGCTTGCTCGGGAAACAGACGCACCGCAATATCGCCGTGATTGGTGTGAAAAATCGCAACGGTTTCACCCTGCTTCGGCAGTGCTAATTGCTCCATAATGAACTCCTTTGTTTAAGGCGGACGTGCCGCCCGTTTTCGTTCATTATACGGCTTTTAGGCAGTTTTGTCAAGGTGACCCACCGTCAGCATCCACACGCCGCCCAAAACGAGCAGTGCCACCGAGATGCCTACGGAGCCCGAAAAAGCACGGGCAACGGGCTGCTGCAGTGTACTTCCCACGGTGTGAGACAATGGAATATAGCGCAGTGCCACTGTCGTCAGCACTGCCGTCAACGTTCCCTGCGCCAACCGTGCGACGAAGAAGCCCCGATCGATCAAGCCCAGCCCCCGCAGTGAGGAAGCCAACTGACAGTGTACCGACAATCCCCCAAATCCCACGGCAAATGCTACGAACAGCATCGCGTTCTCGGGGAGCGTCACCGCAGCCGCACAACCACTGCTCACCTCCAGCACACACGCAATCAGCGCTGACCACGTTCGCTCGCCCGACGCCGTGCTGCTGAGCCACGCTATACAGCCCGACACATCGATCAGTGCCAGCACCGCCGCAAACAACAGCACGAATCCACACATATACAGCAGTGTTTCGCACGCCGCCGTCACGGATTCCACCAATGCCGTGGATAGCGACGTCGGCCGTGCCGCTGTCGTCGGTCGACGGTACTCACCGCACCGTGCGCCGTGTGGTACGCCCAACACTCCCAACGCCAACGCCGCCACCAGCTGCGCAAGAAAAACGATGATCCCTAACTCTTTGCTCCCCAACAACCCGACACCGACAGCGCTGATCACGAAGCCCGGACCGCCGTTAACACAAAAGCGCAGCATTCGCCGCCCTTCATCACGGCTGATCTGCCCGTTGCGTACCAAATCGCCAACCACCGTGCCGCCGGACGGATAACCGCCCACCATGGCGATCAGCACCCCCGCCGCACAGCAACCGGGCAACCCGAAAAACCGTTTCGTTATTGCCTCAGCACGCCGTCCTATGGCCGCCGCCACACCGGAGCGTACCAAAAAGCCTCCCAACACCAAAAACGGAAACAGTGACGGGATCAGCACGGCCGAGCAGATCGACAATCCTCGGCTGATCCCTCCCGCCACCGCCTGAGGGCGCCACAAAATCGCCGCCCCCGCCAATAGAATACTCACCGTGAGCAATCCCGTTTTTGCCCGATGCTTTACCCGTGTGATCACTCCGCATCCCTCCACCGCTGTATTGTATGGGATAACAGCGTCGCATTATTCCTGCCGTCCCGACATAGGATGAGAGCGAGGAGGGAGCATCGTGAAACGATTAAAACAAAAGGAAGCGGTTACCCGTCATTTAGAGCGTTCTCTGCAGCTGCCGGACGGCGCACTCTCCGCTCTGCCCCGCATGGAGCTTGCGGGTAACCGCCGTCTCCTCATCGAAGGATGCATAGGCATCGACGAGTACGACGAGGACCGCATCTGCCTGCGGACGACCAACGGGGTGATCCGCCTGATAGGTCAAGAACTGTGTATGCATCGACTGCATCCCACCTGCGCCGTCGTGACGGGGCGGCTGTTGTCGATCGAGTTTTTGGGATAATCTGCGGAGGTGTGTTATGTCATTTTCAAAGTGGTTGACAGGAATCGTAGCACTGCGCTGCGAGGGCGGATACCCAGAACGGTTTCTCAACGCCGCTGCAGAGCTCGGCGTTGCGTTGTGGGACGTACGCATCACAAACGGCGTGCTGCACTGCCACACCCGTGCCTCCGACTACCGCCGATTGCGTGCCGCCGCCCGCTACGGGCGTACCCGTATGCGGTTGGAACGCCGTCGAGGGTTGGTGTTTCACCTGCGACGCTTTCATCTGCGTTTCGGCTTGGCGCTGGGTCTGCTTCTGTTCATCGCTACGCTCCACGTTCTGTCTTCTCGCATCTGGGTCATCCAAATCCACGGAAACCGCACCGTTTCCGATATGGACATTCGCACCGTGCTGGAGCCGCTCGGTATCCGTGAAGGGGCTTCGTTTAACGACGTCAATTTGACGGACGTACGCCTGAACGCTCTGCAGCGATTACCGACGGTCACCTGGCTGACCGTCAATCAATCCGGCAGCATTCTCACCGTGGAAGTGCGGGAGCGCACCCCCGTCGAGCCGCTCCCCGACACCTCCCCCGCCAACCTTATCGCCTCTTGCGACGGCACGATCCTCAGCGTCACCACCATAAGCGGTCAGGCAGTGGTAAAGCCTGGCGACGTCGTGTCAGAGGGTGATCTGCTGATCAGCGGCGTTGTCGACAGCACCGTCGGCCCACAGCTCAAGCGTGCCGACGGCAGCGTTATTGCCCGTACCACCCGCACGCTGACCGTCACCGTCCCGTTTCTCGAAACGGCGACCGACCCCGCCGCACGGGTCATTAAACAGCCGTCACTGGTACTGTTTGGGTGGCAGATCCCGCTATACACCGACCACGAGATCGTCGGCTCTCCCACGGTTGTCACCGAAACGCTTCCGTTAGAGGCAAACGGTGTTTCTCTGCCAATCGGCTGGCAGATCACACACTACCGTTATGCCGCCGACGTCACGATCCGCCGCACCGACGCCGAGGCAAAAACGGCCGCTGAACAACGCCTGTCCGAAGCCGAAGAAACGCTGCGCCAAACGATGACGGTGGAGGATTGCACCGTCCACGAAACGGCGACAACCGAAGGGGTCACGCTCACCGCCATATACACCGGCACGGTGGAGCTCGCCGTTGCCGTTCCAATCGCATAGCCGGTGTTTCGCTGCCAAATTTTGTTGTTTTTGCTAGTGACAAGGCCCGCTTTTTGTGGTATACTAGCATCAATATGAAAGCGGGAGCGAGGTGGCGTCGTGGAACAACTGATCAATGTGGACCGTATGGAGCAAGCCGTGGCGTTATTCGGCAATTTTGACGAGAACATTCGGCTGATTGAGCAGCAGTATCACGTCAGCATTCTCAACCGTGACAGCGAGATCAAAGTCAGCGGCGAGCCTGAAGACGTTATGCACGCCACCCGCACGATCCATGGGCTGTTGCAGCTCATCAGCCGTGGTGAGCAGCTCACCGAGCAAAACGTGCGCTACGTTATGATGTTAGTTGGCGAAGGCGCCGAGCAGAAGCTGCCCTCGTTGTCGGGCGACAGCATCTGCATCACCTCCAAAGGCCGCCCGATCAAGCCGAAGACGCTGGGCCAAAAGGCATACGTCGAAGCGATCCGCAAAAACACCGTCACGTTGGGCATCGGCCCTGCGGGTACGGGGAAAACGTATTTGGCAGTGGCAATGGCGGTGGAAGCCTTCCGTTCCAAGCAGGTCAACCGTATCATTCTCACCCGTCCGGCAGTGGAAGCGGGCGAAAAACTCGGCTTCTTGCCGGGCGATCTCCAATCCAAGGTCGACCCGTATCTGCGCCCGCTGTACGATGCGTTGTTTGATATGCTGGGCACGGAAACTTATCAAAAATACATGGAGCGAGGCAATATCGAGGTTGCCCCGCTCGCCTATATGCGCGGACGTACACTGGATGACAGCTTTGTGATCCTGGACGAAGCGCAAAATACCACCCCGGAGCAAATGAAGATGTTTTTGACCCGTTTGGGCTTCAATTCCAAAATGGTCGTCACGGGTGACATCACCCAGATCGACCTGCCCGACGGTAAAAAGAGCGGCTTGCGTGAGGTAATGCGTATCCTCAAAGGTGTGGAGGACGTGGCTATCTGCACGTTCGCTCAAAAAGACGTGGTGCGCCACCAACTGGTCCAGCGCATCATTGAGGCCTATGAAAATTATGAGAAAAACAAACAGGAAGGACGGCAAAGCAAGCATGTTGACAAAAATCCGAGTAGACATTGAAAACCGCCAAAAAGCCATTAAGATCCCCACGGGTCTTCGTATGCTGATTCGCCGTTGCTGCCATGCGGCGCTGGACCTGGAGGGTGTCGAGGGCTCTGCGCAGGTCGACGTGACACTGGTCGATAATCAGCTGATCCACCAAATCAATCTGGAACAGCGTGGCATCGACGCCCCGACGGACGTGCTCTCCTTCCCACTCGGCGAAAACGGCGAGTTTGATATCAACCCCGAAAACGGGGACAAGCTGATCGGTAACATCGTGCTGTCGCTGGAGCAGGCACAGAAGCAGGCCGAGGAATACGGCCATTCGTTCAACCGTGAGGTCGGCTACCTTACCGTACATTCCATGTTCCACCTGTTGGGATATGACCACGTGGACGGCGGCTTGGAGGCCGTCCGTATGCGTGAAAAAGAAGAAACCGTAATGAAGCAGATCGGCCTTCCCCGCACCGACAGCTACACGCTGGGCGAATAAGCCGAAAAAGGAGTTATTATGGCGGATACGAAATCAGCATTTATTGCCATCGTCGGCATCCCGAACGTCGGCAAATCCTCCCTGCTCAATGCACTGGTCGGGCGCAAGGTCGCCATTGTCTCGGACAAGCCGCAGACGACCCGCAACCGTATTATGGGCGTCTCTACCAAAGATGATCTGCAATTCGTCTTTTTGGACACTCCCGGTTCGCACCGTCCCCGCACCCGCTTGGGCGATTTTATGATTAAATCCATCGGCGAGGCAGTCTCCGGTGTCGATGCCGGCATTTTGGTGGCAGAACCCACCACCGTCGTGCGGGATGCGGAACGGGAACTCTTGGAGCGCTTCCGTTCACAAAAGCTGCCGGTGCTGCTGGTGCTGAACAAGATCGACACCTTGGCGGACAAGACTTCTCTGCTGGCTTGCATTGACGCCTGGCGGCAGGTGTATCCGTTTGAAGCGATCCTGCCGGTCTCGGCCCTGACGGGAGAAGGTGTCTCCTTGCTGGAAAACGAGCTGGCGCAGTATGCGCTGCCCAGCCCTCATTTCTTCCCTGCTGACACCGTCAGCGATCAACCCGATAAGATCCTTGCGGCGGAGCTGCTTCGTGAGCAGATGCTGCTGCAATTGCGTGAAGAGATCCCCCACGGCGTTGCCGTCGTGGTGGAGCATTTTGAAGAGCGTGACGGCGCAAACGGCCCGATTTTAGAGATCGACGCCGAAATTTATTGCGAGCGTGACACTCACAAGGGCATCATCATCGGCAAGCGTGGCGCAACGCTGAAAAGCATCGCCGCCGCTGCGCGGCAGGAAATGGAAGCCCTGTTCGACACCCACGTTGACCTGCAATGCTGGGTCAAGGTCAAGGAGGATTGGCGCAACCGTCAGGGTCTGCTCAACTCCTTTGGCTATCGCTCATAATTTTCCACGTATACTCGCCCCAGTTTCCGTTCAAAGTAATAGTGGTACTTTGAAACGGAGGCGGTACAATGGATCAGGAAAAGCTGTGGGCAACCTTCCAAAAAACCGGCAAAGTAGCGGATTATCTCCGCTACTGCGGCATTGATATTTACGAAAACGGCACCAACAGTATCACCGATCGGGAGGAAACGAATGAAGCTGACCACCGACGCACTGATCGTGCGGGAAAACAACAATATCGGTGAGTCGGATCGCTTTATCACGGCGTTGACCCGTGATTGCGGGCTGATCCGTGCTTCGGTGCGTGGTGCACGCAATCTGAAGAGTCGAAACAGCTCGGCAACCGGTCTGCTGTGCTACTCCCGCCTGACGTTGTATAAAGGACGGGAAAAATACATTGTCGACGATGCCGAGCCGATCAAAGTGTTTTTTGGCGTGCGAGAACAGCTGGATCGGCTGGCCCTGGCACAATATTTTTGCGAACTGGCAGGCGTATTGGCCCCGCAGGAGGAACCGGCGGAAGAGGCTTTGCGCCTGCTTCTCAATGCCCTGCACTATTTAGCCGAGGGCACCCGTCCGCTGCCACTTCTCAAAGCCGTCACCGAGCTGCGGCTTCTCTGCCAAGCAGGCTATACCCCCGCGGTAGCGTCCTGCTCGACTTGCGGCGCAGAGACCGGCATGTGGTTTTCTCCGCTGCAGGGTGTTCTTCTGTGCGATGCGTGCCACGGCACGACCCCGGCGATCCCGATCACTCCCTCCGTTCTCGCTGCACTGCGACACGTCGTATACGCTCCGTTTGAGCGTTGCTTTGCTTTTTCGCTGCCGGAGACCGAGGCTGCGGCACTGGGCGACCTCGCCGAGCGCTTTCTGCTTGCCCAGCTCGGCCGCAGCTTTAATACGTTGGAATTCTACCATAGTATTACATAAGGAGATCCCCCATGAACAAGCATTACCGTTCACTGGAATTGGATAAAATTCTGGAGCTGCTGGCGGCACAGGCGATCTGCGCCGATACCGCCGAAGCGGCTCGTTCGCTGCGCCCGTCGCTGTATCTGTCGGAAACCCAACGGCTGTTGGAGGAAACCGATGCGGCGGTAATGCTGATGGCAAAATTCGGTGCGCCGTCCTTCGGCGGCGCCGTCAACATCGCCAACGCCCTGCGCCGTGCGCAGGCAGGTGCCGTGCTCACGTTGGGCGAGCTGCTGCGCATCGCCGCCACCTTGCGTGTGATCCGCACGTTGACCGAGTGGCACGGGCATTGCGAAGGCATTACCACCTGCCTCGACGAGCGGTTTTCCCTGCTCGCTCCCAACAAATATCTTGAGGACCGCATCCGCACCGCCGTTGTTTCGGAAGACGAGGTCAGCGACCATGCCTCGGCAACGCTGGCGGATATCCGACGCCGTATGCGGGCAGCATCGGCACGGGTGCGTGACCAATTGGATAAGCTGATCCACTCGCCAAACGCGCAAAAACTGCTGCAAGACCCCGTCGTCACGATTCGTGGCGGACGGTTCGTCGTGCCGGTAAAAGCCGAGCATCGTGGCGACGTGCCCGGTCTGGTGCACGACACGTCCGCTTCGGGCGCCACCGTGTTTATTGAGCCGATCGGCGCCGTGGAAGCGAACAACGATCTGAAGCTGTGGGAATCCCGAGAAGCGGCGGAAATCGAACGCATTCTGCAGGAATTATCGGCAGAAGCAGGCTCGTTTGCCGATGCAATTTTACAGGACTACACCGTCCTCATCGAACTGGATCTGATTTTTGCCAAGGCACGTCTGGCGTATGCGATGAAAGCCACCCGTCCCGCTGTCACCGACGACGGTTGCATTCGCCTGCGCCGTGCCAGACATCCGCTGATCGCCGCCGACCGTGTCGTTCCCATTGACGTGGAGCTGGGTGCAGCGTTTGACACCTTGGTCATCACCGGCCCCAACACCGGCGGCAAAACCGTAACACTGAAAACGCTCGGTCTACTCACCCTTATGGTGCAGTGCGGCCTGCTCCCTCCCGTTAGTGACGGGAGCAGTTTTTCGGTATTCCGTGCCGTTTTGGCGGACATCGGAGACGAACAATCCATTGAACAATCACTTTCCACATTCTCGGCACACACCACCAACATCATCCGCATTTTGAACGAGGCTGATGACCATACGCTGGTGCTGCTGGACGAGCTGGGTGCCGGCACCGACCCCGTAGAGGGTGCGGCGTTGGCGACGGCGACACTCGAGCAGCTGCGGGCACAGGGTGCACGCATCGCCGCCACCACCCACTACGCCGAGCTCAAAGCGTATGCGTTGCAAACGCCGGGCGTGGAAAACGGAAGCTGCGAGTTTGACGTTGCCACTCTGCGCCCCACCTACCGCCTGCTGGTCGGCGTTCCCGGACGGTCAAATGCATTTGCGATCTCCGAGCGACTCGGTATGGCGTCGTCGGTGGTGGAACACGCCCGTTCACTGGTCAGCGGCGACGAGCGCCGTTTAGAGGAGCTTGTCGTCAGCCTGGAAGAAAAGCGTCAGGCGTTAGAAACGGAGCTGACCAACGCCCGTCGTGCCGCATCGGACGCCGCTGCTGCGAAAGCGGAGGCGGAGCTGCGGCTGCACGAGTTGGACGATCTGCGTGAAAAAGAACTCCGTGAGGCCCGTGATTTGGCAAAACGGTTGGTCGAACGTGCTCGACACGACGCTGAAGCGTTGGTGGAAGAGCTGGACACGCTGCGCCGTCAAAAGGATGCCGCCGACTTTTCTCAAAAAGCGGCAGCGGCACGCTCACAGCTACGTAATCGCCTGAATAAGCTGGAGGACGATATTGATCCCGTCACCAAACGACACCGAGACAGCTACACGCTGCCTCGCCCGTTAAAAGTAGGCGATGACGTTCTGCTTACCGACATCGACAAGCCCGCCGTGGTGGTTGCCGTCAATGAGGGTAGCGACACGGTCGAGGTGCAAGCCGGCATCATTCGCACCCGTGTGAAAATCGACACCGTGCGCCTGATAGAAAAGAAAAACACCCCGCAAAAGCCCGGCGGCGGTCGCCGTGTTTCGGGAGAGCTGTCCCGCTCTTCACGCAACGCACGCACCGAGCTGGATCTGCGAGGCTTGACCACCGAAGAAGCGCTGATGGAAGTGGACAAATTCTTAGACGATGCCCGTCTTGCCGGCTTGGAGCGCATCACCATTATCCACGGCAAGGGCACCGGTGCATTGCGTGCTGCGGTGCAAACACATCTTCGTTCCTGCCCCGGAGTGGACTCCTTCCGCCTCGGCTCTTACGGCGAAGGCGAGACGGGCGTCACCGTCGTTACGATGAAATAAACAAGGAGGTGCCGCTATGCTGCGGTTGGTTTTCTGCGATGTTGACGGCACGCTGTTGCCGCGAAACGACACCGCTCTGTCCCCCGAGATCTTATCCATACTGCGCCGTCTCACCGATCGTGGCATCACCGTAGCAATTGCCAGCGGTCGCCCGTATGCGCAGCTGCGTTCACTGTTTGGTGCGTTGTCACATCGGCTGATCTTTATCTGCTTGGACGGCGCGCTGACCCGCCGTCACGATTTTATTCTTCATAAACGCCCCATTCCCCGCAAAGCTGCCGGTGCGTTGCTGTCCCGCTTCCCGAACGTCGCTGTGCACGGACGTGAAGCGGTCCATGTCATGGGTGCCGCCCCGATTGAGGGCCGCCACGTTGACACGCTCAACGAAATCGGCGAGGATATTCTTAAACTGGAAGTGTATGACGATCGTCGTCCCGAGCCAAACCCCAATTACCGTGTTGCTTTCAGTGAAAACGGGTTGACCGAGCTGGTTGCCCCTTGTGCCAACAAGGGCAACGCCGCCGTCACGCTGATGGAAAAGCTCGGCATCTCGCCTGACCAGGCAGTCGCCTTCGGTGACGGCGTCAATGACGTGGAGTTGCTTTCCGCTGTCGGCCATCCCTATCGAATGCGAGACACGCTTCCCACCGTCAGCGCCCCCGAAACCGACGATGTCGCTGCCACTCTGCGTAAGCTGTTTCATCTGTAATACAGCTTTTCCGATTATATATCCTTATATAAACAGCAAAAACC
>JAZQSX010000018.1:0-114917 GCA_045630285.1 Acutalibacteraceae bacterium | reverse complement strand
CCAAATCCCTGGCTTTGCGTTTTACGCACCCCCCGGTTTTACTTATATCATACTAAAGTCCCATTCCCACGGGATTTGATTGGAGGGCAAGCCTTTTTTCTCGAGAAGGAGACGGTATAGGCTGTTGGCAAGGGATTCTCCTTCACGGATTGTGGTAATTATTTCGTCCCGGTAGGTAGTTATAATGTGTTCTGCCTTTTCAACCTGATCGGTTTCCAGCAACGCTCTGGCGGTATATAGCAGCATACGTCCGTCGTACTGTACAGGTTCTGCCAATCCTTCAATAACATTGAGCGCCTCACCGTAGTGCTCAACCAGAATGAAGAGGTAGATCAAGTTTTTGGCGAGGTCGACACGATCTGCGCACAGCTGCAGTGATTTTTTGGCACAGTTCAAAGCGTCCTCGATTTCTTCAAGTTGGAAACAGAGCATAGACAACACGTACAGCGCCCAGGCATTTTCCTCCAACTCCAAAGAACGAAGCAGGCAACGTTTAGCCTCGTTCGGTTGTTCCAGTATAAAATAGATGGCACCGAGCTGCAGCCAAGCAAACCAGTTGTCCTTATCTTGATTTTCGACTGCCAGTTTCAACTGTGCGGTGAAATCCTCATCCAGCATCCAGGAGGTTGGGGGAGTCGCCGGATCGTGACTGCCTACCGTGCCTTCCTGCAGCAGTTTTTTCCAGAAGGAGTCTTCTTCGGTGAACTCCAAAATAGGATCAACGGGAGCGCGACCCATAACACGCCGTTTGTAGTTTTCCAATCCGCCCCACGGGCTGCCGTGGTACAACACTGTCTCCGCCTTTTGTTTCATATGTACTGCGTTTTTTAGTACCGTATCCAAGTCGTAAGCGGCGACTATATCGTTTGCAGCAGAAACAGCTTCGGCGAATTCACCATGTGCCACCTGCGGATCGAGTTGAATAGCCCCGTAGCTCTCCACCCAGCACCACGTGGTCTTGGGTGGCATGGGAATACACTCGTATTGGGTTTGTCCCAAACCGGCTTGGAGCTCGGCGTACCGTCCGGTTGGGCCGCCCGTTTTCAACAGCGATTGCCAACGGCGGGAACCATTGGATTGTCCCCATACGAAGAGCTTGCGACCTTGCTGACGGTCGGTAGAAGCTTGGCACAGACCGTAGCCGTTCTTGTCAACCTGACAAATATATTTGTTTTTGGCATCACGGGTTTTCCAAAAATAATCTTTCGGTATCGGGATTTGTGTGGGATAAGTAATATCTCTGCCGTCAAATTGGAATTCCCGTTGTTTGACAGCGACACCATTTGTTGAAGTATAGGCGGCATTGGCGGGAGCGATCACACGGGATTCACGTTCTTCGGGTACCGCAATATTGCTCCACCAGTACATCGGCGTTACCGTTTCATTTGGATTGCGGATGCTGACACCGGCATACAGCCTGGGGGAATCCTCGGGCAGCCAAAAATCAATGTGGTACGTGCAACGGCGGATACGTTCGAATTCGTAAATACGGAGTACCGGCGTACCGTCGCTTGTGTGCAGTAATGCCGTGTGTACCGGTTCACAAGTGAAGGGGGAATGACCGATAATACCCATGTTCCATTCGACACCGCCGGCAAACCACGCATTGCGGATAGCGAGATTTCTAAATACAAGGGTTTCGTTGGTCAGTAATAAGTCGCGTTTCGCTATTTTATCATATAGAGACCAGAGACGACCACCAAGCTCAGGGAGGAATTCTGCACGAAGATAGCGGTTCTCCAAAATGACACTGCGGAGTTCACGCTCTTTGATCGTGTTTGTATACAAACTTTGGGCGAAATAGGGGAAGTTGTTTTTGATATAACCGTATCCCAGGTATATGCCGTCATCCTCATCCAGATTGCTTGTTTGAACTTGTTGGATGTTTAACACGGACAGAATAGCGGGAACCGCTTCACTGCCGCCAAGGTCAGCCATAGGAAGCTTTAATGTGGATAAGCGGAGTTCACTCATGATGCGATTTACCTGCCTTTACTCAACAGAAATAGTAGATAGCACAGTGTACCCGTTAATAACGGGAAGATCGTTTGCTACACGTGCGTACGTTTTTTGAGAGTTGCGTAGATAAAATGCCAGGCGATACGTACCTGATTGCTTAGGAAGTATGATTTCCGCTGTAAGACGATGCTGCAACGAGACGGCGGTGGCATAGTCAACAGGGCGATTATACCAGGTTGACGGATCGCCGGCTGCTACTTCGGAAATAATACGATCATTGTCATCCAACACAGCGAAACCGCTTTCCATATTGAAGGCGGCAGAAAAGCCGTAATTAACCAAAGAAAGATCGACACACAACGACTCAGCGTGACGATGAAGATCAACCGACTGCAGTTCAACACGGTAGCCGAGGTAATCTCTCACAAATTCAAACACATTACGCTCTGCGAGAGAACCGTCGGCGTTATAAAACCACGACGGTTGGTACAGAATGTGATATTCCTTCAGCCAGTTTTCAGTGAGCGGTTGACGCTTCCATCGTTCCATGGTGCAATCCGGTGCGCAATCGACATCAGCATAACCGTGCAGGACGCTAAGCGACGTAAACCGGTGCTCAGATAATTGCTCGATCATGTCGTATCCATCCGGATAAGCGCCATTGTTACGATTCCACCAGGACCAATAGAGTTCACCGTCTTGCGGCGTGAAAGCGGCTTCGTTGCGGATGCGCTGCCATTTTGGTGTATCCGCATCAATATCGCCGGTTCCTTGCCCTTTACCCAATAACGATTTTCCAAAACACGCATCGTTGTGATGGCCGATGTCACCGTAACGTGGGTTGCCCGACGGAATCATATCTTTAAAGTCCGGCTGCCGTACCTGCAAGTACATATTCTCAGGTAACATATGGTCAACAATGACACCTAACAGCAACGGACGGTCCAGCGGGTAGAAAAAGCTGTGCCATTCGCCCCAGGCACCCACGAATCCCGCTTGAAATACGTGGATCCGTTCGCGATGTTTTTTTAGAAAATCGGCCAACTGTATCATGTGACGCAGCATCCAGCCTTGTGTTATGTCTGTGCGGGGATCCAGCATATCACGTGCGTAAGCAAACCGAAGCAATGATTTCATGCCTTTTTCAGCCAAAACCTCCAAGAAGGCATCCATTGCTTTGAAAGCAGACTCCGGAAGATCTTCCTCACGGTAACCGTTGAGATAAAAATAAGTTTGTGCAAGGGTGATCTGTTCGCCGCCGTTTTTGGCGTTGTTAATAATTTCAGCCGCTTTGGCTTTTTGGGCAGCGTAGTCGCCGGCTTCAACCAGTTGATGAATTTGAACAGCTATTTCCAAACGGAATCCGCGGTCAGGATTGGTATTGAGTAAGGTGCTTTGTTCGGCCGATAACGGGGATAACAGATGACGCATTTCGCACAACTCCCATAACATATAGTACTCGAGTCAATCATACAGCGGAATATAGTGAAAAGCAAGCGGAATTATAAAATATTTTTATAAAAAAACCGCCGCAAAAGCGGCGGTTGACGGGGGGTTATCGAGGAAGTAAATAGCCACAGGCAATTCCCAGAACGGCGGAAATCCCGATAATGGCAATGGGGTGGAGTTTTTTGAAAGCCAAAACCAACGCAATGAGGAAAATGGCAAGGGAGGCGTAGAAGGTTGCCTGAGTAAACACGGCAACCGAAATGATACCGCTGGGGAAAAACACTTCCTTACCAATGGAGATCAGTGCCGAGCCGATGAGACCGACAACAGCCGGTTTCAAGCCGCTCATACAGCCCTTGACAATTCGATTTTCTTTGAAGGATTCAAACCAGCGTGCAACGAGAAGAATGATGATAAACGAGGGGAGAACTGTGGCGAGCGTGGCCACGAACGAGCCGAAGAATTGACCGATAAATCCGTACTGTGCCCCAAGTTCAGAGCCAACTGCCGTTGCCATATTTATGGCCAGAGGGCCCGGGGTGGATTCCGAGATAGCGACGTAATTGGCAATTTCTGCTCCGCTCATCCAACCGTTTCCTGCAACCTCGCTTTGCATAATAGCGATCATAGCGTAGCCGCCGCCAAAGGTGAGGGCACCGATCTTGAAGAAGGTCCAAAACAGTTCCAAAAAGATCATTTCTTGTCCCTCCTTGCCATAATCAGCGAAGAGAGAAGACCGCACAGCGCACATCCGAGGATGACTACCAGAGCGCTGACGTCCGTGAAGGCGGCGACGACAAAAGCGGCCGCCATCAAAATATAGGACAATAAGCCGTGCGGGCATTTTTTGTACAGTGACCACAACGCCTTGAAAATCAGTGCCAGCACACCGGCACGAATGCCTTCGAAGGCATAGCGGACGGCATCCAGGTGATAAAACTCACGCAATACGCCGGAAACCAGAAGGATGATAATAAACGAGGGGAGAACGACGCCGAGTGTGGCAAAGGTCGAGCCGAGGATGCCGGCAGTGCGGTAACCGACAAAGGTGGCCATATTGATAGCGATCGGGCCCGGCGTAGATTCCGAAATGGCGATCACCGACAGAATATCCTCTTCGTCTAACCACTTATGATTTTCCGCTACCTCACGTTGCACGAGGGGGATCATAGCGTAACCGCCGCCAAAGGTGAAAGCACCAATCTTGAAAAAAGTCCAGAACAGTGTCCGAGCAGTGGCGAGCCGTCCGGAGCGTTTTTGCTCCTTCATAAATCTACATACCTTCTTTCGGTAAACATTTGGATTTAGTATACACGATTTTCTTGACGATTTCAATCCTAACTTACATTTTACTTGACAGAAGGCGGTGGATTGTGTATAATACATCACAACACAGTTTTACTGTAAACATTCCAAAAGGAGCGACAATCCATCCATGGATAACGGCGGCGACCGACCTCCCTTATGCACGGTCAATACGATTGGATAAGTGACACAGCCTGTTCTTGCTTTACGGGACACGGGCTGTGTTTTGTTGTGTTTTGGAAGTAAATAAAGGAGCGTATCGAATATTATGGACATATGGCTTATGCTGTTGGTGCAGGTCATTCTGATTGCGTTGAATGCCATTTTTGCCAGCGCAGAGATTGCAGTCATTAGTCTGAACGAGGCGAAGCTTGACAAGCTGGCGGATGAGGGTAACAAGCGTGCCGGTCGTCTTGCGAAAATGAAAAAACAGCCCGCACGGTTTTTGGCGGTCATTCAGGTAGCGATTACGCTGTCCGGCTTTTTGGGTAGTGCTTTTGCCGCAGATAACTTTGCCGATCCGTTGGTGCGTTGGTTGATCGACGTTGGCGTTACGATTCCCGCCGGTACCTTAAACACCATTGCTGTTATTGCAATCACGCTTATTTTGTCGTATTTCACACTGGTTTTGGGTGAGTTGGTTCCCAAGCGTGTAGCAATGCGCAATTCGGAGAAGCTGGCACTGGCACTGTCCAACCTGCTTTTGGTGATGTCCAAACTGTTTGCACCGATCGTTAGTTTTTTGACGGTTTCTACCAACGGCGTCTTGCGCCTGATGCGCATTGACCCCAATGCTGACGATGAAGAGGTCAGTGAAGAGGATATTCGCCTGATGGTGGACGCCGGCAGTGAGCAGGGCGCTATTGATAACGATGAAAAAGAGTTTATCCAAAACGTGTTCGAGTTTGATGATTTAAGTGCGGACGATATTGCTACGCATCGTACGGAAGTGACGCTGTTGTGGGTGGATGAAACGGATGAAGAATGGAAGCAAACCATTCGTAACAGTGAACACACCTATTATCCCGTCTGCAATGAAACGGTAGACGACGTGATCGGCGTACTGAATGCGAAAAAGTATTTCCGACTTGAAAATCGCAGTCGCAGCAACGTGATGAAGCGGGCTGTCGGCGAGGCGTATTTTGTCCCGAAGACGGTCAAAGCGGACGTGCTTTTTAAAAATATGAAAAAAGCGCACACACATTTCGCCGTGGTTTTGGATGAGTACGGCGGTATGTGCGGCGTCATTTCCATGAACGATTTGGTGGAGGAATTGGTTGGTGATCTGGGTGAGATCGCAACGAAGGACGAGGATGCGCCGATCATTCAGCGCCTGGATTCTCGCACGTGGAAAATCAGTGGTAACGCACCGCTGCGTGAAGTCGAGGACGCCCTGGAGATTTCGTTACCCACTGAGGATCACAGTACCTTTAACGGCCTGATCTTTGGTGCTCTCGGTTCTGTTCCGGAGGATGGCAGCCAGTTTGAACTGGAGGCACACGGGTTGACAATTCATGTGCGCAAGGTGGTTGATCACCAGGTGCGTATCGCTATGGTATCGTTGATTGATCCGCCTGCCAAAGAGCAAAAAACCATCGAAGAATAACAAAAAGCCGCAGTAGTATGCTACTGCGGCTTTCTTTTACTGCATGGTTTGTGCGTCGGTATACGGTGCCAGCGTCAATCGAATGAAATAACCCTGATCGTGGTCACAGACAGGACATTTCTCAGGTGCGGTTTTGCCGGAATACGTGTGGCCGCAGTTGAGACACATCCATTGACACTCCATATCGGATACAAACAGCTTGTTCTGTTCCAACAGATCGGCAAGCATACCGAAACGGTCGCCGTGTATCTTTTCAATCGCACCGATCATGCGGAACGAAGCTGCAACCTTGGGGAAGCCTTCCCGCTCTGCGGTATCGCCGAAATGCTTATAGGCATCTTCGTATTCTTCGTATTCATTGTGGCGGGCCTGTCGCAACAGTTCGGCGATCGAATTGGAAATATCCACGGGGAAACCGCCGTCAATGGTGATCGTTTCTCCCGCAAGCTCTTGCAGATGCTTGTAGAAGATACCGGCATGTTCCTTTTCCTGTCCGGCCGTGAAAAGAAATGCAGCCTCAACAACGTGTAGGTTTTCTTTGTGCGCCTGCTCTGCGGCAAAGGTATAGCGGTTTCTGGCTTGACTTTCACCGGCAAACGCACGCATCAGATTGGTTTTTGTTTCGCTGTTTTTGAATTCAACAGACATAGCAACGCCTCCTTTGGTAAGGAGTATAGGCGCTGTATTTCGTGTTTATTCAAAGGCGTATACCGTGCGACTGACAAAAGTTTCTCCGGCGTGTAGTGCGGTCGATGGAAAATCCGGGTGATTCGGACTGTCGGGGAAGTGTTGCGTCTCAAGGCAGAAGCCTTGGTGCCGGGTCATGGCGCCGCCTTTGCCGAAATCGGTATTCAGGAAATTGGCGGTGTAGAGCTGTACGCCGGGTTGATCGGTGTAGCAACGCATACGGATGCCGGAGCGGGGGGAATAGGCGGTAACAGCGTGGCGATAGGCGGCCGTTTCGCCTAAAATAAAGTTATGGTCGTAACCGCCGCCGACAGCAAGCTGCTGGTGATCGCTGTCGATGTCCCGGCCGATAGGCTTTGCGTTGCGGAAATCAAAGGGCGTGCCGGTTACTGATAACCGTTCGCCGGTGGGGATCAGGCGCTCGTTTACCGCAAGGATCGCATCAGCATGGATCTGTAATACGGTGTCCAATACGTCGCCGCCGTCGTAACCGTTCAGATTGAAATAGGCGTGATTTGTGAAGTTGACGACGGTATCTTTGTCAGTAACGGCGGTATAAGTAAGCGACAGGGCACTGGGATCGTCAAACGCTACACGCAGTTGCAGCATAAGCGTACCGGGATAGCCCATATCGCCGTCCGGCGAAAGGAGCGACAAGGTAAAAGACTTGTCATCGTGGGATTCCAAAGACCAGTTTTTGTGCTGGAACCCGACTTCGCCGCCGTGCAGATGTCCATTTCTGGCGGTTTCGTTGCGACCGACGTCGTAGGATTTGCCATTCAACGGAAATACGCCGCCTGCAATACGGTTGGCGTACCGTCCCACCGTAACACCGATCGAAGCGGTATCTTTCAAATATTCCTCCAAGGAATTGTAGCCCAAAACGACATCCCGCCCACGCACCTGCAGAGAGGTCATCGTAGCGCCGTAGGTGATAAACGAGACGGACATACCGTCAGCACTGGAGAGGGAAAGCAGAGAAACAGACTCGCCGTTCGGCAGAGTTCCGTAGTGCACTTTTTGAAACATGAGAATCGCCTCCTTGGTATTTCTTTCAGTATAGCGGCAGTGCACCGTATTTGTCAATCGGTTTACTTGACAAAGGAGAGGGAATCGGTTATAATAAAAGAACAAATGTTCTAAACCGGAGGTGGGACGGTGGACCGTTGTATTTTACACTGCGATTGTAACAGCTTTTACGCCTCGGTGGAGTGCGTCTATCGTCCCGAGTTGAGAGAAGTACCGATGGCGGTGTGCGGCGATCCTGCCGATCGTCACGGCATTGTGCTTGCTAAGAACGAGGCTGCCAAAAGGTTCGGCATCGTTACGGCAGAGACGGTGTGGCAGGCGAAGCGAAAATGTCCGGAGCTGGTGCTGGTACCGCCGCATTTTGAGAGGTATGACGAGTTTTACCACAAGATCAACGCCATGTATTGCGAGTACACCGATCGGGTGGAGCCGTTCAGTATTGATGAATCGTGGCTGGACGTCACGGGAAGCCGCCGCTTGTTTGGCGACGGGAAAACCATTGCCGATACGCTGCGCCGCCGTGTTCGGGAGGAACTGGGAATTACCATTTCGGTTGGCGTGTCGTTTAATAAAACCTTGGCCAAGCTGGGGAGCGATTACAAAAAGCCGGATGCGACCACGGTGCTGTCCCGTGAGACGTATCAGTCTTTGCTGTATCCTTTGCCGGTATCCCGCTTTTTATTTGTGGGAAAGTCCGCGGAGGCAACGCTGCACAAAATGGGAATCCGCACGATCGGTGAATTGGCGGCGGCGGACCGTGCCTGCCTGGTGGCGGCGTTAGGAAAAGCCGGAGGACAGTTCTATGACGGCGCTAACGGCATTGATCCCTCACCGGTGCGTCTATTCGGTGATCGACCCGATGCGAAATCCGTGGGTAACGGTATGACGTTTCGGGGCGATTTGGATACGGAAGAGGAATTGCTCCGTGGGCTGCTGTATCTTATTGAGCCGGTTGCAGCTCGCCTGCGCCGTGCCGGTCAACGATGCACCGTGATTCAGCTGACGATCAAATATCCTTCGCTGAAAACCATTACAAGACAACGAACGATCGCCCGTGCCACTGATCTTGTGCCGGAAATGTATCGGGAAGCTGCCGTTTTACTTCGTGATTGTTGGCAGGAGGGGACGCCGGTGCGCAGCTTGACGGTGACGGCTTGCCACCTGGAAAAGGACGGGGAAAGTGAGCAAATATGCCTGTTCGATGCCGAAGAGGATCACGATCGGGAGCGAATGGGAAAGTTGGAATCGGTGGTGGATACCCTGCGGGAACGGTACGGAACCGCCTCTGTCAAACGGTGTTCCGTGCTTGACGGTGCGCCGGATCCGAAAGATTCTGCGAAAAAGTGAATAAACCGTGTTTTTTGCAAAAAAACTTGTTGACAAACCTGCTTTCAGACGATATAATGTAAAGCGTCGCTGATGCCGACATCCGGTTGCGGCGCTTATATGGCCCGGTAGTTCAGCTGGTTAGAACGCTAGCCTGTCTCGCTAGAGGTCGACGGTTCGAGCCCCCTTCAGGTCGCCATAATTGCTGATATAGCTCAGTAGGTAGAGCGCATCCTTGGTAAGGATGAGGTCACCAGTTCAACTCTGGTTAGCAGCTCCAAAAAATAAAGGGACTGTTTCAACAGTCCCTTTATTTTTTGTGCTTGTGTCCGCAGGACAAAACATTGTTTGCGACTTTGATGTAAATATCATTTGACCTTTTTGTTAATGTTTGGTACAATAACAAAAGATTTCTTTGAGAGGTGTTTGCTATGAGCGAAAACAGAAGCAGCTTTACCGGTAAAATCGGTTTTGTGCTGGCAGCAGCGGGCTCGGCTGTTGGCTTGGGTAACATTTGGCGTTTTCCGTATTTGGCAGCAAAATACGGCGGCGGTATCTTCCTGTTGGTTTATCTGGTCTTGGCGGTGACACTTGGCTTTGCGCTGATGTCAGCCGAGATTGCGATCGGCCGCAAAACGGGGAAGAGTGCTATCAGCGCCTTTGCGTCGCTGAATAAGAAATACAGCTTTATCGGTTGGATGGCAGCCATCGTGCCGGTCATCATTTTGCCGTACTATTCTGTTATCGGCGGCTGGGTGATGAAATATTTTGCCGTATTCGTATCTGGTGGTGCCTCTGCCAGTGCGGGAGGGGATTATTTTGGCAACTTTATCGGCAGCACCTTTGAACCGTTGGGCTGGTTCCTTTTGTTTATCGGCTTGACGGCGCTGATCGTGCTGTTTGGCGTGGAAAAAGGTGTTGAGAAGGTCAGTAAGTTTATGATGCCGCTTTTGGTCGTTCTGACACTGTTTATCGCGGTTTATGGCATGTTTATGCCCGGCGCTATGGACGGTGTGGCGTATTACTTGACCCCTGATTTTTCGAAGTTCTCTGCCACCACGGTTTTGGCGGCTATGGGTCAGCTGTTCTATTCCATGTCGATCGCCATGGGCATTATGATTACCTACGGTTCGTACATGAAAAAGGACATTCGTCTGGAATCTTCGGTGCATCAGATCGAGATCTTCGATACCGGTATCGCTTTTTTGGCCGGCTTGATGGTTATTCCGGCTGTGTTTTCCTTCTCGGGCGGTAATGAGGCGGAAATATTGCAAAAGGGTGCTCCTTTGATGTTTGCAACGCTGCCGAAGGTCTTCGAATCCATGACCGGTGGAACGATTATTGGTGCGTTGTTCTTCATGCTTGTGTTCTTTGCGGCGCTGACATCGTCCATTTCCTTGATGGAGACGATCGTATCCGTTTTGCAGGATAAATTACATTGGAGCCGCCGTAAGTCCTGCTTGATGGTGTTTCTCCTCAGCTTACTGCTCGGTATACCGTCATCGCTTGGCTATGGCGTGTGGGGCGGTTTCACCATTGCCGGTTTGCAGATCCTGGATATATTTGATTTTATCAGTAATAGCGTTTTGATGCCGATTGTGGCGCTGTTGACTTGTATTTTCGTCGGATATGTTATCAAACCGAAGATGCTGATCGAGGAAATGGAGATTGGCGGCAAGTTCACGAAAAAGGTTCTCTTTACCGTTATCATTAAGTATATTGCTCCGGTGTGTATCATTTTGATCCTTGTTTCATCGGTTTTGGATGGCTTGGGTATCGTCAAAATTTAAGAAGGTGTTCTTATGGATAAAAAGGTGATTCTGATCTCGATCGACGGTATGCGACCGGACGGACTTAAGGCTTGCGGTAACCCATACGTTGAAGTACTCACGAAGCAGTGTGCGCACACGTTTTCTGCCAGCTCGATGATCCCGTCTGTCACGTTTCCGTGCCATTTTTCTATGTCACATTCCGTTACACCGCAGCGGCACGGCATTTTAACGAATACCTACGTACCGCAGGTGCGTCCCGTTAAAGGCATTTTTGAAAAGATCGCCGAGGCCGGTGGCGTTTCTGCAATGTTTTACGGCTGGGAGCCGTTGCGTGACATTGCTTCTCCCGGTACTCTGAAATACGCTACGTATATCAATGCGTATATGGAGGAAAGCTGTGATACGGTGCTGACCGATAGGGCAGAAGCGTTGATCGATACCCGTAAACCGGATTTCGTGTTTTTGTATATGGTGGAGACCGATGAAAAGGGCGGTCACGATAACGGTTGGATGAGCAAAGAGTACCTGCGGCGTATCCATATTGCGATCGATAATGTTAAGCGTATTGTAGAACGCTTTGGCGACGAATACACCGTGATCGTTATGGCGGACCATGGCGGTCACGACCGCTCCCACGGCTCGGAATTGCCAGAGGATATGACGATTCCGCTGTTTTTCCGTGGCAAGGAGTTTACTCCCGGCCGTGTGATTGAAAACGCCTCGCTACTGGATGTTGCTCCGACTATTGCGGAAGTTATGGGCGTTTTCAGCGATCCCGATTGGGAAGGACGCTCAATGATTGGATAAATTGTGTAAGTTTTGTGGCTTTTTTGAAAAAAGTTCTTGCCTTGTGTGTGGAAATCGTTTACAATATAGGTGAACAATCCAACACAAGGAGGAAACACTATGCCTACTTTGAACACGATGAAATACGCAACGAAGCGGAACAACCTCTTTTTGCGAGTGGCAATGGGACATTTTGCCACCAGCAACTGCCACAGCAATTACTACATTGACGTGGTGGCGCAAAAGGCCCGTATGTCCGAAGCTCGTGCGGTTGCCGAAGAGCTCAGTACGTATTATCGGGTGGACACTGTGGTCGATACGATTCTGTGCTTGGACGGTACGGAGGTTATCGGTGCTTGCTTTGCGGATTGCTTGTCCAAGGCAGATTTCATCAATATGAACGCCCATAAATCGATCTATGTCGTTACTCCTGAAACGACGGCGGGAAGTCAGCTGCTCTTCCGTGATAACATCATTCCGATGATTGAAGGAAAGCACGTGATGATCCTGGCAGTTTCGGTTGCTTCCGGTAAAACAGTGGAGGCGGCGATCGATGCCATTCAGTATTATGGTGGATCGGTATCCGGCGTAGCGGCAATTTTCTCTACGGCTGAGGAGTGCAGAGGTCTCCCGGTTCGTTCGGTGTTTGACCCGAAGGATCTGCCGGATTATCAAAGCTATCCGTCCCACGAATGCCCGATGTGTAAGGCGGGACAGAAGCTGGATGCACTGGTCAATTGTCACGGCTTCTCCAAGTTGTAAATACTGTGTAAAAAAGGCGATCTTCGGATCGCCTTTTTTCTTGACAAGCTTCGGTGCTGCGCAGTAGAATGTATCTATAAGGTGGGAGGTGCATTCTAATGCAATTGGCAACATTATTGCGGTATTGTGATCTGGAAAAGGAAGGCAGTGCCTTTAATCTGAGATATTATATTCCGCACGACTACGAGATCCTGGCACGTAAGTACGGGGTCGGTTTGTCGGCAATCATGACGGAATATGATTTGGAAAAGATCTGTGATATTTGCGACGGCTTATTGGTGCCGGGCAGTGCTACGAATATCGACCCGAAGTATTACGGAGGCACGCCGTACGATCCGCCTCAGGAAATCGACGAATATGCACTGGACGCCAAGGTTATTGAGCATTTTGTCCGCAAGGGCAAGCCGATTTTCGGCATTTGCGGTGGCCTGCAGGCGCTAAACGTGTATTTTGGCGGTACGCTGGTTTTGGTGGAAAATTACGATGAACACCAGGATGAGGCGCATCAACACGAGATCGATATTGCTCCCGATTCCTTCGTGTACGATGTGTTTGGCAGTGAAAAAGCGATTGTGAACTCGCACCACAGCTGGACGTTGGGACGTGTTGCCCCGGAGTTTACGGTGGTGGCACGCAGCAGCAAGGACGGCGTGATCGAAGCGATCGAGTGTAAGGAAAAGAAGATCTTTGCGACTCAGTGGCATCCCGAACAGTCCTTCCACACCGGAGATCCGATTGAAAATAAGATGTTCGAAAACTTTATCAACTGCTGCAGAAAATAATCCGAACGGAGATAGCATGAAAACGTATTTGTTTGATTTTGACGGCACGCTGGTGGATTCGATGCCGACGTACGTCAGTTCTATGTTGCGGATCCTGGACGAGAACGGCATTGCCTATGAACAGGACATCGTGAAGACGATCACGCCGCTTGGCTTGAACGGAACGGCAAAGTACTACACGGAAACGCTGGGGCTGGCGATGCCGATGGAAGAGCTTATCAACCTGATGGGCAAATATATGCTGGATGCATATTGGTATCACATCCCCGCTAAGAGCAATGTGATCGCCACCTTGCAGGAGCTAAAGCGGCGTGGCGCGAGCCTGAATGTTCTTACCGCCAGTCCACACATCACGTTGGATGCGTGCCTTAAGCGTTTGGAGATCTTTGATCTGTTTGATAACGTGTGGTCGTGTGACGATTTTAACACCACCAAAGCCGACCCTGAGATCTACCGAAAAGCAGCTGAAAAGCTCGGCGTTGCGGTGGGGGAGGTCTTCTTCCTCGATGATAATTACAACGCCGATTTGACGGCAAAAAAAGCCGGTATGAAGGTGTGCGGCGTCTACGATGAATCGTCGGCAGAATATGTCGAGGAGATCAAGTCGGTTTGTGACAACTTTATCTATAATTTTTCCGAATTACTGGATTGATTTCCCTATTTTTGTATGCTACAATGAAGAAAACAGGAGGATGATCGCATGAAAAAGGTTCAGGTTATGCCGCTGACTCACGAGGAGTTTGCGCCTTTTGGACAGTTCTATACCATGGATCAGCCGCAGGGCTATGCACTGTGCGGGGAGATTCATCAGTTTTTCCCGGACCGCCTGGTAGCTGACAGTGAGCACCGTGTGGGCTATTCGCCGATCGTGGTGAAAAAGCCGGAGAAAATGGTGATTACACAACAGGAGTATCATACGACCACGTGGGAAATGATCCTGCCTCTGGATGATGATATGATCCTGCACGTGGCACCTGCTTCTGCGGGTACACCGGTAACCGACTTGGCCAAGGCGTTTTTGGTACCGAAACATACGCTGATCAAGATGAATGCCGCTATCTGGCATTTGGCGCCGCTGCCCGCTTCCAAGGAGCAGCTGACGGCAATGATCATCTTGCCGGAATGCACCTACGCAAACGACTGCACGGTGGTCGATCTGACGCCGGAGCAGCAGTTTGAGATCGTGTTGTAATGTAAGGTATATAAAACCGCCACGAAGGATATTCGGGGCGGTTTTGTTATATGCTACAGCAAAAAATAGAAGGAGTGGTTGCAGTGAAAAAACAAGCAACGGTTGTTGTGATTTTGATGATGGTTTTAGCACTATTCTCCGGATGTGCGGGTGATACGGAGCGGATGGGGAGTACCACGACTTTGCCGACGAAAGCGCCTGAACAGCCGTTGCAGACGATGCCCGTGGCGTATGAGGAGACGCTTGCCGATATTCAATCGGTTATGGAATGGAAGCTTGCGGTGGATTTCTGGGAAGAATATGATCAGGGTGAAATGCCCGAACCGATTTTGAGCGACAATTTGGCGGCACAGCTTGCGGATAAAGAGAACGATGAAGTGTCCGAAGAGTGGTTTAACATGGTTATGGAGATGTTGCCGCACTACGCCGATGCCGCTACATATCGTACGGGATATATCTTGAAAGATATCAACGGCGACAACGTACCGGAGTTGTTCCTCGTACAAGAAGACCGTACGTTGCTTGCCGTGTTTACCGTGTGTGAAGAAAAATCAAAATTACTAAAGGCGTTTTGGCACCGCTATGCTGCCGTGATGACGGATGACGGTCGATTGAGCATCCAGTCTTCTCCCGGGACGGGATTGCTGGACCGTGAGATTTTGAAGCTCGACGCCGAAGGCGTATTGGTAAATGACCTGTCTTTCCATTGCGATGATCCGGGTAGCAGTGATTTGGAGGCTGTGTATACGGAACGTGTCGGTGATGGTAAGGCGAAGGCCATTACGGAGGAACGGTACGACGAGCTGGTTGCGCTATATCCGTTTGAATGGGGTTCTGCGTGGAAAGAACTCAAACTCTCTTACATACAGCCCCAAAAAACATTAAGCGAATCTTTGACTGAAACCGTTGAAGCGGAATTGAGCAGCCAATTAGAAACTGCAGACGGTGGAATGTATGATTATCATGTTGCTTATGACGCCTGCGCCGAACTTTGGGAGAGGATCGCTGAAGAGTATTACGAACGTATCGTGGCGTATGTGGAGCATGACAAGGATTATGCGGAGTTGGAAGAATTGCTCGGTAACGATCGCTATGTTGAAGATTTTGTGGCCGCAATGGAAGAATACAAAACAGCGTGGGAGACGTATAAACAGGCGCAAGAGCCAGCTTACGATACGATCATTAATACGATTTACACCGGAGGCTCCTTGGGGTCGCTTACATATACCGAGCGAGAATATGAGCTTTGTAAGCAGTGGGCTTTACAAGTCGTCGATATTTATGAAATCTTGCACAGCATGGGATGAGAAAAAGAAAAAAAAGGCTTCCGATCGGAAGCCTGTTTTTTGGTGGACGTTAACGGACTCGAACCGCTGACCCTTCGCACGTCAAGCGAATGCTCTACCAGCTGAGCTAAACGTCCATATCCGCACCTGCGGAACATGCTGTATTATACCGAAAAGTGCGGTGGTTGTCAAGAGGTAAATGCGGAAAATTTGTGAAAAAGTTTTTTCGCCTTAAAAAACACGCCACAAAGCCTCTTCCGGCGTGTCGCCAACCACTTCATAGATGTGTTCGTCGATAACGGTCATATACGGCTTGCCATCGGCTTTGGGCAACGTGTGGGACGGACGGCACTCCAAACGGATACGTACCGGCTTTTCAACAGTGTGAATGCCGGTTTTGCCGCTTTTCAGGCGGTCAATCGCCGCTTTGACACCGGCACGGATGCGTTTTTCCGATTCGGCAGGGGACAACAGTACGGCACCGCTGTCGGCGGCGTCCTGCTTGACCTCGACGGTGGTGACCCACGGAAGGAATTGTTTTGCCTCGGCGCAGGCACGGGCACTTCCCGAAACCATAATGACGGGAACCTGATACTCGCCGAGGATGGCCGAATCAATGCCGATCTCGCCAAACGGCGTGCCGTTGACCTTAAAGCGCTGAAAGGCGCCACGGATCATCGTGTGCTCCAGCAGAGCATCCTCTGCACCCGCCATAGCGTGATAACCAAGCAGAATGACACCGTCACAATCGCCCAGACCGACAAAACGATTCGTTCCCGTCCAGCCGCAAACGGCGGCGTCGACGGCAGGGGACAACTGATCCCAAAGCAACGTATAGCTGCCGCCGTGAACGTCACGCACAATGACCTTGTCCGCACCGGCGGCCTTACAAGCCTCGGCACAAATATTGATTTCACGAGTCATCAGGCGCCGTCCCTCGTCGAAACGGGGGCAATGGGGTTCCAGCTGATCATCGGTATAGACGCCGCTGATGCCCTCCAGGTCTGCCATAATGTAGATGTTCATACGTATCATCCTTTCGGCTCGTTTGGTTTCATTAAAAGCCTATTGTCGGCGTTTGTCAAGTCCTAATCGCAATTGACGCTCTCGAGCTCAAGCTGGGCTTGCTCCCAATCTGACATCAATCGTTCCAGATGAGCATTTTCCGTTTCCAATTCAGCACTGATAGAAACGACGGCATCGTAATCGGCGGCGGTGTCCGGTTGCTCTAATTGGGCGTTTAATGCGGCAATCCGCTTCTCGCAAGCAGCGATTTCCTCCTCGCTGCGACGAATGCGGGTGGTAAGCTTCCGTTTGCGGGATTCCAGTTCCTTACGCTTCTGGTAAGTGTTTTCCTTTACAGGCACAGCGGAGCGTTGTTCAGTATCGGCTGTCACTTGCTGACGATGTTCTACGTACTCGTCATAGTTGCCGGGATAACTTTCACAGCCGTCCTCGGACAGTGTTATGATACGCGTTGCCATGCGGTTGATAAAATAGCGGTCGTGCGATACTACAAGCAGCGTGCCGTCGTAGTTTTCCATGGCGGCTTCCAGGGCCTCGCGGGATGAGATGTCCAGATGGTTGGTCGGCTCGTCCAGAAGAAGCAGGTTGTCGTGTGCCAGCATTAGCTTCAGCAGCAATAACCGTGCACGCTCACCGCCGCTGAGTTGCCGAACGGGCTGGAAAACCTCGTCACCGTAAAACAAAAACGCAGCAAGGGCATTGCGCAGCTCGGTCTGTGTCAGGTTCGGATAATCGTCCCACAACTGATCAATAGCGGTTTTGTCGTAGTGCAAATGCGCTTGGACCTGATCGTAGTAGCCGATCGAGACACGGGAACCCAGACGGATAAAGCCGTTATCGGGCGTTTGCTCACCGGTGATCAAACGAAGCAGCGTCGTTTTCCCGCAGCCATTCGGGCCGAGAAGAAAGGTGCGTTCGCCGCGGCGTAGCTGAAAGGACACGTTGCGAAACAGGGGACGGTCAAACGCTTTGGATAGCTCCTCAGCGTTTAGAACCTCATTACCGCTGGTGGTTGCCGCAGTGAAGCCAAATTTCAGCGTCGCTTCGTGTCTTTCAAGCTCTATCTGCTGTTCTTTGAGACGATCCAGCCTTTTCTCACGACTTTCGGCGGCACGAATAGATTTCTCACGGTTCCACTGCTTAAGAAGAGCGATATTTTCCTCCAACTTTTTGATCGCTCGTTCGGTGGTTTTATGATGCCGCAAAGCGATTTCTTCGTCTTTCTCACGCTGCTCTTTGTGTGCAGTATAACTGCCGCCCGTCATATATAGCTTTGCTTGGGAAAGTTCCATTGTCCGCGTGGTGACACGGTCGAGAAAATAGCGGTCGTGCGAGATAACGATGACGGCACCGCTGTAGCCACGCAAAAACGTTTCCAGCCATTCCACCGACTCGATGTCCAAATGGTTGGTGGGCTCGTCCAAAAGCAGTAGTTCTGAGCCGGAAAGTAGCAACCGACCCATTGCCAGCTTGGAGCGCTGGCCGCCGCTGAGCGTGGTAACGGAACGGTTGTGATAGGTTTCATCAAATCCCAAGCCGGATAGGGTGGAGGCAACACGGCTGCGGAAATATAAGCCGCCCTCCGCCTCGAAGCGCTCTTGCAGCTGAGCCTGCTTTTCAATCAGTGTGGGATCGCCGCTGTCGGCAAGCGTGCGGTTGATCTCCAGGAGTTCTTGTTCCATAAGGCGCAATGGTTCAAACACGTTTTCCAGCGCTTCCCAAACAGTAATATCTTCGGATAACGTATGCTGCTCCAGATAGCCGATTCGGGTGTTCCGTGCAGGCAATATCTCGCCGGAATCGGGAGCTTCCTCGCCGGTGATCAGACGGAATAAAGTCGTTTTCCCGCAACCGTTTGAGCCGATCAGTCCGATTCTGTCGTGTTCAGCCACGTCGAAAGACAACCGCTCAAATAAAAAGCGGTCGCCAAAGCTTTTTGTGAGATTGTGAACAGACAAAACAGCCATAATCGAATCCTTCAACAAAAACATTAATAAAAATTTTATATTATTATAGCAGAATTACTCTTGTATGACAAGTAATTTTCTGCTATACTAAAACTAATACTGGGTAAATATTGGTTTCCTTGCATTGCTTCGGGAGGTGAGTCGGTGAAAATCCTTGGAATTGACCCCGGATATGCCATTATTGGCTGGGGAGTTCTGCACTATGAGCGTGGACGATTTTCACCGTTGGATTTCGGCGCTGTCACGACCGAAGCCGGTACGCCGTTCGTCGAGCGTTTGCAGCAGATCTATACCGACTTGTCACTGATCCTTGCCAAGCATCAGCCTGACGCTATGGCGATCGAAAAGCTGTATTTTCAAAACAACCAGAAAACAGCGATCGAGGTGGCGGAAGCACGTGGTGTTATTTTGTTGGCGGCACAAAATGCCGGAGTTCCGATTTTTGAGTACACACCGCTGCAGGTCAAAAGTGCGGTGACGGGCTACGGACAAGCACAAAAGCCACAGGTCATGGAGATGACACGGCGCTTGCTCCGTTTGCAGCAGGTTCCCAAGCCGGACGATACGGCGGACGCACTTGCTATTGCTATTTGTCATGCTCAAATGGGCGGTACGGCACTGAAACGCCAGATTATGAGAGGGGTCTGACCGTATGTATTACAGCGTACGAGGAACGTTGATTCACCGTGAAATGAATTTTGCCGTCGTGGAATGCGGTGGTGTTGGATACCAATGCTTCATTACGGCGAATACTGCTCGTCAGCTGCCGAACATTGGCTCGGAGACGATGCTTTATACCTACCTGAACGTGCGTGAGGATGCAATGGAGTTGTTTGGCTTTGCAGACCGCAGCGAACTGCAATGCTTTCGTATGCTGACCTCGGTCAGTGGTGTTGGTCCGAAGGTGGGACTTGCCATTTTGTCGGAATTAACTCCGGAGCGGGTAGCGCTTGCAGCGGCCTCCGGCAATCACAAGGAGTTCACCCGTGCGCAGGGTGTTGGCCCGAAGCTTGCACAGCGTCTGGTTCTGGAATTGAAAGATAAGGTCGGCCTGCCTTCGGCAACGGGTGGCATCGTGATGCAAAACGATGCGGCGGTCGGTGTGATCAGCGTATCGCAGGGCGCTGCCGAAGCGGTGAGTGCGCTGACAATGCTTGGCTTCAGCAGTGGCGAAGCGTCAGCGGCTGTCGGAAAACTGGATAGCACGCTGCCGGTGGAAGAATTGGTGCGTCAGGCGTTAAAACAATTGGGAAAACGCAGCTGAGGAGGGATAAAGCATGGACGAAATGGATTTTGAAAATCGCATGATGTCTACGGAATACCTACCGGAGGACGACGGCGATAATCCGCTGCGCCCTCGGTCGATGAATGACTATATCGGTCAGGAAAAGGTCAAGGAGAATCTGTCCGTCTTTATCAACGCTGCCCGTTTGCGTGGTGAGCCGTTGGATCACGTGTTACTGTACGGCCCTCCCGGTCTTGGAAAAACGACGTTGTCGGCTATTATCGCCAACGAATTGGGCGTCAATTTCCGTATTACCTCCGGCCCCGCTTTGGAGCGTGCCGGCGATTTGGCGGCGTTGCTTACCAATTTGGAGCAGGGCGACGTGTTGTTCATTGATGAGATCCATCGCTTACCCCGTACAGTAGAGGAAATCCTGTACCCAGCTATGGAGGATTTTGCGATCGACATTATTAACGGAAAAGGACAAGGGGCGTCGTCGATCCATCTGCCGTTACCTCGGTTTACGCTTGTGGGTGCCACGACTCGTGCGGGGCAGTTATCTGCACCGTTACGTGACCGTTTCGGTGTGATCTGTCGCCTGGAGCTGTATACGCCGGAAGAACTGGGACGTATCGTACAGCGCAGTGCCGATATTTTAGGCATTACTTGTGATAACGACGGTGCCTTGGAGATCGCATCTCGTTCGCGCGGCACGCCTCGTATTGCTAACCGTCTTCTCAAGCGTGTGCGTGATTTTGCGCAGGTGCTGAATCACGGCTCGATCACGGCCGACGTGGCACGTGTGGCGTTGGATCGCTTGGAGATCGACGAGCTTGGCTTGGATATGGTGGATCGCCGTATGCTGATGGCGATGATCCAACACTATAATGGCGGCCCTGTGGGATTGGACACCCTCGCCGCTGTGATCGGCGAAGAAGCGATCACGATCGAAGATGTTTATGAGCCCTATCTGATGCAACTCGGCTTCATCAACCGTACACCACGGGGACGTGTAGTTTTGCCCGCAGCCTATGAGCATTTGGGATTGGAGCATCAGATGACGTTTTAAGGAGCAGCACGGTATGAGAACGGCTGAAAATTGGAAAGACTATGAACTGTTGGATGCGACCGACGGTGAGCGTTTGGAGCGCTGGGGGGATGCGCTACTGATTCGTCCCGATCCGCAGATTTTGTGGAGCACCGGTCGTCAGCACCCGCTGTGGAAAAAAGCACACGCCCGGTACCACCGTTCTGCTACCGGAGGTGGTCACTGGGAGACCTACCGTTCTTTGCCGGACGTGTGGGAAATTGGCTACGACAGCGCAGATGCGGGCTTGGAAGGCTTGCGTTTTCGACTGAAGCCCATGGGATTTAAGCACACCGGTCTGTTTCCGGAACAAGCGGTCAATTGGGATGCAATGGCCAAGCTGATTCGCAATGCCGATCGACCGATTCGGGTGCTTAATCTGTTTGGTTATACCGGTGGTGCCACATTGGCGTGTGTGGCTGCCGGAGCGCATGTTACCCACGTGGACGCTTCCAAGGGCATGGTTGCCTGGGGAAAAGAGAACACCGTCTCATCCGGACTGGCTGATCGCCCCATGCGTTGGCTGGTAGATGATTGTGGAAAGTTTGTGCAAAGAGAGCAACGTCGGGGCAATACGTATGACGCCATTTTAATGGATCCGCCTTCCTATGGGCGTGGCCCCGGCGGTGAGGTGTGGAAGCTGGAGGATCAGATCTACGGCCTGGTATCGGAATGCGTAAAGCTTCTTTCCGATACGCCGTTATTTTTCCTGATCAACTCTTACACCACGGGGCTTTCGCCGTCGGTGATGCAGTATATGCTGGCTTCGCTTGTAACGCCCCGATTTGGTGGTTTGACCGAGGCGGATGAAATCGGTCTGCCTGTTACACAAAGCGGCTTGGTGCTGCCCTGCGGCGCCAGTGCCTGGTGGAAGGCGGAGGAATGACGTATGGATATGATCAAAGTAAATGATCTTCGCTTTTCGTATGAAGATGAGACCAACCAGAAAACGTTTGTGCTGGATAATTTGAGCCTGACGATTGAAGAAGGATCGTTCGTTGCGTTGCTGGGTCATAACGGCTGCGGAAAATCGACGCTAGCAAAGCATTTTAATGCGATGCTGTTGCCGCTTGGCGGTCAAGTACTGATCCGTGATATTGATACTACCGACGAGGAAAGAAAGTACGATATTCGCAGTACCGTTGGCTTGGTGCTTCAAAATCCCGATAATCAGCTGGTGTCTACCATTGTGGAGGAAGACGTTGCGTTTGGCCCCGAAAATCTTGGAGTTCCGCCGCGGGAGATTCGTGAACGGGTGGATGAGGTGCTGCGTACGGTCGATATGTACGAATACCGTAGTCACGATACACATAAGCTGTCGGGCGGTCAGAAGCAGCGTGTAGCCATTGCCGGTGTGTTGGCGATGCGTCCTGAATGTTTGGTGTTGGATGAGCCGACAGCGATGCTGGATCCTCGTGGCCGTAAGGAAGTTATGGATACGATTTGCCGTCTGAACCGTGAGCACGGTATGACGGTCGTTCTCATTACTCACTACATGGAGGAAGCGGTGCTGGCTGATCGTGTGGTCGTTATGAATGAGGGCGCCATCGTTTTGGACGGTGATCCGCGTCAAGTGTTTTCGCACGTGGAAGAATTGCGCAGTATTGAATTGGATGTGCCGCAGCCGACGGAGCTTTGCTACCGATTGAAGAAAAACGGTCTGACGTTGCCGGACGGCGTGTTGACGGTTGAGGAATGTGCGGAAGCACTGTTGGAGTTGCTGGAAGAAAAAAAGTAAGGTTGAGGCAGTATGGCAATTATTGAAACTCAAAATTGCAACGTACGGTATTCCGTTGGAACGCCGTTTGAAAAGGAAGCGCTGTCGAATGTGTCAGTAAGCATTCGGGAGGGTGAGCTTGTTGGCATCATCGGTCACACCGGCTCCGGTAAATCCACCTTTGTTCAGCTGCTGAATGGTTTGTTGAAGCCGACCGAGGGTACGGTTTTATTGGACGGAAAAAATATTTGGGAAAATCCGAAGGAAATTCGCCGCATTCGCTTCCAGGTCGGTATGGTGTTCCAATATCCGGAATATCAATTGTTCGAGGAAACGGTTTTCAAGGATATTGCCTTCGGTCCTAAAAATATGGGACTGTCGGAAGACGAGATCCGTGGGCGTGTCCTGCATGCGGCGCAGTGTGTTGGCTTGGACGAAGCGCTATTGGAAAAATCTCCGTTCGAGCTGTCGGGCGGTGAAAGACGCCGTGCCGCCATTGCCGGTGTTATGGCAATGGAGCCTCGCGTTTTGATTTTGGATGAACCGACAGCGGGGTTGGATCCCCGTGGGCGTGAACGTGTCCTGGAAATGATACGTCAGTATCGGAGAGAGCATAATACCACCGTTCTTTTGGTTTCGCATAGTATGGAGGATATCGCAAAAATTGCCGATCGTGTACTGGTGTTGAATCACGGTCAGGTTGCTTTGTTCGAAACGGTGAGCGAGATCTTCGCACGCAGTGAGGAGCTTGCGGAAATGGGACTGTCAGTTCCTGCCGTAACGAAGGTTTTTGACCTGCTTCGTAGCCAAGGCGTTCCCGTTTCCAAAACAGTGTTTACTCTGGATCAAGCGCAAGAGGAATTGTTGCGGTTGCTGAAAGGGGGAAATATCCATGCTGTCTGATATCACCATTGGTCAGTTTTTCCCCGGAAAATCGTTCTTGCATCGTATGGATCCTCGTGTTAAGTTAACGCTGACTTTTTTATACATCATCGTCATCTTTTTTCCGCACAATTGGCTTGGCTTGGGCTTGTCTGTTGGCTTTTTAGCGGCCTGCATTCTGATCTCACGAATCCCGATCAAGGTGATCCTCAAAGGCTTTAAGCCGATTCTACCGTTGCTGATTTTTACAGCGATTATCAACCTGTTTTATGCCGAAGGTAAAGTGTTGGCGGAGTTTTGGATCTTTACCATTACATTGAATGGTATCTACAAAGCAATTTTTATTGCCGTGCGCATTTTGTGCCTGATTGCGGCCAGCTCCTTGCTGACGTATACAACGTCACCGACAACGCTGACCGATGCGCTGGAGCGGTTGATGAGTCCGCTGCGGTTTATCCGTGTTCCGGTTCACGAAATTGCGATGATGATGACGATCGCACTGCGTTTTATTCCTTCGCTGATCGAGGAAACCGAAAAGATCATGTCAGCGCAAAAAGCACGTGGCGCCGATATGGAAAGTGGCAACATCCTGCAGCGCATCAAAGCGTTGATCCCGGTGCTGGTGCCGCTGTTTGTTTCCTCATTCCGCCGTGCATTTGATCTGGCGACTGCCATGGAATGTCGCTGTTATCATGGTGGTGACGGCCGCACACGCATGAAGCAGCTGCGAATGTCTGCCAAGGATTTTGCAGCAATCGGTGTTGTTGCTGCTTTGACAGCGGCGCTTATTCTTTCGAATATCTACTTGACGGCGATAATCTGATGAGAAAGGCGGTGAACCCGTGGCGAAACTGCTTTTAACGCTTCAATACGACGGCACACAGTACCACGGGTGGCAGGTACAGCCCAACGGGATCACTGTGCAGGAAACATTGCAGAATGCATTAGAGCGTGTGACCGGAGTACGCCCCGGCGTTACCGGTTGCAGCCGAACGGATACCGGTGTCCACGCCCGTCGCTTTTATTGCACTACCGAACGACAGGAACGGTTTTCGTCGGAGCAGCTTCTGAAAGCGCTCAATGCAGTACTGCCAGAGGATATAGCGGTGTTGGCGTGCTGCGACGTTGATGAGAATTTTCATCCACGGTATTCTGCCAAGGGGAAACGGTACAGTTACTATATTTGGAACGGTGCGGTGCGCTCTCCTTTCTATAAAGGGCATTCGCTTTACATTCGCTCGCCGCTTGATGTGGACTGTATGAATGAAACGGCGTCGCTCTTTTTGGGTGAACACGATTTTTCTGCGTTTTGCTCGGTGGGAAGTTCAGTAGAAGATAAGCGGCGTACGGTAACTTGCTCGGAAGTAAAGCGTGATGGCGATATGGTGACCTATACCGTTGAAGCCGACGGCTTTTTATACAATATGGTTCGCATTTTTGTCGGTACGCTCTTGGATGTTCATAACGGTCGTTTGACAAACGATGATGTAAAAAAAGCGTTGTTAACCGGTGATCGCACATTGGCAGGAGCGACGGTTGCGCCGCAAGGGTTGTTTTTGGAAGATGTTTTTTATGAGTCGGAGGTGACGGTATGAGCGAACAGAAAACGCACTCTGCTCCTAAAAAACGCCGTCGTTCTCGGACCAATTACCGCCCTTGGATCAAACTGCTGCTGCGGTTACTGATCATTGGTATTGTTGCGCTACTGATTTTTTTGCTGGTCAGTAACTGGCGCCAGATTGCACCGATCTCGTTTTTGGATTGGTATGATCAAACAATTGGTGATATTGAAAAAGGCGAGGAATTTCCGTATACCTTGGACGGCGGCTCGGTAGTGGATATGGCGGAGATCACACCGCATCTGGTCGTGGTGGATGATGCTTCGATTCGATTTTTTACTGACGATGCGGCGTGTGTTGTTAATCGAAAGCATCTGTTTGCCGATCCGACTCTCCATACGGCTGGGGAGTATGCATTGGTGACGGAAGTGGGTGGCAGTCGGTTCCGCTTGGAAACACGTCGAGAGACGGTGCTGACTTCGGAAATCAAAAATCGCAAGATTTATGCCGGAGATCTGTCATCAGATGGCACAACTGCTTTTGTAACGAACAGTTCGTCGGGCAGCTACTTATCCGAAATCTACGTTTTCGATGCGGAAGGAAACTCTATTTTTGAGTATAAGAGTGGTAAGTATTTATTCAGCGATATTGCAATTTCACCGAATGGTGAGCAGCTTGCCGTGACGGGAAGCACCGCTGAAGGCGGTATGTTGAAGTCTGCGATTCTGGTCATCACCTTGGAAGACGAGAAAGTAACAGAGCACAGCGGCACAGAGGTGTTGCTGCATAATGTGTCGTATCTCTCCGATTTGGTCATTTTGGCGGTGGGTGATCGTCAGATCTGGACGCTGACCGGGGAAAATGCCAAACTGACAAAGACCAATTGCGACGGCGTGGTGCCGATCGGGTATGCTGCAACGTCCTCGTTGGCATGTGTGGCGTTGCGTCGTGACGGTGCGACGAACGCCGGAACGGTTTGGCTGTTTGACAGCAGTGGTCAACTGGTAAAGCAGATGGAGTATACCGGCGAATTCCGTTCCGTTGCGTGTAGCGAAAACAACGTGATTGTGTTGACGGATTCTATGCTGTATGAGTTTAATGCTTCTGGTATGAGGAAAGAACAGGAGATCCCGTCGGATGCGTTGTTAGCAGCATATTACGAAGGAAAACCGATGGTTGTTACGTTCGGTGAATTGAAAAGAGTATCAAAATAACGGTTTTTGTTGTGCTTTTTGAATATTAGTGCTACAATAGTACTGTTTTTTAATGAAAGAGAGGCTGCATATGTCTTACGTGCTGGATATTGCCGTTTTGGCTGTACTGGTTGTTACCATCGTCTTTGGATACCGAAGAGGCTTTATACAAACTCTTCTGCAGCTGATTGCTTGGGTGATTTCCTTTGCAATTTCGCTGTTCCTGAGTTCACCGCTTGCTGAATGGCTGTATGAGGTACTACTTTCAGCGGGAGTTTTTGGAACGGCCGAGATTTTGGTGGATGCAACCGTCCGCCCGACGGCTCTGCTGATCCTTCAGGTCGTGGTATTCTTCGTGCTGTTTATCGTGATGCAATTCGTTATGCGATTGTTGCGAAAGCTGTTGAAGCCGATTTCCAATCTTCCGGTGATCCGCAGGTTCGACAGCGCTCTGGGTGGCGTTTTAGGTGCTTTGAAGGGTTGCATCTACGTTTTGGCACTGGTATCGATCTTTGAGGTGATTGCGAATATATCCGGTGCTGACGGTTTCATCTCGCAGAAGGTGCTTCAGGATACATGGCTTGTCAGTTGGATTGCCGATATGAATCCGATTACACAGTTGGTTTGATTACTTAAGATAAGGAAATGATAGTATGGGACGCTTAAAATTTGTTTGGAACATTCCCAACGTGCTTTCACTGGTGCGGTTTGCACTGTTGCCGGTGTTTGCTGTACTGTACCTGAAAGGGCATTTGGAATGGTCTCTGGTAGTTTTGGCTCTGTCCGGTCTGACGGATCTTTTTGACGGGATGATTGCCAGAAAGTTCAATCAGATTACTGAATTCGGTAAATTGCTGGATCCGGTTGCCGATAAGCTGACACAGGTCGTAGTGCTGGTGTGCCTGACAATTCGCAACCCCCACCTGACAGTTCTCGTTGTGATTTGCTTTGTGAAGGAGCTGCTCCAGCTGATCGGCGGCTGGATTTTGTTCTCACGCCGGGAGATCATTCGTGGCGCCAAGTGGTATGGCAAGGTATCTACGTTTACGTTCTACATTGCTATGCTGATAATGGCACTTTGGTCCGATATGCCTTTCTGGCTGATGGTCTGTTTGATTGCGGTGGTTGCCATTGCTATGATTTTTTCTTTCTTTATGTATTTGGCAGTCTATTTCCGGCTTCGCCGCGAGAATGGATTGTCCAAAAAATCGTCCCATATTGATGCTGCTGAGTAATTAAAGGAGTTTCTATGCTTTGTTCACGTTGCAACAAACGTCCTGCCGTCGTGTTTATCGCACGTATGGAGGGCAATGAAACAAAAAACGAAGGACTTTGCTTGACCTGCGCCAAAGAACTGGGGATCCAGCCCGTTGATGAGCTCTTGACGAAGTTTGGTATTGGCCAAGAAGAATTGGAGGCCATGGACGAGCAGTTCAGCGAATTGATGGCGACGGAGGGGGATGACGGCGCTGAAGGGTTTATGCCCGGAGGAGCAGCGACTTTTCCCTTCTTGCAGAATTTGTTTGGAAATCAGGCGAACGGAGCAAACCAGGAGGCTCCCGCCGATGAGAAGAGCTCTGCCAAAGAAAAGAAAAAGGATAAAGAAAAGAAACGCAAATTTTTGGATAGCTATTGTACCGATTTGACCAAAAAAGCCCGGGAAGGTCAGTTGGATGCTATCATCGGTCGAGACCGTGAAATTTATCGTGCCACGCAAATTCTTTGCCGCAGGAGTAAGAATAATCCCTGCTTGATCGGTGAACCCGGTGTGGGTAAAACGGCAATTGCGGAAGGATTGGCATTGCGTATTGCGGCGGGCCAGGTGCCGTACAAGCTGCAGAACAAGGAGTTACATCTGCTGGATTTAACGGCATTGGTTGCCGGCACGCAGTTCCGTGGCCAATTTGAGAGCCGCATCAAAGGCCTGATTGAAGAGGTAAAGTCACAGGGGAATATTATCCTGTTTATCGACGAAGTGCACACATTGGTCGGAACGGGGGACTCGGAAGGCAGTATGTCCGCCGCCAACATTCTCAAGCCTGCGCTATCCCGTGGTGAGATTCAGGTGATCGGTGCGACGACCTTCAATGAATATCGCAAGCATATCGAAGAGGATGCAGCTTTGGAGCGCCGTTTCCAGCCGATTCGTGTGGAGGAGCCGTCAATCGAAGATACGGTTGCTATGTTGTGTGGTATTCGCACGTATTACGAGGAATATCACGGTGTTTCCGTAAGCAAGGCTATTTTGCGCCAAGCGGCGGTGCTTTCCGAACGGTATATCACCGATCGTTTTCTGCCGGATAAGGCAATTGATCTGCTGGATGAAGCCTGCACAGCTGCTGCTCTGCAGAACACGAAGGCAGATACCTACGCACAACTGCTGTTGACAGCGGATGCGTTACGGCATCAGGAAAGTGATTTGATGGCACAAGACGAGGTCGATTATGAGAAATTGGCCAACGTGCGTGCCGATTTGATGAAAACCGAACAGGAGATCGAAACGATCCGTCCTGCAGCAATCAGCGCACCGGTGACGGAGCAGCATCTTGCCGGTGTAATTGAGTTGTGGACGGGTATCCCGGCTTCCAAGATTCGTGAAAACGAACTGGAGAAGCTGGCGGATCTGGAAAACGAATTAAAGCGGCATATCATCGGTCAAGACGAGGCGGTGTCGGTTGTTTCTGCTGCTATTCGCCGCAGCCGTGTGCAGATCAGTCCTCGCCGTCGCCCGGCATCCTTCATCTTTGTCGGCCCGACCGGCGTTGGGAAAACGGAACTGGTCAAGGTGTTGGCGGCACAGCTGTTTGATACGCCGGATACGCTGATTCGGTTGGATATGTCGGAATATATGGAGAAGCACGCCGTGTCACGGTTGATCGGTTCACCTCCGGGATATGTGGGATATGACGATGCGGGTCAGCTTACCGAAAAGGTGTGCCGCAAGCCGTATTCGGTCGTACTGTTTGATGAGATAGAAAAAGCACATCCCGATGTACTGAATATTCTGTTGCAGATTTTGGACGAAGGTCGTGTGACCGACGCACAAGGCCGTGTGGTCAACTTTGAGAACACGGTTATCGTGATGACCTCTAATGCCGGTAGCCAATTCCGTGAGAACCTCATGGGCTTTGGAAAGAGTGATGCAGAGGCCTCCCGCGATCGGACGACCAAGGCGTTGTCGGATTTCCTGCGTCCTGAGTTTATCAGCCGTGTAGATGAGATCGTGCATTTCGATCCGTTGAATGAGGAGCATTTCCGTGAGATTGCGGTGCTGATGCTTACCGAACTGCAAGGCCCTCTGTCGGAACGAGAGATATCCCTGCAATGGGACGAGGCACTTCCGGCTTGGTTGGCGCAGCGTGCAGCGGGTGGCAAACGTGGAGCCCGTGATTTGCGAAATACCATTCGTCGTGAGGTGGAAGACCGCCTGGCAAGCCTGCTTGTTGAGCGGCGCAACGAAACGATTTCCAGCATCCGTCTTGCATTGGAAAACGATTCAATCGCCATACAAACGATGTAAAACAAAAAGAACGGACACTCGATGAGTGTCCGTTCTTTTTTATTCTTCCCAATTATTCACAAACGATCTTTGCAACACGAATGACAGTGTCGCAACCATACTTGAAAGGAACGGTAAAGACGGTTACCTTGTCACCCTCTTGCTTAAACTCAAGCGCCTCGTTGGTATCCATCCAGTTGACAGCCTTGACCTTTTCGGGAATGGAGAAGGTGTCCATATAGTTGCTGTTTCCTGCAATGGTAACATTAACGTTCGCCATCGGGCGCAGATGATCGCAGAACAGATAGTAGCAATTCTCGTGCTTAAGCAGGAAATCATCGGGTTTATTTTCAATATCAATGTAGGTTGGGCGGGGCAGACGAATGGATTCGTCAAAGAGCTTGATCCACTCGCCGACCAATTCCAAGAAGAGTTTATCAATGGGGCGGATCGAACCGTCGCCCATCGGGCCGACGTTAAGCAGCAAATTGGCGCCGTAGCGGCGACAACCAGCCAGCGTGCGGATCATCTCCGCCGGGGCTTTATAAGCAATATCGGCTGCAGCATAGCCCCAGTGGCTGTTCATGACCTCACACATTTCACCGGCGAGGTATTTGGGCGCTTCCTCGGGCATTTTGGTAGGCATACCACGCTCGTAGGTCACGCTGTCCAATTCAATATGGCCGGCTTCGCCACGGGCATTCAGACCGGTGTTGTTGATGATCATGCATGCGGGCTGATACTTGCGGATCGTGCCGTAGAGTTCATCTTCCTCCCAGTCCTCCTCGGGTTTATCCCACTTACCGTCAAACCACAGACCGCCGATCTTGCCGTATTTGGTGCAGAGGATCGTGACGCTGTCACGCAGATATTTCAGGTATTTCGGAAAATCCTCGTTGTAACTTGGCTCACGCCAGTCCAACAGGGTGTGGTAGAAGAAGGGGATAATCTCCTGCGCATTACACGCATCAACGAATTCACGCACCAGATCACGACCGCAAAAATGCGGCGCATCGTAATTGTTAAGCCCACAGGTGTCGTACAGCGAGAAGCCGTCGTGATGACGGGTGGTCAACGTGATATATTTACATCCTGCATTTTTTGCGGCAGTAACCAGTTCGGTTGCCCAATCCGCTTTCGGATTGAAAGCGTGCGCAAACGGCTCATAAGTCTCGTGATCAATGTCCAGTGCGTATTTGGCCCATTCGCCCTTGCCAATCAGGCTGTAAGCACCAAAATGGACAAACATACCAAAACCGAGGTTTTCAAAATCCTTGACTTCTTGACGAATAATCATTGTAAACACTCCTTTATTTGATAGTCAGCAGCATGGCGTGTGCTGTTAAGGGACGCATAGGCTTTATCATCAATTGACCGTTTTCCAGAGTAATGTCGGCATCACCGAAGGTATCGGCAATCAAAGCGTCTGTACCGAAGTCGATGCAAATGGTATCGCTTGGATCACGGAAAGCGTGGCAAACCACCAAAGCTTGCTTCTCGGTGCGGCGTACCACAACCTGCGTTCCGGTGGGGTAACGGGTGTTGTTGCCACGATTTCCGTACAGCTTGGTATCGCCGTTGATAATAACATCCTCCAGCTTGGCGTAAAAATCCATTGCCGTTTTGACCACAGCCCGTTGCTCGAGATTTAACTCATTCATCGGACCTGACAAGCATACACGACCAAGGAAAGTGGCTGCCAGCGAATAGATCAGGCGATCACGGCTGTCATCGCCGTGGAGTGTGGCCCAAATGAGTTCCTGCGCAGGAAGCATCAGCTTATGCAAACTTGCGGCAATGTAGGGGATCTCGATAGCTTCGTGTGCGTCAGAAAAGGAAGAGATTGCCGAAACACCCATCATTGACGGTTCCAGACGATGACCGCCTGAAGCGCAGTTTTCGATGATCAAATCGGGAATATCGCGTTTCATCAATTCAAAAAACTCTCGCACCGCCTGCAGGTGCTGGCGAATCGCCTCGGCACCCGATTCAGCGCCGTCGGCCTGTGTACCGGTGTTAGCGTTATAATCGACCTTGATATACCCAAAACCGTATTCTTTGAGAAAGGCGATTACCTTCTTGTAGAGGTGCCCACGAACATCTTCACGTCGGAAGTCCCAATACGAACGAATGCCGTTGGTTTTTAGTACACGTCCGTCCCGCTTGAGCTTCATATCGTCATAATCCGGTTCAAAGAAGCGGGAGCCTTGCGTGGTGACCTCAAATTCAAACCAAATTCCGGGAATCATACCGTTACGGCGGATCTCATCATTCATCGCTTTCATATCCGGGAAGATGATAGGATCAGGTTCCCATTCGCCGTTTCCGGCCTGTTCGCAACCGGCTTTGCACCAACCGGCGTCGATGACGAGGTATTTGACGCCGAATTCTTTCAAGCATTGACAAAAATTCAGCATTTTCTCTTGCGTCGGCGTTCCCCAGGTTGCACAGTACTCATTGAAGGAGGTGGGGATACCCTGCTCGCCATAGGCGCGATAAGCAGTTTTTTGCATATCTGTGACAGCGGAACAAGCGTCTTCCAACGTGCCGTTCACGGCGGCGACGAAGGCTTTGGGAGCGGTAAATCGACCGCCGTGCGGAATGATCTTCTTCCAGCCGCAACGGCTGTTATCGCCCAGTCCACCGCTGAAGGTCATATAGTTGCCCAGCCGTGCAAGCTCCATTTGCCAGGTGGCATTGTGCGCAATCTGCGCTGCCCAAAGTGCGTGATGCTCGGTATCCTCAAACACGGCAGTGGGGAAGTAGCGCTCAACGGGGTAGCTGCCAAAGCTGCCGAAGCGTTCGGCGTTGTCGTTGATCAGCCAACTGACCCACGGTTTTTCCAAGCCGAGGTCCTCGATTGTCTGGCATTGATGCTTACCTTCCAAGCTCCAACCCGCCATGAAACGGTGAAAACGATAGGCGTTGGGGGCATCGGTAATTTGGAAGGGACTGAGACCGTCCAGCACAAAGCTGGACAACAGATCCAGCTCCACGTCAGTGCCGCTTTCGTTGATGAAGGTCGTTTCGATCTCAAGACCGCGCAGGCCGTTACGATAAGTTAGCGCATGCTCCACGGCGTACCCGTCTTCGCTCTTTAAAGTCGTTAAAATCACCGTGGCATCATCGTGGGAGGTTACGGTTTGATCTTGAAAATAAAGGGTCTTATCGACTGCAGAGCAGCGCATTGTCAAGCCGGGGGAGGTGAGCGGGAGATGAGAAAGATGAAAATTGACCAGTGTGCCCTGTTCCCAGTTGTGAACGTAATCGGCACGGGGGTTAAATGGCTGCTCGGGGATACTCCACGGCGCTGTTGCCAATGACTCCATACCTGCCGGGATCAGGCGCAACGCAACGTTGCGATTGTCATCGATCAAATAACGTACGATCGTGCTTCCAAAACGAAAATCAGTGTTCTCCATAGTCACCCTCCCTTATTGCTGTTATTCTACCATATCGTTTCTCCGTTTGCAATAAATACCGACGAAAAAAGCAAAAGAAAAACGACCACCGTCGGTGATCGTTTTTGGAGGCGTTATTTTAATTTTCCAAGCGTTGTCGTGCTGGCAATAATGATTAGAGTGGTTTCTTCATCCAGTATTTGCTCAGGGTTGACGTTTGCATCAACCTTATCACCTTTTTTGATTGCCACAATGTTGAAGCCGTATTTCTTGCGGAGATTCAATTCGATCAGATTCTTACCGCACCACTCTTTTTTTACATCCATTTCCACAATGGAAATATCCTCAGACAGCGAAATCATATCGATAAAACCGGAGCTTAAGAGATTCTTTGCCAGGCGTATCCCAGATTCGTTTTCAGGGAATACCACCTGATCGGCTCCCACGCGGAGAAAGATCTTTTGGTGCATCTCATTGGAACATTTGGCAATAACGTTTTTAACGCCAGCCTCTTTGCAAAGCGTTATTGCCATGACGCTGGCTTCAAGATTGCTCGCCATACAAACGATCACGGTATCGATATTACCGATACCAAGACGAGAAATCACCTCTGCATCAGTAACGTCGGCGCATTTGCACACGGGCAGATAGGCAACTGCATCGTTGATAATTTTCTCTTCGGCATCTACGGCAATAACTTCCATTCCGTTTTCGACGAGTTCTCTTGCCACGGCGGTGCCGTACCGTCCAAGTCCAAAAACAGCGTATGTCTTCTTCGTTCTCATAATTATCTCCTTTATCCTATACTGATAGCTTCTGTCGGTTCGGAAATCACGTTTTGACTTTCATTTTTACTGCCAAGGGCTACGGCGAGTGATATGGGACCGACTCTGCCCAAATACATCGTTATAATCAGAATCAGCTTGCCGAATGCATTGAGTGTTGCGGTGAGGTTTCTTGTAAGACCAACGGTTGCGGTTGCGCTAACAGTTTCGTAGACCGCATCTAATGCAGAAGCGTCGCACGATGCCATGAGAAGAACGGTGGAGGTAATGCAGATCGTGAGAAAAGTTACGGTGACGGCGACGGCCTTTTTGACCATAGCATCAGAAATGCGGCGGTTGAACAGAGCTGCCTCATTTTTGTTTCGGATCGTAGCGAATGCAGAGCAAATCAACACGGTGACGGTTACTGTTTTTATACCGCCTGCCGTTCCTACGGGCGAACCGCCGATTAGCATCAGGATGATCGATACGGCAGCGGATGCATTTGTCAAGCTTTCCTGGGGAATGGTGGCAAAACCTGCAGTTCTTGTCGTAACCGATTGGAAGAACGATACCTGAAGTTTATCGAACAGAGACATATCACCAATGGTCAACGGATTGGCATATTCGAAAACGAAAAACAGAATCGTACCGCCGAGAATAAGCCCTGCTGTAACGGTTATAGCGATCTTCGAGTGTAACGTTAGATGCCGAAATATATTTCTGTTCCTCGAAGATCGGCTCTTAACGACACGGAGCACGTCCCACCACACGATATAACCGAGACCGCCAAGAATAATCAACGAGGAGGTAACGATGTTGATTAAAGGATTTGTGGCGTAGTTGCAAAGACTGTTTTCTGCAACGATATCAACGCCGGCGTTACAAAAGGCTGAAACGGAATTAAAAACGGATATCCAAATACCTTTTGCACCAAACTCAGGGATAAATACAAACATATACAGAACAGCGCCGGTCCCTTCAATTATCAGCGTGCCAAACAGAACGTTTTTGACAAACTTGGCAAGTCCCGACATGGTGTTGAGATTGAAAGCATCCTGAATGAGTAAGCGGTCACTGATACCCATTTTTTTATTCAGAAGAAGCATCAACCCCGACATAATTGTGATAATTCCCAAGCCGCCAACCTGTATCAGAAACAATATAACGGCTTGCCCGAAAATACTCCAAGAGGATACCGTGGGAAGTGTAACAAGGCCGGTCACACAGGTTGAAGTGGTTGCCGTAAACAAGGCGTCAAGATAGGGGACAGCTTCGCCGTTGGCAGAGCTGATCGGCAGCGCCAAAAGAATGCTTCCCAAAAGAATTGTCACAAGGAAGCTGAGTAGAATGATTCGTGTGGTAGAAAAAGCAATTTTTTTCTTTTTAATCATAGAAAACGGTCCTTTTTATCGGCTATGGAATTACATACTGTTGGGATAGAATAAAAAGCCACCTTTGCCTATAGACAAAAGTGACTTTTCGTGGTGCGGGTAACAGGACTTGAACCTGCACAGCCTTGCGACCATTAGAACCTGAATCTAACGCGTCTGCCAATTCCGCCATACCCGCATATATCAGTGGCGGCAACGTTTGCTATTATACCCTCCAAAAAGCGGATTGTCAATAGGTTTTTGAAAAAAGTTTCGAGAAATTATCGCCAACCGCCGCATCGGTTAAGACACGGCGGTCGGCGACAACATCAAAACAAAACTTCAAAGTTGCCGGAAGAAGGAAGATCGAAAAAGACAGTGCCGTTTTCGATCTTGAAATCCAACTTCTCACCATTCTGGCAAATAGCACGGGGCACTTGGTTCAGCGTCAATTCCACGTTTTTCAGTGCGTAGTCGGCCTCCAAAACCAGACGGTCAGCCTGCACCGAAATGTTATTGAGTCGGAGGTTGGCATCAAATAACTGAACATCTTGGTTCAGGCTTACTGCCAGCAAACGGCTTTCGTGAGGTGCCAGCGTGACGGTAAAACAGTCAGCCGCCGCCGTTTGCTCGCCCGACCATACGTCAGTTAGGATATAGGAGCCGTTCTCCAGATCCAATTCGTCAAAACGAAGCGTAAAGGTTTTTTCCTTGTCATCGAGATTGAACACGCCGACCGTACGAAGCGGGAGTGCGGCACGATCTTTCAGCGCTGTAAAGTGCGGTGTTTTAAAATACAGAATTTCGGGCGAACGCTGTGTATGATCACGATAATCGAACTGCGCAAAATACACGTCCTGACCGTTGTTGGGATTGCAAGCAGCCTTTTTCAGGATGCGCAGTTGCTCGGCGTCGGTGACCTGACTGAGTTTACCGGCGATCTCCACCATAGAATGCGAAGCCAGGCAATAATTGATGCAGAACATTGCCTCGGTACGTGACAGTCCCGGGAAGATACCGATTGAGTCACTGTTGGGCGGGAAGAGATCGCCCGTATGCGTGGCGTAGCACGCAGCGCCCCACTGGAAGCTGGTGCGCACGTAATCCCAGTTACCTCCGCCAATGTCAATGCCGTAGCGGTAGTTGGTGAAGAACTCGCCGAGGAAGGGGTTACCCATAACAATGTCGCAGCCGGTCTGCAAATAACCGTCCCGAGGAAGATTGTTGCGAATGGTCGTCAACCACCAGCGGCGGTTTTCGTAGCCGGAACGGTCGTGATTTTGATAGAGGTCATGGCTGTCCTCAAACGCATAGCTCCAAAAATCGTGCTTGACCGCATCAAAGCCGTAATCACGGCACAGCGTGCGCATCGCATATTGGATGTATTCACGCACCACCGGTTGGCTGACGTCCAACGGGGCGGTATGCGTTACACGGTAGGTGTAATCCATAAACCACTCGGGATGCTCCTGGTAAATCTTCGAAACTGTGGGGCAGAATCCGCCGATCCAAATGGCGGGGCGCAGGCCCAGTTCACGGATCTTATCCGACAAACCACGCAGACCGTTCGGTAATTTGACATGATCTACGCCTTCTTCGCCTTCATAGGGCATACCGAGTCCGTGAGCACTTTTATTCATAGTGGCGTAGCCGTCGTCGATCTGGATCCATTTCACCGTCGGGAAATGATCACGCAGGTATTTAGCTTCGGTCAAAATCAGTTCCTCGGAGATATTACGGAAAATACCGTCGTTCCAGGAACCCCAAACCAGCGTTTTGCGATTGATGTCGCTGCTGCCGTAGGAGGCGGGCAGCTTGCGGCGCAAAACACGTGTGTAATCTTCAAAGATTTTCTCAATATTATCGGCGTTGTCAGTGCGTCCCAAGTACCACTCATCCGTTAGAGAAATACCACTTTCCACCTCACGGTAAGCAGTGGCCTTGAATGACGAAAACGCTGTTAAAGTTACGGTATCACTGTCGTGCTTTGCCAGATAGTTGTGGAAAAACACATCCTGGCTTAATGTGCCGTGCACCAGACCAAGGTTGGTTTTATAGTTGCTGATAAGAATGGCAGGAAAAGGCTGATACGGACTGGCGCCGATGCGCTCTGTGATGACCCCGGGGTCTGCCCAACGGTTACCGGCTTGGAAATCAAAGGTGGAATCCTTGGCATCCCCGGCGGTACGATCGTAATCAATAGGGAAGGTGAACACCTCGTAAATACGAGGATTCTCGTTGTGGTAAAAATAATCGTCGTGTGTATCCATGCCATAGGAAATGCCGGCGATTTCCACACCCAGCTCGTACAGCTTCAGCGTAGCACCCGAAATGTTTTCAAAAACACGTTTACAGGCGATTTCACGGTCGGTATAGTCCAAGTACAAGGTGTCACGGAAAAGACCTTCTTGTACGGCTTGCAGGCGAACCGTGCGGTAGTCAGCGTTCAGCGCTACGGAATAGGTGGGCTCAATTCGTCCCGATTCTGTAACAGCGAAGGGCGTGATTTGCAGATCGCCGCAATTCAGAAAGCAAAAAGCGGTACTCAGTTCTTTGATCATATTTACCGACAACCTTTCCTGAGTTGATTACTTTGAGTGTACCACGGGCGGGTGTCAAGGTCAAGATTTTAGGGTTGAAAAATGATAAAAAATCTGTTAAACTGAGATGTTGATAGGGTGTGATTTTATGAAGCAGTACGCCTTGGGTATTGATTTCGGCTCGCTGTCGGGACGTGCGGTGTTGTTGGATCTGGAAACGGGCGAAGAAACCGCTACTGCAGTGTGCGAATATGCACACGCTGTGATGTCAGAACGGTTGCCGGACGGTACGCCGCTGGCAGATAATTGGGCATTGCAACATCCAAACGATTACTTGGACGTTTTGCGGGTCGCCGTGCCGTGTGTGATACAAAAAGCGGAAATTGAACCGCAGCAGATCGTCGGTGTGGGTGTGGATTTTACCGCCTCAACGGTACTGCCGGTGAAAAAAGACGGTATGCCGCTGTGTATGTTGAAAGAATTTGAACACGAACCGCATGCGTATGTGAAAATGTGGAAGCACCATGCCGCTCAACCGTATGCCGATCGGATCAACGAGATTGCCGCCTGCTACGATCCGTCAATGCTGGCTCTATTTGGCGATCGTGTTTCAAGTGAATGGCTCATTCCGAAGGTAATGGAAACGTTGGACAAGGCGCCGGCTGTGTACGAAGCCATGGATCACTTTGTCGAGGCGGCGGATTGGATCGTGTGGAAACTGTGTGGCAATTTGGTACGTAACGCCTGCTTATCCGGGTACAAGGCGCTCTGGAATAAGCGGACGGGGTATCCGTCGGAAGAGTTTTTTGCACGGTTAGACCCTCGTATGCGCCATTTTATTCGTGATAAACTGTCGGGGCCCGTACTGGCTTCGGGGATTCGTGCAGGCACGGTGACCGAGGAAGCGGCTGCGATGACGGGACTTGCTGCAGGAACTCCCGTTTCCGTAGCCGGTGCCGATGCTCACTCAGCGGTGCCGGGGTGCGGTGTTTCTGAATCGGGACATATGCTGATCGTTGTCGGTACGTCGGCGTGTCATATGCTGATGGATACCGACGAAAAGGCGGTGCCGGGAATTTGCGGCGTTGTTGAGGACGGAATGCTGTCCGGTTTTGTCGGCTATGAGGCTGGTCAAAGCTGCCTTGGCGACCACTTTGAATGGTTCCAAAAGAATTGTATGCCGCAAAGCATCGCTGACGAGGCCGCTGCAGTCGGGAAATCACCGCTTGACTTACTGACGGAAAAGGCATCCATGCTGCGCCCGGGTGAGAGTGGTTTATTGGCACTTGATTTTTGGAACGGAAATCGCAGTATCCTGGATAACGGCGATCTCAGCGGATTGTTGCTTGGTATGACCTTGGATACCAAGCCGGAAGAGATATACCGTGCTTTGATTGAAGCGACCGGCTTTGGTACGCGTGTGATCGTGGAACGCTTCCGTGAATCCGGCATTCCGTTGCATACGATTACACTGTGCGGCGGTATTCCGCACAAAAACCCATTGCTTGTGCAAATCTACGCCGACATTCTAGGAATGCCGCTGTCGGTTTCACCGACCCTGCAAGCAGGGGCACGCGGCAGCGCCATTTACGGTGCTGTAGCGTCGGGTATGATTTCGCTCAGTGACGGGGTGAAAAGGCTGGGCTCTACGGGTGCGGATATGGTGGTACAGCCTTGCGCTGAGCATAAGGCCGTCTACGATGCGTTGTATATCGAGTATCGCCGTCTGTACGATTATTTCGGAACCGGCGTAAACGAGGTTATGCTGACGCTTAAAAAGCTAAAAAAATGACAAGCACCTCTTTACTATCCTGAAAAAAGATGATAGAATGGCATGTATTACAGAGAGGAAGTACGAGATTATGGGTATTTATGAAGAATTGGTTGCCCGTGGCCTTATCGCACAGGTGACGAACGAAGAAGAAATCAAGACAATGGTCAACGAGGGCAAGGCGACCTTCTACATCGGTTTTGACCCCACGGCGGATTCTCTGCACGTTGGCCATTTTATGGCTCTGTGCCTGATGAAGCGTTTACAGATGGCGGGTAACAAGCCAGTTGTTCTGATCGGCGGTGGCACGGCTATGGTTGGTGATCCCTCCGGTCGCACCGATATGCGTCAGATGATGACCCGTGAAACGATTCAGCATAACTGCGATTGCTTCAAGAAGCAGATGGAGCGCTTTATCGATTTCGGCGAAGGCAAAGCCATTATGGTCAACAATGCCGATTGGCTGTTGGATCTCAACTATATTGAGGTTCTTCGTGAGGTGGGTGCTTGCTTCTCGGTCAATCGTATGCTGTCCGCAGAATGCTACAAACAGCGTATGGAGAAGGGCTTGTCCTTCCTGGAATTTAACTATATGATCATGCAGTCTTACGATTTCTATCATCTGTTCAAGCAGTACGGCTGTAATATGCAGTTTGGCGGCGACGATCAGTGGTCGAATATGCTGGGCGGTACGGAGCTCATTCGCCGCAAGCTGGGCAAGGATGCGCACGCCATGACGATCACGCTTCTCCTCAATTCCGAGGGCAAGAAGATGGGTAAGACTGCATCGGGTGCAGTGTGGCTGGATCCCAATAAGACCACGCCGTACGATTTCTATCAGTATTGGCGCAATGTGGACGATGCCGACGTGCTGAAATGCATCCGTATGCTGACCTTCCTGCCGCTCGAAAAGATCGATGAGATGGATAAGTGGGAGGGTGCTGAGCTCAACCGTGCCAAGGAGATCCTCGCCGAGGAGCTGACTGCGCTGGTGCACGGTGAGGAAGAGGCAAAAAAAGCGAAGGAGGCTGCTGCTGCGCTGTTTGCAGGTGGCGCAGACGATTCCAATATGCCGACCACCACGCTGACGGCAGACGATCTGACGGACGGTGGTATCGGTATTCTGGATCTGATGATAAAATGCGGTCTGGCGCCCTCCAAGAGTGAGGCTCGTCGCTTGGTCGTTCAGGGTGGCGTTTGCGTGGACGAGCGTAAGGTTGACAATCCCAACGAGGTGATTGCCGCCGAGGCGTTAACCGCCGGCGTCAAGATCCGCCGTGGCAAGAAAGTATTCCATAAAGCCGTTTTAGGCTGATGAAAAAAGCCCGTCGATTTCGACGGGCTTTTTTATGTCATAGGCAATGAGGCATTTTTTTGCTGTTTCATTTGAGTTGGGGTAATACCGTACCGTTGCAAAAATACACGATTGAATGTGCGGATACTTTCAAAACCGACCTGGTAGGCGATTTCTGAGACAGACATTGAGTCTGAGGAACTTAGTAAACGTACCGCTCGACCACAGCGCAGCATATTCACGAATTCTAAGTAGCCAACTCCTTTTGTTTGGCGAAACATGCGACTTAAATAGGATGGATTATATCCGGTCGCTATTGCTACGGCTTTCAGAGACAGTGGTGTTGAGAGATTCTCCCAGATGTATTGCTCAACACGATTCAGTGTTCCGTCTTCGGTATAATTCCCTGCAGAAGAAGGGGTCTTATCTGCAATTTCGCAACAGAGCGGATATAACAAGGCTCGAAGATGAAGGAGATCCTCGGAAGCCTTTACGTCCGCATTTTGCAATTGCTTAACAAGTGCCTCAGACGGTTGGAACGGTGACGGTGAAAAACGAGCAGCCGTAAAATCAGGAACTAAGTCGGTAGGGAAAATCAGAATAGTACAATATGAATTGCTCGGCGTGTGAAAGCCGTGTATGGACAGCGGCTTAAGAAAGAGCGCTTCGCCTGCTGTCAAAACGGTGTCAGCACCGCTTTGCAGAACGTGTACGGTTCCTTGTGTGACCAGAATGCATTCCGCTTCAAGATGAAGGTGGCGTACGCATTCAACGTTGCTCCAGTGCTGCAGTTGCAGCGTGGATTCCGAATTAGACACAGAATCACCCCAAAGGTAAATTTCTGGCTATAAATATACCACAATTTGTCTTGCTGTGTCAATATTTGGGGAGTACAATGGATGTAAATCAGGGGGGAGAGCGTATGGTTCTCTATTTTTTGGGGCTGGCAGGATGTCATTTTTTAAATACTTATAGCGGTGTGCGCTATAGCCGTACGACTAAAACGATATTTAGCCTGGCGATTTTTTCCTGCATTACCTGCGTGATCGCCTCGTTGTTTTTTCTTGCACTTACGGGGTTTCATCCGCAATTCAACATTACCACACTGTGGTATGCGTTGGCGTTTGCTTTTATCTGTCTGGTATCACAATATACCGGTATTGCGATTTATCGGTACGCCGATATTGTGGGCTCCGGCATTGTGCGGAGTGGTGCATCGTTGCTTCTAAACTGTCTCGCAGGTGTTGTGCTCTTTGGAGAATCGTTTAGCGGTTTTACAGCAATTCGGGTCATGTGTCTGCTGGGGGCATCGGCGCTGGTTTTGTGGCAACAGAAGCACGCTGAAATCAAGAAATGCACCGGTATCGGTTGGCTGATTAGCGGCGTTATGGTAGTAAACGGCATTGCTTCAAATGCACTGAGTAAAAGCTACGCTACCAACCCGGACGTGGTAGACGATAATTCTTATTTCCTTTTGGTCAATTTGATTTGTCTCGCCGTTTCGTTAAGCGTTGCTCTGATCATACAGCGGGGCAAGATATCCTGCTGTATAAGCGAATTACATACGATACGCCCGAAGCAATTCAGTTATATCGTGATTAACACGGTATCCTCCAATGTAACCTCATTGTTGATTTTTGCTATCCTCAGTAGGGGTGATATTGTGTTGCTCACACCGCTGAACAGCGCTATCGGATTTTTGATCTCACAAGGTATTGCGGTATTCTTTGAAAAGGAAAAACTGATGTTGTTTCCTGTTTTATTGGCTCTTACGGCAACATTCATATCATTTTTGGGGTGATAACGTATGAATCATTCACGGTATTTTGGATTGCATTTTGATTTCCATGCAGTGAACACTGTGGAGATCGGCGGCAATACCAATGCGCAGGATATTGCATGGTATATTGAACAAGCAAAACCGGATTTTATTCAGTGCGATTGTAAAGGACATCCCGGTAACAGCTCATATCCCACCAAAGTCGGAAAAGCAGCAGATATGGTGATAGCGGACAATTTACGCGTGTGGGTGGATACTGTTCATTCCTACGGCTTACCGATCTATGTACACTATTCCGGTATTATGGATGCGGCATATATCGCATCCCATCCCCAAGCGGCAACCGTACACGAGGACGGACACCGTGATGCAGCATCGGTCAGTGTATTCAGTTCCTATGTGGACGATCTGATGATCCCGCAGTTGAAAGAACTGGTGGATGAGTATGGTATCGACGGTGTTTGGGTCGATGGTGACAACTGGGCTGTCTATCGTGATTATTCTGATAATGCCAAGCCGTATTTAAGGGACGGCATCACATATGCGGAGCATAACCGAATTATGCGGGAAGGCTTTATGCGTTTTATTGACCGCTATGTCAGCGAGTTACATCGCTATGCACCGAACTTTAAAATCGGCAGCAACTGGCTGTATACCTCGCAGGTTCCCGAAAAACCGACAGTGGATATTGATTACATTTCCGGCGATTTTGATCCGGCCAACAGCGCTCACCGCATCCGCTTTGAAACCCGGTGCATTGCTCATCAGGAGAAGCCTTGGGACCTGATGACATGGGGTTTTGGGACGGAGTATAACTCATGGGGTGTCGTTTCTAAATCCGCTCAGCAGCTGATGCAGGAGGCAGCCATGGTGGTCACCCAAGGTGGGGGATACCAGCTATATATGATCCAAAACACTGACGGGAGTGCCCCACGCACCAAAACAACCGTTTACAAAGAGTTGGGCGAGTTCATGTCTAAGCGCCGAATGCTGTATGGAAAACTTCCGATTGCTCAGGTGGGGATCTTGTACTCCGCGCAGTCTCGATATGAGGAAAAGGCCGACGATCCGTGTGTGTACAATCCTCCGCACGTCAGCGATGCGATCAAAGGTGTTCTTCATGCGGTGCTGGATGCCGGATACACGGCAGACGTGGTGCTGGAGCATCAACTGGATGACCTGAAGCGGTACGAAATGGTTATCGTCCCCGAGTGGAAATATCTTCCCGAAGAAACCGAGCGGCAGCTGCTTGCCTACGCCCAAAGCGGTGGGCACCTTGTGATAGTTGGCAAACAGACTTGCCTGCGCTTCGGAGAGCTTCTCCAAAAAGATTTCACAGCAGATGATTCCCTCCGAGGTTTGCACATTTTTGACAAACAGGATAATTTCGCTTCTGTTTTCGGCGGTTGTGTGGATCTAAAGCAGGGGAGCGGGATGATTTGCATTGGTCGTGATCACTATCAATTGCCCTGCTTGCCGCTGTATCGTACCGATGTCTACCGTGACGGTACGGTTACCTTTGTTGCTTATAACCTCGGTACGTGCTATGACTTCCGAAAATCCTATGTCGTAGCTGACATTTTGCACGATTTGCTGGCGGATATTTGTCCTCCGTGGTTTGAGGTGAATCACCGCAATATTGACGTAACGCTCCAGGAGGCGGAAAACGGGTATTATCTGCATGTTATCAATCTGAACCAAAATCGTCAATCCATGGAATATATCGTGTTTGACGAAGTACCGCCGGTACACGATGTACAGATCGTGTTACATCGTCATGTCGAGAACGTACGCGTGCCGTTAGGCGAGGAGTTTTCAGTGGAATATCTTGGAAAAGATACCGTGATTTTACTGAAACGACTAGATATTCACACGATCGTGCAATTTGATTAAAAAAACAGCGAGTGCCTTTTCAGGTGCTCGCTGTTATTGCATAGTTTGCAAGTCGTTTGTCCACACTGATAGTATGCGAGGTGGGCAAATGCAAAGAAAAATTCTTCAATTTATCTGTTTGTTTGCAATCGGCGGTGCAGCGTACAATGCGATCGAGATCCTATGGCGAGGGTACAGCCATTGGTCGATGTTTTTGCTTGGCGGCACTTGCTTTCATCTGATCGGAAAGATTGGAGGGCGACTGTGGCAACGGGGTCTGCTGACGGTCGCCGTCGCGTGTTCTGTTGCCGTTACTGCTGCGGAATATCTTAGCGGTTGCGTGCTGAACCTGCGCTTGAAGCTGAACGTATGGGATTACAGCCATATGCTTGGCAATATTCACGGACAAGTGTGTTTACTTTACAGCCTTCTTTGGGGTGCGTTGAGTATTGCAACGGTACCGATTTATCGAAAATGCTGTGTTATGCTTTCGAAGGGCAGCAATCGCTGAACGGGCAATCGCTACATTTCGGCGAACGTGCCGTGCAAACGTCCCGCCCGAACAGGACGATACGGTGACAGAAGTCGTTGCTTTCATCGGGCGGAAGCAGTCGACGAAGTTGATCTTCCACACGGCGTGGATCGGTTCCCTGTGACAATCCCAACCGATTGGTGATACGGATACAATGCGTATCGGTAACTACGGCGCCGGGCATACCGTATACGTCGCCACAGATCAGATTGGCGGTTTTTCTGCCGACACCAGGTAGTTTTGTCAACACCTCAATGGTATCCGGTACACGACCACCGTGCTCATCGCGCAGCACCCGTGCCATGGCCGCCAAATCACGAGCCTTGGTTTTGTACAGCCCACAGGAGCGAATATACGGTTCGATCTCCTCCGCCGAGGCGTTTGCAAACGCCTCAACGTCGGGGAAACGTTCAAATAAGGCGGGTGTCACCAGATTTACACGTGCATCGGTGCACTGTGCAGAGAGTCTGGTCGCTACCAACAACTGAAAAGCATCTGTCGCTTCTAACGAGCACTGTGCTTGCGGATACCGTTCCTTTAATCGCTCCACGGCGATTTTGGCACGTTCTTTTTTTGTCATTCCGTGTCACATCCTTTGTACACAGTGTATCACGCCGGTTTTGTTGCTGTCAATGCGGAAATTTTCCACATTTGCTTGCATATTCGTCGAAAAAAGTGTATGATGATTGCAGATATGGAAAGGTGGTGAGTGTTATGGCTCCTTTGGCAGATCGGATGCGTCCGCAAACGGTAGAGGATATGGTGGGTCAACGTCATCTGCTGGCTCCCGGCAAAGCGTTACGTACTATTATTGAATCCGGTAATATTCCAAACCTGATCTTTTACGGCCCGCCCGGCGTAGGGAAGACAACACTCGCCGGTATTATCGCTGCCCGTACATCGATGCGGCTGCATCGGCTGAACGGCACCACTGCTTCAACGGCTGATATTCGTGCCATTGTGGAAGAGGTGGATACGTTGGCGGGAGCCAACGGCATTTTGCTGTATCTGGATGAGATCCAGTATTTCAATAAAAAACAGCAGCAAACGCTGCTGGAGTACATCGAAAACGGCAAGATCACGCTGATCGCTTCCACCACGGAAAACCCGTATTTTTACGTTTATAATGCGATTTTGAGCCGCTCTACTGTTTTTGAATTTAAAACCGTCCAGCCGCAAGAGGTGGAGCAGGCGGTTTTGCGTGCGTTTAAGTTCTTGGAGCAGGAGCGGGGGGATACGATAACCGTTGAGGACGGGGTTGCTGCTTGCATTGCTACGGCGTGCGGCGGTGATGTGCGGAAGTCCCTCAATGCAGTGGAATTGTGTGTGTTGGCGACGGAGCCGGACGAGCAGGGAACGCTGCACGTGAGAAAAGAAACCGCCGCTGAATTATCGCAAAAAAGTGCGATGCGCTACGACCGTGACGGTGATGAGCATTATGATCTGCTCTCGGCGTTTCAAAAATCACTGCGTGGCTCCGATCCGGATGCGGCTGTGTATTATCTGGCACGGTTGCTTTCTGCCGGTGATCTGCCGTCGGTTTGCCGTCGACTGCTGGTATGTGCGTCGGAGGATGTTGGCTTGGCATATCCCATGATCATTCCGATCGTTAAAGCGGCGGTCGATACCGCACTACAGGTTGGCCTTCCCGAAGCGAGATTACCGCTGGCGGATGCGGTCATCCTGGTTGCCACGGCTCCCAAATCCAACTCCGGTCATGACGCTATTGCAGCAGCGATGGCAGATATTGAGGCAGGGCATACTGCTCCGCCGCCTCGTCATCTGCAAAACAAGCATTACGACGGTGCCGATGCCGCTGTGAAGGGACAGTTTTATAAGTACCCGCACGTGTATCCCAACCACTGGGTGGAACAGCAATACTTACCCGATGACATCAAAAACAAGGTGTACTACGTTCCGGGCGAAAACAAGTCCGAAAAGGCCTTTGCGGAGTATTGGAAAAGTGTCAAGGGGAATAGCGATAAGCGGTGAAAATTAAAGGATAACGGCGGTTTTTCCGCTGTTTCCCGTCAAATAACGACGAAAGTCAAGGTATTTTCTTAAAATTCGGAAAATACCTTGACTTTTTACTATAAAACCTTTATAGTTTGATTGTTGTCCACTGCCGCTGCGGTGGACACGCATCTATTATGCCAAAAGTGATATGAGGCATCGCCGCAGTCGCACTGACGACTGTGAAAAGCCCTTTGCGGAGGGCGTTGCTCAAAGTATCACGGTTTCTCTCCGTGGTGGCTGTTTGGCACACGCGGAGAAACTACTGTACATGGGAACGCCCGTGTATACACCGCAAAGGGGGATGCATTATGCAAACGACCAAAGAAATTATCAAACTGAAAGACATTACCGTGTCCTTTGATGGAGAACAGGTGTTGAGTGGCTTAGACCTCAACATCTCGGACGGAGAATTCGTCACGCTGCTCGGACCTTCCGGCTGCGGCAAGACGACCACGCTGCGCATTATCGGCGGCTTCGTCACTCCGGACAGCGGCAGTGTCTTTTTTGACGGCAAGGATATGGCTAAGTTGCCGCCTTACAAGCGTCCTGTGAATACCATTTTTCAGCGTTATGCACTGTTTCCGCATCTGAACGTGCAGGATAACGTGGCGTTTGGTATGCGTGTTCAGGGCAAGAAGAAGGCGGAGATCCGTGAAACCGTTGACCGTATGCTAAAGCTGGTCAATCTGGTTGGCTTTAACGAGCGTCGTATCGACACGCTGTCGGGCGGTCAGCAGCAGCGTGTTGCTATCGCACGTGCGTTGGCAAACAATCCTCGTGTGCTGTTGCTGGACGAACCGCTCGCTGCTTTGGACCTGAAGCTTCGCAAGGATATGCAGGCGGAGCTCAAGAACATTCAGAAGAGCCTGGGGATCACCTTCATCTATGTCACGCACGATCAGGAAGAAGCGCTCTCGATGTCGGATACCGTGGTGGTAATGGATGCCGGCCGCATTCAGCAGATCGGTACGCCGCAGGATATCTATAATGAGCCGCAGAATGCCTTTGTTGCCGATTTCATCGGTGAGAGTAACATCCTGGACGGTATCATGCACGAGGACTATCTGGTGGAGTTTTTCGGCCGTAAGTTCCAATGCCTTGACACCGGCTTTGAAAAGGATGAGCCGGTCGACGTGGTTATTCGTCCCGAGGATATTGATATCGTGCCTGCAAACCAAGGCCATTTGACCGGAACGGTTACCGCTGTGACCTTCAAAGGTGTGCATTTTGAGACGATTGTTGACTTCAAAGGCTTTAAGTGGATGATCCAGACCACCGATTACTATCCCGTGGATTCGGTAATCGGTATCGTGCTGAATCCTGAAGATATTCATATCATGAAGAAATCGGAATACTCCAATATGTTCGGTGACTACAGCTCGTATTCCGATGAGTTTGATGAACTGGGCAATCCGGAGGTCGACCTGACTGAGGATGCGCCTGCGGAGGTAGAGGAATGATGCGTTCCAAAACCGCCGCAGCGCCCTTTGCCTTGTGGATGGCATTATTTACAGTCATTCCGCTCGGCATCGTGCTGTGGTTTGCGTTTACTGACGAACAGGGACAATTTACGCTGGCAAACTTATCTTCCATTGGTGAGTATGCCGGTACATTTGGTTTGTCTATCTTTTTGGGTGCAATCGCCACGGTGATCTGTCTGGTTCTTGCCTTTCCTCTTGCTTTTACGATTTCCCGTGCCAAGGGCCGCAAGCAGCAGACCATGGTGATGATCATTATGCTGCCGATGTGGATGAACTTCCTGCTGCGTACCTATGCTTGGATGTCCCTGCTTGAAAACAACGGCTTTTTCAACCAGTTTTTGCGTGCAATCGGCGTCTTGGCGGACGGTCAGTCTATTTCGTTTATCAATACCAATGGTGCGATCATTCTCGGTATGGTCTATAACTTCCTACCGTTTATGGTGCTGCCGTTGTATTCCGTTATGGTGAAAATCGACAACAGTGTCATCGAAGCGGCTCAGGATCTCGGCTCAAACGTGTTTCAGGTGTTTGGCCGTGTAGTGCTTCCGTTGTCGCTTCCCGGTATGCTCAGCGGTATTACGATGGTCTTTGTACCGGCTGTCAGCACGTTTGTTATCACTAAGCTGCTTGGTGGCAGCAAGACGCTGATGATCGGTGACGCCATTGAGACTATGTTCATCGGTCAGGGCGCAAACTATCACGTCGGTGCTACGCTGTCGTTGGTGCTGATGGTATTGATCCTCGTTTGTATGGCGATCACCGGTATGGTGGACAAGAATGGAGAGGGGGATGCTGCGTGAAGACCCTTTCTCGTATTTATAACGGCATTATTTTCGCCTTCCTGTACGCTCCCATTCTGGTGCTCATCATCTTCTCGTTTAACGATTCCAAGAGCCGTGTGGTCTGGAACGGCTTTTCCACCCGCTGGTATGAGGCGTTGTTTGAAAACGATGAGATTCTTTCCGCTTTGTGGGTAACGTTGTCCGTTGCCGTTCTTGCCACGGTCATTTCCACCGTGATCGGCACGGCGGCGGCGATCGGTATTCGCAGCGTGAATGCGAAGCTGCGGCGTATACTGCTGGCATTTAATAATCTGCCGATGGTCAATCCCGAGATCGTAACCGGCATTGCGCTGATGCTGTTGTTTGTGTTTATTCACAAAACGACCGGCCTGTTGCAGCCCGGGTATCTCACGCTGTTGCTTTCGCACGTCACGTTCTGCGTTCCGTACGTTGTGCTGCAGGTTATGCCGAAATTGCGCCAACTGGATCCGCACCTGTATGAAGCTGCTGTGGATCTGGGCTGCCGTCCGTTTCCTGCGTTTACCCGTGCAGTATTGCCGCAGATCATGCCCGGTATCATCACCGGTGCTTTGATGGCGTTTACACTGTCCTTGGATGATTTCGTTATCAGCTTGTTTACCTCCGGTGAATCGGCGCAGAACCTGTCGGTGACGATTTATGCAATGGTGAAGCGCCGTGTTACGCCCGAGATCAACGCATTGTCCACGCTGATGTTCGGTGCGGTGATGATCATGCTGATCCTTGTCAACGTCATGCAAATTCGTTCGGCGCCGAAAGATAAGCGCCGCGCATCGTAAGGGGAGGGAAGCACGATGAAAAAACTTTCCTGCCTGCTGCTGACGGTGGCGCTTTTGTGCCCCTTCCTGTTTGCCGCTCCCGTATCTGCGGAGAGCGCCAAAACGGACACGGTCACGCTGAACGTATATAACTGGGGTGAATACATCGATCCTGAGGTCAACGATCTTTTTACTGCAGAGACCGGCATCGAGGTCAACTACAAAAACTTCACCGATAACGAAAGTATGTATGCCATGCTGTCATCCGGTGCGGCTTCCTATGATATTGTCGTGCCGTCTGACTATATGGTGGGTAAGCTTATCAATGAGGGTATGCTGGCCAAGCTGAACTTTGATAACATCCCGAACTACAAATACATCAACGAGGACTTCAAAAATCTCGCTTACGACCCGCAAAACACCTATTCTGTGCCGTATACCTGGGGTACGGTCGGCATCTTCTACAACACCAAGTACGTAGACGAGGAAGACCTGGCACAGGGTTGGGATCTGCTGTGGGATGAAAAGTACAGCGGTCGCATCTTTATGTTTGACAACCAGCGTGATGCTTTCGGTATTGCACTGAACAAGTGCGGCTATTCGATGAACACACACAATCCTGCTCATTGGGACGAGGCTTACGAGGCACTCGTGGAGCAAAAGCCGCTGCTGCATCAGTACGTTATGGATCAGGTCTTTGACAAGATGATCAATGAAGAAGGCTGGATCGCACCGTACTATTCCGGTGACGGCATCATTATGATGGACGAAGAGGAAGGCAATCCTGCCATCGACTTTTTCGTACCGGAAAGCGGAACGAATCGCTTCGTAGATGCCTTGTGTATCCCGGTGGATTCACCGCACAAGCGTGAGGCAGAGATGTACATCAATTTCCTTTGCCGCACCGATATTGCGCTGAAAAACGCCGAATATATCGGCTATTCCACTCCGCATACGGAGGCGCAAGAACTGCTGGATCCCGAAATCGGCCAGAACGAAAACTTCTATCCGCCGAAAGAGGTGCTGGACAACACCGAGATTTTTGAGACCTTGCCGCACGATACCAGTGCCTATATGGACCAACTGTGGATGCGGCTCAAGCTGGCGGACCCTCGTTGGGGCATTTTCACGGCGTTTGTTGGCGTTGTAGCACTTGCCTGCTTGGGATTATTCGTGGTTCGTTTCTTCAGAAAACGCAAAAAATGCTGAGGTGACAGAGTACAATGGCTCAATGGGATACCATTTTATTTGATCTGGACGGCACGCTGATCGATACGATCGACGATCTGGCGTCTTCCACCGAGCAGGTGCTGACGGAGTGGGGCTGCGGGAACGCAGACGGAACGCCTGTTCATAACCGTGAAGCGTATCATCAATTCGTCGGCAACGGTATTCGCAAGCTGCTGGAGCGTGCTTTCGGCGGCCGCATATCCGAAGCGGAGCTGGATAAAGCCTTTGTACGATTTATCGAGATCTACGATGCACATTGCGCCGACAAAACAGCGCCGTATGAAGGAATTGTTCCGCTGTTGGACGAGCTCAAGGCCCGTGGGTATCGTATGGGCGTTGTGACTAACAAGGCGGAGGCACAGGCTCGCCGTCTGGCAACCAAGTTTTTTGAATCTTACGGTTTTTGCTGTGTGTACGGCAGCGTTGCCGACCGTCCGAACAAGCCTCATCCGCAGGTGGTGCAACTGGCACTTGCCGATTGCGGTGCGGTGGGGGAAAGAACGCTGTTTGTGGGTGACTCCAACGTGGATGTCGAAACCGCACACAATGCCGGCTTGGTTTGCGGCGGTGCGTGCTGGGGCTTCCGCGGAGAAGAAGAGTTGCGCCGGGCGGGAGCCGAGATTTTACTGCGGCAACCGCTGGATCTTTTGCAGGTGCTTGGGATTTGACGGAAAATTTTTAGTTTTAGTGTTGACATCTGCTGCTAAAAATGATAGAATCAATACCGTCGCTGATACGGAGAGGTGTCCGAGCGGTTTAAGGAGCTGGTCTTGAAAACCAGTGACTCGAAAGAGCCAAGGGTTCGAATCCCTTCCTCTCCGCCACACCTTTCAGTCAATAAACTGAATATACAGATCGTTTGCTCACCGCATTCGGTTTGTCTATGGAGAAGTACTCAAGTTGGTGACGAGGCGCCCCTGCTAAGGGCGTAGGTCGGGTAACCGGCGCGAGGGTTCGAGTCCCTCCTTCTCCGCCAAACACAAAAGGCACCCAAACGGGTGCCTTTTGTGTTTTCCTAAAAACGGTGGGCTCGAACCCGAGCGACGGAGGCGCGGGCGTCGCCTGCGAGCGCGTCCGGCGGACGATACAGCGAGCAGGGGAGGGCGCAGCGGTCGAAATTTGCCGAGCGAAAGCGAGAAAAGCAAATTTCGGGTACCGCAAGAGGGGTTGCGAAGCAACTTCGAGTCCCTCCTTCTCCGCCAAAGTCGTGTATATCATCAGCCCCTTTGGGGCTGTATCTCATCACGCGTCAGCGTGCATCCTCCTGCGGCTTGATGATATACAAAGCTTCGCCTTGATTTGTTTATGGTTTTCTGCTATACTATCCGCAAGATGACTCGCTCATCCTTTTCACCACCACAAAGGAGAACTCACGATGAAAAAACGCATTCTGTATTTAGGTGGGTCGATCACGTGTGGAGCGCGCGCGAGCGACTACGAACGGTCGTGGGCGCGGTTGTCCTTTAACGGGTTTGCTCGTGCCTTGTACGGTGACGATGTCGAAATGCTAAATGCTTCCATTTCGGGTACGGGCAGCCGCGTGGCGGCGTTTCGCTTACATGATCACGTGCTTTCCTACCACCCAGATATGGTATTGGTGGAATTTGCCGTCAACGACAACGAGGTATCCAAGCAAGACCGCGAGATGGTGATCGCGAGTATGGAATACCTCGTGCGCACCTTAAAAGCACACAACCCCGACGTGGCGATCACCTTTGTCTACACCACCAACCGCGACGGCGAAAACGCTTCGCACGCGCACACGGTCGTGGCACAGCATTACGGCATTCCCGAAATTGATCTGCGTGCCGCCGTGCTCGACAAGATCCATACGGGAGAGAATACGTGGGATGATTTTTTGGCAGATGCCGCACATCCTGCGGATGCCGGGCATCGCTTATATGCCGACGTGGTCACGCGCACGATCTTAAGCGACCCCGCGCGCTTCACCGCACCCGTGCGCGAGCGTGAGCCCATCGCGTCGTGCGCGTTTCGCGCGCCGCGTATGCTGACCCCCACGGTTGACGAGGCGGACGGTTTTACGATCGGCGATGCCAACGACCGCTCGCCGTTCAAACGGTTGCCCACGCTGCTTGTGCAAAAAGCCGCCATCGCCGAGCGTGTGGGTGCCACGCTGTCGTATTCTTTTGAGGGCAACCATTTCGGTGTGTATGCCCGTATCGGCGGAAACGGCGGTCGCGTCCGCGTGGAGATCGACGGCGTGGATCATGGCACGATTGAAGGGTATCACCGCTACGGTGAAGGCACCGAGATCGGTGGCGAATACATTTCACGGTTTTACGTGCGTACATTGACCGACGGCGCACACCGCGCTACATTGACGACCCTGCCGCCGCATCCCGATTCGGTAGGCAGCACGGTCAGCATTGCCGCATTTTTGGTAGATTAATACAACCGATTATGGGTGGCCGGCAACCGGTGCGGTGCTGGCTGATGTTTGGGTCGACGGTATTACGATGCCGGCGGTCGACGGGCTGGGCGAGGAGTTCCTGAGCTACGTCAAAGACGGCATGAAAATCATGGTAAAAGCCGACGGCGTCGTAGAGGTCGAATAAGAACAAAAAGGAATCGCTTCGGCGGTTCCTTTTCTTTTGCATGCAAGCATCTAATAAAATCCGATTCTTTTCATTGAAAATATATTACTTGTATGGTATGATATACGGGAATGTGAAAAAGCGAGGTATCGTATATGTCAAAGCTGTATTTTAAATTTGGCGCCATGGCCTCCTCCAAAACAGCAAATGCGTTGATGACGCGGTTTAATTATGAAGAAAAAGGCAATCGCGTGTGGCTGATCAAACCGGATCTGGATAACCGTGACGACTATACCGATGAGAACGGCAATCGTGTAACGGTGGTGAAATCTCGCATCGGTTTGTCGGCTGTAGCGGATGTTATCGGTCGTGATGAGAGCGTTTTGGATCGCTACCACGCGCTGGAAACACCGGATGTGATCATTTGCGACGAGTGCCAGTTCCTGACGAGTTTGCAGGTGGATCAGCTGAAATATATTGCCGAGTTTCACGATACCCCCGTACTGTGCTTTGGTCTACGTGCGGATTTTCAGACCAAGCTGTTTGAGGGCTCAATGCGCTTGTTTGAGATCGCCGACAGCATCACGGAAATCAAATCGGTCTGCCGCTGCGGCAAAAAAGCAATTGTCAACGCCCGCCTGAACGAGAGCGGCAAGGTCATTATCGAAGGAAACCAGATTGAAATCGGTGGTAACGACAAATACGAGAGTATGTGTTGGGGCTGCTGGCAGGAACGCATTGCTGAGGGAAAGTAACCCCCGCTTCCGACAATAACGACTGTGCTATACCTCGGAGGGTAGTATGTCCATTCAACTTTCAGATCATTTTACATATCGGAGACTGTTCCGCTTCACCTTGCCGTCGATTGCTATGATGATCTTCACGTCAATCTACGGTGTGGTGGATGGTTTTTTTGTGTCAAATTATGCCGGTAAGACGCCGTTTGCGGCGGTAAATCTCATTTTTCCGTTTCTGATGATTCTCTCAACCGTTGGGTTTATGTTTGGTACGGGCGGTTCAGCTTTGGTTGCCAAAACGTTAGGAGAAGGGGATAGGGAAAAGGCCAATCGCTATTTCTCACTGTTTGTCTATGCTGCGTTTGCTATGGGACTTTTGCTGGCAATCATCGGTTTTATTTTTATTCGTCCCATTGCCATTATGCTGGGCGGAACCGGTGCTATGCTGGAAAATGCTGTCGTTTACGGCCGTGTTCTTTTGGTTTCAATGCCGTTCTTTGTACTACAGCTACTGTTCCAAAGCTTTTTTGTGACGGCTGCCCGCCCAAAATTGGGCTTGCTTGTTACACTTGTGTCCGGTTGTACCAATATGGTGCTGGACGCACTCCTGGTTATGCTACTGCCGCAGGAATATAAGTTGCTTGGCGCAGCGTTTGCCACTGCCATCAGTCAATTCGCCGGCGGTGTAATACCGTTGTTCTATTTCTTCCGAAAAAACTGCAGCATGCTGCGTCTTGGTAAAACCGTCTGGGTAGGTCGTGCGATCGCTAAGGCTTGTGTCAACGGCTCCTCTGAGCTTATGAGCAATATTTCCATGAATCTGGTTGGCATACTCTACAACATTCAATTACTGGAATATGCCGGAGAAAACGGCGTAGCAGCCTACGGTGTGATGATGTATGTCAGTTTTATTTTCGCCTCGGTGTTTTTGGGATATTGCATTGGCACGGCACCAATTATTGGGTTCCACGATGGCGCCAAAAACCACGCCGAGTTACAAAGTGTGTTCCGCAAAAGCTTGAAACTGACAGGAATTGTTGGTGTTTGCATGGTGCTCATTGGCATCGGATTGGCAGCACCGTTATCGAAGATTTTTGTAGGATATGACGCCGAGTTGCTGGAGTTGACCGTGTACGGTTTCCGTATTTTTGCTACGTCATTTCTCTTTATGGGCTTTGCGATTTTTGCGTCCAGCTTTTTCACAGCACTCAATGACGGCGTTACATCCGCTATCATTTCTTTCCTGCGCACGCTGGTGTTTCAGGTTGCTGCCGTGTGGCTGTTGCCGCTGGTGTGGGGGATCAACGGTGTGTGGATCTCTATCGTCGTGGCAGAGTTTATGGCGGTTGTCTTTTCAGCAATATTTCTCGTTACAAAACGGAAAAAATATCACTATTGAGGCGCAAGCCTCACCGATCACGGGAAGCGACTCCATAGCAAATTTCTGGCTGCTATCGAAGCTGAAGAAGCCTCACTACAGGCTGCAAATGAGATCTCCAGTTATGGAAGAACGATATGCAGCTGTTGTGCCGACTCATCCGTTTGCCAACGAAGCTCTCGTTGATAAAGAGAGCTTGTACCCGTATCGGTTTATGCGCATCGATGATGCCGTGCTGGATGATTATTTTACATTTACAAGAACAATATAATTTGATAGAATTGTTGGAAAAATAATGGATCAACTCGATTTTTCTTTACAAGAACAGTAGTAATTTGCTATACTGTTTCCTTGAAGGAAGGCGTATATCTTTGAAACTGACAGTGACTGACGTGCGTGAGCATCCCGGTGATGCGGCTTTTTTGCTGGATGACGGCACGACCACCATTTTATATGATACCGGCTTTGCCTTTACCGGCGATGCGGTAGCCGACCGTGTGCAGGCGTTACTCGGCGATCGACCGCTCGATTATCTGTTCTTGACACATTCGCATTATGACCACGTGCTGGGTGCGCCGTATGTTTGCGCCAGATACCCCGACGTGACCGTCATTGCCGGTGAGCACGCCGCTGAGATCTTTGCGAAACCAACCGCTCGTGCTCGAATGCGTAATCTGGATCGCAAGTTTGCGGCGCAATGCGACGCCAAGCCGTATGTGGATCGTGTGGACGAATTACGGGTCGACAGAACGGTAAGAGAAGGCGATATTATCCGTGCAGGCGATATGGAGTTCACGGTTATCGAATTACCCGGTCATACCAAATGTTCAATTGCGTTTTATTTAGCTTCTGAAAAACTGTTGCTCGGTTCCGAAACATTGGGTGTGTTTGACGGAGGAGAAATTGTGTTTCCCTTATTCTTAGTAGGCTACCAAATGGCTTTGGATTCCATTGCCAAGGTGGAATCTATGGAGATTGAAACGCTGTTACTGCCGCATTACGGGCTGCTGAATCGGGAAGAAACGGCTTTTTATTTGGCGAATAGCCGTAAAAGCGCTACCGAAACCGCCGAGGAAATCCTTGAGGTGTTGAAAAACGGCGGTACGCACGATGATGCCGTTGCGTATTTCAAGAAAAAGTTTTACCGCGGAAACGTTCCGACGATCTATCCGATTGATGCGATGATGGTCAATACCAATCACTTGGTCAGTGCCGTGGAACGGGAGCTGTTTCTGCCGAAGCAATAACCAAATAAAGTCTTGTTATTTTTTGTAAATTGTTGTATGATGTGAACATAAACACAAAGATGGGGGAAAAGCTATGAGTAAAAGCGTCCAGGATATTCTGGCTATGATTCGTGAAAACAACATCGAAATGGTCGATTTCAAAATGGTAGATATCAACGGGCAATATCGCCACGTAACCATTCCTGCCCAAAACTTCTCGGAAGATACGATGAAAAGCGGCATTGGCTTCGATGCCTCCAACTATGGCTATGCCGTCGTCGAAAAGAGCGATATGGTGTTCATCCCCGATCCGGATACGGCGGTGATCGATCCGTTTTGCACGATCCCGACGTTGTCGATGACGGGTAACGCCATGATCATTGACAGCCCCGAAAATCGCCCGTTGGCACAGTATCCTCGCAATATTATCAAAGCGGCTGTCGAGTATATGAAGAACAGCGGCGTTGCCGACGAGATGAGAATCCTGCCCGAGTTTGAGTTTTATCTGTTTGACAACGTCACCTGGAACGTCGACGGTAAGCACATCGGCGCAACAGTGGACGCCAAGCAATCTTACTGGAATTCCGACGTGGAAGGGCACGGCGTTGTCGTTCCGAAGCAGAAGAACTATCATATTGCCAAGCCGTTTGATATTTCTTATGAGTGCCGCAGCGAAATGTGCATGCATATGCGGGATGCCGGTATCGAGATCAACTATCATCACCCTGAGGTGGCCGCTTCCGGTCAATTTGAGATCGAGCCGCAGCTTGGCGAGGTCGTACATATGGCGGACGCTACGATGATGATCAAATACATCATTCACAACACGGCGCTCAAATACGGAAAATCTGCCACCTTTATGCCCAAGCCGATCTACGGTGAGGCAGGCAGTGGTATGCACGTCCACATGTTGTTGTTCAAGGACGGTCAGCCGGTATTCTCCGATGACAATGGCTATTCGCATCTGAGCCGTGAGGCGCACTACTTTATGGGTGGTCTGCTCAAGCACATCCACTCACTCTGTGCGCTGACCAACCCCAGCACCAACTCATTTAAGCGTTTGGTTCCCGGCTTTGAAGCGCCTGTCACCGTGGGTTATGCGACCTCCAATCGCAGTGCCGTTATCCGTATTCCCGCCTATGCCAAGGCACCGGATAAGCGCCGCTTTGAACTGCGCAATCCCGATGCGACCTGCAACCCGTATTTCTGCTACGCTGCCATTCTTATGGCTGGCCTGGACGGTATCAAGAACAAGATCGATCCGCACGAAAACGGTTGGGGCCCGTACGATATGAATCTCTATCATCTGCCTGAGGAGGAAAAGGCCAAGCTTCAGGGCTTGCCGACCTCGTTGGATGCGGCATTGGATGCTCTTGAGACCGATCACGACTATTTGACGGTTGGCGGCGTATTCCCGGAAGAGCTTCTTCGCAATTTTATCAAAGCAAAGCGCGAGGAATGCCGCCAGTTGGCTGCCATTCCGCATCCTGCCGAGTACGATCGTTATTACAATCTGTAACGCAGAAAAACATCCCGAAAACTTTTCGGGATGTTTTTTATTGTATTCCACACACCAATGTGTTAAAATATTTAAAGATTAAAGTAATGATAAGGAAGTGTAGAAAATATGTCATATCGCTATCGTTTTTTGCGTTTTCCCGGTGGCAAGGTTAAAGCCTTTACGATGAGCTATGACGACGGTTGCTTGCAAGATATTCGTTTTTCTGAAACGATCAGTAAGTACGGGCTGAAATGCACGTTTAATTTGAATGGTGATCAATTTAATCACGGTCGCCTTGCTTGCGAAACCGTGCAGACGTGCTTTTTAGACAAAGGGCACGAGATAGCAGTTCACGGCTATTGGCACCGTGCCGAAGGGGCGCTGCGTCCGATCGAAGGAATCCGTGATGTCTTGGAATGTCGTATGGAGCTTGAAAGAAAATATGGCAGAATTATTCGTGGTATGGCATACCCCGATTTCGGGATTACCCGGTTTACCAACGGGGCGGAGTACCAGGAGATCCAGCATTATCTGACCGAACTGGATATTGTGTACGCCCGTACGCTCGGAGGTGACAACACTTCGTTTGCTCTGCCGACAGATTGGCACGCCTGGATGCCTACTGTCCATCATAACAATCCGAAAACACTGAAATACATTGATGAGTTTTTGGCGCTGGAGATTTCTGAAAAAACCTACTCCGCTTCACGGCATCCTCGCTTGTTTTATATGTGGGGACACAGCTACGAGTTCGATCGCAATGATAACTGGGAGCTGCTGGATGATATCTGCGAGAAGGTGTCCGGTAAAGACGACATTTGGTATGCTACCAACATCGAGATCTATGACTATGTTACAGCGTATCAATCTTTGGTATACAGTGCCGACGGGACGATGATCTATAACCCGACACTGTTTACCGTGTGGTTTGAGATTGACGGCGCTCTGTATTCTGTCGAGCCAGGTAAAACGCTGGTGCTGGAGTCTTGACAGAAAATTAGCAGGAGGAACTACTGATGAAAGCAGTATTTTTTGATTTTGGCAGAACGATCGTGCAGCATCCGGAGGATGGCGTCGGGCTGGAAATCGTCAAAGAAACCGGTGTTGAGAACGAGGAAGATGCCCGTATCATACGTGATGCGGTCTTTTCCGTGTCCAAGTATGCCAATTTTATCGACGAAGGTTCTATGTCGCGAGAGACCTATAAAAAGCTGCTTTCTCACGATGTACCTGAGCGATTGGTCTCGTATGCGCTCAAAGCGGCGGATTATCCGATCAGTCGCCTTCCGATAATCGACGGAATGAAGGAGCTGCTGACCAAGCTTCGTGCTGACGGCTTCAAGCTGTACATCACCTCCAACTTGGATGAATACCACGCCGAACAAATGTCGCAAACCGAAACAGCGCAGTATTTTGATGCTATGCTGTTTTCCTCTAAAATTAAGGTGCGTAAGCCCTATCCCGAGTTTTTCCAAGCCGCACTCAAACAGTTTGACGTCAAGGCAGAGGACTGCCTGTTTATTGACGATCTGGAAGAAAACGTCCGTGCTGCTGAAGCGTGTGGCATCAAAGGGTTGGTATTTCACGGCAACCCAAAGGAAGCAGAAGAATTTATTTATGCACATCAGTAAGTGTTTGGTTTTTCTTGACACAAGCGCAGCAATTTGTTATAGTATACATAGAGACCTGACAGTAAAGTTTCGCTGTGGCGATTCTGCCTGAAAGGTGTTGCCGGATAAGTTTAAGCTACTTCGTGATTTCGGTCGCACCGTCTGTCGGTGTGGCCGATTTTTGCTTTACAAAACGGAGGGGAATTATATGGGAAACCGTGTTGCTGTGATGAGCATTATCGTGGAAAACAAGGATTCTGTTGAGCCGCTCAACGCTTTACTTCATGAGTACGGCGAGTACGTCATCGGCCGTATGGGCATTCCGTACCACAAATACAACATAAGCATCATTTCTCTGGCTGTGGATGCGCCGCAAAATACGATCGCCGCACTGTCCGGCAAGATCGGGAATCTGGAGGGAGTCAGCGTCAAGACCGCTTACTCCAACTTTGAAAAACATGACTGACGCTGTTAAAAAACTCATTGATAAGCTGCGTACGGCCCGTACGCTGACTGTAGAGGAATACGAGCAACTCATTACGGGGTATTCGGTCGATGCAGCAGCATATGCGGCACGACAAGCCGACGAGGTTCGACAGTATGTGTTCGGCAACACCGTATTTATCCGTGGTCTGATTGAAGTCAGTAATCTCTGTCGTAATGATTGTTTTTACTGCGGCATTCGCTGCTCCAATGCGTATTGTGAACGCTATTGGTTGACCCGTGAGCAGATACTGGAATGCTGTGAGGAAGGCTACCGACTTGGCTTCCGCACCTTCGTCCTGCAGGGCGGGGAAGGCTGCATTACTGCGGATGATATTGCGCTGACAGTGCGTGAGATCAAGCGGCTGTATCCCGATTGCGCTGTGACGTTGTCGCTGGGTGAATATACTCTTGAGGAATATCGTAAAATGCGTGAAGCGGGAGCGGATCGGTATCTGTTGCGCCACGAAACCGCCGACCGTGAGCACTACGAGCGGTTGCATCCGTCTTCGATGTCGTTTGATAATCGGATGCGATGTTTAAGGGAGCTTCGGTCGCTTGGCTTTCAAGTAGGCTGTGGGTTTATGGTTGGTTCACCGTATCAAACGCCCTATCATCTGGCAAAGGATCTCAAGTTTATCGAAGAGTTTTCACCCGAGATGTGCGGTATCGGTCCGTTTATTCCGCAAAAGGACACGCCGTTCGGCGGTTATCCCGCAGGAACGGCCGATCTGACCGTCTATCTTCTGTCGCTTCTTCGGTTGATGCATCCCGAACTGCTTTTGCCGGCAACCACCGCTCTCGGAACAATTGAGAACGAGGGACGTGAGCGTGGGATCCGTGCGGGTGCAAACGTTATTATGCCAAACCTGTCGCCGCTGTCGGAACGCAAAAAATACGCCTTATACGATAACAAGCTATCCAGCGGTGATGAATCCGCACAAGCGATTGCGCATCTGCGGCAGAGTATGCGGCGCATTGGCTACGAAGTTGTTGTTGCTCGGGGTGATCACCCCGATGCTCATATCCAGTACTAAGAAAAGAGGAATACACTATGGCACTGTACAATCCAAAATCCTTGAAAGCCGAGGAGTTTATCAATCACGAGGAGATCCTCGATACGATTCGTTATGCGGAGGAAAATAAGAATAACGTCGAGCTGATCGATGCGATTCTGGAAAAAGCCCGTCCGAAAAAAACCGAGGACGGTGTGCATTGCGAGGGCTTGACACACCGTGAAGCGTCGGTTCTTCTTGCTTGCGATATTCCGGAGAAGGTGCAGGAAATGTACCGCTTGGCAGAGGAAATCAAGCTGGCGTTCTACGGCAACCGTATTGTAATGTTTGCACCGCTGTATCTGTCTAACTACTGTGTCAACGGTTGCGTCTACTGCCCGTATCATCTAAAAAACAAGCACATCGCCCGCAAAAAGCTGACCCAGGAAGAGGTTCGCCGTGAAGTGATCGCTTTGCAGGATATGGGCCACAAACGCCTTGCTATCGAAGCGGGTGAGGATCCCGTCAACAACCCGATCGAGTACATTCTGGAGTGCATTAAAACGATCTACTCCGTTCATCACAAAAACGGGGATATTCGCCGTGTCAACGTCAACATTGCGGCAACCACGGTGGAAAATTACCGCAAGCTGAAGGACGCCGGTATCGGTACGTATATTCTGTTCCAGGAGACCTACCACAAAAAGAGTTATCTGGAGCTGCATCCCACCGGCCCCAAACACGATTACGATTATCATACCGAGGCAATGGACCGTGCTATGGAAGGCGGTATTGACGACGTGGGTCTGGGCGTGTTATTTGGCCTGGAGCTTTATAAGTACGAATTTGCCGGCCTTTTGATGCACGCTGAGCATCTGGAGGCGGTCCACGGTGTCGGTCCGCATACGATCAGCGTTCCTCGCCTCAAGCGTGCCGACGACATCGATCCGGATACCTTCGACAACGGCTTGAGTGACGATATTTTTGAAAAGATCATTGCTTGCATTCGCATTGCTGTGCCGTATACCGGTATGATCATCTCCACCCGTGAAAGCCAAGAGGTGCGTGCCCGTGCGCTGAAACTCGGCATTTCGCAGATCAGCGGTGCATCCCGCACGTCGGTTGGCGGCTATACTGAGGAGGAGCGTCCCCACGATTCTGAGCAGTTTGACGTTTCGGATCAGCGTACGTTGGATGAGGTCGTGAATTGGCTGATGCAGCTTGGTTACATTCCGTCCTTCTGCACGGCGTGTTATCGCGAGGGGAGAACGGGCGATCGGTTTATGGCTCTTTGCAAAAATGGACAGATCCAAAACTGCTGCCATCCCAACGCTTTGATGACACTGACCGAGTATTTGGTGGATTACGCCAGCGAGGATACCAAGGAAATCGGCTTTGATTTGATCAATAAGGAATTGTTTAACATTCCAAAAATCAAGGTACGGGGCATTGCTTCACAGAATATTGAGGACATTAAGGCGTCTAACCGTCGTGATTTCCGATTCTAAGGCCAAAGGAGGCTCATCATGGGACTCAATGAACAAGCATCTGCCGATCGTGTGCATATCGGCTTTTTTGGCCTGCGAAACGCAGGTAAATCCAGTGTCGTTAACGCCGTGACAAACCAAGCCTTGTCGTTGGTTTCGGATGTCAAGGGTACGACCACCGATCCGGTAAAGAAAGCTATGGAGCTTTTACCGATCGGGCCGGTAGTGGTCATTGACACGCCCGGCATTGATGACGAGGGTGAGCTGGGAACGTTGCGTGTACGCCGTGCGATGCAAACGCTGAATCTGACCGATCTGGCAGTGCTGGTGGTAGATGCGACGAAAGGATTGTCCGACGATGACCGCAAGCTTGTCGCTGCGTTTAAAGCCAAAAGAATTCCGTACCTGGTCGTATACAACAAATGCGATTTGCTGGATACCGTGCCTGCTGACACAGCAAAAGAGCGGTATGTCAGCGCTGTGACAGGTGAGGGTATCAACACACTGCGCGAGGCGTTGGGGCACCTGGTCAAGACCGAGGAAAACAGTAAGCGTCTGGTTGCCGATCTGATCGCTCCGAACGATACGGTCGTACTGGTCGTTCCGATTGATTCAGCTGCGCCAAAGGGGCGGTTGATCCTGCCACAGCAGCAAACCATTCGTGATATTTTGGACAGCGGTGCCGTCGCCGTCGTAACACGGGATACCGAGCTTGCCGAAACGCTGGATCGTCTTGGTAAAGCCCCGAAGCTTGTCATCACCGATTCGCAGGCCTTTGGAAAGGTAAACGCATTGGTGCCGCCCAACGTTCCGTTGACATCGTTTTCTATCCTGTTTGCACGCTACAAAGGCGATCTTGCAGAAACGGTGCGGGGCGCTATGCAATTGGATACGTTGTGCGACGGTGATACGGTGCTGATTTCTGAGGGCTGCACGCATCATCGGCAATGCGGAGACATCGGTACCGTGAAAATGCCGACCTGGATCCGTCAGCACACCGGAAAAGAACTGAAATTTGAGTTTACATCCGGTGGCGAATTTCCGGAAGATGTATCACGGTATGCGTTGGTAATACATTGCGGTGGCTGTATGCTGAATGAACGTGAAATGAAATCTCGCCTGCGTCGCTGTCTGGATGCCGGTGTGCCCATTACGAACTACGGAATTGCAATAGCGCACATGCACGGCATTTTGGCACGATCAGTCGAGCCGTTTGCGGAGATCGAATATAAAGGGGTGAAATGAGTATGATGAAGAATAACTTTTCGTATTTTCAAAACACGGAATGTGAATACTTTCCGTGCCACAAAACCGAAAGCGATTTTTTTAACTGCTTGTTTTGCTACTGTCCATTGTATGCGCTGGGGGAAGATTGCGGCGGAAACTTTACCTTTACACCGCAAGGGATTAAGGACTGCTCGAACTGCATGATCCCGCATAGTGAAGGTGGCTATTTGTATGTGACGTCCAAGTTCGAAGTGCTCTCCGAACTTGCTAAACGAAAAGAAAAATGAAGAAAGCCGACAGGAATCACCTGTCGGCTTCTTTGTTGTAAAGATCATATAAAAAATAAATAACTGCAAGCAAATCGGCACAACCGCCGGGGGACAGATTGCGTTTTATGAAGGCCTCGTCCAGCAGAACAATCTGTTCTGCAGAGGGAAACGGTGAAGCATCAAGAAGGGCTTGTGCTTCAGCGACAGCGTCGGCTGCGCCTTCAAGCCCGCCACGATGGTACAGAGCGGTATCCTGAACCCGTGTAATTAAATGCAGCAACGCTACCGCTCCTGCATCATTTCTGCTAAGCCCGTGCTTTCGTGCCTCGTAAAACGCAGGCAAGCCGCAGCGCACGACTGACGGCAGTCCTTTGGCCACTTCGTCACGTATGCCACCGATCCCGTACTGGCGGTAGAAGCGCTCACCGGCTGTATTGTCGGTTACGGTTTTCCAATCCTCGAGTGCCGTTGCCCCCACGGCGGCGCATTCTGCACAGAGCGTCTCCAGATCGGCGAGCGGCGCATCCGCCTTCCACAGACGTCCCATAGCGCCGCATAAAACGCCAAAAATAAAGATTGCTCCTTTGTGGGTGTTGACTCCCTTCGTGGAGTCGAACATCGTTGTTTCGGCCTTTAAACCGGCTTTACGAAGCAGTGAGAAAGTATCTCCAGGTAAATTGTTGGCGGTTTGCTGTCCAATTGTAAAGCATTCCTCAAAATACGGCTTCAACGCCGCAGCGCTGTTAAAAAACGTGGAGAGGGTCATATCGGTATGACTGCCGTTGTTACGACGGTCAACCAATCCGGGCTTCGGAGTGGTGTAAAGCTCCTCCAATAACGAGTGAACCACGTTTTCAGATATCTGAGCGGCATCCGCTGCTGCAAAATACTCGTACAGAATTCGATGCGTAGCGGCTTGCAGCTCGGGGACGGTATGAAGCCTACCGGCGGCACACTCACGTCCCGAAGCGCCGCAAACGATGCAGGAGCGTTGGGTCTGGCGTTCCAACTTTAATCCATTTGTATCCAGCACGTCCATATCAAACAATCGTCCGAGCGAGCTTTCTTCTTCAATGGAAACACAGATTTTTTTCAGAGCGACCGCTTCTAAATCAACACAAAGCATGGCTTGGCAGCCCGTAGGTTTTGTTTCCGTCTCTTGAAAACGAATGGAGTCTGCGGGCAGCAAATCCAGCAGGCGAGATAAACCAAAGGAAAATCCTCGCTCAATCAGTGGGGTCACTTTGATCGGGCCGGCGATGTTCATCGTAAAGCAAATCAGGGGACAACGATACAGCGCCAACAATTCCTGCTGACGCTGTACACGGGTATCTCGTGATTCCAAAATCTGCGCAAGGGTAACCTCCGCCATAGCGGTTCCTCCCATTACAGGATGAGATCGGATTGCTTTTCTTGCTGAGCATCCAGCTTCTGCAGGTTTTTCTCAGCATCCTCACCGACACAGCCGACCAACAGATAACTGCGGCTGAATCGATCGTAGATAAAGTGATTCAATAAATGGAAATTCTCAATCTTGCCGGTACGAGATACGTGGATACGCGGGCCGGTACATACGTGACTTTTTCCATTGATTGAAACGTGATGATTGTCCAAATACGTGATTGGCAAATCCGCATCGATCATCTCGTTGACCTTTTTCTCCAACTCACGAATATCGAACGTCGGCTTTGTATCAGGGAAGCTGATAACAAAGCCGTGACGTACGTCATCGTGGCCGCACCGAGCCAATTCCTCTGCCGGCATACAGTACTCGCACAGATCCTCAGCCGTGTGGGCCATTAAACGGTAATTCAGCGAGTTGTACACCGTTTCACGGATCTCCTGAGGCTCGGGGCCAAACAGTGTCGGACGAGCGATGAGAACCTGTTCACCGACGCCGATCAATAGATTGGCGTTAAAGCCGAGCAGGGGATAGACAAGATCAAAGTGCTCTACGATCACACGTTTTCCGTTTTGAAGTGCTTCTGTAATCGCTTCTGCCAGCACACTCATTTGGGTGAATCCGTTTTCAAAGCGAATGTCCAAATGATACGTATGCGGCGCAAAAAAGCCGATTTGCGACCCTTGATCCAGCAGTGGCAACGGACGCACATAGACGCCGTCATCGTCATTTGTCAGCTCCAAGCCGGGAAACATGCCACGGATCAACGCACTTTTACCGGAGCCGGCTTCGCCGATAATGCCGATGAGCTTATCATACGGCGAAAGATACAGCTGCGCCAGCTGCATGCCAAGCGCATACATACGGGTATGACCACGAGGAGCAAAATAACTACTCAAAATATGACTTTCTTGGCGATCCCTCATAACAGATACCTCCTATAAATCAGAAAAAATCCCACGTTGTCTGCGGAGTGAGCGATTTGGCACACTCCGTTTGCCCGGTTTCCAGGAATCGACGCACCGCACTGGCGCTGACGGGTACACCATTCTTTTCAAAGCGAGGTACTTCTCGCACGGTAATTCCGGCAAGCGGGAGCAGTGCTTTTAAAACAGAATTATACTGCTCAGTCATTGGTGAAAAGGGTTCTGTTCCGACATACCGATGCGTAACAGAAAACCGAGGAACAAAATATCGCAGAAAAATCTCGACATCCAACTGGCAGTGAATAGCATCGGCATGTTCACGGTCTTTCAAAAAATACGTCGGAAAGGTGGCTGACGAGATCAGATACGGGCCGGTTGGGAGCACGGTCACGTTATCAAGATGCGCCGTGCCACGCCGTACCATTTCCAAACGATCAGCAGCGGAAAATCGACTGCGATCCTCTGAAAGAACAAAAATGTACACGTGATCACACTCACGAGATGCGGTTTCAATCAAATGCAAATGCCCGTAGGTAAAAGGGTTGCAATTCATAACCGCCGCTCCAACGGAGCCAGCTGCATTTACAGAGGAGAATGTATCCAGAAAAGAAGCAATACCGTTTTGCCGATTTTCCATCAGCAGCACGGAATCGGTTTGCGCAATCGGATAAAAGAAAAGGGAAGAGAACAGCGCTGCATTGGCGGGCTTCGTATACAGGAAAAGGTGATCAAACCCGTTTTTGAAGGCTTCCTGACGAAGCGCCGTAAGAACGGTAGCTGTCAAATCGTTTCCTTGCCGGGTCGGCTCGACGGCGATGCATTTCAAGAGATTACCAAGTCGGGAACCGGTGGCAACCAGCAATCCATCCTCCCAAACCAACACGGTTTGTTCAACATTGAGGTCTGCCTCCAAACCCACACCCTGCAACAGACGTTCCCACGCCGTTTTTTGAGCAATATTCAGTTTTGAAACAATTTCTACTTGCATAATGCTCCTCGCAGCAGACGTGTATTTGCTTTCATTATACATTATTCTTTGAAATGTGCAAATAAAAAACGAAAAAAAGTGAAAAAGAATTGCATTTTTACGGCTTGTGCTATACAATATTCGTAAATTGTTACTATAACTATTTGCCAAAGGAGTGTTTTACTCGTGGAAATCATAAAGCCCGCTACCGCCGGAACAATGGAATCCAGCGATGTGTATATTGAGATCACCCCTTCCTCGGAGGGGATATCGATTCAACTGGAATCGGTCGTCAAAGCACAGTTTGGCGATTCGATCTGTGCTTCGGTGCAGGAAGTCCTCGAAGAAAACGGCGTGAAAAGCGCCACTGTCCGCATTGTGGATCGCGGTGCCTTAGATTGTGTGATTCGGGCACGCGTGGAAACCGCCGTTATGCGTGGGAAGGGGGAGGTCTGATGCTTCGCAGTTTGCTGTTTTTACCCGGTAACACGCCCAATATGCTGATCAATGGTAACTGTTTGGGTGCCGATGCCCTGATTTTCGATTTGGAGGATGCAGTTTCTCCTGCTGAAAAGGATGCGGCACGTCTGCTCGTTCGAAACACCCTTCGTTATCTTGACTTTAGCGGCTGTGAGACCGTGGTGCGTATCAATTCGGTCGATACAACGTTTTGGCAAGCCGATGTTGCTGCGATTTTGCCCGAAAAACCGGCATTCTTGCTGCTTCCCAAGGTAAGCACGCCGCAAGATATTCTCACAGCTGATTCTTACATTACCGCCACGGAAAAAGCTCTGGGTTTGGAGGTTGGCACGGTTGGCTTGATCGCCTTGATTGAAACGGCGCTGGGCGTGGAGAACACCTATGCCATTGCTTCCTGTTCGCCCCGTGTCAAAGCCCTGTTCCTGGGCGCTGAGGATCTTACCGCCGACCTGCAATGCAAGCGCACGAAAGAGGGACGCGAGATCGAATATTCACGCACACGCCTGGTCGTGGCGGCCCGCGCTGCTGGTGTTGAGGTGTACGACACGCCGTTCACCGACGTTAACGACGATGAGGGCATTGTCGTGGATGCGAACGTTGCAAAGGCTTTGGGCTTTACAGGAAAAGCGTCTATTTCACCTCGGCATATTGATGCGATCAACCGTGTTTTCAGCCCGTCGCAAGCGGATATTGAATATGCTTATGAGGTGTTGGAGGCCATTCGCCTGGCAAAAGAACAAGGGAAAGGCGCTGTTGCACTGCGTGGCAAGATGATTGATGCCCCGATCGTCGCCCGTGCCGAGCGTACTATCGCTGCCGCTGAAGCCTTAGGATTGACCAAGGGGGATCGCACATGAACAAAACGGTAAAATCGCTGAGTGATGCGATTCGGCTGTCCGGACTTAAAAGCGGAATGACGGTATCGTTTCATCACCATTTGCGTAACGGCGACTACGTTCTAAATATGGTAATGGATGCGATCGCACAGCAGGACATCAAGGATCTTACGGTCAACGCCAGCTCGCTCTTTGATGTACACGCACCGCTTTTGAAGCATATTCAAGATAAGGTCGTAACAGGTGTGGCAGCTGACTATATTGCCGCCGGCCTCGGGCGTGCGTTTTCGCAAGGAATTCTGGAAAAGCCTGTGGAGTTCCGCACGCACGGCGGTCGCCCTCGTGATATTGCTTTGGGGCGCACGCCGATCGACGTGGCGTTTATCGCTGCACCGACAGCTGATCCAATGGGCAACTGCTCCGGCAAGTACGGAAAATCGGCTTGCGGCAGCCTCGGCTATGCGTTCGCCGATGCGATGTACGCCAAAAAGGTAGTCGTTATCACCGACAATTTAGTTCCGTACCCGCTTAAGGAGTATTCCATTTCAGAGAAATATGTTGACTACGTCGTCACCGTTGACGCTATCGGTGATCCGCAGGGGATCGTCTCCGGAACGACCCGTATCACCCGTGATCCTGTCGGCTTGGTAATGGCGGCACAGGCCGCAAAAGTCATTGAAGCATCTGGACTGTTAAAAGACGGCTTCTCATTTCAAACCGGTGCCGGCGGTGCTTCCTTGGCAGCTGCTAAGTTTCTCAAAGATACGATGCTGGAAAAAGGGATCTGCGGCAGCTTCGGTCTTGGCGGTATCACCGGTTATATGGTTGATATGCTGCGAGCCGGCTGTTTCCGTAAGCTTATGGACGTCCAGTGCTTTGATCTGGCAGCGGTGGAATCGCTACGTGAGGACCCGCGGCACCAAGAAATTACCGCTCTGCGTTATGCTGCACCGGGCGGTGAAGCCTGCGTCGATGATCTGGACGTGGTCATTCTCGGCGCCACGGAGATTGATACCGACTTCAACGTCAACGTCCATACCGATTCCAACGGCTATATTATGGGTGGCTCCGGTGGCCACAGCGATACGGCGGCAGGCGCCAAGCTGTCGATGATCATTGCTCCGTTGTTCCGTGCACGGTTACCGATCGTTACCGACCGTGTTACCTGCATTTCCACGCCCGGTAAGGATATCGATGTCTTAGTAACGCAGGGTGGGATTGCTGTCAATCCCAAAAATCGCGAATTAAAAGAACGTCTCATAGACGCCGGCTTGCCGATTACCGATATCCAAGAGCTTAAAGCCAAAGTGGAGCGCATTACCGGCGTCCCCCAAAAAACCGGTCACAGCGATCGGGTAGCGGCACACGTATTCAGCCGCGACGGTGAATTGCAAGATAAGATTTATACCATTTTGTAAGTGTTAAGGAGGTCTGTTTATGCGTGAAATTGATGCTCTTCGCATCACAGAAACGGTGAAGAGACTTTGCATTGAGGCCAACTGCCATTTGAGCAGCGACGTCAAAACGTGCATCTGTGATTTTTGCGAGCGTGAAACGTGGCCGCAAGCCAAAGAGATTCTGGAGCGCATTATCGAGAATTACACCATTGCCGACGATAAGGATCAGCCCGTTTGCCAAGATACCGGCGTGGCGTGCGTGTTTTTGAAGATCGGTCAGGACGTGCACGTTGTGGACGGCGATTTGACCGAGGCGGTTAACGAGGGGGTCCGTCAAGGATATCGTGACGGGTATTTACGGAAAAGCGTGGTGCGTGATCCGCTGGATCGTGTCAATACCGGCGATAACACACCGGCTATGCTGTACACGGAGATCGTGCCGGGCAACCGTATCGAGATCACCGTCGCTCCCAAAGGCTTTGGCAGCGAAAATATGAGCCGTATTGCCATGCTGCGTCCGTCGGACGGCTTGCAGGGCGTAAAAGACTTCGTTGTTCAGGCGGTGGAACAGGCCGGCCCGAATCCTTGCCCGCCGATCGTGGTTGGCGTTGGCATTGGCGGTACGTTTGACAAGGCGGCGTATTTGGCGAAGAAGGCGCTGTTGCGACCCGTGGACGAGCGTAACGCCGATTCTTTCTACGCAGATTTAGAAACGGAGCTTCTTGAAGAAATCAATAAGCTTGGTATCGGTCCGCAGGGCTTTGGTGGATTAACAACGGCTTTGGCGGTGAATATTGAGACCTATCCTACGCATATTGCAGGATTGCCGGTAGCAGTCAATATCAATTGCCACGTTACTCGTCATAAGACGGAGGTGCTGTGATATGTCGATTTCAATAAAGGCCCCCTTAACTCGGGAAGCGGCAAGAGCTTTGAAAGCAGGGGACAGTTGTTTGATCTCCGGCGTGATCTATACCGCACGTGATGCTGCACACAAGCGACTGTGCGAGCTGGTTGCGGAAGGCAAGGAACTTCCCCTGGAGATCCGCGATGCCGTGATCTATTTTGTCGGACCGACACCGGAAAAGCCGGGACAGGCAATCGGTTCTGCCGGCCCGACGACGTCGTATCGCATGGACGCTTACAGTCCGATCTTGATCGAACAAGGTCAAACGGGTATGATCGGTAAAGGTAAGCGTGGTCCCGAAGTAATCGAAGCGATGAAAAAGCACGGTGCTGTCTACTTCGGTGCAATTGGCGGATGCGGTGCGTTGCTCAGCAAATGCATCAAAAAGTCAGAGATCGTCGCTTATGAAGACCTGGGAGCGGAGGCGATTCGCCGCTTGGAAGTGGAGGATTTCCCTGCAATCGTCATCATCGACAGCGAAGGAAACAATCTCTACGAAACTGGTAGAGCCGCTTATCTGAAAACCTTAAAATAAGTATGTAGCAGGTGTTTTCTAACCAGAAAGCGCCTGCTATTGTTATATATCCGCTTGACAAAATGTCAAAAATGTGTAAAATTGATATATAACAATTTATCGGAGTGATCTCTATGAAACTCAATTACAAAATCAATACGGAGCTGGACATTCCTCTATATCGACAATTGGTGGACACGATCCGCACAGCAGTCAAGAAAGGGGATTTGACCTCGGGTCAACAGTTGCCAACGGTGCAGGAACTGACCGAGGAGTTGGGAATTGCTCGCGGAACGATAAAGCGTGCGTATGACGAACTGGAACGTTCCGGCTTGGTGGAAAAGGTGCAGGGTCGCGGCACGTTTGTGCGGTATCAAGCAGAAAACTCGGGAAGTCGCAAAGAGCAAGCCATGGTAGCGATTGACCGCTTGCTGGATGACCTGGAAGATATGGGACTCTCCGCTGCGGAAATCAACATCTTCCTAACTTTAAAATTGCGTGAACGTGCGGAAGAAGAGGCGCACGTGAAGGTGGCTGTCGTGGAATGCAACCCCGAAAATCTGTCCCAGATGTCCGAGCAACTTCGCCATATTGCCGGGGTCGACTTGTACTCGTTTTCGCTCGACAACATCCGCGAATATCCGTATAAACTGGCAGAAGATTTCGACTTGGTTGTCACCACCTCCGCCCACGCAGAGTATCTCGAAAGCATCCTGCCGATTAAGAAAAAGATCGCACGCGTGGCACTTCGTCCTTCGCCGCGGTATCTGGCACAAATCATTAAACTTCACGCCGACCAAACGGTAGGTATCGTGGGATACAGCCCTCGTTTTTCGCAGTTGCTGTATGACACGTGTGAGAATTATGCCGAGGAAGCCCGTATTTTTGAACCGCTGAAATCGGTATCCGAAAAAGAACTTACTGAATATCTCGCCGATAAAAGCGTGCTTTTAGTGCCGCGATTCTACGACAAGTATTTCAGTGCCACCGTTTCGGAACAGATTCGCCATTTTCGTGGTGAACTGATCAACTCTTACTACGAGATGGACGAAGGATCGGTATTGTATCTGGAAACCAAAATCAAGCGTTTGCTCGAAGAAAAGAGCATCTAAAAAACCGCCCGAAAGGGCGGTTTTTGTTATGTAACACTTTTACGATTTTTGAGCCATGTGCCTTTGAGATAGTGGATAACAAAAAACACCGCTCGACAAACCCAGTCCGAAAACATTGCCAACCAGATGCCTAAAACGCCGAGTTCAAGGTATTTTCCGAATACATAACTCAGACCAACTCGGCAACTCCACATCGTTATTATCGAAACAACCAATGGGAAACGAACATCTCCCGCGGCGCGGAATGAGCAGGGAATCGAAAACGACAGCGGCCAGATGGTGCATACAAAAATACTGTGTAAAATCATCAATGTTCGCGCTACATCTATGGAAGCGGAGGACAGGTCGTAAATGCTAAGAATCGGATTTAAGAAGCCTATGATTAGCACAGAAGCTAACGTGATGGCGGCGTACGCTAGCCCCAGTAATTTACGGGAATTGTAAACTGCCTCTTTTTGGTTGTTTGCTCCGATACACCTTCCCACAATGGTGATGACAGCGATGTTAATAGCAGAGGCAGGAATAAATTGTAACGTAGAAAGCGTGTTTGCTACGGCGTTAGCAGCAATTTGCGCTGTTCCAAAGGTGGAAATAAGGCTTTGTGTCATCACTTTGCCCAGTTGGAACATACAGTTTTCCAGTCCGCTTGGGATACCAATACGGCAAATGGATTTGATAACGGAAAAATCCGGCTTTATTCTAAATAATCCTTGCAGCCGAATGGGACTTTTTTTCCTGACCAGCAGAAACAACATCAAAACCGTTCCAAACATGCGCGCAGCCAGCGTTGCTATTGCGGCGCCTGCTGCACCCCACTTGAAGACAAAAATCAGCAACGCGTTTCCGGAAATGTTGATAATATTCATACAAAGCGAGGCAAACATTGAAACTTTGGAATTGCCGTATGAGCGAAAAATAGCCGCAGCCGCGCTGTATAGTCCCAAAAACGGATAAGATATCGCGGTGATGAGGAAGTACACTTGTGCGTTCGCCATAACGTCAGATTCAATCTGACCGAAAATCAGTTTCAGTAACGGGGAACGAAAAAGAACGGTAACAACAGAAACAAGTGTTGACATCACAAAAACCGTAAGAATTAACTGTTTTGAGTCGTGTTTTGCTTTGTGATTGTTATTCGAGCCCAGGCGCTGTGAAATAACAACAGCACCACCTGTGGCCAGGGCGGTGAACAAATACGTTAACAGCAAGTTAATAGTATCTACCAACGACACACCTGAAATAGCGGCTTCACCGGCTTGCGAAACCATAATTGAGTCAAACATGCCAATGGTAACGCTGAGCAGTTGTTCCACAATCAGAGGGAGAATAATCTTTGCTATATCTCGTTTTGTGAATAACATATAATTACCTCTTTCGCATAATGCCAACACTATACCATTGATTGAAAGAAATTGTTAGCATATTTCATAAATAAACTTGTGTAAAACATAGGTTTATGATATGCTGTGTTTGAGGTGATACTATGGAGCGAAGTAGCAATATACAATGTGATGCAGTGGATGTTTCCGTATTTCCTGCTCATTCGCACAAGAAACACGAGATTGTTTTTTTCGTGGCAGGAACAGGTGACGTGTTTGTTGATGGCATAGCTTACCGATTTTGTCCCGGTACGATCGCGTTGATTCCGCCCGACACGGTACATAGTTCATCGGGCGATGGGGCAGTGAGGCGCATTTATTTGCAAGGGGATTTTGTCGGCGAACTTCCTTTGGAGAAACCGGTGGTGTTTCATGACAATGGTGGCGAAGGTGCTTTACTTATTCGTATGATACACGATAACCGTTTCGGAAAGCCGGCTTATCTTGATGCACTGTGTCATGCTTATCTGCAATTTATTGCTTCTCGTATCCACTATGACGATGCCACGCATCAAGCGGTCCGGCGTATCGTACACACCATTTCTGAAAACTGCTGCGATTCTCAGTGCGACGTTACCGCTATACTGCAAGGCAGCGGCTATGCGGTTGATTACATCCGATCGTTAGTGAAACAATACATCGGAAAAAGTCCACACTCTTTGCTGACAGAATCACGAATTCAGCGAGCTTGTTTCTTAATGGAAACCTATCGAAAAACCGTTTCTTTGTCATGGATTGCCGAGCAGTGCGGTTATACAGACTATGTGCATTTCTCCAAGACTTTCAAATCAATCACGAAGTGTTCGCCTCGTGAGTTTTTACAACGTATCGAATAACCGTGTTTTTTGTTTTATTTGATCGCATTTACCCCCTTGACAAATAGTATATACCATTATATTATATAGTTATAGAACAATGTAGGTAACAAGCGTATTTTATAATGAGGTGCTATTATGGAAAAACGCGAGAAAAAAGTATTGGTTATCGGTGTCATTGGTGCGGATGTCCACGCTGTCGGAAACAAGATTTTGTATCACGCTTTCACCGAGGCAGGCTTTGACGTCGTTAATTTAGGCGTAATGGTTTCACAGGAAGAGTACATCGCAGCAGCGATCGAATCAAGTGCTGATGCAATCGTAATCTCGTCGCTGTACGGTCAGGGGGAATTGGATTGCCGCGGTATGCGCGAAAAGTGTGACGAGGCCGGCTTGAAGGGGATTCCGTTGGTTGTCGGCGGCAATATCGTGATCGGCAAGCAGAAGTTTGAGGATGTTGAAAAGCGCTTTTTGGCCATGGGCTTTGATCGTGCATTTCCTCCCGGAACTGCTCCGGAAACCACTATCGAAGCATTGCGTGAGTTGCTGCACATGGACGGTGAGCAAGCGTGAAAGCTGTTCTGCTGATTGATTTTGGCAGTACCTATACAAAACTCACAGCAGTAGACGTCGAGGCAGAAGAGATTTTGGCAACAGCCGCCTCGTACACCACCGTGCAAACCGATATTAACGACGGCTTACGAAACGGGTTGGCGCAGTTAGAGGAAAAGCTCCCGGGCGTTCAGTTCGAATCGTGCTATGCGTGCTCGTCGGCAGCAGGTGGGCTGCGTATGATCACCAGCGGCCTGGTACCGGAGCTGACCGGCGAAGCTGCAAAAATGGCCAGTCTGGGCGCCGGAGCCAAAGCGGTCGGTATCTACGCTTTTGAACTGACAGAGGACGATCTGAATGACATTCTCACTGCTCAGCCGGATATTTTTCTGCTGGTTGGCGGAACCGACGGTGGTAACACCGAATGTATCCTTCACAACGCGGCTATGCTGGCAAAATTGCCGCCGGAGTTCCCAATCATCATAGCCGGTAATCGCTCGGCCGCCGCAGAATGCAAACGTATTCTCGAGGGACATGAAGTATATATCTGCCCTAACGTAATGCCGAAATTTGGTGTTCTTCAGGTAGAGCCGACGCAGCAAAAGATCCGCGAGATCTTTCTTAATCGCATTATCCAGGCAAAGGGCTTAAGCAAAGCCGCTGAGCTGTTATCGGATATTATGATGCCTACGCCTTCCGCAGTCCTACAGGCCATGGAACTGCTGGCACAGGGGTGTGAAGGGGAGCGCGGAATCGGCGATCTGATCGGGATTGACGTCGGCGGTGCAACCACGGATATCTATTCGATCACCGACGGTATGCCTGAGCATATGAATACTGTCTTTAAAGGCTTACCGGAACCTTTTGCCAAGCGCACTGTGGAAGGTGACATTGGAATGCGTTACAGCATCCACGGTATTGTTGACGCCGTCGGCATCCGCCGCGTAGCGGAACTTTCCGGTTTGACCGAAGCACGTGTCGAAGAACTGATTGAGCATTTGTACGAGCATACCGACTGCGTTCCAAACGGCGATAAAGAAATGGAAATGCTTGATTTTGCGCTGGCATCCTGTGCGGTTGACGAGGCTGTAAATCGCCACGCCGGTGTCATCACAGAAACGTACACTATGCTCGGTAAAACCTATGTGCAGGAGGGTAAGAGTCTCGCCAAGGTCAAGCAGATCTTGGTAACGGGCGGCAGCTTAATACACGCCCGGCGTACCGAAGAGATTGCTGCTAACGCCTTGTATTCTCCCGCACATCCTACGTCGTTGCGTCCGCTTTCAGCGGATATTTGGGTCGATAGAACGTACATTGTGGCCGCTATGGGCTTGCTTTCATCGCACTACCCGCAAGTGGCCTTACGAATATTGAAAAAGGAGCTGGAACACCATGGATATTCAAAATAAACGAATTCCCGAAGGCGAATTTCAAAGCCTGCGTCAGGAAGTCTTGATGCAGTGGCCGACCGGCAAAGACGTTGACCTGGAAGAAGCTGTTGCTTATCACAAGTCAATGCCTCAGTGCCGCGATTTTTCAAAAAAGCTACTGGATGCCAAGCGTGACAACCGCACGTTGGTGCAGCCACGTGCCGGTGTACCGGTTATTGAGGAGCATATAAAACTGATGCAGTATCTGGAGCATGAGGGAGAGGCGGATCTGCTGCCCTCCACCATCGACAGCTACACCCGTCAAAACCGCTATGAAGAGGCAGAAAACGGTATTTCCGAGTCGCTGCGCCTGGAGCGTGCCATGCTCAACGGTTTCCCCGCGGTCAATCATGGTGTAGCGAACTGCCGCCGTGTTGTCGAGAGCGTCAACGTACCGATGCAGGTTCGTCACGGCACCCCCGATGCCCGTCTGCTCACCGAAATCACTTATGCCGGCGGTTTTACCAGCTATGAGGGCGGCGGTATCTCCTACAATCTGCCGTACTGCAAAAATGTTCCCATGGAGCGCACGATCCGTGACTGGCAGTATGTTGACCGCTTGACCGGCTTGTATGAGGAAATGGGTGTCTCTATTAACCGTGAGCCGTACGGTCCCTTGACCGGCACGCTGGTGCCGCCGTGTATTTCTCACGCTGCGGCAATCATTGAAGCACTGTTGGCAGCAGAGCAGGGCGTTAAAAACATCACCGTCGGTTACGGCCAGTGTGGCAACCTGGTGCAAGATATTGCCGCAATTCGTACCCTGCAGGAGCTTACCGATGAATATCTGCAGAAATACGGCTACGGCGACGTCGCCGTCACGACGGTGCTTCACCAGTGGATGGGCGGTTTCCCCGCAGACGAAGCAAAAGCGTTTGGTGTTATTGCCAACGGCAGCGTGATAGCCGCCCTTTCCAAGGCGACCAAGGTCATCGTTAAGACGCCGCACGAAGCCATTGGCATCCCGACAATGCAGGCAAACGCCGAAGGCTTGCGGTGCACCAAACAGGTCGTCAATATGCTTTCCGATCAAACCTTCCACAACGATCACTTGGAGGAAGAAAAAGAGATCATTCGTTTGGAGACCCGTGCTATTGTTGATAAGTGCTTTGAATTGGGCAACGGCGACGTCGCCGTCGGCGTTTGCCGTGCCGTTGAAGCAGGAGTTCTGGACGTGCCGTTTGCACCGTGCCGCTTCAACGCAGGTTTGATGCTGCCTTGCCGCGACAACGAAGGTGCTGTGCGTATTCTCAACCCCGGAAACCTGCCGTTCTCGAAGGAACTGAAGGATTTCCACACCGCAAAGATCGAAAAACGTGCTGCCGCAGAGGGCCGCAAAGCATCCTTCCAGATGGTAATTGATGACGTGTATGCAATCGGAAAGGGCCGTCTCGTTGGCCGCCCTCGTTAAGTAATAAAGGAGAACAGTAGTCATGAAAATCATTGATGTTGTTTGTTCCGCCGGCCGCACTGGCTTCTATTTTGACGACCAGCGTGCCATTAAGCAAGGTGCTGGTCACGACGGCGTGTTCTACGTTGGCGATCCCGTCACCGCCGGTTTCCGTTCCGTGCGTCAGGCCGGTGAATCGATCTCGGTTATGCTGGTCCTGGAGGACGGTCAGATCGCCTTTGGTGACTGCGCCGCCGTTCAGTATTCCGGTGCCGGTGGACGTGATCCGCTGTTCCTCGCAGAGGATTTCATTCCGGTGATCGATACCTATATCAAGCCGGAGCTCGTGGGGCGTGAAGCAAACGATTTCCGTGGCCTGTGCGCAATGATGGAGGCCATTCAGGTCGACGGCAAGCGCCTGCACACGGCAATTCGTTACGGCTTGTCTCAGGCGATCCTGGACGCCGTTGCCAAGGCGACCGGCCGTATGATGTGCGAAGTCGTTGCAGATGAATACGGCTGCACCGTATCGGAAACTCCTATTCCGATCTTCACGCAGTCCGGCGATGATCGCTATGACAATGCTGATAAGATGATCATTAAAGGGGCGCAGGTGTTGCCGCACGCACTGATCAACAACATTGATACCAAACTTGGCCGTAAAGGCGAAAAGCTTGCCGAGTACGTTGCTTGGCTGCGTGACCGCATTTTGGATAATCGCACTGATCCGAACTATTCGCCGGTGATGCATATGGATGTGTACGGTACGATCGGTGCGGCATTCGGCAATAACAACTATGCTGCTATGGCGGATTATATTGAAGAACTCGGCCGTATCGCTAAACCGTTCAAACTGCGCATTGAAGGTCCGATGGATTGTGATTGCGACCGTGAAACACAGTTGGAAGCGTTGGCGGGTCTGACCAGAGAGCTGGATAACCGTGGCTGTGACGTTGAACTGGTTGCTGATGAATGGTGCAACACGTTAGAGGACATCAAGTTGTGTGCCGATAACAAGGCTGGTCACATGGTACAGATCAAAACGCCCGACCTCGGCGGCATCAACAATACCATTGAAGCCGTGCTGTATTGCAAAGAAAAGGGAATCGGCGCCTATCAGGGCGGTACGTGCAACGAAACCGACCGTAGCGCACAGGTGTGCGTACATTGCGCTATGGCGACCCAACCGGTACAGATATTGGCAAAACCCGGTATGGGTGTTGATGAAGGATTTATGATCGTGTATAACGAGATGAATCGTATCTTGGCGATGCAGAAAGCAAAGAAGGCCAGAAAATAAGAAAAAATCTCCGATATTCGAAAATATCGGAGATTTTTTTGCTTTCATACCGCAGTTATCATTGCAAAATATTGTCAACTGTGGTATGATGCACACATATGATCTGTTAAAAACGATTTATCGCAGAGAGGTTTTGGCATATATGATTTGTAACACGATTTTGGAAGCGATGGGGAACACCCCTATGATCCGTTTGCAGCATATGACGGCGCCGGAGGACGCTGAGATCCTTGTGAAGTTCGAGGGCCTTAACGTCGGTGGATCGATCAAGACCCGTACGGCGTACAATATGATTTTGGATGCAGAGCAGCGTGGTCTTATCAACAAGGATACGATCATTGTGGAACCGACCAGTGGTAACCAGGGAATCGGTTTGGCGTTGGTTGGTGCCGTGCGTGGGTATCCCGTAAAGATCATTATGCCTGACTCCGTCAGCGAAGAACGCCGCAAACTGGTAAATCAGTACGGCGCTGAGGTGATCTTGGTACACGATTCCGGCAACATCGGTTTGTGCATCGAGGAATGTCTGGCTTTGGCACTTAAAATGAAGGCAGAGGATCCTCGTGTTTTCGTGCCTCAACAGTTCGAAAACCCGGCCAATCCAGCCATTCAGCGTTCGGGAACGGCGGCTGAGATTCTGGCGCAGGTTGATGGCCCGATCCACGGTTTTTGCTCCGGTATCGGCACAGGTGGTACCATCACCGGTATCGGTGAAACATTGAAGCAACACAATCCGACGATGACGATCTGGGCGGTGGAGCCGGAAAATGCGGCGATTTTGTCGGGCGGTTCGATCGGAACGCACCTGCAAATGGGCATTGGAGACGGCATCATTCCCGCTATCCTGAACCAGGAAATCTACGATGAAGTGTGCATCGTCAAGGATGAGGAGGCGCTGAAGACCTCCAAGGACCTGGCGGCGAAGGAAGGTATTTTGTGCGGTATCAGCAGCGGCACCAATGTGGCTGCGGCGATGCGACTTGCCAAGAAACTCGGAAAAGGTAAAACCGTTGTCACAGTATTGCCAGATACGGCAGAACGGTATTTCTCCACACCACTGTTTGAGTAAATCAAAAGCTCCTGCTTGTGCAGGAGCTTTTTTCTTGCATTTTACCAGCCGCCGTAGGTGGTATTCCACAGAAGCTGTACTGTTTCGGCTACCGACGGATCGGTTCCAGGCAGATCGCGCAGATCGGCGCTATCTGCCAGCTCTGTAATCCACTCGGCAGTAGCGCTTGCGCGCTTTGCCAAAGCCTCGGGGGATAATTTGTCCAATGTATCCATCGGTGTGTGGTGATAGAACTTTCCGCTTTCGCAGTTGCGGCGCATGACAGTGAAGCCGGGAACACCGAGAACGGTAAAGGGGAACAGATCGTTGGTCGGATCGGGCTGCAGCATCGACTCATAATAAATATCGCGTGTGTTGTAATGTGTTATCAGCCGATCACGAAGCGCCGGATCGGCATTCATAATAAAGAAATCCCAGCCAACCAACGAACCGCAGGAATCGAAATTGCACATAAATTTGCCCTGTTTTTCGATCTCGTCGCGGTGGCGGCGCACGTACTGTGCGCTACCGACCGAAAGCTGTTCTTCCGAGCCAAAGGTGATCAAACGAATGGTGTGCCGGTGAGGTTTTTGCGAAAGGATACGCGCCATTTCCAGCATCACGGCACAACCGGTTGCGTTATCATCGGCACCAGCTGAGTATGCTTGAGAATCAATGTGACCACCGCCGTAGATGCACAGCGGTTCAGGATCGGTCCCGGGGATTTCGGCGATAACATTGTAAGAAACACTTTCTTTAACGCCACCAGTTACCGTCAAACGAGCGCGCGTTGCCTTTTCGGCACACCATTTCCAAGCATCGAAAAAGGCAACATCCATCGTAGGAACGGCACCGTATTTTTTGACATAGGCAGGGAAGAGACCGTCTGCCAGCGGGGCGCTGCTGGTATAACGGGTGTCTACCATCAGCAAAAAGGCGGGTTCAGCTTCCATCAAACGACGATAATCCTCCTCGCGCTTGATGTGGATACCGTAGTGAATAACAGCTTTGCCGTGCAGATAGGAGAAATCGGCACGTTGATAATCGGTATGGGCGTTAAAAAACACCAAATCGGCCTCTACGGGCTTTCCTGAGGTGCTGGGGGCGGAGTTGAGCAGGGAGGCGGGGAAGGAGATCCATTTACCATCAAGCTCAATTTCAAGTGTTTCTTGCTCGACAACACGTTGCATAACGGGGAACTCTTCAATAGTGCAATGCGGTGTATACTCCAGGAAACGGTCGCACAGATATTCAGCTGCGCGTTTTTCTTCGGGGGAACCTGCCAAGCGAATACCGATGGTTTCTGTTAAGTAGGCAATATCGTTTCTCAGATTTTCGGCACAGATCATTAGAAACACTCCTCAGGTTAATTTACGGTCAAGGTAATTATACAAGAACTAAAATAAAAATCAAGAGGTTCTCAACCTTTTTAAGGAGAATTTAATCAACTTGACTGGACATTTTACTTGTATCGCGTTATAATGCAATCGATGCAGAAGACGGAGGTGAAACGGCATGACGAAAATTGAAAAAAATCTGTTGCACCGGGTCATCGAGATTGCCCAGCAAATGACAGAGGTCGGTGCGGAGATCAGTCGTGTCGAAGAAAGCGTCACACGCATTTTTGAAGCGTACGGCGCTGTGCGTGTGGACGTATATGCCACCACCTCTAATATTATCGTTTCAGTAGAAAATCCCGAAGGCGAAGTGCTCACCCAAACCCGTCGAATCGGACGAATCACCATGGATATGGAGCGCTTGCATCAATACAACGATCTCGTTCGCTGGATATCCTTTAAGGCGCCGGAGCTCTCGGAGATCGAAAAACGATTGCAGAAAATACAGTGTGCTGCAAAATATCCCGTATGGTTGACCACCTTGTTTTGCGGCGTGATCAGCGCCTCGTTCTGCGTGTTTTTCGGTGGCAGAGACGCTGCAGAAATTACAATCGCTTTTGCCGTGGGTGTATTGATCAATATCGTATCCGCTGTTTTGGGAAAAGGCAAGGTAAGTCTGCTGCTCATCCGCTTTCTGTGTGCGTTTATGGCGTCCTGTATTGCAGTCAGTTGTGTAAAACTCGGTGTTATTGGAAAACCGGACTATATTTTGATCGGAAATATTATGATTTTGATCCCCGGTGTCGGCTTAACAAACGCCCTGCGTGATCTGTTTTCCGGTGATGTTATGACCGGCATTTTGCGATCGATCGAGGCGGTTTTGCTGACGCTGTCGATCGCGCTGGGCATCATTCTGCCGACGTTGATCGGAGGTGCGCTGTAATGTTTACCACGGATGATTACCTGCAAATTGCAGTATCTCTTTTCGGGACGCTTGGCTTTGGCGTATTGTTTAACATACGTGGCAAGAAATTAGCAATTGCCGGGGTAGGGGGTATGGTGGCCTGGTTGTTGTATCTCCTGCTGTTTAAGCTACTGGAAAATGAAGTACTGTGCTATTTGATCGTCTCGCTGTCTATGGCGATCTACTCTGAAATCGCGGCACGACGCTTGAAAACTCCGGCCATAACCTTCGAGATCCTTTCACTGATTCCGTTGATTCCCGGCAGCGCTTTGTATTATTCGATCGCATACGCCTTGGAAGGCGATCAACAATTATTTATTGAAAAGGCAGTACACACATTAAGCCTAGCAGCCGCACTTTCCGTTGGTATTATTTTGGTATCTGCTACTATGAAATACATCAACGTGTGGAAAGCTCATCAAAAAAACAAGTCTTCGGCAAGGTAAGAGGGCACACTTCTTACCTTCTTTTCCATATGCACAACTATACAAAATGAATATTTTGTATAGTTTGGGGAAGGCGGTTGGCAATACCAGAGGCTGTTTAGCGGCTTTTTGACGTTTTTATCCAGTAGCGCCGTTTCAAGCATTGCGCCTTCGCAGCTCCGCTTTGCCATACCCCCAACCGATTATCTACTATTGGGTTGATTGTTTGATACGTGTATCTGTTGTATTTCAGTTTTATATTCCTCATCATATAATTTTCTGCAGACGTCGTCTATATGTCTTATTACATCGTTGATCCGCTAATTTTTCACATTTTTTGTTTTTTACGATCGGATAGAAATTTTTCTGACGATGCTGCCTATGTCAAAGAATTTTCTATCCGATTTATCATTTTATGATTTTGATAACAACCACCGATTTAAGGTTCAAATTATCCTTGGACCCTTGGTCACCGTTTTCCTTCTTTGGTTGATGCTCCAGGTTCTTCAATTATGCGTGGCCCCGACCAACGTTGCAAAGAAACTGTTTCCTTTTTCAATTTTATGTGCTATACTGTGTATGTTATCATAACTCGATAAGCGTGAAACAAGTTTCACAAAGGAGGTGGCGTCGATGAAAAAAGAGTATTTGGCGGAATGTCCTGCCATTCTCAAAGAGTATCTTGGATATACTGAAACGATTCGTGGACGCTCCTCGGCCACGGTAAACGAGTATTTTATTGATATTCGCACATTTTTGCGGTATATGAAGCAGCTTCGGGGTCTTGTCTCCCCTACGACGCCGGAGGATAAGATCGATATTCGTGACGTCGACATTGCGTTTATCGCCTCGATCACCCTGAACGATGTCTACGAATATATGAACTACCTTCGCAGTGAACGCAGCAACAATAATAAGACCCGCGCCCGAAAAACCAGCTCGTTGCGTATGTTTTTCAAGTATCTCACCGATTACACACACGCCCTGGAAACCAATCCGGTTCGCAATCTGGATACGCCGAAGCAGAAAAAATCCTTGCCACGGTACCTCACGTTGGACCAGGCAACACAGCTGCTGGGCATTGTATCGGGTGATTTTGCCGAACGTGATTACTGTATGATCGTGCTGTTCTTAAACTGTGGCTTGCGTCGTGCCGAACTGGTTGGTATCAATCTGGACGATATTTCCATGAGCGAAAACACCTTGCGTGTCCGTGGTAAAGGTAACAAGGAACGGATGCTCTACCTGAATACAGCCTGTCAGCAAGCCATTCAGCAATATCTCAAGGTGCGGCCGACCGACGGTGTCAAGGACAAGAAAGCACTGTTTTTGAGCCATTTAAAGAGTCGTATCAGCCTGCAAGGCGTGCATTATGTCATTAAAAACTATCTGAAGCACGTTGACGGCGCCGGCGAAATGACGGTTCACAAGCTACGTCACACTGCCGCAACGCTGATGTATCAGCAAGGTCACGTGGACCTGCGTGTGCTTCAGAATATCTTGGGACACGAAAATCTGGGTACCACCGAGATCTATACGCATCTTTCCAATAAGCAACTGGAGGATGCCGCCGAAAGTAATCCGCTGTCCCACATAACTATGGACAAATCGGGCAAACGAAAACCAAAAGATATGTGAGAAAAAGCCGCTATGCAGTATCTGCATAGCGGCTTGAATCTTCTCGTTTAACAATCATGAAATTTTCAATTGAAGTCGGAACTTGTCCGAAATCATAGCAATAAACTCCGAGTTTGTCGGCTTTCCTCTGCCGGTATGGATCGTATATCCGAAATACGAATTGAGCGTATCGACATCACCACGATCCCACGCAACCTCAATGGCGTGACGGATCGCACGTTCAACACGTGATGACGTGGTAGCATGCTTCTTGGCAACAGCGGGATACAACCGTTTGGTAACAGCGTTGATGATCTCTTCGTCCTCAATCGCCATCAAAATCGAATCACGCAGGTACTGGTATCCTTTAATGTGTGCCGGAACGCCGATTTGGTGAATAATTTCCGTAACACGCATCTCCAGCGACGAAACTGATGCTACATCCGCACGACGATGCAGCGGCTCGACCTTGTTACCGGTCGACACCAACGACAAAATGCGAAACGCCATTTCGTCAGCATCAAACGGTTTCAGAAAATAATACGACGCTCCCGCCTGAATGGCCTCACGCTCCAAATTGGTGCTGTCAAATCCGGACATCACCATAAACTGCGGTGCGTGCGCCATTTTCAACGCCTTGACATTGTTCATAACGCCGATCGCATCCAGGCGCGGCAAAAAGAAATCCAGGATCACCACGTCCGGTTTCTTTTGTGCTATCGCCTCGACGACCCGTTTGCCGTCTTTATCCACGGTTTCAACATCCAGTCCGTGAACCCGCATGCGGTTTGCGCAGGGTATCCCGAACGTGTCGCTGTTATCCGCTAACAGCACTTTGATCAACTTGTCCAACTTGAAATAACCTCCCTGTTTTATTTGCCGGCATTCAAAGATTACCATATTTTGGAAATTATTTCAAGTCTTTGGAGAATCTTTTTTCATCTTTGTGCAAAACAATGAAAAATGCTCTCAAAATAAAGAGAAAGAAGGAAATTTACATAAATTTCCTTCTTTCTGCGTGGCATATACTGTCGTATTATGGAGGATATCACTACCATCGATAATCTCGGCATTGATATCGTCGATTAAGCGAAACAATTTGTCCGGAGACAATGACATTATATCTGTTCGCCAATCACCTGACGAAGCTGTGCAATTCCCTCTGACAGTGACATATCGGATCGAAAAACGCTGGAAGTGCCGGCAACAAAGATATTGGCTCCGACCTTGTTCATGCGGACGGCGTTTGTAAAACTGACATTTCCATCCACCTCGATCTCGATATCCTCGTACCCATTTTTATCGAGAAATACGCGCAACTGACGAATCTTATCCAGCGTGGATTCGATCAGCTTTTGACCTGCAAATCCCGGATATACGGTCATAATCAGCACAGCGTCAATGTTATCAAGATATTCGTTTAACACGCTGATGGGCGTGTCAGGACTCAGCGCAATCATCGGTTTTGCCCCTTTAGAACGAATATACGTCAGCGCCTCGCCCAAATGCTGTGTGGATTCGTAATGCACAGAAACATAGTCACCTTCACCGAAAGGAAACCATTCCAGTTTCTTTTCGACATCCGTCACCATACAATGGATATCCAACGGGATGGTGGTACTTTTTTTGAGCATTTTCACAAAATCGGTTCCCAGGGTAAAATTGGGAACAAAAACACCATCCATAATATCCACGTGTAGCAGTTCAATACGGCGTTCTTCGAACTCATGAAGCGTTGCTTTCAAATCCAAAAAATCAGCGCACATAACCGACGGTGATATCTTTTTAATCATTATCGAGAACCTCCTCCGGAGTTATACCGAGATCCCAGCACAGGCGGGACAGAACGTATTTATCGCGAATATCCCGCGTAGCGCTAAATGTGAGAGGTAAAATGTTTTTATCCAGCCCCAATTCTGTAACCGATACCGGCATGCCTAATTGCTTATACAGGTCGAGCAACCCTTCAGATCGCGGTAATTCATCCCGAATGATCTGAGCGATCTCTCCCCTATTTTCCAAAATGCACTCCAAACGTGCCGCATGGGTTGCTTTGTCGTATTTCTTTTCGCTACGCTCCAATGCGATCATCGGTTCAGCGGCCGCACCGAGGAAGGAACGCAGCTGCGTGCACCACGCCTCATAATCAAAGGCGTTTACATACCGTGAGGCCTTTTCTACATCAAACGGTATATTAAACAGTTTTTCATACGCTTTCACAGTAATCAGCGTACCAACCGCGCACTGTATGCCGTGCATGTCGGTAGGGGTGCCAAAAACAGCGCCACGCATGTCCCAAACATGTGACAGGTAATGTTCACCGCCGGAAGCTGGGCGTGTCGATTCGGCATAGGCCATGGCGGCACCGCAGATAATCAATCCTTCAAAAACCGCTGAAACAGCTTTGGGGTCTCTTGAAAGTAATCCGTATGCGTTATCCATACATTTTTTCAGTGCCGCTCGCACTACTTCAGCAACAATATCACAATAGTACTCGCCTGTGATTACATGAGCTATACGCCACTCGCAAAGGCCCACATATTTGGCCAACATATCCCCCAACCCTGAAATCAGCATTTTCATCGGAGCCTGCGATAAAAAGTCAAGATCGCCAATGATGACCTCGGGACACTTACTTGGAAGCGATGTTTTCAATCCTGCGCGTTCCATTGAGGACGAGGGTGAAGCATAGCCATCCATGGAGGGTGCCGTTGCGATAATGATATACGGTTTCCCACTAGCCTTGGCAACCAGCTTGCCGATATCGTTGATTACACCAGAACCAACACCGATAATCGCATCACAATCCGCCTGAAAGTACATCAGCGCATAACCCACAGAATGCTCATCCGGTTCGGGATGCTCCTCACGAAAAACACAATCTGTCGTGATAATGCCGTCATCGTTTAGCAAAGCGCGAACCTGTTCTGCAGCAACCTGATTGGTAATCGCATCTGCAATCAAAAACACTTTTCGCACACCCCAGGTTTTAAGGATTTGCGGAAGCTCACGTACCACGCCATTTCCTATGCGCACATCGCTTGCAAAACGGTGTACCTTACCACAAGTACAATGATCTGTCTCGTATAAAGTCAACAATTCAATAGCCATACCATATCACCCTATATCATTTTGACGGGAAATGTATAAAAAATCAATAGTTGAATATTATGTTGACAAAACGATCACAAAATGATTATACTAATGATTGTATATGAAAGGATTGTGATTAATTTGTCGATTTATCACCGTGAACAACAATACTTAGCCTTACTATCTGAGCGGACGCACACGGTGCATGAGCTTTCGGAAAAACTGTTTATCAGCGAACCTACCGTGCGTCGCGATATTATCATCTTGGAAAAGAAGGAATTGATCACCTGTCAGCGTGGAATTGTATCGCTGAAAACACGATATGCCGATCAGCGTATCCCCTTAGCTGTACGTGATATGGAAAGGACAAGCGAAAAGAAAGAGATCGCACTGAAAGCGGCTAATCTTGTTAAAGACGGCGATACCATTATGATGGACGCTTCAACAACAGCGTTTTTTGTATTGCCTCACTTGACTAGATTTCAGAACTTGTTGGTGATTACCAATGGTGCCAAAACGGCTTTGGAAGCGGCTTCTTTGGGAATTCGTACCATTTGTACCGGCGGTGAGATGACGTTGGAATCCTTTTCATACGTGGGTACTGACGCTGAAACGATGCTCTTGCAGTATCACGCTGACGTTGCTTTCTTTTCCTGCCGCGGGATTGATCACAACGGTTTGGCTACCGATAATTCGATTTTGGAAAACGCCATGCGCCGCATTATGATAAAACAATCGAAGAAAAGCTACCTTTTGTGTGACAGCAATAAGTTCGGAAATACACACCTGAACACGTTGTGTCATATTCGTGAGATCGACGGTTTGATTAGTAATACCAAATAAATAATCGGGTGGAAGATATGCTGATTCTTCCACCCGATTTCTATTTAAATGTTATCCTACAGTCAAAACGACCTTGCCTACGTTTTCTCCGCGATACAAGATATCGTGCGCCGCTTCCGCTTCGGTGATGGGTAACACCTTGTAAATGGTGGGCTTCACTTCCCCGCTTTCCACCTTGGGCCATACCTCACGAACTAAGCGAGACAGGATTTCTGCTTTGACTTCAGGCGTGCGCGAACGCAGTGTACTACCAATGATGCGAACGTTGCGAACGTAAATATTTTTAAGGTCGATCTCAGTCTTCTGCCCGGCCAAAGCCGCAATCATGATCCAGCGCGCACCGTGCTTCAAGTAGTGGATACATTTCCCCATGATCTCGCCACCCAAACAGTCGATCGCTACGTCAACGGGATGTCCCTCTTCCAGCTGCTGTTTCAGAACCTCGGCGATGTTCTCCTTGGAGGTGTTTACAACCACGTCCGCGTTCAAATGGCGAATGGAAGCGGCAATCTCATCTGACAACACCGTGGTGATCACACGTATGCCAAATGCCTTTGCCATCGGAATGATAACGCTGGCAAGGCCGCTGGCACCAGCGTTCATCAGCAAGGTATCACCGCTTTTGATGTTCCCTTCCATAAACAAATTGAGGTATGCTGTTGCAAACGCTTCGGGAATAGCCGCCGCCTCCACCATGGAACAGTTCTTCGGAACGGGCATCAGCATATCGTATTTAACATTAGCATACTCGGCATATCCGCCGCCGCCGAGCAGAGCGCACACCTTGTCACCGAGCTTAAATTTGGATTTTTCAGCGGCGGCAGGCCCCATCTCCACGATGGTACCGGCGATCTCCAAACCCATCCATTCCGGACAGCCGGCAGGCGGCGGATAATCGCCCTCGCGTTGCATCAAATCGGCACGGTTAAGTGCGGCGGCCTCAATCTTTACCAGGCAGTCCTCTTCGCCAACGACGGGATCGGGCACGTTGTCCCAACGCAAGCTACGGTCTTCATTAACTAAAACAGCTTTCATAATTGACACTCCATTCCACAGCATCTTAGTACAGTCTTATACAATTGCAACTCGTACTCGTAGGTGTACGGGTTTTGCTTTTCTCCGCGAACCATCGCCGCAAATGATGCCATCATCGCATCGTAACGGTCAAACTGTTCGGTGGAATACGTTGTTCCCGTGTCACCCCAGTTGTCGGAAGCATATTCGGTAACGGTGGTATATTGCAAATCGGGGTCACCGTACATTTCAAGCGGTTTGATCTCAACCGTCTTTTTTGTTCCCGTTACTACCAGCTGACGTCGTGCAAAACCGCCCTTTTCCGTGGCGATGGTTTTGACAAAAGAAACACCGTGCGGGTAGGTGAGCACCGCCATACCGAAATCCTCCGATTGAACGCCATCGAGACCTGTGGAACAACTCATCGGATGGATCTCAGCGGGTTCCCCTTGGATCTGTAGCACCAGATCGATCAGATGACACCCCAAAAAGAACAGCATACCGCCGGGAAAATTCCTAAGCCACGCACGCAGTGTTTCAGGATGACTGCAACTCATCTGTGCTTCCACACTGATAATTTCGCCCAGCTCCCCGCGCTCTATTTGACTTAAGAGGTCGATAATCGCAGGGTTATAGCGATACATGTATCCGGTATGAAACACCGTTTTTGCCGCTTTTACAGCGGCAATCAGATGTTCAAAATCCGCAAGAGAGATACCACCCGGTTTTTCCATATGGATGTGTTTGCCCTGTTGCGCCGCTAATAAGGCGTATTTGGTAAGGTGCACCTCTTCGGTTTCCACGGTGACAGCGTCGATGGTAGGATCGCTGAGTATTTCCTCGACGGTGAGTTCGCGGTATCCCTCAAATTCCGACATACGCTCGGGAAATTTTTCTCGCTCGTTTTCCGGCAAAGCAAAACCGACCAGTTCAAACAGATCGCTCTGTTTTTTCAACGAGTGAAAAATGGAATTACCGTGGCTGTTGGTGCTGGTACCGATCTGGGCAATGCGGATACGTTTCATACTAACCGCCCCCAGTCGAACTGCACGACGGGAAACGATTTCTCTGTCGCCAAGCGGTGAAAAACTTCGGTTGCTTCTTCGGGAGAGTGCGTCTCATCCACGGTATCGGCTAATGAAATGCGGTGTAACTCCGTCAATCGTCTCAAGGCCGCCATATCGTCCTTGGTCGTCCACCAACCCGCCGAGGATTCGGTTTCCGGTCGCGCCATGGTATGTGCACCGACCAGCGTAATCCCCGGGCCGTGTACCTTGCGGTAATAATCAATAGAAAAATCGCTGTTTCGAGTACAGCCAAGCAGTGCCACTCTGCCAAAGCGTGCCATACAATTCAAAATACCGTCCAACCCGGCGCCGATACCCGTTACTTCAATACCAACATTAGCGCCGCCATCGGTAAGTTTCTTGACGGTTTCGGCGAACTGCGGATCAAACGGATCCAGCGCATAGTCCGCGCCGCAAGCGAGAGCTTTTTCGCGCTTTTCAGGCATAGGATCAACGGCAATGACCGGTGCCGCGCCTGCATGTTTCAGTAGTGGCAATGCCATCAGACCAAGCACGCCCATCCCCATAACAATGGCGCTTTCGCCGATTTCCAAACGGCATTTTCGGATTGCCGCCAACGGAAAGGTGGAAATGTAAAACAAAGCGGCGTCTTTAAACGGAAGATCGCCGATCGGATGTACTGCCTTTTCGGGAAGCGTCACGAATTGGCTATGTGTACTGCCGCCGACAGCCACTCTGTCACCGACAGAAACGGTGGTGACACGTTCGCCGACCTGCAGGACAGTACCTGCCGAACTGTATCCGCAACGGCGCGGAAAGATCACAGGATCGCCCTCTTTACCGTAAATGCTGATAACGGCATCTCCAATCAGATTGGCACGCTCGGTGCCGCTGCTGATGGTGGAACAAGCAAGCTGTACGACAACCTCGTCCGCGTTCGGTTGACGAACGGGTTCTTCCCAAAGCTCTGCAACGCCGGGACTGGCAAATACGATGTTTTTACTATTCATGGAACATCACCCTATTTCATTATAGTGACTTGTAAAATGAAATAAAATATGATATTCTTTAAAAAATGAGGTAATATTCCGTAAAATATTGAGGTGTTGGCGTATGAAAGGAACAGTTTTCTCGGATATGTTCCGTTTTCACGAAATCGAGCGAAGCAAATATCACTATTCCGACAATCGCAGCGGTTCACCGGAGCATTATATCGCCTATATGTTGCAGGGACATTGCAGAATTGTAGCGAACGGGCAAACGCTCTCGGTGCAGGAGGGCGAGTTGTTTTACATCCCGATGGGACTTCCCTATCAATCCTACTGGTACAGCAACGACGGAAACAGCATCCGATTTTTGTCCTTTGGATTTCGGTGGTTTCCCGAAGCCGATTCCTCATCATACCCCTTACAGGTTCTTCCGAAATGTAAAGAATGGTGCGAAAAAGTGAAACAGATATCAACCAATACGGTGTTGGATTCGGTTGCAATCGGTCGCTTTTTCTCTCTGTTGTCAGAACTGCTCCCTGTGATGAAAAAGAACGATTCGGATGGCAAACGGTATCTTTTACAGCAAGCAAAAGCATATATGTATAAGCACACAGATTGTACTATTTCTCACATTGCGCGACACTGTGGTGTCAGTGAGTCAACGTTGTATACAGCGTTTAAGGAGTCGTTCAGGAAAACGCCTAATGCCGTAAAGCAAGAATTGGTATGTGAAAAGGCTGTATTCTTGTTGTTGACAACCGATAAATCGGTGCAGGAGATCAGCGATATGCTTGGTTTTAGTTCTACCTCCTATTTTCGCAAGATCCTAAAAATACATACCGACAGTACACCCCGCGAGATACGCCGCCGCTTCTTAACAGTATAAAACAGACCACACAGCCGTTTTGGTTGTGTGGTCTTTCCATTATGGTGTATAGTTTGCCTGTGCATAATCGGGCATACCCCAGGAGTATTGACCCGCCAGTGTGATACCAAAGGGATATGCCGCTTCAGGAAAAGGAAACCATGCGGAGGTGATCATCCCCATCGCCCCTACCTCGCGGGTTCGTTTCGCAAAAGCGGCGATGTTAGCGGTAAAACGCGCTTGGTTCGGCGCGCCAAGATAATTATCGGTATTACCAAGTGCCGTCGGCATAGCAATCACCTTAAATCCTTGGTCGCGATAATATTCCAAATACGGGAACGCACGGACATATCTCGGGAACTGATCGCCGAGATACGGACGATATAATTCGAGGTATTCTTCGTTCAAGTCCCCTTCAGCCATTTTGCATGATTTTCCGAATACCTTGAAAATTTCGCGCTGTACATCGGGAAGCCCCACAAAATCAGAATCATCCCAACTTTGATCGCGAACCACCGCCCAATCATACCCACCTCTGGCAACAAGCAACGGCGACGGATCGCTTGTCGTCCAATAATCCCAGTATACCAATACGGCACGGCGATCAAGATCTTTCATTGCCTCGGGATGAGCACACACCATATCGTCGTATACCAGCGGTGTGATCCCTTTGCTGCACACATAATCAATAACCTTGTTCATGTAATGGGTATACAAGCCGCCTTTACCGTGCTGCTTGACAAACTCCGCGCAATCGGGACAGATCCCAAGCTGACGTGTCTCATCTCCACCGATATGCAGATACCGGATGTGAGGATGCTTATCAACGTACAGATCAATGAGCGCCTTGGCAAACTCAAACGAAGCGGGATTCAACGGGCACAGTTGGTCGAACACGTCCTCTTCCTCGCGCAAATGCTTCAGCTCAGGCTGTGACAGCAAAAACGACAGATGCCCACAGGTCTGTATCAGCGGAATGATCTCGATACCCTCTTCGGCAGCACAAGCGTGGAATTTTTGCAATTCTTCATCCGAGAGCTTCCAAGGGTTGAACGGTTGATATTCCCCGTGATCAAACCGCGTGTCGTATTCCACGAGAATAGTATTGATCTTGGCAAAACCGCAGGAACGGATAAACCAACACAACGTATCAATGGAAGAATGACGAAGCGGACCGCGCATATTGATCAAAAAACCTCGAAAATCCATATCGGGATAATCTTCAATCACACCCACGGGGATTTGCGAATGTATCGCTGCTTGCATCAGCATATACACAGCATAGCGAGCACCTTGTACTCCACCGGTGCGCACGGTGATCGCATCGGACGAGATCTCCATACGGTATGCTTCTTTACCGTATGAGGCATCTTCGATCCAATACAGAGGCTTCGCCCCGTTCAAATGAGCGCGTTCGGTCAACAAAGCCGCAACATTAGCCCATTCGGTCGGCGCTTCAATGTGATAATCATGCATACAAACCGATTCCGTCTCGGAAAGTTCCTGCTTTTTAGGATCCGGCATTGCGTACAACTTCATACAGCTTCACCCTTCCAAAATGCTCTCCAACAGGTCACCCAGCACCTTTGCCATCGAGAAAAACCCAAGATCGTTGGGATGACAGCCGTCCACCGTTCCATCTCCGTTCGTTAAGCCCATCAGGTCACGCCCTTCGATGAAATAGACATTCTGATCACCACTTTCTAATGCATGGTGATAGGTCTTGCGGATAATTTCAACTCGTTCATGTTCCTCGTCGGTTAAGAAATTTTTGGGTCGGGACAACATCACGATCGGCAATGCGGGGTGTTCTGCACGGATTGCCCGGAACATGCGTTCGTGGGTGGCTCGCAAATGCTCCGTGCTGGGAGCATTGTAATCGTAGTCCAAAACGAAGACAGACATATCCAGTGATCGGATATGCTCGGTCATCTCATCTTCGCCTTTTGCGTTACCGGAAAAGCCGAGATTGATATGATCGACATTCAGCCGTCGGGTGATGATATTCTGATAGGCGTTACCGGCGCGCGAGGCACAGCCGCCTTGCGTGATGGAAGAGCCGTAATAGACAATGGGCTTCAGATCGCGATACGGCGTAGCCTCAGCAACAGAGGCCTTTTCACTTAATCCGATATACACGCGGCTGACATCGCTGTACAGCGGCATATGGATCGTAAACTCGCGCATACCGCTTGCCGTTACTGAAGAATCCAACTCGATAATATTCTCCAAAACCGGAAGCTCTTTCATCGGCGGAATAAAGGTTTTTACATACCGATCGATGCCGTTTTCACGAACGTATAAGTCAAATCCCACGCTGCCGGTAAACGGGAAATGTACCATGTGCGACATCGACGGCATTTCGGCATAAATGGCAATGTACGGACTGTCTGTTCGGAAACGGATTCGACCACCCGCCGTATGTGAATGCAACAAGACGATGTTTTCGTTAAGACTTTCGGCTACTGCTTTGGGAATTCGCCGAAATTTCCCATCCTCATACAATAAACCGTATATCGAAAACGGAGCTTCTTGCGCATCATAAAAGCGAATATCCGCTTTGTTGAGCGAAGTGTTGACTTTGAAATTGGTATCGACATCCGTGATGCTTTTCATATGTGTACCTCCTTATGATTGCAAACCGATCAGACCGATCGAAATACACCCCAATATAAACCCTGTCCACTGCCCTTTGCTTTGCTTCTCTTTCAAAACAACGACACCGAAGAGCGCTGTTAAGATCATACTCCCGATGTTATACACCGGGAAAAGTACAGCGGCGGGTATCTTCCCGGCCAGATACAAATTCAACAGATTCTGTACGCCGATGCATAAGCCGCTGACGATAACAAAACCGATGTCGCGTATGCTCAGCGGCGTGTTCTTTCCTGAAGAAGGACGTCTAATCAGTGACAGAATCAAAGATAAAACCGACGCCAGCAGAAGACCAACCGTTACAAAACACTCCAATTCATCGGCATAGTGCGTGCTTTGATGGTGTTTCTGTGTTACCGCAACCATACCTGAACCGATCAATGCGAGGCAAGACATCATGACCCACGGCACCGATACGCCACCCTCTTTGCGAGGCCGAATAATGAAGCTCATCGCCACCGCCATCAGCAGAATACCGATACCGCGGACGAGGGAGATTTGTTCGTTTTGAAGAAAATAGCCGTAGGCAATGGGAAGCACAAAGCCGCCCGAGTAAATCAAGATCGTCATGGAAACCGAACCAAGCGACATAGCTTTGATCTCGGTAACCTGTGTGAAAAGTAGCAAGGAAGCAAAAACAACAGCCAACAGAAGCGTAAAAGGAGATATGGTGAACAGATTACCGAAATTCGGATACAACGACAAAAAAGCAACTAATGCGGCGATGAAATAAATCCCCGCATTCCACGAAAAAACACTGCGCGATCCTTTATCGTTCGCTCCCAGACGTTTGCAGATTACCGCTTTTCCGGCGGCACATACGGTTGTTATCGCAAGTAATCCGTACATAATACCGACACCTCTTAATCGAAATTGTCATATTGCTTCTTTGAAATAGCCGTCGCCATCGAATTGCACACCGATAGACAGCTCGTCCATCAACGTAAGTATCCGCTGTTTTTCCGTATCGTGTACCAGCTTCACCGAACTGTAGCGTTGCTTGGCGGGTACAAAACGGTAAGATGGTATTCCCACATCCGAAATGGTGATTTCCAACACGCCGGTATCAATGTTATACGCATTAAACAAAAAGTTTCCGAGATTATAAACGATCGGAACGTTGTTGTAAAACTGGATTCCCTGAAGCACGTGGGCATGCGCGCCGATGACGATATCCGCCCCCGCATCAATGTATTGACAACCCATTTCGTACAAGCCGTCCTCGATCTGATGTGATCCCTCGGCGCCCCAATGGACATACACGATGTTGTAGTCGCACTCCTGCTCGGCAGATTTAATGGTTTCCAGATATTGTGTCGCATCGTATGTGCGCATTACGCCGGAGGAGTTTTCCCCCGCCTCGGGTGTGCGTATCGTTTTCTCGGCACGGGTAGCGGCAGAAAACGCATATTTTCTCCCGTTCACGATAAAGTAATGCGGCTTAGCGGCTTCTTCCATGTTCCTACCCGCACCGATATACGGTAATTGGACGCCTGCCAATGTATTTAAGGTATCTTCGAAAGCATCGGCGCCGTAATCGTAGGCGTGATTGTTGGCGAGCGAGACCACGTCGGCGCCGATATCCAACATATATTGCACGTTGTCGGGATGGGCACGAAACGTATACGCTTTGTTAAGCGGTTTACCTCGGGTACTGTACGTAAATTCGTTATTTGCAAGGAAAATATCGGCGCTTTTGAGAAGCTCAAGTGTTTCTTCGGACATCACGTCCAAAACGCCATTTTGACCGATTTTCGGGGCAATATGCCAGTTGTCTGCAAAAGAAACGTCACCGACGATACGAATCGTCGTCTCCTTGCCCTCCGATTCGATCACCGTAATATCCGAGCGGTAGTTTGGACTATCCTTATCCAAAGCGCCGGAATACAAATCTCGCAGGACGGCGGCGGTGTTTCCCGTCAACGTGTACCACCGATCATCGGTAAAAGTACCTCGTTCCAACTCGTCATGCAACGTTTGCAGAACGGTGGCTCCGAATTGCTGCTCCAAGAACTCCAGAAAAGACAAAGTAAACAGATCCGAGGAGGAAACGGTGAGAGTGTCGGCGTGTGACAAGATATTCACCTTTACATCTTCTTCCCTAGAGACGGTCGGTTGTGAGGGTGCGGTTGTGTTGCCGTCAACAGTCTCCGTGCTACAGCCCGCCAAAAGAAGTACACACAGTAGTATAATACCTACCCGTTTGCGCAATATCCTCCCCCACCTTTCTCGAAAAAATCGGTTCTTATACGTACTGCAAAATTGCTTTTGCGGTATACTCGTCTGTGATCAGCGTGTTTACCAGCTGTGTGCGCAAGGCGCAGGTGATTGCCTTTGCTTTTTTGTTGCCGCAAGCCACCGCAACGGTATCTTTAGCGTTGCGAATGCTGTCGGCGGAGGCACACAGCGTGTTATCGTACAACGGAAGCAGCTTGCCGTTTTCGTCAAAGAAATGGGTGGCAATATCCCCCACGACACCGGTATGCTGCTGACTGCGTCCAAAGGTTTTTTCAAACACCTCAAGAATATCCGTATCACCGATTCCCACCATGGCAATATCCGCCGTATTCCAAAGCTGTTCCATACTTTTATAGTACGATAATTCCTTCAGAACACGGCACTCCTCCGCCGTATCCGCCAAATACGGAAACCAAGCACATTTTACGGAAGCACCGAGCTTATCCGCCATCGACCGTGCCAGCTCGTTGGAGGAAAAGCAGGAGCTTTCGTTGTCCGTAGCACCGAACAACGGGAATACCACCGTTTTCTTGGTATTGATCTCCGGCAACTGCTCAATGACCGCCTGAATCGTCCGCCCCCAGGAAACCGCAATGCGCTGTTCACCCTTTTGCAGGATCGGCAGCAAATAGTCCACCGCCGCATTCACGGTAGCCAGCCGGCGCAGTGACGCATTCCTGCCGCTGACACCGCACACGACACATCGTTCAATTCCAAACACTGCTTGAAGCTTTTCTTCCAGCTCCTCACAGTCTTTTTGGGGGTTATGAATGATAATTTCCACAACATTCTCACGCACCGCATCGGTGAGCAGCTTCGAAACCGTTTGCCGCGATAGCTGCATCAGTTCGGCGATCTCCTGTTGCGTATGCTTTTCCTTATAATACAACGTTGCCGCTTCTGCCATGAGAAGCTTTTCATTCGGCGAACGCATATGCCTCACCTTCCTCGTCACCAGTGTAGCATTTTTCCGCATCTCTGTCAACCAAATTAACATTTGTATTTGACATTTGTTAATCCGTCTGATATACTGTATAGTAAAGAAACAAGGAGGTAGCTGTTATGTTGGTATCCATGAAAGAAATGCTGGAAGATGCACGGAAAAACCACTATGCCATTCCGGCATTTGACGTCAGTAATTACACAATGATGAAAGCCGTTTTGGAGGCGTGCGAGGAGGAGCGCTCCCCCGCCCTGCTGATGGGCTTGGGTGTCGACCTCGGCGGCAAGGGATTGCCCCTTATCACTTCGATGGTCAAAGGTGCTTCGGATCACTTCGATATTCCGGTATGCTTCCATTTGGATCACGCCACCGACCTGGAATCGATCAAAGCCGCCTGCGACGCCGGCTTCAGTTCGGTGATGTTTGACGGTTCGGTACTGCCTTTCGAGCAAAACGCTCAGAAAACGCTGGAGGTCGTGCAGTATGCACACGCCCACGGCATCACCGTCGAAGCAGAATTGGGTCACGTCGGCAATGCGATGGTGGGTAACGAAAAAGACAGCGTTCAGAACGAAGAACCTGAAGATACGCTGACGCTGCCCGATGAGGTGAAAAAGTTCGTGGAGATCACCGACGTGGACGCTCTTGCCATTGCGATCGGTACCGCACACGGCGTGTACAAAAAAACGCCCACCCTCCGTATTGATCGTTTGGACGAGATTACAGCCGTTTGCGACCGTCCTCTCGTGTTGCACGGCGGAAGCGGCACGCCGGACGATCAGATGCAAAACGCAATTCGTCACGGCATTACCAAGATCAACATTTATTCCGACGTTGTCGGTGCAATGAATACCGCACTGAAGGCCAAGCTCGACACCATTACCAACCCCTCCACATGGCCATGCTACGTCTTTGAGGACGCTATGGAAAAGATGAAGGACGTCGTTCGCAACAAGGTCCGCACCTTCGGCAGTGCCGGTCGTGTGTAAGTAAAGGAGTACGTATGAAAACGAAAGCTGTGCGCCTTTACGGCGAAAACGATTTGCGTCTGGAAGAATTTGAACTGCCGACGCTGAAAAACGGCGAGATCCTGGTCAAGGTGATTTCGGACAGCGTATGTATGTCCACCTATAAAACCGCTAAACAGGGTGCCAAGCACATTCGTGTACCGGACAACGTTGCTGAAAATCCCGTCATCATCGGTCACGAGTTTTGTGCCGAGGTTGTGGAAGTTACGGAGAAATGGAAGAACGCCTTTGCCGTCGGTGACAAAGTGGTTATGCCTCCCGTCCTCTCCTACCTGCCCGGCGGCATGCAAACGGTCGGCTATTCCTTTGGCGAGATCGGTGGCGTTTCCACCTATTCGATCGTGTACGATCATATCATCGAAAACGGATACCTGATCAAACTGGATAGCGATTGCTATTTCAAGGGTTCGCTGATTGAGCCTGCTTCCTGCGTTATCCGTGGTTACAAAGCCAATTTGCACCTGGACGAAACCCTCAAACCTTATACCAACATCAAGCCGAACGGTAAGGTAGCCATTTTGGCAGGCTGTGGCCCGATGGGCTTGGTTGCGATCGACATTGCGCTGCACGGTGATGTTAAGCCTTCACTTTTGGTTGTCACCGATCTGAACAGCGATCGCTTGGAGCGGGCAAAGGAGATCTTCTCCCCCGATGAAGCAAAAAAAGACGGCATTCAGCTCATTTTCAGTAACACCACCGATAAGGACGAGCTGATTTCTTTGTCCGAGGGCGGTTTTGACGATGTGTTCGTCTATGCGCCCGTCCCCGCTGTAGTAGAGTTGGCAGATTCCATTTTGGGATTCGACGGTTGCCTCAACTTCTTTGCCGGCCCGTTGGACAAAAACTTCAGTGCCAATTTTAATTTCTACAACGTCCACTACCAGCAGCATCACGTTGCCGGTACCAGTGGCAGCACGACCGAGGATATGCACGACATTGTGCGCCTTATCGGCGAAAAACGCATCGATCCTGCAGTTATGATCACCCACATCGGCGGTATCGACGCGGCTATTGACACGACGCTTCGTCTGCCGCAGATCGAGGGTGGCAAGAAGCTCATCTACACACATATCGAGCTCCCGCTTACCGCCCTTTCGGAGTTTGCTGCTTTGGGCAAAACAGACGAGCGCTTCGCCGTTTTGGACAAACTGGTAAAAGAACACAACGGCTTGTGGTGCGCCGAAGCCGAAGCGTATCTGCTCGAGAATTTCTGACAACGCGAAAGACTCCCTCAAACGAGGGAGTCTTTTTTTATACGCCACTGAGTATGTGACTGTTGCGCAGATTATGCTCTTTTATCAGACCGTTGACGACGTACGCATGACGCTCCATTTCAGCAGAAGCATCCGTTGTCAGCGATTCCCGCCGCAGCAAACCTGCTACATTGGTGCAAATCGTCTCAATCAGCTCGCCCCTATGTTGAGGTGTCATCGCTTCGGTCAGCAGCCGTTCCAGCAATGTGGGTATCGCTTCCGAGAAAGCTGACAGATCACGCAAAGCACGAAAACGCCATTTGTAATACGGCATATACTGCTTGTTCAGTAAGAAAACTACATTCAGCGCACTACCGACAAACTCGTGCAATGCAAGCTGTGCTGCAGCAGTATCACCTCGGCTGAGACAGCGATGATAATTGTACTGCCCCGCTTGCCCCATCAGCAGTAAATGACCCGCCAGTTTTTTGAGACGTACGTCCTCGGGAAAATACCGCAGCCGCTCCCGAATCTCGGTAAAACGGCCGTAGGCGTCTTCAAAAACGCTTCCGTTCACCGCCTCAAACAATGCATATTCCGGGACGCTCAGCCATTCAGCGGTGGAAAGCAGACCGTCGTGGCGTCCCGTTTTTGAAACGAAGAACTCGTCCATGCGCAGAACACCACGCCGATGACCGCCAACCGCTCCGGCAGTATCACCCGTAATACCGGCAAAATCGTGCGGCAACTTGGCATACGCCCGTTCCAGCTCGAAGGCTGTTTTTCGGTCTACGATAGTCTCATCCGGCAAAAAGATGCAAAATGACGGTGCAAAATCGTGGTCACGGGAAATATCATCGTCATAGCCATAGCATTCCGATCCGCTGCCGACCAAGCCGACAGCGATATACGGCAGAACTTGCGGAAACTGCTCTTCAAGCATAGGTTTTCCCACCGCTTCATAAAATCGGCGAGACAATTCAAGACCGTTCATAAATCCTCCCACAGCGCTTCTTCAGCTCTTCGGCATACGCCGTATCCCCATAGTATCCAAACACAGAAGCACATTTTTCGCACACAAACGCATAGTTACCGTCCGTGCGTTCACGGCCGGATTCCAGAAGCCCTTTAGCGGTTTCCACATAGTACGCAATAGCGTCGTGTGCCCCTTCCAAGCCACCTTGGCTTTCGGCTGCAGACGCCATGTTCAGATACGTAACAGCCTGCTCCGGTTCTTTTTCGGCTTGCTTTTCCATAACGGCAAGCGCTTTTTCGTATAAGGTAAACGCCTCGTCAAGCCGCTGAACATCGACCAGCGCCAACGCCATATTGTTGTACAGACCACCAAGGCGTTCATCCAACGGTGACAGCGACTGTTCATAGATCCTTCGCGCTCTTTCAAAAAGCGGGATCGCTGTTTCTGCTTGTCCAAACGCTTTATATACCGTAGCAGCATTCAAAAAGGTGGTTGCGGCACCGACGTTTTCCTCAATCCCCATAGCTTCAACACGGTTTAGCGCCGCCAGTGCAAACCCCAGCGCCTCTTCCCGTTCTCCCAGCTTACGGCAAAGGCCCATCAGCTCGTTGTCCAGGAGAAGAACGCCACGGTTATCCCGCATCGCTTCCGCCTCTGCCAGCCAGTACTGCAAATGTCGTTTTGCAGCGACGTAATCGTTTTTGCCGAGAAGCTCGTCCAGCTTTACGAGAATGCGGTCTGCAGGAATCCCCATGCGCTTCACTCTCCCTTCTTTTCTTTCATTATACCGTATTTTTTGAAAAAATACATCATTTTTTCAAAAATCGCCGTTTCTTCATCAAAAAAGCATCCCGACAAATATCGGGATGCTTTTACTTTACGAGGCTTCCTTTAACTGTCCATCGGCAACACCTTGCGCGGTTTCGAGCATATTCTCAGCGAAGATGGCGTAGCCCTTGGTCGGGTCGTTGACAAGAACGTGGGTCACTGCGCCGATGAGCTTTCCGTTTTGCACGATCGGCGAGCCACTCACGAGTGTGTCAATATAGGACCAACATTAGTTGCATTTTATCCAAGCTTCAACAAGGGAATTCTCATCCCAGGTTTTTCCTGAACTTGCATAGTCTATCATTTCCATTTTAGAATTCCCAATGGCTACATCTGCTCTGAAAAGACAATCAAAATCATCGCAGTTTTTAGATGCAATTTCCAGTTTTTCATTAAATTTCACAGTATCGCCTGTTTGTGTTATTTCTAAATCACGTGCCAATACTAACGGACCGTAGAGAACTGCAAAATAGTCTTTGGTTTCATCCTTGCCTTCTATTCCAACGGGTCGAACAATACGAGGATTCATATCAAAAATTATTTCAACAGTATCTCCGCACTGCCATTCTCTGCATAACAACAGATAAGAGCTTTCGCTTAAACTTTCGATTGGGTGCGCTTGTCCGTTGACAAAAATCTTTGTATTTTTTCCTGAAAACTCAGGAATTCTAAGATAAATGCAACCTTTACCTTGACAAGCATCTATAACCTTGATTTTGACAGTTTCTTCTGCAGGATAATTTGTTTCAATAGCTAAATTATAACCGTTGACCGTTACGTTTCCTTGCTCATAATAATTGATTGCAACGCCGTCATTTGTAGTTGTAATGGAAGTTAGCAACGGCAAAGCAGTTCCTGCAGCACCAATAGCAGCGCAACAACCATAGTATTTATCTGATGAAATATTTTTATATCCGCCGACCATTCTGCCGCGTTGACCTAAAGTCAATGGACTGTAGCTATCAAACATAAAACCGCCATTTGTTGTGTTTTTCTTATTATTTATTGCACCATACAAAGCATTATAAAGTGAACACTCAATATAATCTGCGTATTTTCCATCACCGGTTAAAAGTAACAACTGATTGCACAGCTTCATCCATGTTACAGTCACACATGTTTCCTGCATTATTCCTTTATAGTCGGTATCCGTTTGTGTTGCAACAGCATTATTGAACAGTTCATGCTCACAACCTGCACATCCAATAATTGTAATATCACTCATATAAACAGCATCAACAAAGTTGATAACAGCGGTTTTACAATTTTCTTCACCGGTCAGGCGATAATATTCCAAAAGCCCTTCAAAGCAGGACATCATTTCATAGGCTTTTGTAGTAGGATACTGATACGGCATAACCTTGTTTTCTAAAGCAAGAGTAATGATGTTCACCTCGCTGTTAGTAAGAAAATCAATTATATATTCGGCAAATGAAAGATATGCTTCTTTACCTGTAATGTTGTACATCTTTATTACAGGTTCTAAAATTGATGCCGAGTTAATTGCCCCCCACCATTTTGATGTTTGACCAAGTTCTATCTTCCCGACGCCAACATTTTCTACAATATAATCAAGATGTTTAGAAAGTGCATTTACAATTTGTTCCCTTATATCTTGTTCGGGGCAAATTTCATGAAAATGCAAAAAGCCAAGCAAAACATATTTTCTGCACCACATATCCCAACCGTCGAATTCACAGTTCTTGCTATATGTTGAGAAACGACCTAAGTCGTCCTGACAATCAAGCATTTTAAGGACAGTTTTTTTGAGCAAATCATACAACTTTTTATTTCTTGTATATTGATATGTCATACATGCGCCGCGCATCATTTTGCCGAAATATTCACCGCGCCAACCGTTGTCCTCATCATCAGGCGCTATCTCAAACTGATGTACAAACAGTTCCCAATCCTCCTCGTTAAACAACTGATTTTCTTCAATAAATCGAGCTTGTTTATCCATTATGCCGCTGAATTCACGGTAAAAAGTTACATCCATATACTGAAAATCGGTATCATACCTATTTCCGTATTGTTTGTTATTTTGGTAATACTTTTTTATTGACATAAAAATCTCCTTTGCAAATTTCTGCTTTATATCTTGATTATACAACAGCTTTACTGTACAATAATTGTACAAATATTCTATAAAATTGTATAAAATATTCAAGGAGAAGTTTTTATGTCTTTTTTTGACCAAATTCCATTACACACAACATCCCTTTTCAAATTTGAAGCAGTACCACATAAAACTGACCGCCAATACATAAAATCGTATTATCATCATCTTACTGATTTCATACCGTATCACACTCATGATTTTTACGAGATAAACATTATTTACAGCGGTGTTGGAAAACACAAATTGGAAAACAGAGAAATATTAACACAACGCGGCGACGTGTTTATTATTCCGCCAAATATGAAACACGGATATTCTTGCAACGACGAACTAACCGTTTATCATATTTTGCTCAGTAACTCCTTTATTGCCCTTTACTCGCCGCTTCTTGAAAAAATGCGTGGTTATAATGTGATTTTTAACATAGAGCCAATGTTCAGAGAACATATTGAAAAAACATTTTACCTAAAGTCCGAAGATATACCGTTTGAGCAGTTAAAACATCATATTTCGCTTATAGAATCTTACGATCGTGTAAATGATTGCGAATCCGCCATAACAGCACATGTTTTATCACTGATTGCCTTATTGTCTAATGTTATTTTCTTATCGAAACCAATAAATATTGACACACTACCAAACGATCAGGTGTTAACCGTGCTTGAGAGTATGGAATATATAGAAAAGCATTATGATGATAAAATTGACTTTAAAAATATCGCTAACAAAAATGCACTTTCTTATTCTTCCTATTTAAGATATTTTAAAAAGCTGACCGGCACTACACCTACAAAGTATCAAACAAAATGTAAAATTAAAAATGCTGTCAATATACTTATTAACACAAGCGACAGCATTTTATCTATCGGGCTTAACTGTGGCTTTTACGACAGTTCGCATTTTATAAGGGAATTTATAAGAGAAAAGCAAATTTCCCCTTCTAAATTCAGAAAAGAAAAAGTTCAACCAAACAATATGCAAATATCAAACGATATTTTCACATAAAAAACAGGCACAATTTTTAATTGTGCCTGTTTTTTACGATGCCTCTTTTAGTTGTTGTTCGGATATCGATTGTGCCGTTTCCAGCATATTCTCCGCAAAGATAGCGTAACCTTTGGTCGGGTCGTTGACAAGAACGTGGGTCACTGCGCCGATGAGCTTTCCGTTTTGCACGATCGGCGAGCCACTCATCCCTTGTACAATACCACCTGTCGATTCAAGCAGTTCCTCATCTGTGATCTCAATCACCATATTGCGAGTGGCGTTTTCATCTCGATGACGGATCTGTGTGATACGTATACGGTACCACTGCGGCTGTTTCCCCCGAATCGTCGTGTAAATTTTAGCTTCTCCCTCTTCTATTTCCTGTTTCAGCGCTACTTCTACCCGTTCTCCCGTGATCGTTTCCGTGCGACACGATGCATAAACGCCGGTAATACCGTTCACAAGCAACGGGCCGTAGCTGCCTGTTTCAAACCCGCCGCGCAGCTCTCCGGGAAGCCCGGACTGACCTTTGGTGACGCTGTAGATACGAGCCGGCACGATCTCACCTGAAGCGATCGGCACAATATCCCCCGTATCGACGTCGCAGACAGCATGACCCAATCCGGCAATCATTTGGGTTTCCGGATCGTAAAACGTCATCGTACCGATACCGGCGGAGCTGTCACGCACCCAGATTCCCGCCTTATAGCATCGTTCGCTTTGTGAGCGGACGGCACAAAACCGTATTTCCGATTCGACACCGCCACGCTTGATGCGGAACACCATGAGTTTTCCTGCCGAGCTTTTTACAATTGCCGATACGTCCTCGTTGGTATAAACCGCTTTACCGTTGATCGAAAGGATCAAGTCTCCCACCTTTAAACCCGCATTTCTTGCGGGGCTGACCGTGCCCGAGGTGCTGTCCACAGTCGATAACGATACCACCATAACGCCGTCGGTGTACAGCTTCACGCCAAACGGCGTACCGCCCAAAACCACCACCGGCTGCTCCACCACCGTCACCGCTACGTCCTTGATTGGGAAAATTCCCAACCAACGCAAGGTCGTGTGATACGATTCTCCCAACGTGGAGTTCACCGCTTTGGCTCCCGTACGGCTTTCTGATGAGACGATCGTTTCATCAATAAGCAGGTCTTTTCCCTGTTCCACGTAATACGTATCCGGCAACTGATACCGCCAATATCCTATACTCACCAACGCCACAGCGGCAATCACCGTCAAAATACCGCACAGCCATTGTATTGTTTTCTTCATTTTCAAACGCCTCCGACATTACTTTTCCACAGCTCACGAAGTATTATCAAAAGGAAATTCGACCGAAAACAAAGGATTTTGGCAAACTGAGAAAAAATTTGAAAAATGTATAGGCAAGACCGAAAAAATGTGTTATACTGTATACAATCTGTGTATCTTGAGGTGACAACCCGTGAGTGCTTCCAAAGGAACGGTCGATGTAACGATCAATTTAAATAAGAATACGTGCTATTTTCTGAAAACCGGAAAATGCTCGCTGAACGTTGTGGAGGATTTCACCTGTTCTTCCGGCAAGATCGCCACCAACGACTTGCTGTATTGCCCGAAGCTGTACAAAGCAATGTGCTCTAAGAAGGAACAGATGCGTCCCGTTTCGGTGGCGCTTTGTGAATGCGGACACGGCGAGGTACTGTCCGGCCATCAGCGTGCTTGCATCGCCAGCCAGCGTGGCATTCCGCTGCCGATTCGTGCGGCTGACGAAAAGGTGCGTCCCGCCTGCCCCATTTGCGGCGGTCAGATGACCTTTGAGGGTAGTCTCGGCGACAGCGGCGCCCGCATCGTTACGTTAAACGCCGTGGCAATGCTGGACGAAGAGCCTGAAAACGAGTAACGATAACTAAAAAACGCTCCCCGCCATTTCGGCGAGGAGCGTTTTCTTATCTAGCATTCAGGATGATTTCCTGCATTCGGTAATTGGCAGCACGGTAGTCCCACGCCTGCGGCAACGTAACACCGCAGGCTGACAGCTCCTCACCGGTGATCTGTGTGCCGTTTTCCCGAACGTAAACCACCGTTTCAGGCACTTTGGGATACACCCTGAGTTGGGATTGGGAAACACGTGAAGCGATCGCCTGCAGGCGCACGCAGCGAAACTCGGGGTCGTTATACTGTAAAACCAGCATCGACTCGGTATCCGACAAGATCGAACATTCTGCCGTTTTCCAAAACTCACGTTGCTCCTTAAAGTTGGCAATGTAGGATTTGAGCCACGCAAAAGCATCGGCGGAAAGGGCGGTGAGATCGCAGCTGAGACCAATCGGAGCGCCACAAAGGAACGCCTCCATAAACGAGCGGTCAACGCCCGAAAGATGATCCCAAACGCCGTCACCGCAGGCAATCAGCTTATCTGCCGACTCGGCACCGTATGCCGGCTTGAACTGCTCTATGGACTGCGCCACAAACCAGCGTTCCATCGCCTGAGGCGGCAAGCGCTTCAGGGTATCCTTCACAATGCGCAGGCCGATATACGGGCTTTGACAATCCGACGGCCAGAAGCTATCGAAATTCGCCAAATTGCTGAGGTTCATGCGTTCGCCGCCAGAGGCGCAGTTTTCCACATACAGCGTCGGAAAACGGTCTTTCAGCGCTTTCAGGAAAAGATCGTAGCCTTTGAAATACTCCATAAACGCCGCGCGGCTTGTATCGAATACCAGATCAGCATTAAAGTCAAACTTGACGAATTCGATGCCGTATTTTTCAATCTGCGCTGTAATGGTTTTCAGCATATACGCACGGGCATCCGCATCGGCAAAGTTCAGAAAATTGTACCCGTTGTTTCCACGAAGGTAGTATTCGGGATGCGCTTTACACGCATCGGCACCCAAAGTCGCACGTTCCGGCTCAAACCAAAGACCAAACTTCATACCGTGACGACGCACTTCATTAGCGACATCGATCAAATGGCCGCAGAACTGCGCCGTTTGATTTTCCTCCCAATCGCCAACAGCAGCCGACCAGTTCGAGCCGTGTCCAAACCAACCGGCATCAACGGTGAAGTACTCAGCACCGAGTTCGGCAGCGGGTGCGATCTGCGAAGCGACCGCATCGTAATTCACCTGATCAAAGCGGTACAGCCAGCTGTTATAAATAACCGGCATCGTCTTGCGAGGCCACCGCTTGTGACAATACCGATGCAGCTTTGCACAGTCGAGATCCGTGCGATTGCGAATTTCGTAAAACAGCACCTCCGGGAAATCAAGCGTTTCCCCTGCCTTCACGGTCAGATCCAGCGCACAATAATCGGGACCGATTTCAACAACGATCTGGCTGTTTTCGCCTTCCAAAGGCACACGACGTGCCGACATACGCCACGAGCATTGCGGCAGCAAATGAAAAACGATACCACGCTCCGTCTGCTTATTCCACAACGCCAGAAGCGGTGCAGCCGCCCAGGAGGTACGAAAGCTTTCGGTACGTGCCTCAACCGATGTGTTCAGCGGTTGCCACTCTCCGATGCTTTCGTTCTGCCAGGCGTTGTATTGTGTGTAAACCTCGTATTCGCCGCCGTCCAAAACAAAACGGGTATTCATACAAGCAATGTGCAGATCGATGTCAGAAGAGTTTTTCAGCGTATCACGGCGGGAGTAAACGCCACTCTCGTCTGCTGTGATAACGCTATCCAGTAAACAAGTATCGTCGGCGAAAGAAAAGCCCGCCTCCGTTGTCTTTAAATCACCGTATACATCACCACGATCGGTGATCACTCGCCACCAATCCTGTGTGTTTTTCTGCCAAAACACATTCACAAAACCACCTCCGAATACCATAAGCATACACCACTGTTCCGAAGAAAGTCAAGAAAAAAAGAAGCCCACCGCCGAGCGGTGGGCTGTCTTCCGTTTTAGAGTTCCACGGTCTCACGGGTCTCAATACTGCGACCGGCCGCATATACCACCAAGTGACTGTTGATAGAATCATCGATGTTGGTAATGGACACCGAGCTGTTGTCGCCATCCAAATAGCGAACCAGCTCATGCATAATAGCGTAGTCGCCGCCGGCGTGACCGGCATAGTTAGCACTGGCACGGATGTCCTTATTCACATCGATCACTTCTTCATCAAAAGTGAAACGATCACCGCTGCGGTCGAAAGTACGCAACGTGAACTTACCGTCCTCAAGGAAGCCTTCGATCTCGCCCTTGGTACCGACAATATGCAGATAACGTCCCGCCTTGCACGTGCCACCGACCATGGTAAAGGAAACCAGCGATCCGTTCTCAAACTCAATATTGACGGTTTGACGGTCGTTGATGTCGCCACCGCTGTTGTAGGCACAGCGACCGTAATCAGAATGCTTAAGATACTCCGCCTTCTCCTCTTTGGTGATCTGATCGATCGGCTTGCCCATGCCCATCCAGGTTTGGAACGGCAGCGGGTCAAACTCAAGGTGGATCTTCTGTGCCGAATACAGGCAGGTATCGTTATGAGGACAGGTGTAGCAGAATTCGGTAGCGCCTTCGGGAGCGTTCTTCAGGATAAACTGCGAACGACTGCCGATACTGGAAACACGGACCGGCTTGCTTTCGTTGTTCAGCCAGCAGGCAAGATCCATATCGTGGCAGGATTTCTGCAAAAGGAAGCTGCTACCGCACTTGGCTTCGCTACTCCACTTGCCACGCACAAAGGAGTCAATGAAGTGAGCGATCCACACGTGCTCGTTCATTTCCATCGTCATAATACGACCAATGACATCGCTGTTGATCAGTTCTTTAATGCGCTTGAAGAAAGGTGTGTAGCGCAACACGTGACAAACATTTACCTTTACACCGTTTTCGTGCGCCAAGCGCTGCAGCTCCAACAATTCCTTGCGATTGTTCACGATCGGCTTTTCGAGCAGCATGTCGTACTTCGCATTCATCAGTTTGGAAGCTGTCTCATAGTGCTGTGGATCCATTGTGGCGTTGATGACAAAATCACACGCAATGTGCGCAGCCAAGAAATCATCTACATTGGTAAAGCGATTTTCCTCGGCAATACCGTAACGGTCACCGGCCTCAGTACGGTGAACGTCGTCCGGATCCACGACAGCGATAATTTTCAGCTCCTCAGGAGCTTCCAAAGAATAGTCAGCATACACACAGCCACGGTTGCCGGCGCCGATCAGTGCAGCGGTAAACTTTTTCATACGCACATCCTCCTAAACGATTAACAGGGCATTCCTTGCCTATGCGTTCATTGTAGCATAACTTTTTTAGGAAATTAAGGGAGTATCAGACATTTTTATTGACAAATTCGGCAACTAAAATTGTCAATTTTTGCCTTATAGTGTAATCGTTTCGTGTGTCTTGATGCTCTCTTCCGCTGCATATACCACCAAATGACTGTTGATCGAGTCATCAATCGCCGTGATAGAGATCGAGCTGTTATCGCCATTCAGATGCCGCACCAATTCGTGCATAATGGCATAATCGCCGCCTGCGTGGCCGCCAAACGCCGATTTGGAGTGGATCTCTGCGTTGACATCAATGACCTCCTCGTTGAAGCAGAACTTGCCTTCGCTGCGATCAAAGGTGCGCAGTGTAAACTTGCCCTCCTCCAGGAAGCCTTCAATCTCACCCTTGGTACCCACAATGTGCAGATACCGTCCCGCCTTGCACGAGCCGCCAACCATGGTGAACGACGCAATTGAGCCGTTTTCAAACTCAATAGTGACGGTTTGACGGTCGTTGATGTCGCCGCCACTGTTATAGGCACAGCGTCCGTAGTCGGAATGCTTAAGGTACTCCGCCTTTTCTTCTTTGGTGATCTCGTCCACCGGCTTGCCCATACCCATCCAGGTCTGGAACGGCAAGGAATCGAACTCCAAATGCACCTTTTGTGCTGAATACAAGCACGTGTCGTTATGCGGACAGGTGTAGCAGAACTCGGTCGCACCGGCAGGAGCGTTTTCCGGAATGAATTGAGAACGACTGCCGATGCTGGAAACACGCACCGGGCGCGTCTCATTATTCAGCCAGCATGCGAGGTCCATATCATGACAGGATTTTGCCAGCAAAAAGCCACTGCCGCATTTTTCCACGCTGTTCCACTTACCACGCACGTAGGAATCGAGGAAATGGGCGATCCACACGTGCTCGTTCATTTCCATTGTCATAATACGGCCGATCGTGTCGTCTAAAATCAGTTGCTTAATACGTTTGAAAAAGGGAGTATAGCGCAACACGTGGCAAACGTTGACCTTGACGCCCTTTTCCCTTGTCAACCGCTGCAGCTCCAACAGCTCTTCACGATTCGGAACGATCGGCTTCTCCAGCTGCATATTGTAACCGGATTCCAGAAGTTTTTTAGCGGTTATGTAGTGCTGCTGATCCATTGTGGCGTTGATAACAAAATCACACGTAATGTTCGCTCGGAGAAACTCATCCAGATCCGAAAAACGACGTTCCTCGGGCAACGAGTACCGGTCGCCCGCTTCGGTACGATGTACGTCATCGGGATCCACAACAGCAATGATTTTCAGCTCTGTCGGTTCATCAAAGCAGTAGTCGGCATACACGCAGCCACGGTTACCCGCACCGATCAATGCAGCGGTCAGTTGTTTCATAAAGCACTCCACCCTCTGTAATTCAATGTACCCACATTGTAGCAACGATCCGACAAGATAACAAGCGTTTGGGTCAAAGAAGTCAAAATCCCAAAGTTTTCAGGCAAAAAAAGACCACTATCTTTTTCGATAGCGGTCCTTTGAGCGACTCAGAGATATTGACGAATGTCGATCGCCAGCTTTTCTTCCAAATTGATCAACCGTTTGGTAATATCCTTGGAAACCTCATCCGCTGCTTCGTATTCGTTCAAATACTTATTCAGCGATTTGACGCCCATATTGCATCCATCCGTCATCAAATCGGCGATCGTGTGGTCGGATTCGTTGACGATAAGCTTCATATTAGTCTTCATCCACGACATACTTTTGGCAATCGGGTTGGGATTTTTTCCGTCGTCGTGGTATTTATCCAACAACGCTTGGATTTCCTCGCTCAGCTTTTCGTGCGCCCGCTTACATTCCACAAGCAGTTCCTTGAAGGATTCGTTATGCACATAGTCACGCACGTCGTCGATGGATGTCACACCCATTTTGACTCCGGCGTCGCATTCACGCAGTAACCGAATCGTATCTTGCTCTATCATTGCGGTTCCACCTTTCCTTGTGATAGAATCAGTATACCCCAACCGCAGAAAAATAAACAAAGCGGACACCGCAAGATGTCCGCTTTGTTCTTATTATTTCTGATCGACCCAAGCTACGAAATGATAGCTGTCGAGGATCTGAAAATACCGTGCCAATCGCTCATAAAGCGGGTGGGCCTCTTCCCCAAACTCAGCTTCGACCAGCTTGCCAAGTGCCGTGATGTCACGCTCTCCGTCGATCAGCGGCCACACAAAGCTTCCCAGCTTATCCAAATGAATATAGCTGATGCGAGGACGTCCAAAACACTTTTGAGCGATCCAATTTACCCAACCAGTATTTTCCACCTCCAACGTCACAACTCCCTGCTTATCAGTTTTCCACTGCAGCGTTGCCGGACGAATCGGAATACGGTCCAGGTAGTTCAGAGGAATGATGATCTTCCGTTTTTTCATCTTAATCCTTCGCCTTCCGCATCTTCTTGAACACACCGAACTTCAGCATGCAGAGAATGATCAGCGCAAAGACGACGAGACTGCCAACGTTGGATGCCCAAGTCGGCAGGGTGATGACCTTGGTCAGATCCAGCACCTCGCCCACACCGAAGACGGCCAGCACAGCGAGCAGAATACCGACAAGACCTTCACCGGCGATCATACCGGAGCAGAACAGAATGCCGTTGGTAGTAGCATTCTTTCTCTTTTCCTCGTTCTTCATCTTATCCACAGCCAAGCGGATCAAACCGCCGACCATGATGCAAGCGTTGAGCTGTACCGGCAGATAGACACCGATCGCAAACGGCAGAACCGGAATACCGATGATCTCAACGACCACAGCCAGGCACACACCGACGAGGATCAGACCCCACGGCAGATCACCACCCATAATGCCTTCGATAACCATCTTCACCAACGTTGCCTGCGGAGCAGCCAGCTCTTCC
>JAZQSX010000017.1:0-7358 GCA_045630285.1 Acutalibacteraceae bacterium | reverse complement strand
TGAGCATGGCGAGGGTGGCCGTGGTGCCGTGTGCACCGCACTGCTCTAGACCGATCTCCTCCAGAATATACGCCACCGAATCGCCCACAGCAGGAAGTCGGATCGTAGCCATGTCGTTCTGTGGGCCAAGGAGTTGATAATATGCCTTGTCTTCCTAAGACCGCTTGGCCTCCGACTTCGCATCGTTGAGCATGGCGAGGGTGGCCGTGGTGCCGTGTGCACCGCACTGCTCTAGACCGATCTCCTCCAGAATATACGCCACCGAATCGCCCACAGCAGGGGTGGGAGCGAGCGACAGATCGACGATACCGAACGGCACGCCGAGGCGGCGGGAGGCCTCCTTCGCCACCAGCTGACCCATACGGGTGATCTTAAACGCCGTGCGCTTGATGAGATCCGCCACAGCGGTGAGATCGCAGTCCCCCGCCTTCGCCAGAGCGGCACGCACCACACCGGGGCCCGACACGCCGACGTTGATGACGCAATCCGGTTCACCGGGGCCGTGGAACGCACCCGCCATAAACGGGTTGTCCTCGGGGGCGTTGCAGAACACGACCAGCTTTGCCGGACCGATGCAGTTGCGATCGGCGGTCAGCTCGGCGGCACGCTTGACCACCTCACCCATTTGCGCCACGGCGTCCATGTTGATGCCCGACTTGGTGGAGCCGATGTTGACCGACGCACAGACGTGCTCCGTGCGGGCGAGCGCCTCGGGAATGGCGTCGATCAGCTCACGGTCGCCGGCGGCGTAGCCCTTATGCACCAAAGCGGAGAAGCCGCCGATGAAGTTGACGCCGCAGGTCACGGCGGCACGCTCCAGCGTCAGCGCCAGCTTGACGGCGTCCTTGTCCTCGCAAGCGGCAAGCACCATGGCCGCCGGGGTAATGGAGATGCGCTTGTTGATGATCGGAATGCCGTATTCCTTCTCGATCTGCTCACCCGTTTTGACGAGATCCTTCGCCTTGGTGGTGATTTTCGTATACACACGGTCACACACGACGTCGATATCGCTGTGACAGCAATCCAGCAGAGAGATCCCCATGGTAATGGTACGAATATCGAGGTTCTCCTCACGGATCATAGTAATGGTTTCCAGAATATCCCGTGTATTCAGCATAGTGTGTCACCTCTCAGATGCGGTGCATCGACTGAAAAATATCCTCGTGCATGGCGTGAATGGACAGACCCATCTCGGCGCCGAGCGTCTCGAGCTCCTCCGCAAAGGCGGTGAAGGGGACGTTGCTCTGCTCGATGTCCACCATCATGATCATGGCGAACATATCCTGCAGGATCGACTGGGTCACCTCGAGGACGTTGATGTTGCGGGCGGCGCAGGCGGTCGAGACCTTGGCGAGAATACCGACCATATCCTTGCCGATAACGGTGATAACAGCACGCATTGTGACAAAACTCCTTTATTTTCGGCACAAGGCCGAGTACTACCCCTTATCATACTGCAATTGTGCAGGAAAATCAAACATTTTCTTTGCAATATGCAAAAAGTATGGTATACTGAAGTCAATGTATGCTTGTACCTCCCCAAGGTCACCCCTGCCTCCCTCATTGAGGAAGGTGACGGAGGGAGTTCAAGCCTTCCCCTTGAGGGGAAGGGGGACCGCGTTAGCGGTGGATGAGGTGTAGGCGGCATCGCCGCCGTTATAACTCCCCCAGTCTCGCTCTGCTCGACAGCCCCCTCACGAGGGGGCCATATAAGCCTCCCTCACTGAGGGAGGTGGCATCCGCAAAGCGGATGACGGAGGGAGTTTCCGTCCACCATCGAAAGCCAACACCCCCTACACCCCAAACCTAACCCCAAACCCAATTTCAGGAGGTCAACCGCCATGGACAAATTGCTCAAGCTTCTCGGCACCAACGCCCGTCTGACCGACGCCCAGCTCGCCTCGATGCTGAACGTATCGGAGGACGAGGTGCGCTCCCGCATCGCCACGCTGGAAAAATGCGGTGCGATCCGTGCCTACCGTGCGCTCATCGACTGGGACAAGACCGACGTTGAGCGTGTGACCGCCGTCATCGAACTGAAGGTCATCCCCCGCCGTGACGTCGGCTTTGAGGGGATCGCCGAGCAGATCATGGCGTTTGACGAGGTGGAAAGTGTGTACCTCATGTCAGGCGGCTACGATCTGTCGGTGCGTGTCATCGGCCGCACCTTCCAGGAGATCGCCAACTTCGTTGCCCGCCGTCTGGCACCGCTGGATTCGGTGCAATCCACAGCGACGCACTTCATTCTGCGCCGCTACAAGGAAAGCCACGTGCCGTTTCTGGACGAGGCGAAGGACGAGAGAGGAATGCTGTAACCGTGGACTATTCAAAACTGCTGAATCGGACGCTGCAGGAGCTGCCGCCGTCCGGTATCCGTCGGTTTTTCGACATTGCCAACGAGATGGAGGACGTCATCTCGCTGTCGATCGGCGAGCCCGACTTTATCACCCCCTTCCACATCCGTGAGAAGGGCATCGAATCGCTGGAAAAGGGCAAAACGTGGTACACGCCCAACGCCGGCTTATTGGCGCTGCGTGAAGCGATCAGCGACTACGTAAATAAGCGCACCGCCGTCACCTACGACCCCAAAACCGAGATTTTGGTCACGGTGGGCGGCAGTGAGGGCATTGATTTGTGCCTGCGGGCGCTGATCGAGCCGGGTGACGAGGTGCTGATCCCGCAGCCGAGCTTCGTGTGCTACGATCCGTTGACCCGCTTGGCAGGCGGCGTTCCGGTGCCGATCGTGACCCGTGCGGAGGATGCGTTCCGCCTGACGGCGGAGGCACTGCGTGCGGCGATCACCCCCCGCACCAAGCTGCTGGTGCTGCCGTTCCCGAGCAATCCGACGGGTGCGGTGATGCGCCGTGAGCATCTGGAAGCGATCGCCGAGGTACTGCGCGGCACCGACATCGTCGTGCTGTCGGACGAGATCTACAGCGACCTGACCTACGGCGACGAGCCGCACGTCAGCCTCGTGTCACTGCCGGATATGGCGGAGCGCACCGTGTATATCAGCGGCTTCTCGAAATCCTTTGCGATGACGGGCTGGCGCCTCGGCTATGCCTGCGCCCCCGCCCCGATCATGAAAATGATGACCAAGCTGCACCAGTTTGCGCTGATGTGCTCCCCCACCACCGCCCAGCATGCGGCGATCGAGGCGCTTCGTAGCGGCGAGGAGGACGTGGTGGCGATGCGGTCGGATTACGACGCCCGCCGTCGGCTCATCGTGCGTGAGCTGGACGAAATGGGACTGACCTGCTTCGCCCCCGAGGGTGCGTTTTACGTGTTCCCGTCGATCCAAAAGACGGGACTGACCAGTGAAGAGTTCTGCCACCGTCTGCTGATGGAAAAGCACGTGGCGGTGGTTCCCGGCACGGCGTTTGGTGCGTGCGGCGAGGGGTACGTCCGCATTTCGTACTGCTACTCGCTGAAGCACATCACCGAAGCGCTGCGCCGTATCAAGGCGTTCGTCGAGGAGTGTGAAGGTACGGTATGAGCCTGACCGTTCTCGCTCCGGCGAAGCTGAACCTGTCGCTGGACGTCTGCGGCGTTCTTCCGAACGGATATCACGAGCTGCGCTCGGTGATGCAGGCGATCGACTGGTGCGATGAGATCACCGTCGCCCTCGTCCCCGAGGCGGGCATCCGCCTGACCTGCGACGGCGGCATTCCCGCCGACGAGCGCAACCTCGCCCACCGTGCGGCGGCGCTGTTTTTCGAGTTCACAGGACAGCAACAGGGCTGCGTCATCGACGTGAAAAAGCATATTCCCGCCGAAGCGGGTATGGGCGGCGGCAGCAGTGATGCGGCAGCGGTGCTGCGTGCGCTGAACGAGCTGACCGGCACAGCCGTCTCCGAGCCCGACCTGCTCGCCCTGGCGGCGAAGATCGGCGCTGACGTTCCGTTTTTCCTGCTCGGCGGCACGGTGCTGGCGACCGGCATCGGCACCGACCTTACCCCCTTGCCGCCTCTGCCTCCCTGCTATTTCGTGGTGACCCGTCCCTCGGGCGGCGTCTCCACCCCCGAAGCGTACCGCCGTTTGGACAGCGCCCCCGCACTACTGCACCCCGACGTGGACGGTATGGTGACCGCCTTGCAAAACGGCGACCTCAGCGGCGTGGCACAGCGTGTCGGCAACAGCTTTGAAGTTCCCATGGCACTGCCCCACACCGAGGCGATCACGGCGACGATGCGCACCCACGGTGCGCTGGCAGCGGCACTGACCGGCAGCGGCTCGGCGGTGTTCGGCTTGTTTGATAACGAAGCGGCAGCAGCCGCCTGCGCCAACACCCTCGCCAAAGCCTACCCCCTCACCCGCCTGTGCCACCCCCTGTAACGAACAAAAAAGCACCCCTCGGGGTGCTTTTCTTTTTTACAATCGACCCCGATTCCCGCTGCCGCACCGCCGATGTTTTGCAGATTTCGTCGGAAAACGGCGTGGTTTTTGCAGATTTGGTCTTGATTTGTGGCAAAAAATACGCTATACTGATACTGGAAATTGTTCGGCTGTAAGGAGGTGTCGGTTGTGGAGCGTGTGTGGGCAGAGGTATCGCTGCAGGCGGTAGCGAGCAATCTGCGTGCGGTGCGTTCGGTGCTGTCGCCCGATTGTCGGGTCATGGCATCGGTCAAGGCCGACGCCTACGGTCACGGCGCCGTGGCGGTAGCACGGGCGCTCGCCGAAGCGGGCGTCGACCATTTGGCGGTGTCGCATGTCAACGAAGCCGCCGAGCTGCGGGAGGCGGGCATCACCCTGCCGATCCTGCTTCTGGCGTACACGCCGCCGTCCGAAGCGGCACGTCTGGCGGCGCTCGGCGTTGCGCAAAGCGTGTCCGACAGGGAGTACGCCGTCGCCCTGAACGAGGCCGCCGCTGCGGCGGGGGTTTCGGTGGCGGTGCATATCAAGCTGGACACCGGCATGGGCCGCATCGGCTTCGTGTGTCACGAAGCCACCCCGACCGAGGACATCGTGGCGGCCTGCGCCCTGCCGCAGCTCTGCGTGGAGGGCGTGTTCACCCACTTTGCGCTGGCGGACGTCGCCACCCCCGAGGCGGATGCCTTTACCAAGCTTCAATTTTCTCGCTTTACGGCGGCGCTTGCCGCTTTGGAGGCGCAGGGCGTGACCTTCCCGCTGCGCCATTGCTGCAATTCGGCGGCGGCGCTGCGCTTCCCCGAGATGCATCTCGATATGGTGCGTCCGGGCATCGTGCTGTACGGCTGCCCGCCGGATGAAGCGCTGTCCCTGCCCGTGACGCTGACCCCTGTGATGACGCTGTGCAGCGTCGTGGCGCAGGTCAAGACCGTGCCGGCAGGCACCCACGTCAGCTACGGCGGCACGGCGGTCACCACGGGTGAGACCCGTCTCGCCACCGTACCGATCGGCTACGCCGACGGTCTGCCCCGTGTCTGCTCCAACCGTATGGCGCTCGGCGTCGGCGGTGGGCGGGCGCCTATCGTCGGGCGGGTGTGCATGGATCAATGTATACTGGACGTAACGGAGCTGCCCGCCGTCACCCCGGGTGAAACGGTGACGGTGTTTGGCGCCGCCCCCACCGCCGGAGAGCTGGCGGCGACGGCGGATACCATTTCCTACGAGATCCTCTGCCGTGTCGGCAAGCGGGTCCCGAGGGTGTATGTTGAGTAACAGGAGGTTGAGCGTTGTGTCGAACTTTGTACCAACCGTGATGAGCCGTGATATCGCCGTGGATGCGATCGTGACGGTGCATTACCTTGAGCACGCCAAAAACTACGTTTTCCAGGGCGAATCGCACGATTTCTGGGAGCTGGTATACGTGGACAAGGGCACGCTGACCGCCGTGGCGGAGGACGTGACCTACGAGCTGTCGCAAGGGCAGCTGCTGTTCCACCGCCCCAACGAATTTCACAAGCTGTCCGCCAACGGCACGGTAGCGCCCAACCTGGTGATCGTGTCCTTCGTCTCGAACTCGGCGGCGATGACCTTCTTTGAGCATCGGCGGCTGTTTGCCACGCAGCGTCAGCGGGATCTGCTGTCACAGCTGGTGCGGGAGGCGGGTCAGGCGTTTTCCTGCCCGCTCGGCGACCCCAGTCTGCCGCAGATGACCTGTGCGGAGGATGCGCCCTTCGGCGCTCAGCAGTTGGTACAGCTGTCTCTTGAGGCGCTGCTGATCGACATGATTCGCACGGGCGAGCAAACCGCAGAAAAGCCACGGGTGGCGTCGTCGGTCAAGCAGCACGCCGACAGCGAGCTGACCGAGCGTGTGATCCGCTATATGGACGAGCATCTGTGCAACAACCTGTCCTTCTCCACCATCTGCCTCTACTCGGCGCAAAGCGCCACCAACCTGAAAACGATCTTCAAATCGGTGACGGGTATGGGCGTGATGGAGTATTATCGGCATCTCAAGATCGAGCGTGCCAAGCAGCTGCTGCGTGAGGGCAACGGCAACATCACCCAGATCGCCGACCGCTTGGGATACACCTCGGTGCACTATTTCTCCCGTCATTTCAAGCAGGCAACGGGGATGACCCCCCGTGAATACACGCTGTCGGTGCAGGCGCACTGATCGAAGCGAAAACACCAAACCGCCGCCCCTTTCGGGACGGCGGTTTTTGTGGTTTTTGTGGTCGTGCGAAGGGGACACCCCCCCTACACGCCCGATTTTGGTTTCGCAGGCGTGGCAAAACCGGCGGCTCGTTTTGCCGTGTTGTAGATTGGTACAGCCTCGGCAAACATTGCGTCGCACGATCGGCGCTCGACGCCCACCGCAGGTGTGCCCACCGCAGGTGCAGGTGTGCTGAGGCGTGTCAAAACCGGCGGCTCGTTTTGCCGTGTTGTAGATTGGTACAGCCTCGGCAATCATTGCGTCGCACAATCGGCGCTCGACGCCCACCGCAGGTGCGGGTCAACCGAACAGGGCGGTCAACCATTCCACGATCTTGAACCGCACGGCGTATTTCGGGGTACTGACGACCTTCGTCTGGCGCTCGGTCAGCACAGGACGGGCGTCGGGCGGCTTCATCGCCGCACTGACGCACAGCGGCGGGTACACCACACACCACCAGTTGCGTCCTCGGGCGTCCCCGATCGAGATACGCAGCGCATCGTACGTCCCCGCCGGGAAGGTGCCGCTGTCGTACTCACGGGTGGTGAAATACATCTGCGTCAGCTCGGCATGGACGGGATAGGTATACCCGGCGTCGTACACCGTCTGCTGCGCCGTCGCCGTCAGCGTCGGGAGCGCCGCTTCCAGCGTGGCAAGAGCGTCGGCGTGATCGGCGGCGTCGGCAAGCAGCGTGGCGGCGGCAGCGGTCACCGCATCCCGCACCTGCAGCTTCAGTGCCTGATCGGCGTCACTGTCGGAATGGGCAAGCACGTGCAGG
>JAZQSX010000016.1:0-69631 GCA_045630285.1 Acutalibacteraceae bacterium | reverse complement strand
AGACCGCTTGGCCCCCGACTTCGTGTGCAGCAAAACAGCCGCTATCGTTGTCAACGGCGTCGCCTCGGAGATCGTCGGCTTGGGCGACGGTCTGCTCCCCCGTGCCGTAATCGGTCAGCGCGCCGACGGTGCCGTCCTCATGATGGTGCTGGACGGTGCGAAGGAGACCACTCCCGGCGTACTGTTAGAAAACTGTATTCACGAAATGCTGAAGGCTGGCGCGGTCAACGCCGCTGTGCTGGATAGCACCGATTCCGCCGCACTTCTCTATCAAAATGAATTGCAAAACGATGCTCCGGACGCACAAGATCGCCGTGTCCCCACGGCGTACGTCGTTCTTTGATGCAAAGGAAAGGAGGCATTTTGTATGACCGATCAGCTCCTGAACGAACTGCAGTTCCCGAATGAAGAACCGCTCAACGACGAGCCGCAGGCACCCGCCACCGAATCCGCTGTTCCTGCCGAAGAGACGCAGGAACCCGTTGAATCTCCTGCGTTTTTTGCTGAGGACGCCACTGTGGAAGAAGCGGTCATCCTCCCCGAGCTTGAGGACGAATCCCCGTCGGAGCTTCTGTATGAGGAAGAAGAAATCGAAGAGAAGCCGGTTCGCCGCCGTGGACGTGCGTTCCGTATTGGCTTTACTATTTTCACGCTGCTGCTTCTTGTCGGTGTAGTGATCGGCTTGTGGCAGTTCCGTGACGCCCTTGCCAACTACGAAGCCGGCATCCAAGCCCCGCCGATCGAAGCGTATCTCGACCTCATCAAGAGCGGCGATTTTGAAGAGCTTTACGAGGCTTCCGGCTATAAACCGACCTTGCTGAACAGTAAGGAGGATCACATCGCTTATCTCAAAACCTTGTATGAAAATGTCGGTGAATTATCCTACACCAAGCAGCCTACCGGCGACAGCACGTTGCAGCGTTATCATCTGTACAGCAACGGCAAGACCAAGGTTGCCACCTTGTTGGTAAAGCAGGATGTGGACAAGGACGGAAAAACCGTTTGGTACATCACCACCGAGCTTGCGTATCAGCCGACGTACACCATTACCGCCTCGGACGATATGGATTTGCTGATCAACGGCCAGCGGATCCAGTTCCTCACCGAGCAAAACGTCACTGCCACTGAAATGCAGACCACCATTTTCAATTTCCCCACCGACGTGGCGCTGCCCGTTATCCGCACCTATACGATCAACGGCTTGCTGGTGCCGCCGCACATCGTGGCAACCGGCCTCAGCGGCCAGGAGTGTGTCCGCCATGAGAATGGTCGCAACATCGTGCTGATGCTGGCGGATGACGAGACCGACCGTCAGGAACATGAGACACTGGCAACCGACTTTATCACGGCACATTTCACCACCGGCAGCGACCGTCTGTACGAATTGAACGTCAGCGAGTACAGCCGCTACTCCGAAAGTGATTTCACCTGTAGCGTCACCTGCGCCGAGGTCACCACCACCGAAAACGGTACGATCTCGGTGGGTGACAACGTCGTAACATACGGTATGACTTTCCTCAAGGACGGGGAAACTTGGGAGCTGTGCTCGCTCACAGTGGACGGTGTGGACCAGCCGATTCCCGAATCCACCCCCGAACCTCCTGTTGAGGAATAACTGAATATACGAATTCACCCTCGGAGGCGACCTTGATGCTTGCTTTTTTAAAACAGTGTATTGACTTACCGAAAAGCCCGATGCGTCTGATCGCCTCCTGGTTTTTTTCCTGCACTCTGTTTGAGATAATGCGTGAGAAAACGCTGTTGCCGAACGGCATCTTTCTTTTGATCTGGCTGGGACTGTTCGTGCTGTTCACTGCCTTGCAGCATTGGCTGGCTCTTCCCCGCTTTTCCGCCGCTCTGCTGGCGGTCGGCGCTTTGACCTATGCGCTGACCGTTACCGCCTTCTATCTCACCGTTGAAAACTATCCGTTGCTGATCGTGTTGCTCGCTGCGGTAGCGATCGTGCTGTTCCCGTTGCTGCACAAGGAAACGGGGCGGCTGCTCCCGTTCTCCGTTTCCGATCGCATGTGCCGCACGATCGTTATCACCGTCGGCGTGCTGTCGGCGGGTATGATCGCCACAATCACCTGCCTGCGCTATCTCACCTTTTCCGCACCGAACTACGATTTCGGGATCTTCTGCAATATGTTCCACAATATGAGCGAGTCGGGGCTTCCCCTCGTCTCCTGCGAGCGCAATGAGCTGCTTTCACACTTTGCGGTACATATTTCCCCGATTTATTATCTGATACTGCCGTTTTACTGGCTGTTCCCCTCGCCGCTAACGCTGCAGATCGCACAAGCTGTTATCGTGGCAAGCGGCCTCATTCCGCTCTACCGCCTAGCTCGGCATTTCAAGCTCACCCCTGCCGTCACCACCGTGCTGTGTGCTTTGTACGCCGTCTACCCACCGATTTCCACCGGCTGCTTCTACGATCTTCACGAAAACTGCTTCCTGCTCCCGTTGCTGCTGTGGGTATTCGCACTGTATGAGGAAAAACGCTACGGCTGGATGCTCCTGTCTGTGTGTCTGGTCCTGTTCACCAAAGAGGACGCCGCCGTATATCTGGCTTTCTTTGCGCTGTATCTCGTGTTTTCCCGTCGAGACCTCAAGCGTGGCTTGTCACTTGGCGCAGCGGCAGCGGTCTACTTTGCAGCAGCGGTTCTGCTGCTGCAAACCTTTGGTGACGGTGCTATGTTCGGGCGCTACACCGCCCTGCTCACCCCTGAGAAGGAAACAGGTGATCTGCTCAGCACCCTGCTGCGTGATCCCGCCTTTTTCCTGCGACAGATCGCCAACGAACGCACCGCCTCGCAAAAGCTGCTGTGGCTATTTGAGATGCTGCTGCCGTTCGGGCTGCTTTTGTGGACACATCGTGGAAAATACAGCCGTCTGTGGCTGTTAGCGCCGTTGCTGGTCAATTTGTTGACCCAATACCCGTACCAGTTCAACATCCGCTTCCAGTACAGCTTCGGCACGATCGCCTTTTTGTTCTATCTGCTGATACAAAACGCCGCCGACACTTCCCCGCAAACCCGGCGGAATCATTTGATCTTTGCCACTGTTGTGGCAACGATGATGTACGTCGTCACCGTCGTCCCGCATTTCAATTACTACACTTCGCTCTATCGGGAGGACCAGGAAACCTATGCCCGCATGGAGGAATTGCTCGACACCATTCCCGACGATGCGTCGGTCATCGCCTCCTCGGTGCTGATCCCGCACTTGGCAGAGCGCACCCACATTTACGAGGATGTCTATCATCCCACGCCGGACGCCGAATATATCGTGGTCGACCTGCGTCCCTACCCGCATTACACCGGCTACCGTGAGATAGCCGTAGACTACGGCTATCGCATTCACACTTACGAAGAGGATCTGCTGGTCATCTTCCAATCACCAACCTGACGTCGCACCCACCCGCATCGTAAAAAGGAGAGGATTCTGTGAACACAGCACCAAACACCCAAAAGAAAGGTCATTCGATCGGCTTCATTCTGACCTGTGTCGTCTGTGCCGTGCTTACGGCGGTCTGCGCCGTGTTCGCCGTGCTTCAGTTTATGAAGCCGGAGGACGGCGAGGATTACAGCCGCTACTGGCAGCAGCTTGACGCCGGCATTTTGGCCGCCACCGTGGAATCGGTCTACCCCGATGAGCGTTGTGCCTATGCCAACGGCGAGTTCATCACCGAGCTGGACGACGACACCATCGACCCGATGAGCTGGCGGTTGAACACCGCTCGCATTCAGGAAGGTAACCGTGACGGCGATCAGCTGGTACAGCGTCTTTCATCCGGCCTCATCGAAAACGTGTTTAACCGTGAAGACGTGATGAAGGCGTACGGCAACCACCTGCGCACGTTGAGCGGTAAGACTCCCACCGTGCTCGAAAAGGATATGGATGCCGACGGCAAGGTGGAATACGTCTATCTTATCGACGGCTTTGCCAACGCTTGGCTGGACACACTCCCTGCCTCTGCGGTCAAGGAATCCTATCAGCCCTTGTACGATAAGACGACTTGTCTGTTCATCGATGTCGACGACAACGGCCGCCTCTTTTCCCACTGCGCCGTCATCGATAAGTCCGCCGCTCTCTTCACCGATGCCCGCTGGCACAACGGTATGCTGCACCTGATGTACACGGAAAACGAGATTTCGGGTGTCTGCCGTGTGTTCGGCACCAACGCCAACAACGCAGAGGCGGTTTACGAGGTCGGCGCTTCCAAACTGCGCACCCTCTGCTCCCAGTATACGACGTATCTGGAGGACCGTGGCTATACCGACATTCATATGCGCCTGACCGACGTCTCCGTCGCCCCGGGCAAGGAAGTCCTCTGCTGCTACAGCAACGGCAAAACCTACACCTCGGTGGTGCTGTTCCCCTACTGCGGCACGCTGCTTGAGCTCTATCGCTGCGAAAGCGACGACGGTGCGGTGTTCCTGACCGATTATAACAGCCTCCCCCACCTGATGTTCTATTCGCAGAGCATCGACAGCAATTACCGTCAGACCTATACTATGGAGCTGTTCCGCCTCGATGACGCTGCCCAACCCGTCCTGGCCGACCAGCGGGAGATTACCATTGCCGCCGACGAAAGCGGTAACCACGCAACCCGCCAGTTCTTCCAGCTGGTCAACCAGTATTTGGCGAGCAGCGACGTCTGCTACGATCCGTATGAATTGACCGGTTATAAAGTGATGCAGGACGATACCGACGATGACGAGTCGCTACAACCGACTATCAACTATCTGCGCATCACCAACTGCGACACCAACAAGAGCGGCTTCGTCCAGCTGCAGAACGACGATTCGTGGCTGAATTTCCGTCAGGGCCCGTCGGTCAAGCACAAGCGCGTACTGATCGACCCCGATAATCCGCACAGCATCGTCCGTCAGGTTCAGCACTCCCCTGTTACGGTGCTGATGCCGGAAAACGTTGATAACGAGGAAAATCCCATTTGGGTCAAGATCCGTATCTCGTATGCCAATCACGTGTTGGAGGGCTATTCCTCGCAGCGCTATATCCGCATCGACGGCATCCGTCATCTGCAGGTTGGCGAGACCTTTGATATTGAAGCGGAAAGCAGCGCTCCGAACCTTACGTGGAAGTGCAGCGACACCTCGGTGGCGACGATCGACTCCGCCACCGGCGTACTCACCGCCAAAAAATCGGGTATGGTGCTCATCACCGTCACTGCTGACGGCGGTCTGCAGGATTCCTGCCTGATCATGATTGAAGGAGGTGCTTACTAATGGTCTGTCCGAACTGTCAAACCGAACTGAACAGCAACGACTTATTCTGTCCGGAATGCGGCACACCGGTACAGCCCGCCGCATCCGCTGCGCCCGTTGAGCCGGCGGTACCCGTGGTACAGGAAGCACCGGCTGTACCCACCGTCCCCGCCGCATCCGCTCCGATGCCGACGGAAGCGCCTACTCAGGCCAAACCGAAGAAGAAAAAGACATGGCTTCGCTGGGTCCTCGTTGGCGTATGGGGTGCGCTGATCCTCGCCGCCGCCGTTGTCCTGTTTGTGTTGCCTGCGCTGGAGGACGACGGCAGCGCCCGCCCCGTAAGTGTGAACAAAGAGGAGCAATGGATCTACCACAATCCCGTGGACGGCGAGATCTATGCTCTCACCTTCGCCTATGACACCTATACCTGCACCAAACTTGCTACCGGCGAAACGCTGTCGGGCTATTACGTGCAAAACGGTCAGGCGATGACTCTCTACGACTTCTTCGACGCCCGAGAACTCGTCTGGAAATACGACGCTGATGAAAACGGCTATTGGTATACCTTCGACACCACTGCCGGCTCATTCAAGATCTGGATCTTTCAAAATCCCGTAGGCTCCACCATTGAACTCACCAACACGAACAGCCTAAGCTACCTCTACCGTGCCGACAACGGCAAAGCATACGTCTCCGCCGACGGTGTCACCACCCCGCCGACGGTGGACGTCAAGCCGGAGATCAGCAATGAGCCTCACCGTCTCATCCGCAGTATGACGGAGGAAAACGCACGGTATTTGATTGAAAAGTTCAACTGGTACATTCGCACCTCGCTGGAATGCGACAACGTGCGTGAGCTTTCCGCCTCGGAAAAGCAGCAGGTGCGCTCCTATTACCACCTTAACGGCGCAGAATACAACAACTGCCGTTTCTACCAGAGCTGCACCAGCCATATCAACCCTTATTTCTCCGAGGAGCTGTGTGCAATCTACGGGCAATATCCGGAGTTCTGCATACAATCCGACAACGACAACAGCTACTATCTGGCTGACGTTTCCAAGAATACGCCTACGTTCACGCCGAGCGGCACGCTGACCAAGCAAAAGGACGGCAGCTACACGCTTCCCCTCGCCTCTACCCGCAAGACGAAGGATCGCTACGTAGCGACCTTCAAAATGGTCAACAACGCCTACGTGCTGGCTGAGGTGGAGCTGGAGTATGCAGAGGGCGAGCTGGATCCCGATACCGCTTTTGATCTGCTGGACCGTGCAGAATCCGCCAACGCCTGGCTGCTCGGTTACTTCGATTATAAATTGATCGATGAGACAAAGGATACCTGGAAAGTCACCATTGACGGCTCTATGCAGCTTTCCTACCCGTCGGTCGAGGGCATCGATACAGTGGATCAGCTGCACGCCGCACTGTCCGAACGCTTTACCGAAAAGTATATCCAGTCCTGCGGCTTCCTGAAAACAAGGCCCTCGGAAAATGGCGGCATCTACCACGGCTGTTTCATCGAGCGGAACGGCACGCTGTATTTCGACTATAACTGGGGCAGCGGCTGGTACGGCTCCAATCGAGCCTCCCTCTCGATCCAGAAGATTGACGACAACACCTATCACGTCAGTGCCGGCCCGGATGACCCCGGGCATTCCATGATCGAATGGGACAGCAAAAGCTACGGCTATTATGTCATCGTCAAGGAAAACGGCGCCTTCAAGGTCGACAAGTTCGTCGAAAAATAATTGTAAAATAAAACAGCCGCCCGTACCCCGTACGGCGGCTGTTTTTGTATGTTCGTATCTCGTTATTTTTCCAAATGCCCCGGCACAATAAAATGCGGAGGCGGAGCGGGATTGCGATGATCCAGCGTCGGCAGCTCAGTGAGATAGCGGCGGATCATTTCGTTAGTAATGCCGTTTTGTCGCAGAATATCACGGTAGAAATACCCACTCGGCTTCACGGTGCGCTCAAAGGTCTCAAAATCCACGTGGCACAGACCAAACCGCGGCTTGAAGCTTGCCCATTCGTAGTTGTCGAGGAGCGACCAATATAAATAGCCACGCACGTCGGCACCCTGACGGATCGCTTCGTGGATCGCGTGCAAATACGTGATGAGATACACCACACGGAAGCGATCGTCCAACGTGGACAAGCCGTTTTCGGTGATATAGATCGGCTTATCGTGCAGGCGGCTGAGATTGGCGATCATACACTCGGGGAACAGCTCCTCGAGGTAGAAATCCTTATCCACCATCGTCAAGCGCTTGTGATCGTACGTCTTTCGCTCCATAGCCGCCGTGCGGGAATCAATGAGCGAACGGGTATAACTGTTGATCGCCCAATAGTCAACCGAATCCTTAACATCGGGATCGTACACGCCGTCCCGCTGCGGATACACGATCTCACCCGTGCGAATGGCGTGAAAGAAAAACTCGTGGTCAATGATATCCTGGTACTGCGTTGCCACCTGATCCAGCCGATCAAACGGACGGTACGGCATATAATGCACCAATGCGTGGTTCGAACTGATCGGCGCATTGGAATACTGCTTGATCAGGTGATAGGCACGGGCGTGATACCGCACCGAATTGAGCTTGTACGGAATACGCTCCGCCCAGTTACCGAGGTTAAACTCGTTGATCACGTTCCAGAAATCCACATACGGCGCCAGCTTCGGCACGATGTAATGCAAATACTCCTCAAAGTATTTCCAGTTTTCCATCTTCATGAAGTGACCGAGCTTCTCAAACCACAGCGGATGCGTGAAGTGCACCAGCGTGCAAAAGGTCTTGATACCACGCTCCTTCAGCATCGCATAAAACCGAATGTAATGCTCGGTCGCTTCCTTATCAAACACGCCCGGCTCCGGCTCAATACGGCACCATTCCACTGAGGTGCGGAACGCCTGCTGCTCCAGCTCCTGCATCAAGGCAATATCCGTCTCATACAGTTCCCAGCTGTTGCAGGCTAATCCCGATTTTTCTTCATATTGCAGCTCCTCGATCGCCGCCTTTTGGTTGTTCGGATTGTTCCCCTCGACCTGGTGACCGGCATAGCCGCTACCCCACAAAAAGCCTTTAGGAAACGTAATATCCGGCAAGGCAAATACATCGTACATCCTAATCACCTCGGCCTTATCCTAGCACAATCCACCGCCCTTTTCAAGCGGTTTTTCCATTTCTGAAAATAGTTGCTAAAACTGTATCTTTTTGCCGTGTTCCTCTTGCTTTTTGGTGTCGGAATAGTATATAATATCCTTTGTATGGTTTTACGGAAGGAACTGATAAACGATGAAACGAAATGAAATTGCTTCTGTCTACGCAGATGCCGCACAGCTTGTCGGCGGCGAACTGACGGTGTGCGGCTGGGTCCGCACCCTGCGTCAGTCCAAAAATCTTGCGTTTATTGAACTGAACGACGGCAGCTGCCAGCGCAATCTGCAGATCATCGTCGAACAGGCAAAGCTCCAAAACTTTGATGAGGTCTGTCACCAGAACGTCGGTGCGGCGTTGGTGGTCAAGGGCGAGCTCGTCCTCACCCCCGAGGCCAAGCAGCCCTGCGAGCTGCACGCTGCTTCGGTCGAGATCGAGGGCGCCTCGACGGCGGATTATCCGCTGCAGAAAAAACGTCATTCGCTGGAGTTCCTGCGCACCATTGCGCACCTGCGTCCCCGCACCAACACCTTCAGTGCGGTGTTCCGCGTGCGCTCGGTTGCCGCCTATGCGATCCACCGTTTCTTCCAGGAGCGTGGCTTCGTGTACGCCCACACGCCCCTGATCACCTCGAGCGACTGCGAAGGCGCCGGCGAGATGTTCCACGTCACCGCCTTTGACCTTGACAACGTGCCCCGCACCGAGGACGGTGCTGTGGATTATTCTGAGGACTTCTTCGGTAAGCACACCTCGCTTACCGTGTCGGGTCAGCTGGCAGGCGAATGTATGGCGATGGCCTTCGGCAAGATCTACACCTTCGGTCCCACCTTCCGCGCCGAGCGTTCCTTTACCGCCCGTCACGCGGCAGAGTTCTGGATGATCGAGCCGGAGATCGCTTTTGCCGATCTGCAGGACGATATGGAACTCGCTCAGGATATGATCACCTACGTCATCGCCTACCTCCTCGAGCATTGCCCCGATGAGATGAAGTTCTTCAACGACTTCTATGACAAAACGCTGTTGGAGCGTTTGAATGCGTTGGTTCATTCCGATTTTGCTCACGTTACCTACACCGAGGCGATCGAGATCCTCGAGCATCACAAGGATCAGTTTGAGTATCCCGTGTTCTGGGGCTGTGATCTGCAGACCGAGCACGAGCGTTACCTCACCGAGCAGGTATACAAGCAACCGGTGTTCGTCACCGACTATCCGAAGGAGATCAAAGCCTTCTATATGCGCCTGAACGACGACGGCAAAACCGTTGCGGCCATGGACCTCTTGGTACCGGGCGTCGGCGAGATCATCGGCGGCAGCCAGCGTGAGGAGCGTCTCGACCTGCTTGAGCAGCGTATGGAAGAACTCGGCCTGGACGAGAAGGACTACTGGTGGTACCTCGATCTGCGTCGCTACGGCGGTGCCAAGCACGCCGGCTTCGGTCTCGGCTTCGAGCGTCTCATTCTGTACGTCACCGGTATGGCCAATATCCGTGACGTCCTGCCCTTCCCCCGCACCACCGGCTCGGCTGAATTCTGATTTTTGCGTTTTTTCATCCCCCGTCCGTTATCGGATGGGGGATTTTTTTGGAAAAACAGCCAAAAAGTGAATATTTTTTGCAAGAATTAAAAAATTAACTTGCAAAAACGAAGAACATATATTACAATAGACGAGTATTTACGAGAGGAGTCGTTATCCGTGTCTTTGATCCCGTCTATGACAAAAGAACAGGCCGCCGCACGGCTGGCGGAATGTAAGGCGCTCTACGCCGATTATAAAGCGCAGGGCCTTGCGCTGGATATGTCCCGCGGCAAGCCCGGCCCTGAGCAGCTCGACATTTCTATGGAGGTGCTCAACTGCGTCAACATGCGGGAGGGCTATCTTTCCGAGCAGAGCGTCGACACCCGCAACTACGGCTTGGTAGACGGCCTTGCCGAAGCGAAGGCCCTGTTCGGCGAGATCCTCGGCGTTCCCGCCGAGCTGGTGGTTGTCGGCGGCAACTCCAGCCTCAACATGATGTTCGACTACATCACCCAGGCAATGGTCTCCGGCGTCTGCGGCAACGAGCCGTGGATCAAACAGGGCAAGGTCAAGTTCCTCTGCCCCGTCCCCGGTTATGACCGTCATTTTGCCGTTACGGAGCGCTACGGTATCGAAATGATCCCCGTCGCTATGTGTGAGACCGGCCCCGATATGGACGAGGTCGAGCGCTTGGTACAGGATCCTGCTGTCAAGGGTATTTGGTGTGTCCCGATGTACTCCAATCCCGACGGCATCACCTACGCCGATGAAACAGTGCGCCGTTTCGCCCGTTTGCGTCCCGCTGCTGCGGATTTCCGCATTATGTGGGATAACGCCTACTGCGTCCACCACCTGAACGATACGCCCGACACGCTGCTGAATCTGTACACCGAAGCGGCGTCGGTCGGCAACGAAGATATTGTCATCCAGTTTACCTCCACCTCGAAGATCAGCTTTCCCGGCGCCGGCGTGGCCGCTCTTGCCGCCAGCCCCGCCAACATTGCAGACATCAAAGCCCGTATGACGATCCAGACGATCGGTCACGATAAGATCAATATGCTTCGCCACACCCGCTATTTCAAAAATCTGGACGGTATCCGTGAGCATATGAAGCGCCACGCCGCCGTGCTGCGTCCGAAGTTTAACGTCGTAACCGACACGCTGGAAGCCCGCCTCAGCGGCAAAGGCATCGCCCGTTGGCACAAGCCGAATGGAGGCTATTTTGTCAGTGTTGAGCTGTTGGAAGGCACCGCCGCCGAAACCGTGCGTCTGCTGAAGGAAGCCGGTGTAGTGCTCACCGCCGCCGGTGCGACCTATCCCTATGGCAAGGATCCCAAGGACGCTACCCTGCGTATCGCTCCGTCGTACCCCTCGGTTACCGAGTTGCAGACCGCCATGGATCTGTTCTGCATCTGCGCCGAGATCGCCGCACTGAACAAACTGCTGGCATAATTCCCCTTACACATCCACCGCCGCAACGAATTGCGGCGGTTTTTTGTTGCGAATGTTGACATTTTTGCTCGATTTTTCTATAATCAACGTATAATACATTAGGAGAATCACTATGAAACGAAAAAATGCATTGATTATCTGCCTTTCCTTAATGGCAGTGCTGATTGGCATTTTGGTTGCCGTACTACTTCTCGGCATCGGCGGCGATCATCCCTCCGACCGCAATCCCAGTGGGGATGATTCCGACACTGACCATCCTTTCAGCGACTCTATCCACATCCATTTTTCTGCCGTCGACTATGATGCTCCGCTCACTGCAGAGCAAATTGAATTGATCAGAGCCTTTGCTGTTGAACACTTGTCCGATTTATACATCAAGGACTACACCATCGAAACCGGCAGCGGCGGCGTGTCAATCAACATTCCCAACAACGATGAATTGGATCTGCCTGTGGCAGAAAAACTGGTGCGCTTGGCAAAAGAAGACTGTGCTTCCTATGATTACTACAACCTTCTCTTCTATTACGATGAGGCGGAGGCCAATCTTCCCACCGAGCTTCCGGCAACGGATCAGCTGATTTGCACCGATTCGGTGCTGGAGTCCATCACCACTACCTACGCCGGAGCGGAGCCTGCCATCGATCTGAAATTTAACGCCGAAGGTACCGCATTATTTGCTGATGCCACAAAAAAGCAATTCGAGTTAAACGGGTACACCTCCTATCAGCACACCATTTCCATCTGGGAATCCTATCGCATTTCCGGCGAGGAGCCCGTCACCGTTTGTTTGTCAAATCCTGCCGTTTTGGCGCACATCACCAATGGTGAAGTGATGCTTTCCGGCTCATTTACCAGCTATAGCGAAGCAGAAAATCTGGTTCGCAAAATCAAAATGGCGCAGCTCCCGTTCGAAATCGATGTTTCTCTGATTGCGTGGTATAAACCGTGATATCACCCCGTGACTTCCACCGCCGCAACGAATTGCGGCGGTTTTTCTATATTACCTAATTTCTTTATATACTTTTCATTGACTTTTTAGGGGAAATCCACTATAATGAATTGTATCTGGATATTTCTATCGAACACTGGAGGATTGACCGATGAAGCGAACACCGAAACCTGTATTCTTCATCGTGGCTACGCTTGTCCTCGTCATTTCGTTCACTGCGCTGTTTGGCGTAACAACGAACTACGGCGACCGAGTAGACACGGTGATCCGCGGAGCCGACGGCATCCGTACCGGCATCGACATCAGCGGCGGCGTGGAAGCCACCTTTGCCCCGGCTGATGAATCTATCGATGCATCCGATGCGCAGATCGACGCTATGAAGGAAGTTATCGTCCTGCGTATGATCGGCAAAAACATCACCGACCACGAGGCGTATGCCGACTATGACAACGACCAGGTCATCATCCGCTTCCCCTGGGCAGCGGGCGAGACTAAGTTCAATGCCAAGGAGACCATCAGCGAGCTGGGTCAGTTGGGCGAGCTTCGTTTCTACTATGACGAGGAGGAATCCTCCGGCGGTCTGCCCACCACACCGCCCACGAAGGACAAGCTGATCCTTTCGGGCGATATGCTGGAATCCGCCGCTGCCGGTTGGAGCGAAGGCACCACCACCATGGAGCCCGTTGTAAACCTCAAGTTTACCGACGAGGGTGCCAAGAAGTTTGCTGACGCTACCAAAAAGCAGTTTAGCCTGAACGGCTCCTCCTCCGGCAAGTACACCATCTCCATTTGGCTTGTCACCAACAAGACCGATGAGGAGCTGGCTGCCGAGAAGGAAAACAGCACCACTGATAAGACTGAGACGACCGATAAAACCGACAAGACCGAGAACGAGGATCATCTGAAGTTCCAGTGCCTGTCCAACCCCGGTGTCAAGGCGCACATCACCAACGGTGAAGCGCAGATCTCGGGTGCGTTTGCCGAGTACAGCCACGCTGCCGAGCTGGCCAACCTCATCAACGCCGGTTCTCTCCCCTTCAGCATCGAAGCCAAGAACTACAACACCGTCACCGCTACCATGGGTGAAAACGCTCTGCAGCTGATGGTGCTTGCCGGTATCGTGGCGTTTGCTCTCATCGCAATCTTTATGCTCGTCTACTACCGTCTCTCCGGTTTCGTTGCCATCATTGCGCTGATCGGTCAGGTAGCGGGTTCCGTTGCTGCCGTGTCCGGTTACTTTGCGGCGATCGACAGCTTCACCCTCACCCTGCCCGGTATCGCCGGTATCATCCTTTCGATCGGTATGGGCGTTGACGCCAACATCATCACCGCCGAACGTATCAAGGAGCAGATCCGCGCCGGCCGCACGATCGACAGTGCGGTGCAGAACGGCTGTAAGGAATCCTTCTCCGCTATCTTCGACGGTAACATCACCGTTCTTATCGTTTCCGTGGTTCTCATGGGTGTGTTCGGTCCGGCAGACAGCTTCTTTGCCAAGCTGCTCAAGCCCTTCCTGTTCATGTTCCCCGTTTCCACCAGCGGCGCTGTTTACTCCTTCGGTTACACGCTGCTCGTCGGTATCATCTTTAACTTTATCATGGGCGTCACCTGTTCGCGGTTGATGATGAAGTCCGTCACCCGCCTCAAGTTCCTGCGTAAGCCCTGGTTGTTGGGAGGTAAGCGCCATGACTAAGTTTGATTTTATTGCAAAGCGCAAGCTGTTCTGCTACATTTCTGCCGGCATTATGCTGGTCGGTCTCCTCTTCAACCTCATCTTCGGCGTAGAGCTGGACATCCAGTTCAAGGGCGGTACGATGCTGAAATACAGCTACTCCGGCACGCTGGATGAGAAGGCTGTGACCGAAACGGTGGAGACCCTGCTCCCCGATGCCGAGGTGGACATCTCCACCGAAGGCAGCCTGCCGATCCTCACCGTCACGTTGGCGGAGGATATGGATCTGGAAAGCCAGAGCAAGTTTGATACGGCGCTGAAGGCCGCCTTCCCGAAGAATGCGATCAAGAACGAGAACGTCAACTCTCTGCAGGCTTCCTACGGCCGCACCTTCTTCCTGAAATGTCTGGCTGCTATCGTGCTGGCCTCGCTGTTCCTCGTCATTTACGTCGGCTTCCGTTTCCGCCGCATCGGCGGTATCTCGGCCGGTGTCATGGCTCTGCTCGCACTGCTGCACGATATTCTGGTTGCGTATTTCACCTTCGTGATCTTCCGCATCCCGCTGAACGATAACTTCGTGGCTGTCGTGCTGACCATTCTCGGTTACTCGCTGAACGATACCCTCGTTATTTACGACCGTATCCGTGAGAACCGCCGCAAGATGGACAAGAAGACCTCGATCGACGAGATCGTTAACCTCAGCTTGAACCAGTCCTTCTCCCGTACGCTGAACACCAGCATCTGCACCTTCATCGCTGTCGGTACGGTTGCCGTGTTTGCGGTCGTCGCTTCGATGGGCTCGATCATCAGCTTCGCATTGCCGATGGCTGTGGGCGTCATCTCCGGCTTCTATTCCACCACCTTCCTCTGCACCCCGATCTGGGCTGCTTGGGTGAAGCACAGCGACAAGGTCAAGGCGCTGAAGAAAGCCAGCAAAAAGCCTGTGAAAAAGGCAAAGAACGCCAAATAATCAAGCAACAAGAAAGCCGGTGTCGGTTCAGACCGACAGCGGCTTGTTTTTTACTGTTTACGCTTTGCCGACACTGCCGCAAAGCGTCATCTTCCCCATTACGTACTGCTTGACGCTTTCACGCCCCGCCTTGCCGTACACCTTTGGATCAAAGATCTCCGCCTGAGCCTCCAGCGTCGAACGCACACCCTCCGTATAAGCGATCCGCAGATCAGTAGCGTAATTAACCTTACAAATGCCACGAGCGATGCACTCACGCACCGTCTCCTCCGGAACACCCGACGTACCGTGCAGCACCAGCGGCACCGACACGACCTGTCGAATCGCTTCCAGACGTTCCAGATCCAAGTGCGGCTTGCCCTTGTACACACCGTGTGCCGTACCGATAGCAACCGCCAAGCTGTCCACTGCCGTGCGCCGCAGGAACTCAACCGCTTGCGTAGGATCGGTATACGGATCACCGCTTCCACGCTCCAGGTCGTCCTCTTTACCACCGACACATCCGAGCTCCGCCTCAACGGGAACCCCACGCTCCCTGCAGAATGTCACCACCTCGCACGTCACTGCGACGTTATCTTCAAACGACTTTGCTGATCCGTCGATCATCACCGAGGTGTAACCACCCTCCACCGCCCGACGTGCCAATTCGGGGCTGCTTCCGTGATCCAAGTGCAGGGCGATCGGCACGCTTGCGGTTTCCGCCTCGGCACGCACCATAGCCGCAAACACGGCAGGCGTCGCATAGCGAAGCGTTGACGGCGTCGTCTGCAAAATAACAGGTGATTGCAATTCCTCCGCCGCAGCGATCACCGCCTGCACCATTTCCATATTTTCCACGTTGAAGGCACCGACGGCGTAGCCGCCCCGCTGTGCCTCCAACAGCAATTCCTTCGTCGTTACAAAACCCACGTAACATCCCCCTTACAGCCGTCGCACGGCAATGCTTTCGCTGTATTCCGCTACCTTAGCAAAATTGCCCAAGCCGGCACTTTCCGCCGTATTGGCGCCGCACGCCGCACCACGCTTCAACGCTTCCGTCACCCTATCCTGTCCGTTCAACCATACGCTGAGAAAGCCCCCCAGGCAGGAATCTCCACAGCACACGGTGCTTTGCACCTGCACGGAGTACGTACCGACGGCGTAGCAGGCTATTCCGTTTGAAAAATACGAGCCACGGGAGCCCAGCGTCAGCAACACATTTTGCGCACCCAACCGATGCAGCTCCGCCATCGCCGCACGAATCTGCTCCTCGGTCTCCGTCTCCAAGCCGAACACCGCACGCAGCTCATCGTCGTTCGGCTTGATCAGGAGCGGACGGTATGACAGCAATTCCTTCAGCTTCGGCGAACTGATGTCCAGCACCACCTCTACGCCACGCTGAGCACAAACCTGCAGGATCTCTTCGTAATACGACGGATTGATCCCCTGCGGCAGGCTGCCGCTGATGCAGAGGCATTCCATATCCTCCAGCGAACCCAGCAGTTCAAGCAATTCCTCTTGCTGCCGACGAGGCACGAACGAGCCGGCATTGACAAGATTGTACTCACCCGTCCCGTCGTTCAAAAACACGTTGATGCGAGTAGTATCTTCCACCCATACGGGCTTTACCGGCATCTCCTTGGCACGACATCCTTCTACGATATACTCGCCCGAAAACCCGCCAAAAAAGCCAAGCACTGTGCTTTTCACACCGAAATGCTGCAATGTAAAGCTGACATTCAATCCCTTGCCGTTGGGCGAATACACCGCATCCCGTGTCCGTGTGACAGTGTTTTTGTACAGCGTATCGGAATTGATATTCATATCAATCGCCGGATTGGTTGTTAATGTATAAATCATCGTACGTGCCTCCATGAATAAGCATACAATAAAACAGCGTGAAAATCTTTCCGAAAATCGAAAAAACTCACGCTGTGCCGTTATGTCGCAACCAGATATTCCACCAGGATGCGGGAAATCACGTGGAGCGGCAGGCGGGAATCCACCTCGTACCCCACGATCTCGCTGTGGTGTTCACGATGCCCCACGATCACATGGTCGGAAAGCTGCAGCAGCGGAGAGCCGGCATCACAGCAACAGGTGATAACCTTTGCCCCGCACTGGTTGGCATTTTGCGCCGCCTCAATAAGCTCCGGTGTACGCCCGTTCAACGAGAATATCAACGCCAACTCGTTCGGCTTCATCCGCTTGGTTCGGGTGCGAATGATGTTGGGATCGCCAAGCGCCACAGCGTTGTGATCCAGCAGCTGCAGTTTCAGTGCAAACTCAGAGGCAACGTACTCCGTCAATCCCCGTCCCAGCACCAAAATGCGGTCTGACTCACGGATCATCTCTACGATCCCCAACACCACGGGCACCGAAAGACGGTCTACCAATCGCTGTACCTCCAGTAAGGAGCTGTTGACGACCTCGCCCATTTGACAGATCTCGGGTTTGTCGGCGAGCACCGTCGTTTTATACCGCAATTCGTGAAAGCCGGTAATCCCGCACTTACGAATGGCACGGGAGACGCTGGCGGGAGACGTGTAGGTCTCCAGCGCAATATCCACGATCGAGAGCTCCGGCAGCTGCGCCTCATTATCGTTGATAAACCGAATGATGTCCTGCTCCGCACGGGTCAACCGTTCCCACACCGTGCGATCCACATCGATCAGCATAGCGACACCCCTCTCTTTCGTCATTGTATCACTTCCGCACAAAAAAAGCAACGCCGATTCTTCGGAATCGGCGTTTGCTGTCATATTACACTTCCAGCTGAAACTCACACGACGGAACACCGAGCACCTTACCTGCAACCTCTTCCCAGTACTGCGGTGCAGGACGAATGCCATAGGCGAACTCCGTCTCCTTGCCGTCCACCGTGATGCGGCCATCCTCCTCAAGCGTAAACACAGCGCTGAGCGGCTCGGTAAAATGGTATCCGAACTTGCCACGGTATGGCTTGCTGTACGGCGCATCATACCGCTTCAGCTCGTTGCCCTCCGCATCGTATTCCACGTATTCAAACGTATGCTCATCGGTATAGTGATCTCCGTCCGAGGCGATATACATACATGCGTGGATCACCGCATTGGCATCCCAATACAGTACGTTATCCTCCACGATGTGACGCTGTGTGTGGTAATGTCCATTGATCGAGGCACGCACCGTGCCCTTTCGAATCGCATTGACACGGGCGTAGATCTCACGAACCGTCTCGTGATTCCACGATTTGTTCCAATGTGCGCTAAAGCCGGCGTGTCCCACCACGATGCACGGAATGCCCTTGTGCGCCGCATCGGTCAACACATCCTCCAACCACGCAAGCTGCTGCGGACCGAGACAGTCACCGTGGATGTTGCCCTTGGGAGCAAAATAATCCTGATTGTGCATCCACTCGTCACGTTCTTCGTTGTAGGAGTAGTTGGTATCGACACAAACGATGCGATATCCCTTCACGTCGAAATGGTAGTATCCAATGCTGCCGTCACCGATCTTGCCGTCGGGCGTACCCCACACGACCTCGTCCACACGGTTCGTCAGGTACGGCGACACACGCTCCATAGGATTGCTCTTATCGAGCCCCTTACGGTCGTGAGTGACCCATTCCAGCTCGTGGTTACCGTACACGCCGTACACCGGCAATCCGTACGGATTATCGAGGTATGCTTTCAAAACCTGCGGGCAGGTCGCATAATCGTTGCAGAAATCACCTGCATGGATGACAAAGTCCACCTGTTCCTCTGCGGCACGTTTCAGGATGGTTTCCAAATTTCCCACTGTGGAAGCGTATGCCGCCGGATGATAATGCAGGTCGGCAAACAGTAAAAATTTCATGGTATCCACTCTTCCTTATCGATCAGCCTTGTATGTACCCGACGTAATTCCGTTTTTCACACCAATCATATCACCGATCGATTCGGCTGTGGGAGCCACACCGTATACCCACTCAGACTCTTGGCCCTCAACCTCCACCGTGCCGTCGTCGGAGACAGTGATGATTGCGCTTAACGCATCCTTGTGGAACCAACCGTGACGTCCTTGCCAGAACGAATCCAAGGGCTTTTCGTACTCGCCGCGATAATTACCCTCGGCGTCGTAATCCTGATACGTAAAGGTATGCTCCGGCAAATAATGCTCATCCAGCTCCCCCCGCCAATGACCATTGATCACCGAATTGATAGCGAGATACACAATCCCATCCTGCACTTCGGCACGATCCGTATGAAGATGCCCGCAAATGGAGGCAACCACCGTACCTTTGCGGATCGCATTCACACGGTTAAAGATCTCTCGAACTTCAGCGTGATCCCCCGCTTTGCCACGCCACTCAATGAATGGACAGTGCGAGATAACGATGCAGGGAATATCTTTGTGTGCCGCATCGGTCAGCACCGCTTCGAGCCAATCACGCTGTGGCTGACCGAGCGCCTCATGCGGATAGTTACCCTTTGGCACATACAGCGTCGGGTTATGTACCCACTCCCCTGTTTCAGGATTGCGGGAGTAAAAACCGTCAGTACAGATAATGCGGAATCCATTTTTCTCAAACCAAAAATAGGAGATCTCACCCCACTCAGCAGGCTTGCCGTCGGGCGTACCCCACACGACCTCGTCCGCACGATTAGTCAGGTAGGGTGTGACATAGTTCATCGGATGCTCAAAATCCAAATCCTTTCTGCCGTGGTTCATACCCTCAAGCTCGTGGTTACCGTACACACCGTACACGGGTAAACCGTGCTTGTTATCCACCCACGCTTTTGTACACTCGGGAGAATCTGCGTAATCAGCGCAAAAATCACCACAATGCATCACAAAATCCACCTTGGCATCCGAAGCACGCTGCAGAATGGACTCTAATTGAGCAATATTGGCAGGCCAAGCGGGTTTGTAGTAGTGAAAATCTGCCAGTGTTAAAAAAGTAATTGCTTTTTTCATAAAAAACCACCCTTTCCGATACTAATCTCATTGTACCAAACGGGCTCACCGTTGGGAGTGGAGGATCGTGCACAAAACGTGCATTTTTTGACCTTTTACCGCTCGATCTTATAGGTGCCGGAGGTGATCCAAGGATGCTTGCCGGGCTTGGTGGTATCGGGCGGCAGGATGCCGTATGCCCATTCGGATTCCGAGCCGTCCACCGTTACCGTGCCGTCATCCGACACCGTAATGATCGCACTGAGCGGATCACGGTAGAACCAGCAGTAATTGCCCATTAAGTTATAGAACAGCTCCTTGTAGGGACGCTCGTACGTCTCGCCTTCGTTGCCTTCAGCGTCGTAATCCGTGTACAGGAAGGTATGCTCCTCATCGTAATGCGGGAAACCGGGCGTCAGGAAGTAGCCGTTGTTGACCGTGTTAATATCCAGGAACACGATGTTATTCACCACTTCGGCATTGTCGGTATGCAGATGGCCGTTGATCGCTGCAACTACCGTCCCCTTACGAATGGCGTTGACACGATTGAAGATCGCACGCACGTTGTCACGGTCGTGCGACGGATGCCAGCCGTCGGCAAAGGCGGCGTGGCTGAACACGATGCACGGGATACCCTTGTGTGCTGCATCGGTCAGCACGTCCTCCAACCACTGTCGCTGCACGTCGCCGAGCGACTCGGTCATCACGTTGCCTTTCGGCACGTACAGTGTGGGATTGTGCTCCCACACGCCGCGCTCCTCGCTGTAGGAATAATGCGTATCGGTGCAAACGATACGGAAGCCGTTTTTCTCAAACCAATAATACGCAATTGAGCCGTCAGCCAGCGGTTTCCCGTCGGGCGTACCCCACACGACCTCGTCGGCACGGTTGGTAAGAAACGGTGTGACAAGCTGCATCGGCGGCTTATCGTCATAATCACGGCAATCGTGGATAAGATACTCCAACTCGTGATTACCGTAGATGCCGTAGACCGGCAGATCGTATTTGTTCTGCAAATACGCAGGCATCAACTCGGGAGACTCGTGATAATCGTTGCAAAAATCGCCCGCGTGGATCACAAAATCCACGTCATTATCCGCCGCACGCTTCAGAATTACATCCAGATCACGCAGCGTACCGGGATAGGCAAACTTACGATAATGGAAATCGGCAAATACCGACATTTTCAGCGTATTACTCATGTCTTGTTCTTCCTCTCTTTACCGTTCGATCTTGTATTCACCCGATGAAATACAAGGGGCGCAGTGCACAAACTCTCTGGCAAAATACGCATCCTCCGGCAGCTCCGGTGCGATGTCGTACACCCATTCGGTCTCCATACCCTCCACCGTCACGTTTCCGTCGGTATCCACCGTCACGATGGCACTCAGCGGCTCCTTGACAAACCAGGTGTTCTGCCCCTGCCACAGTTCAATATACGGACGCTCACGGGTGCCGATCGGGTTACCCTCGGCATCGTAATCGGTGTACTCGTAGGTGTGCTCCGGGCCGTAGTGCGGCTTTGCCTTGCTGCCCATCCACCACGCATTGATCGTGGCGTTGACATCCATATACAGCACGTTATCCACCAGCTTCATCGCACGGTTGGTGTGCAGATGACCATTCAGGCACATCATTACCGTACCCCTGCGGATCGCATTGACACGGTTGAAGATCGCCGTGACCTCCGGCTCCTTATCCGCCACGGCGTAGCCGTGCCACGCCGGCGAATGAGCGAAGATGATACACGGCAGCTCCTTGTGTGCCGCATCGGTCAGTACCGTTTCCAGCCAGGCGAGTTGTGCCGTACCGAGACGATCGCCAAACTTGTTGCCCTGCGGCGGATGATAGGTGATATTTTTCACCCACTCCCCCGTTTCGGGGTTCTGAGAATACTGAGAGTCCACCGCAATAAAGCGGAAACCGCCCTTGTCGAAATAGTAATAGCCGATCGAGCCGTCACCGATCCTGCCATCCTCCGTGCCCCAGATGACGTCCTTATCGCTGTTCAGATAGGGCGTGACCCGTGCCATGGTGTTGTCACGAGGCAAATCCTTACCGCTGTGCTCCACGTATTCCAGATCGTGACCGCCGTACACGCCGTAGGCAGGCAGCTTGTACGGATTATCGGTGTAATATTTGGTGATTTCAGGGGATGCAATGAAGTCATTGCAGAAATCGCCGAGCTGCACTACAAAATCCACCTTGGCGTCGGCAGCACGCTTAAGAACGGCGTCCAGATGTGCCTGTGTCACCGGATAGCACTGCTTCATATAATGAAAATCCGCAAACACAGAAAACGTAACCGCTTGCTTACTCATAAGTATCACCCCGAATAAAAAATACAGCCGAGGAAAGTGTCGCTGATCTACTCACTTCTACTCCTCGACTGTTATTGCTTTCACTATACCATTTTACGCCAAAAAAGTCAACGGAAATCCGGCATTTTTACCGTTCAATTTTGAACGATCCCGAGCTGATACCGGTAACCACGCCGGTCCTTCCATCGGTGGTGGGAACGACGTCATATACCCAGCCGGATTCCATACCCTCGATCGTGATCTCCCCGTCCTCCGTCACCGTGACGATGCAGGACAGTGGGTCCTTGAAAAACCAGGTCTGGTTTCCCATAGACAGATCGTGATAATTTTTCTTGTAAACGTCAACCGGCTTTCCTTCGGCGTCATACTCGACAAATTCAAAGGTATGACCGTCCTCGTAATGCGGCTCGTGACTGTTGACCCACCACCCGTTGAGCACGGTGTTGACATCCATATACAACACGTTATCAAGCAGCTGCGTGTGGTCGGTGTGGTAATGCCCATTAATGGAGAACATCACCGTGCCTTTGCGAATAGCGTTGACCCGAGCATAGATCTCCTGCACGGCAGCCCAATCGAAGCTGTGATTCCACAAATTGGACAGGCCGGCATGTCCGATGACCATGCACGGGATACCCTTGTGCGCCGCATCGGTCAGCACATCCTCCAGCCATGCGAGCTGAGTCGGCCCCAGTGCATCGCCATGGACATTGCCGAGCGGTGCGTGATACGTGATGTTATGCTCCCACGCATCCCGCTCCCGACTGTACGAAAAGTTCGTGTCGGTACACACCATACGGATACCCTTGACGTCAAAATAGTAGTAGCCGATACGCCCGTCCTCATAGCCGCCGCTCGGCGTGCCCCACGTGACCTCGTCGGTGCGGTTGTTGATGCGGGCGGTAACGAACGCCATCGGGTTTTCCGCATACTGCGGCGTAAACCGTGCTCCCACAAAATACTCCAGCTCGTGGTTGCCCAGCACTCCGTACACCGGTAACCCGTACGCATTGTTGACGTACGCATTCACGATCTCGGGCGAGCCGACGTAATCGTTGCAAAAATCGCCGCAGTGGATCGCATAGTCCACACCGTTATCGTGTGCCTTCTTCATAATGGCGTCCAAATGCTCCACCGCCATAGGATAGACGCCTTTTTTGTAATGAAAATCTGCAAACAGCAAAAATTTCAGTGCTTGACTCACAGATATTACATCTCCTCTTTGCGCACGATCTCATACTGCCCCGACGTAATGCGCGGCACCTTCGTATATCCTGCCGGCGGCTCAATGCCGTGCAGCCACGTCGTCTCCGACCCGTCCACGGTCACCACACCGGTATCCGTCACCGTGATAATACAGGACAGCGGATCGTCAAAGAACCACGTTCTGGGTGCGTTGGGCAGCGTGTTGATCGGGCGCATCTCGGTGCCGAGATAGTTGCCCTCACGGTCGTAATCCAGATATTCAAACGTCTGATCATCACTGTAATGCGGGATGCCATCTGCCATCCAAAGACCGTTGTTGACGACGTTAATATCCAGAAACACGATATTGTCTCGGATCGCCACGTGGTCGCTGTGTTTATGCCCGTTGATAACGGCAATGACCGTACCGGGACGGATCTCGTTCACACGGTTAAAGATCGCACACGCCTCGTCCGCATCGCCGGCGTTGCCGCCCCACTCCTTGTAGAAGGTCGGATGCGAGAACACGATGCACGGAATGTTCTTGTTCGCTGCATCGGTCAGCACCTCTTCCATCCAACGGCGCTGCTCCTCACCGAGGCACTCGGTGGGACGGTTGCCCTTGGTGCGGGGATACAGGTTGAAATTGTGCTCCCACTCCCCCTTATCGGCATTGTAGGAATACCCACAATCGGTGCAAACAAAGCGGAAGCCGCTTCTCTCGAACCAGTAGTAGGCGATCTCGCCGTTCGGTTCGGGCTTGCCGTCGGGCGTTCCCCAGATCACCTCGTCGGGACGGTTAGTCAAATACGGCGTGACGTACAGCATCGAATGCTCAGTATTGGGATCCGCTTTGCCGTGATGCATACATTCCAGCTCGTGGTTACCGTAAATACCGTATGCAGGCAACCCCTGCGGATTTTCCAGATACAGCTTCACCATTTCGGGCGAGCCGATATAATCGTTGGAAAAATCACCGAGCTGCATAATAAACTCGACGTCCTCACGACCTGCACGCTCCAGGATCGCTTCCAGATGCTTGGGAGTACAAGTATAGTACCCTTTGATGTAGTGCAGATCGGCAAATAACGCAAACTTTACAGACTTGCTCAACACGCTCACTCCTTCGAGTATCTTTGCAAGTATTGTAGCACGCTTTACCGACAATAGCAAGCAAAAGTGCCAAAAAAGTACGGCCTACGCACCGTAAGCCGTACTCTTATTACTCAATTTCTTCGCTATTTTCCTCTGCCGCCACCGTCGGCTCATTCGTTGCTTTTTTACGCAAACGGCGGATACCGTCAAGGGCAAGCAACATCAATCCACCGCCAATGGTGAAGCCCACGATATACGCCGGCAAGCACCACGGGAACGCCACCGCCTCCTGGATCCAGGAATACACGACCAAATACGGCTCGGTATACGGGCTGACGAAAAACATATTGAAGGTATCCGTCTCCAGAACACCGCAGCGGTAAGCGATCTCATTCATCACCACCGCCACCGCAAGCAATGCCAGAAACAACGGAATCGCTTTATACAGCGTGTGCTTCCGGCACGGTATGTACCCGGTTTTTGTCAGGAAAATTCCCACCGTCAGCATCGACGCATGGCACACCATAGTTTGCACGTTAACAAAGAGATACTCGTTGAAAATATCCAGCGGATAACACAGCACGCAAAAACCCGCAAACACGGCATAGGTGCTGAGATAGGCGCAACACATTCGATGAAACCTGCCACGGGTCACACCGGCAAGCAAGCCGACGTACATCGGCGTGGAGCAAAATTGCCACGGGAAAAATTGCCACACGTAATCCACCGTTAAAACGCCGTCCTTGAAGGAAAACGTGTACAGGATCTGCTTGCCGATCTCAAACAGGATCACCACGAGCGAGATGACAAACAGCACCCGCCGCACGCAGCGTTCATCAGCATTCCGATACCGATGCGCCAGCCAAAATCCCAAAGCCACAAAGGCGGCAGTCAGCACAATATGAAACCAGCCGAACACCGTCGGACGTGTCATTTCCGTGCCTAAAACGCTTAAAAATGACTCAAAAAAAGACATAACCGCCCTCCTTTACACAAAAAATGCACCAAAAAGCAAGGTAATTATTCGTTGCGCAACGTCGCCAGCAGGATCTGCTGTGTTTTGGACGCATCCAGCAGCTGCTTGCTGCTGACATCATACAGTCCCGCCGCCGCCAGCAGATCATTTTGCTCCGTGTACACGAAGTAGAAATGCATACGGTAGGAACTTTCGCCTTCCCCCTGCTCCATGGTCATAGTGACGGCTTGCTCCTCCTCACGCAGTCGTGTCGCATCCGGCGTTTTCGTACCGATCCAACCCTCGCTCCAGGAGATCGATACCGTTTCGCCCGCCTCGTCAGCGGCACGCTCCAGTCCCTCGGCCAGCGGCTCATCCTCATAACCACGCAGATACGCATCCTCAAAAGGCAACGTATCGGCGCAGCCCGCCAACGCAAACAGCATTATCAACGCCAGAACGGCTATTCCTACTCGTTTCATCGTTCTCCTCCGAAACCTCACTTGTCACTCTACACCATTCTAGCTGAAATCCGTCGAAAAAGCAAGTTTTGTTTGACGAAAACACCCGCCGTAATATATACTATTCCCAAGAGGTGAGATTATGGACATCGTGTGGATCGTGCTCGGCAGTATCGGCGGATTGGCAATACTGCTGTTATCGACGATGCTGGTTTGCTTTCTGATAACGTTTTACGCTCCAAAACGCAAGCCCGTCGGACAAGACGAGTACCCCATTCCTCCCGGCGATATTTATCTGCCGCACCGTGACCTGATGATCACGTGGATGAAGGAACTCCGTTCCCGACCGCATACCGAGGTCAGTATCACCTCGTTTGACGGCTTGACACTGCGTGGCACGTATTATGAATACGCTCCCGACGCCCCGATCGAGCTGATGTTTCACGGCTACCGTGGCACCGCTGAGCGTGACCTGTGTGGCGGTGTAACCCGTGCCTTTGCGTTGGGACACAGCGTTTTGGCTGTCGACCAGCGTGCCGGCGGTCGCAGCGACGGTCACGTTATCACCTTCGGTATTCACGAAAGCCGTGACTGCCTCGATTGGGTGACCTATATTCTCAACACCTTTGGCAATGATACCCACATCTACCTCACCGGTATCTCCATGGGTGCCGCCACCGTGCTCACCGCCGCAGGACGAGGGATGCCACCCAACGTCAAGGGAATCCTGGCGGATTGCGGCTATACGACCGGCCGCGACATTATCAAAAAGGTGGTCCGTCAGCTTCACCTGCCCCCTGCACTGTTCTATCCCCTGATACGGTGGAGTGCTCGTCTGTACGGCCGCTTCGACCTCGAGGAGACCTCCCCGCTTGCGGCGATGCAGCAGTGCCGCATCCCCGTCATTTTCTTTCACGGCGACACCGACGACTACGTTCCCTGCGAAATGAGCGTTGAAAACCACGCCGCTTGCGCCGCCGAAAAAAAGCTGGTGATTATCCCGGGGGCCGGTCACGGTCTGGCGTTCGTCCTCGATCAGGACGGGTATATTGCCGCACTGCGTGAATTCTGGAAAGACTAACGTTGGGACAATGAATATGCCGAAATGATCAAAAAATCAAAGCCAATCTGTAAAACAAAAGGGAGAGACGCAGCGTCTCTCCCTTCTTTCTTTGTCAGAACGTAACGGTCTTCCCCGTCTTGCCGCTTTCGTAGATCGCACAGATGAGCTTTTGGATCTTCAGCGCTTCCTTGCCGCTGATCGTCGGGTCACGACCCTCCTCCACCGCCGCATAGAAATCGGCGATCTCACGCACGTGCTGGAAGCCCCAATAATCCTTGCCACCCTCGTACTCGATGCCGTCGGTCTGCGTTTGTGCCGTCAGCACCGTACCGTCGTTGAACTCGATGCGGGCATCGTCGTAGCTCATAACCGCCTTGCCGTTCTCACAGTACAAGCGGATCTCGATCGGCTCGTCACAGCCATAGTTGTTCATCGCCCAGAAAGACAGCATCGTCCCATTTTTATAACGGACCAAACCTTCGCAGGTGTCTTCCACCTTCATGATGGAATGATTGCGGTTGGCAATGTGTGCCTGCACCTCGACCGGCTCGGAATCGATAAACCAGTTGGCAAGATCCAACGAATGGATCGCCTGGTCGATGATAACACCACCGCCTTCTTTATCCCAGGTGCCCTTCCAATCCGACTGCGCATAGTAATCGTCCGAGCGACTCCATGTCAGTGTGCAGCGGGCACTGATGATCTTGCCCAGCTTGCCGTTTTCAAGATTTTCACGAATGAGCTTGGAGGTCTCGTTGTAGCGGCACTGGAAAATGATGCCGTAGCGCAGATCACGCTCTTCTGCCAGACGGACGTTTGCTTCGCCGTCCTCATAGTTGATGCTCATCGGCTTTTCGCACAGCACGTGCACGCCTTTCTCCAGTGCATAACGGGAGAGGATAGGATGTAAGTAGTGCGGCACGCAGATATGTACCACATCGATCTTCTCAGGATCGATGAGTTCCTTGTAGTCGTAATATGCAGGGACGTTATACCGCTGTGCGGCGGCATCGGCACGGTCCTTTTTAATATCACAGACGCCCACCAACGTCGCATTCGGCAAATAATCACAACTCGTTGCGTGCATGGTAAAAATATTACCGCAGCCTACAATACCTACCTTAAGCATGAAATGCCAGCTCCTTCTCCAACAAGAATTTTAACGACGCCGCACCGGCGGCGAGAGATGCTTCCTCAATGTCCTCATCGGCGGCTGCACGCTGTACGAAGTAGTACAGCTCGTTGAAATAGCCGCCGAGATCGGAAATATTGCCCTGTGTGCCGCCCGACAGTGCGATATCCTTCTTCTTGATCACGATTTCCTCAGCACCGTCGTCGGTATACAGCATAAACTTACCGCTGTCATTCTCCACGACAGCCTTTTCAAACACCACACGGAAGCTCGCCTGGAAGGGGTGCGAAGTGGGCAGCGTCCACGTACCCTCCACCGTCACCACGTGCTGTGCATACTGCATCAGCGTATTGACGTATCCGTTCTTCTCGCCAAGCGAGTTTTTCACTGAATACAGCGTCTGCGGCTCACCAAACAGCGACAGCACGAAATCCACGTCGTGAATATGCAGATCCTGACCCGCACCGCCCGACAAGGTCGGATCGTGCAGCCAGTTGTTCCAACCCCAATCCGGGCTGGGACTGATGCGACGGAAATTGGCGTTGACCACCTTGCCGTATTTTCCGCTGTGCACGATGTCACGCAGCGCTATGTATTCGTCCCAAAAACGGATAACCTGACCGATCTGGATGCGGCAACCCGTCTCCTGCTGCTTCTTAAGAAGCTCTTCACTCTCCACCACGGTCAACGCTACCGGTTTCTCGATAAACAAGTATTTTACCTTATCCATCGCCGCCAAAGCGTATTTTGTGTGCAGATAGGTCGGCAAGCAAATGTCGATAATATCCACATCCGCCTGCGCAATCAACTCCATACCGTCACGGAAGATCGCCGTACCGGTCTGTGCCAGCTCTTCTGCTTTTTCAGGGCGTAGATCCGCCACGGCGGCTAACGTCACGCCCTCCAGGTTTTTATAGCAATTGGCGTGCATCGTTCCCATGAACCCGCAGCCGATCAAACCGACTTTCAACACTGCTTACACCCTCCCCATGATCCGATCCATCGCATTCGACGTGTTATAGATAATGGTTTCGGTGTAATATTTATAATTGGGGATCATCTCGGCAGAGACCCAGCCGTCGTAACCGACTGCTTTCAGCGCCTCAGTCACCGCAGGATAGTTGACATCGCCCGCCAGCAGATCCACAAACCCGTGAAGTCCACCGGCCTCCACACGATAATCCTTGAAATGTACCTTTTTGATGCGCTTATCCAGCGTGCGGATCCAATGCTCGGGATAGCCGTTCGCCAGCGTGTTACCAATATCCAGGTAGCTGCCCACGTAGGGAGAATCGATCTTGTCGATGAAATCACGCATCTCCAGCGGTGAGAGCAGGAACTTGTTCCACACGTTTTCCAGTCCGATCTCAACCTTGTATTCCTCAGCGTAGGCCTTGACCTTCATCAACGATTCCAGACTCCGCTCATAGCAGGTCTCGTAGTCCATTACCTTACCGGGAGCTGCAAACTCCGCATTCACGCAACCCGGAATCACCAAAATCGACTCACAGCCGAGAACCGAGGCAACCTCCAGCTGCTTTTTCACGATATCCTGTGCCTTGGCACGCACAGCCTCATCGGTATCGTTCAGGAAATACGACCAGTACAGACCACTTGCTACACTGTACAGCTCAATGCCGCAATCCGCCGCCTGACGCTTGACCTCAAGAAGCTCCTTTTCGGTCGAGGCCAGCGTGATCTCGCCGTCCGCTTCATCCAAAGCGACCTCAACGCCCTCGAACCCGGCATCCTTTGCCAGTCGGAAACTGTCCGCCAACGATCCGGCGGGAAAAGACCAAATGCTGATACCCTTTTTCATAGCAAAACCCCCTTGACTTTTTTTGGTTATCTGCTATTATTGTAGCGGTATCGTGTATTTTTGAACAGTGATTTTTGTCCACGATATGTTCACTTTTGTACACAAAGCAGGTGAGCAGCCATGAAGAATGACTATATTAAAACCCGCCCGAAAACGGTGGTAGACGTCAGCAAGATCGTCACCATTCATTATTACGAATTTGGACCAAGCTTCGTGTTTCACGGGGAAAGCCACGATTTTTGGGAAATGGTATATGTTGACAAAGGGTGTGTTGCCGTACGCTGCGACGACCGTGAGTTTACGCTGTCACAGGGCGAGGTGATATTCCATCGTCCCAACGAGTTCCATTCCATTCGTGCGGTGGATTCCGCTCCCAACTTTTTTGTCATCTCGTTTGTGTCGCCGTCGCTTGCTATGGAGCATTTTGAGCACTACCGCACCCGCCTCGATCGCATTCACAAAAGCTATCTAACCTCTATTATCACCGAAGCAGAGTCTACTTACATCATTCCGAAAAATGACACGACCCTGCGCCGCCTGCACCGCAAGCCGAACGCACCACTCGGCGGTGAACAGCTGATCAAATCGTATCTGGAGCAGCTGCTCATTCTGCTGCTCCGCTCCATTACCAGTCAATGCGGCGCCAACCGCACGCCGTCCATGGACGTTCAGGAAACACCGTTGGTTGCCGCTATGAAGTTGTATATCACCGCCCGCGCCGAAGAAACGGTACGTGTGGAGGACGTCTGTCAGGCGTTCGGGTACAGCAAGAGCTTTTTGAGCCGTTTGTTCCGTGAACACACCGGCGACAGTATCGCCGCTTTTGCACGGAAGCAAAAGATCAAACGAGCGAAGCAGTTGATTCGGGAAAGCAATCTGAATTTCGCTCAAATTGCAGCACGACTCGCCTTTGACGACCCGCAATACTTTTCCCGTGTCTTCAAGCAGGAATGCGGTATGACCCCCACCGAGTACAAAAACCGAGCGCACATTTGACTCATTCTCACTATACCACTATTTTTGACCGAAGTGGTATGTCATAGTATGACATTTTTCTATGCAAGATCCTCCAAAAAACGACGAGCAGGGCTTTGCCCTGCTCGTTTTTTATCCTATTCGCTTCAGCACGATCGCCGTACGGCACGGGAGATAGCACGGGAACGCAAAGCCGCATTCCGCCGTTTGGAACGCCTTGTACCGATGTGCCGTGTCCACACGTCCGAAGCCGCCAAAACGTTCCTCGTCGGTGGACAGCACCACCTTATACCGTCCGGCATCCCCAACCGGCACATAGTACCCCTCAAAGGATTTTGACGGATGAAAATTGAATACAAACACCAGGTCGCCCTTGGTATACACAAGCACCTTGTCCGCCTCGTGCGTCCAACGGTTGACCGCCGTATCGGATAGCAAGCCGGGCACCTTCAGCAACGCCACCATGGCCTTGTCAAAAGCGTTCAGCGCACTGTAACGCAGATTGGGATCGTCCGCAAGGCTCCACTGCCGGCGGCAGTAATGATAGCTCCAGCCGTTGCCCTCACGAGGAAAATCGATCCACTCGGGATGCCCGAATTCGTTCCCCATAAAGTTGAGATACCCGTCCCCCGCCAGCGAGGCGGTAAGTAGGCGGATCATCTTATGAAGCGCCATGCCACGGTCAATGACGGCGCTCGGTGTGAACTTACTCATGTGGGTGTACATTTCCGCATCGCAGAGGCGGAACATAATGGTTTTGTCCCCCACCAGCGCCTGATCGTGCGACTCGCAGTAACCGATATTTTTCTCCTGTGGGCGGCGGGTCGTCAGCTCATACCACAGCTTTCCCATATCCCATTTCTCGTCGGTATACTCCTTGAGAAACTTAATCCACAGATCCGGTACGCCCATGGACAGCCGATAATCAAACCCGATGCCGCCGTCGGCAATCGGTAAGCACATACCCGGCATACCCGACATGTCCTCCGCCACCGTCACCGCACGGGGATTCAACGCATGCACGAGCTCGTTGGCAAGCTGCAGATACGTGATCGCCTCGGTATCGGTGTTCAGCGAAAAATACAAGCTATAATCGGTAAACGCACTGCCGAGACCGTGATCGTGATAGATCATCGAGGTCACGCCGTCAAAGCGGAAGCCGTCAAAATGGAACTCCTCCATCCAGTATTTGAGGTTGGATAAGAGGAAATGCAGCACCTCGTTTTTGCCGTAATTGAAGAGCTTGGTGCCCCAGGCGCTGTGCTCACCACGCTCGCCCTCGTGGAAAAACTGATACACGGTACCGTCAAACTCGTTGATGCCCTCGGCGGTGTTGCGCACGGCGTGGGAATGCACCACGTCCAGCAAAACCGCTATTCCCATACGGTGGGCAGTATTGATCAGGCGTTTCAGTGCCTTGCTGTTGCCGTAACGTGACGAGGCGGCAAAGAAATTCGATACCTGATATCCAAACGAGCCATAATACGGATGCTCCATGATCGCCATGATCTGGATCGTGTTGTAACCCAATTTTTTAATACGTGGCAACATGTTTTGACGGAATTCATCGTAGGTGCTGACACGGCCCTCTTCCCCCGCCATGCCGATATGACACTCATACACAAACGGGGGCTGTGCCGGTGTAAACTCAGCATCCGTCCAAGGGAACGCGGGGGTATCCTCCACCTCGGCGCACCACCAAAACATCTCCGGGTCCTGCACCACGCGGGTGGCATACAGCGGAATACGGCGAAGCATTTGTCCCTCGTGCATAACGATCGCCTGTATCTTTTGCCCGTGTTTCAAAGCGTGTTTCCCCGATAATTGCACCTCAAACACGCCGTTATCCAGCCGTGTCATCGGGCAAGCAGTGGTGTCCCACCCGTTGAAATCACCGGTAAAATACATCGCCTCGGCGGCGGGAGCCCACTCACGGTAGACCCAACCGTCGGCGGTGCGGTGAATACCGAAATAACGATGACCGTTGGCAAACTCCACAAGACTGCCGTTGCCCACCAGTTCCCGCTTCTTCGCCTCATACAGTTCATAACGCAGGGCGATGTCGCTCACATACGGTTCCAGATACGGATCGATCTTCACGATATTTTCTGCCGCTTTGTTAGCCATTTTTCGCCCTCCCCTGTCATATTACTGTTATTATACCAAACTCACACGGCAAATAGCAAGGGAAAACAAGGGATTTCTGCGACGAAGTGTGTCGATTGGGAGTTTTTTGCGAATTAGGTCTTGCAAAATCACGCAAAAGAGTGTAAAATAACAAAGGCTCACATCCGCCCGTGGCGAAGCTGGATATCGCAGTGGATTCCGATTCCAAAGGCCGGGGGTTCGAATCCCTCCGGGCGGGCCACACAACGAAAGGCCACATTTGTCGGAAGACAAATGTGGCCTTTTCAATCCAGTAATTTTAAGGAAAGGAGGGCGCTGTCGTGCCGTTTTTGCCGATCACCAAACAAGAGATGCTTGATTACGGTTGGGAGTATCCCGACTTCGTGATCGTGACAGGTGACGCTTACGTGGACCACCCCTCGTTCGGCACGGCGATCATCTCCCGTGTGTTGGAGCATGCGGGATACCGGATCTGCATCGTGCCTCAGCCGCAGTCTGATGCCGACTACCGTCGCTTCGGTACGCCACGCTACGGCTTTTTCATCAACGGCGGAAACATCGATTCCATGGTCGCCCACTACACCGCCGCCAAAAAGCGTCGCAGTGAGGACGCCTATACCCCCGGCGGACGTGCAGGTGTGCGTCCCGACCGTGCCACCATCGTCTACGCCAAAGCGGTGCGCCGCCTGTTCCCCACGTCGCCGATTGCCATTGGCGGTGTGGAGGCCTCGTTGCGCCGCTTCGCCCATTACGATTATTGGGACGATCGTGTTCGTCCCTCCATTCTGCTTGATTCGGGTGCCGATCTGCTGATGTACGGTATGGGTGAAAAGCATATCGTTGAGATCGCCGACCGCCTGCGTGACGGCGCCGCCGTCTCCGAGCTGACGGATATCAAAGGCACCTGCTACGCCGTTCGTACCACGGAGTATCGGCCGGGGCCCGTCAAGGAATGCCCGAGTTACGAAGCGGTCAGCGAGCCCACTGAGCAGGGAAAGCGGCGGTATGCCGAGTCCTGCCGTATCCAGCAGCAGGAGCACGATCCCGTCCGTGGCAAGGTGGTCATTCAGCGTCACGGCGACCGTATCGTCATTCAAAACCCGCCGCACACGCCACTCACCACCGAGGAAATGGATGCGGTGTACGCTCTGTCTTTTATGCGTGATTATCATCCCTCCTACGAAGCGGACGGCGGTGTGCCGGGCATCGAGGAGGTCAAGTTCTCGATCATCCACAACCGTGGCTGTATCGGTGCGTGCAACTTCTGTTCGCTCGCCTATCATCAGGGACGGCAGATCGCCAGCCGCAGCCACGAGTCGGTGCTGGCAGAGGCGAAGCTGATCACGGAAATGCCCGATTTCAAGGGCTATATCCACGACATCGGCGGCCCGACCGCCAATTTCCGTTTTCCGTCGTGCGAAAAGCAACTCACCGCCGGCGTCTGCGCCGATCGCAAATGCCTGGCACCGGAGAAATGCCCCGCCGTCCGTGTGGATCACAGCGATTATCTCGCCTTACTGCGCAAGCTGCGGGCGCTTCCCAAGGTGAAAAAGGTGTTTATCCGTTCGGGTATCCGTTTTGATTATCTAATCTATGACAAGGATGAATCCTTCTTCCGTGAACTGGTACAGCACCACGTCAGCGGTCAGCTTAAGGTCGCTCCCGAGCACTGCTCCAATGCGGTGCTGAAGCGTATGGGCAAGCCGTCGGTCGAGGTCTACGAGCGCTTCAAGAAACGCTTCTACGAGCTGACCCAGGCAGCAGGAAAGAAGCAGTTCCTCGTCCCCTACCTGATGTCCTCGCACCCCGGCAGCACCTTGTCAGATGCGATCGAGCTTGCGTTATTCCTGAAGCGTGAAAAGCTGCATCCCGAGCAGGTGCAGGACTTCTATCCCACCCCCGGCACGGTGTCGACCTGTATGTTCTACACGGGACTGGACCCCTATACTATGGAAACGGTCTACGTACCGCGCACGCCGCAGGAAAAGGCGCAGCAGCGGGCGTTGCTTCAGTATTTCCGTCCCGAAAACCGTGCGCTGGTGCTGGATGCTTTGCGCCGTGCAGGACGTACCGATCTCATCGGAAGCGGCAAGCACTGTCTTGTCCCCGCCCCTGCCGTTGCCAAAAAGCCCCTGCAAAAACCCACCCGTGGAAAACCGAAGCCAAAACCGAAAAGGCGATAACAAATAACAAGGCATCCGCAAACTGTTTGCGGATGCCTTACGGTTTTTAGTTGCTTTATTCTTTTTGCCTTAAATGAAAATGATCTGCGGTTTTCCAATATAGTTGAGATGATACGCTTCCACCAGCTGCTGTGCCGTCAGTAACGATTCGCCGTCGTAGGCACTGCGCACGTCATGCGAGTCAAAGCCAAAGGTAACGGGGGAATGCTCCTCGCCTGCCATTTTCCAAAAGCTCTCTCTGGGATAATGCCGATGATCCCGAATTCCGTAAAAATTAAGCTCCAACGGCACGTTGTGTAAGCGAGACGCCACGCACACCTCACGCATCACGTCACAATACACGGCTTCATCACCCGTGAAGCGAAGAACATCCGGATGCGCCACATAGGTAAACACGCCCGTCTCCATAGCGGCGATCAGCGACTGCGCATAGCACTTCAGCTCGTCCACGTCCGCCGTTGCCGTGTTAGCATGTTTTCCGTTTGGGTGTTCCGGCTTCGTGTAGTGCTGTCCCAGGATCAAATACTCAGCGCCCCAACGCTTCGCATCATCCAGCATCGCCGCAAACTGCTCCGGATAGTATTCGGATTCAAACCCAATATACAGCTCCACCTGATCTTTGTATTTTTCACGCAACCGACGCAGATCCCGACAGTAGTCCTCCGCTTGATCGACGGGAACACGCACCGAAACAGACTCATACCCGTCCGGACAGCGGAACGGTATGTGGTCACTGAATCCCATATAGCGAATACCGTTTTCGATCGCACGAACCAGATACTCCTCTTCCGTTCCCGTTGCGTGCGAGCAACGCCACGTATGCGTATGGAAATTGTAATCCATAACGATCCTTCCTTTGACAAGTCTCGACACATCACTGTGATTTTAACACGTGTTGCTGATTTTTTCAACCTAAAACAAAAAGCAGAGCATTCGCTCTGCTTTTCTTCTTATCCAAACACCGTTTCAATCATTTTGTGGCAGTTGTCGGGAGAATACTGCCAACGGTCAATGTGTCCCTCGGTAATGAAATATTTCAACGGCGGCGGCAAATCCACCGAATCCTGTGCATCGATCAATACCAGCTTCAGCTTCATTTTTTCTGCAAGAATATTTTTGATATATACTCCCGCATACTGTCCCACACGCACGCCCTCCCGTGGTTCGGCGAGCCCCGCCAAATTGGGAGTCAGTTCAATGAACACGCCGTAATCCTCCACCGATCGCACGATACCGGCCACGGTCTCCCCTTGGGTGAACAGCGCCGCATTTTCCTCCCATGTGCCCAGCAATTCCCGCTGTGACAGACAAATACGGCTGCCTTCCACCGAGCTGATCACGCAGTGAATATCCATACCCACGAACAAGCGGTCAGCGGGATGTGAAATGCGGCTGACCGAAATGCTGGCAATCGGCAACAGTGCCGGTATACCGCAGCCAATATCACAAAAAGCACCAAAGCTTTCCAGCCGTGTCACCCGTGCGGCGATCACGTCACCCGGGCGACAATGCGCAAGGTACGTATCCCGACATTTTTGCTGTGCCGCCCGCCGTGAGCACACCGCACGCCGCTCGCCGTCGGGTGTGTATTCAAAGCCCGTAACAATAAAGCTGACGGGCTTGCTCACACGGGAGATCAGCGCAATGTCCCGTGTCGTCCCCTCGGCGATACCAAGCGCCCCCTCCTCACGGCGAATGATGCCCGACATACACGGCAGTTCCACGTGAAGATTGTGCTCACTGTCGCACAACACCGCCCGAGCCTCGACTACTTCTTCGGCGATCACCGCCTCGGTAAGCGCCGCCAGCGACTCCGTACGGCGTCGGTTTGACGGCGTATTCAGCAGGATACCCTCCGGATAGAATTCACACATTTGAACAGTCATTCCTTTCAACAATGGTTTTCTGACACATCTATATGTCACGCACGGTTTTTCCATGCTAAAAATACCGAAAATTGAAACTTTTACACCCAATAATGCCTTTGTTTTGCGTTTCAAACTTGGTATAGTTAAACTATATCATATAGGAAAGGGTGTCTTTTGTAGAATGAACGTACATGGACTGGAAGTTTCCGTAAAAAATTTGCCGGTACTGGATACCGGCTTCATTCCGATGGCTGCTTTCTGCCGTGATTATGAGAAATCGGCAGCAAACGGCAAGGAGATCGCTGTTGCGGTCGAGCGCAACCAGGGACAGACGGCTGTCCGCCGTTTCCGTATCCACGGCACACCCGAGATGCAGAAGGTGGATGCGCTGTATGTGGATCGCACCGTCAAGATGCTGCTGTGGGCTTACGGCGGTTTCAAAGTCATGATCTGTGGTGACGAAACTATCGCCAACACCATCGCCACGGCGTACAGCAAGGGCGGCTCCCGTGAATTCGACAGCACCTTTATGGCCCGTGTGTACGAGCGTCCGTTCGAGGTTGTTTCTCTGCCCCTCTCCGAGGTCCCGGCAGAAAAATCCACCGCCCAGTCGGTCGGCCGTAATCTGGACGGTTGCCGCATCGGCTTCGATGCCGGCGGCAGTGACCGTAAGGTCTCTGCGGTGATCGACGGTGTCTCCGTGTATTCCGAAGAAGTCGTGTGGTTCCCCAAGACCAATGAGGATCCCACCTATCACTATGAAGGCATTCTGGCGGCTTTCCGCTCTGCGGCGTCCAAGATGCCCCGTGTCGATGCTATCGGCATCTCCTCCGCCGGTGTGTATGTGGACAACCGTGCTATGGTCGCTTCGTTGTTCATCAAGGTGCCGGAGGATCGCTACGAGAAGGAAGTCAAGGACATCTACCTGCGTGCTGCTGCTGAGATCGGTGATGTGCCGATCGAGGTTGCCAACGACGGTGACGTCACCGCTCTGGCCGGTGCCATGAGCCTGAACAAGAACAACATTCTCGGTATTGCTATGGGTACCTCTGAAGCGGTCGGCTACGTCGACGGCGACGGCAACATCACCGGCTGGCTCAACGAGCTGGCATTTGCCCCTGTTGACCTGCAGGAGGATGCGATGGTGGACGAGTGGTCCGGCGATAAGGGCTGCGGCGTGAAGTATTTCTCGCAGGACAGCGTTATCAAGCTGGCTCCCCGTGCCGGCATCGAGCTGGATGAGAACCTCTCTCCCGCCGAAAAGCTAAAGGTCGTTCAGCTTGAGATGAACAAGGGCGGCGAGAATGTGCGCAACATCTACCGCTCTATCGGTACCTATCTTGGCCATACGCTGGCTTACTATGCGATGTACTACAACATCGGTGACGTGCTGCTGCTCGGTCGTGTGATGTCCGGCGAAGGCGGCGACCTCATCATCGCCGAAGCCAACCGCGTGCTGAACGAAGAGTATCCCGAGTGCGCCGCCATGGAGCTGCACCTGCCGGATGAGAAGATCCGTCGTGTGGGTCAGTCGGTGGCTGCCGCTTCCCTGCCGAAAATCGGTTGATAACCCCCTAAACCAAAGCAAGCGTGCGAAGTCAGATGACTTCGCACGCTTTTTGCATAATCTGAGATATCACTCCATATAGTGTACAGAACAAGAAGACGGGGTGATACTGATGAGAGGCGCTGTTGAGGAACGTGCCATTGAGCTTGGCGAATACATTTTGGAAAATAAAGCCACCGTGCGTGCCGCCGCCAAGAAATTTCACATTTCAAAATCGACCGTCCATAAGGACGTTTCCGATCGCTTGCAGGCGGTCAATCCTCACCTGTACAGCGAGGTGCGGCAAATTCTGGACATCAATAAAGCTCAACGGCATATCCGTGGCGGCATCGCCACACGCAATAAATACCGTGGTGAATAACGAAAAACAGCGTTGGCTTTGACCAACGCTGTTTTTATTATATCGTATCCTTGTCGATCAAACCGAGGGACGCATAGAACGTCTCGCCGGCCAGCGCCCGTTCCTTCACCCGTCGCATCAGTCCGGTCGTTGCCTCTAAAGATGTAAGAGCCTCACGGGTCGCATCCCAGCGGAAAACGAATCGAATAATATCCTCGGATTTATCCTCGTGCACCACGTCAAAGCGCTTTTGAAAAGCCAGGATCTTGCTTTCCGGGTTGAGCAATTCATTCAGCGTCGAGCCCAGCATCCACGAATGGCAAGTGAAATACCGATACTCATACTCGGGAAAATGCTCCGCAAAAAACGCCTTCGCCAACGCAAAGGAACGGTCGCACTGCTCCTTCGAAATATCCGTTCCCGCAGGAATATGCACCTCGATAACCGGGTCGCCCTTGGCGAGCCCTTTTTCGGGGCAATCGTAGTGCGCCTTCCCCATGGCAAATTGCAGCGTCCCAAGGTGAAACAGCGTGCCACGCATATGGAAGGACAGCCACAGCAGCTCACCCAAATACAGTTCACCTTTGACCATGCTCCACGTATCCAGCCAGCGCCGAATGTCATATACCGTGTCGAGCAGCACCGACTCGCTGATGCCAAGCGATGCATATTGTTTCTTCAAAGCCTCGCAAAAGTACAAATACGCCAAAAAATTCCGCTTGCCGTCCTGCTCCTCTACATTATACGCATCGATCGTGAGCGACTCCGGTATCGACACCGTATTCAACGCCTCATAGAACTCGGCGTCATACCGCTCGGGGAACTGCAAAGCCTTGTACCAAGATTCAATGATGCCGCGTGTTTCCATATTCTCTGACTCCCTCGTTTAAAACTCAGGCAGCACGCCGCTATCCAGCATTTTCTGTGCCGCAAGCAGAATACCGATACGTCCCGAAGAGAAGTTCAAGCCGCCCTGCATATACACCGCAAACGGCTCACGCAACGGTGCATCGGCAGACAATTCAATGGACGAGCCCATGGTAAACGCACCCGCCGCCATAATCACTTGATTGTCGTATCCGGGCATATCCCACGGCTCCGGCGTGACAAACGCATCCACCGGCGCACCACTTTGGATACCCTGACAAAAAGCGATCAGCGGCTTTGCTTCACGCATTTGGATCGCCTGAATAATATCGGCACGCTCCTCTGTGGAGGACGGCGTGCAGTGGTAACCGAACCGTTCAAACAGGGCAGCGGCAAACACAGCGGTTTTCATCGCCTCACCTACCACGTGCGGCGCTTGGAAGAGTCCCATAAACATCGTGCGGTTATGTCCCAGCGAAGCACCGACTTCCTTACCCAAGCCGGGCGTGGTCAAGCGGTAAGCACATTTTTCAACCAGATCACGGCGTCCACAGATGTAACCGCCGTTTTCCGCAATACCGCCACCGGGGTTTTTAATCAGTGAGCCTGCCATCAGATCGGCACCGACAGCCGTCGGCTCCTCACGCTCGGCAAACTCACCGTAGCAGTTGTCAACAAACACGATCGCATCCGGGCGCACACTTTTCACAGCAGCGATCACCTCGCCGATACGTGCCACCGTCAGCGACGGACGCAGGTTATATCCCCGTGAACGCTGAATATGCACCACTTTTACCGCAGGTTCATCACGCAACGCCGCACAAATCCCCTCGATATTCGGTAAACCATCGTCACCGAGCGGTACTTCTCGATACCCCACTCCGTATTCCTTCAGTGAACCGTCAGACGGCTTGTCCGCACCAATGACGCCAAGCAACGTGTCGTACGGCGCGCCCGTGGCAGCAAGCAGTACATCGCCAGGGCGCAGCACCCCGAACAGTGCGACGGTAATGGCGTGCGTACCGCACAGGATGCTGTGACGCACCAGTGCGTCCTCAGCACCCAGCACTTCGGCGAACACCTCCTCCAGCACCTCACGGCCACGATCGCCGTAGCCGTAACCGGTGGTCGGCACAAAATGTGCCTCGCTCACACGGTGCTTAATGAACGCCGACAGCACCTTTTGCTGATTATAATCACTGATTTCATCGATCCGTGCAAATACCGGTGCAATCTCCGCCCGCACCTGCTCCGCCAACGTTTGTAAGCGGGAATCAATCTCAAAAAAAGAGGTCTGCATTGTGTTTATGTCCTTTCTGTTAAAGCAACGCTGCCGCACACCGTAAATCCAAGTGCAGCATACAATCGCTGTGCTCCTTCATTTTTGGGGCAGATGTAAACCTGCCGACCTTCGCTTTGCAGCTGCGCCGCCAACGTGCTGACACAGCGTCCCGCCAGGCCTTGCCGTCGATGGCTCAGCGCCGTAGCGACTCCGCCGATCAAGGCGCCCCCCTGCCACTCAGCAGTGGTCATCGCCGAGGAAACGACCGCATTTCCGTCCTGCACCGTGAAGTTGCGGCAAAATCCGTGCCGTTCACGGTAGCACACATCCAAATACCAGCCCTCAAACGGCGGTAACCCGGGGAAAATCGGCTCTAAAAACGCATACAGCGTACGGGGCGATACCCCGCTGAGCGGCTCCGCCGTTTGGGGCGTATCACATCGCATCACCGGAAACTCCGCCACCGTGCTTCCCCACTGTGCCGCCACCGCTTTGGCTGTGGCAACGTCAGCAAGTAACGACGTGATGTCCGGCTGCATCGCCACAAACAGCGCCATTTCCTCACGTTCTGCCTCGGTGGCGTAAGCAATCGCCTGTCCGTCCAGCACCGCCGCAGCGCTGCCGTTTTCTCCCTCGTAAAAGCGCAGAAACGGCACCGCACCGTAGCATTCCCACAGCGCACGAATACGGCACAGTGGCAATGTTTTGTCCGCCGTTACAGGACAAGTCTCTGTTAACCGAATCATACCGCACCGTCCCAAGCGGGCAGGGTGTTCATCATAACTTCCAGTAAGCGATATGTCTGCCGCAGATCTTCCTCATTCAAGAAACAACGGGCCGAATGAATGTAGCGACACGGCAGTGATACCGCCGCCACACGAGCACCTTCTGCCGCCGCCTGTAAGGCACGGGAATCGTTGCCGCCGGAAACGACGGTTTTCGGCTGTGCGGCGATCCCGTGTTTGTTCGCCAAACGGAAAATCTCATCAAACAACGGCTTATCGTACACCGTGCCACGGTCCATAAAGGACACCACGGCACCGTCACCGACGTGGCAGACGCGGCGATCCTCCGGTGTTCCCAAAACATCCGATGCCGTGGTGGAATCCACCGCTACGGCAATCTCAGGCCGCACCGCAAATGCGGCACATCCGGCGCCACGGGTACCCACCTCTTCCTGCACGGTAAACGCAAGCGTCACGTCATATTCCGGCTGTGTCTGAGCCAATGCCAGCAGCATCGCACAGCCCGCACGATCGTCCAGCGCCTTGGCAAGAAATCGCTCGTTACCAAGCTCGGTCACTTGCTCCGCAAACACAATCGCATCACCGATACGCACCACGGCTTCCGCTTCGGCACGGGAGGAAGCACCGATATCAATCTTCATAGCATCAACCGCAGGAACCTTCGTTTTTTCGTCACCCTTGCATTGATGCGTCGCTTTGCCGCCGATAACGCCGACGTGCCCGTTCACCAGCACACGCCGTGCAAACAATACCTCAGGCGCAATACCGCCCACTATAGCAAAACGCAGATACCCGTCTTCGGTAATTCCCGTAACTATGCCGCCGACCTCATCCATATGAGCAGCGAACAGTACCTTGTGGGGCGCCCGCTGTTTGCCGCACAGTTCCACGATCACGTTACCCATACGATCGGTATGCACGCTTTTCGCCGCCGGAGCGTCCTTCAGCTGCTCCAGCACGTATGAACGCACTGCACCCTCACGACCGGAAATACCGGAGAGCGCACACAGCTCCAATACCGTTTTACGCATCGGCACGCACCTCCCCACTGAGCGCCAGTGCCGCCATCAGGCGTGCCACCGACTCAATATCACCGAGAGAAACGACTTCCACCGGTGTATGCATATATTTCAGCGGAATGGACAACAGCGCCGTCGGCACACCTTCACGCACTGCACCAATTTTGTCGGCATCGGTACCCGTTGCACCGCCCATCACTTCGTACTGGAACGGGATCTCCTGCTCACAAGCTAATTTCTGCAAACAGCCCGTCAAGCGCTCGTCCAAAAAGGGTGACACGCCGAGCATCGCACCGCCACCCATCACACCGCACTTTGCTCTGTCGGTGTCAGGTGTGTACGCAAAGCTTACGTCGGTCACAATTGCCGCATCCGGGTTGATCGCAAACGCCGCAGCGCCCGCGCCACGCATACCGACCTCCTCCTGCACCGACAGCAGCGCCGCCACGTGGCAGGGACGATCGACCTCCTTAAGAAACTCCAAAGCACGAAGCACTGCCGCCACACCGGCACGGTCATCCAACGCCTTGGAACAAACACGGTCACCGAGCAAACGGTCAAAATGCGGTGCAAACATCACACGTGTACCCAAAGGAATGCGCTGTTTGGCCTCATCACCCGACAATCCGACGTCGATCCCCCGCTGTTCTGTGGTCAGCGGCTTGCTGTCTGCACCCGCAAGATGAGGCGGTGTGGAGCAAAAAACGCCCTTCAGCGGCGGCCCACACAGCACGACTACCTCAGCAGCCGCCAGCGTACGCTCATCGACGCCTCCGCAAGCAGAAACCCGCAAAAATCCGTCATCCGAAACACCGGTTACGACAAACCCGATCTCATCGAGATGCGCTTCCAGCAACAGTGTCGGTGCCTCCTCGCAGGTAGCGGGCAGCACGCCCCACACGTTTCCAATACGGTCGGTGTGTACCTGCGGCACGTACGCCGCCAATTGTTCCGCAAAGACATTGCTCACAGCACCGTTGACACCCGGTGCGTCGCACAACGTTTTCAGCAGTTCCATCATAGTTATGACAACTCCTGCACTAATTTCTTGAAATGATTGCCACGTTCCTCAAAATTCTTATACATATCAAAGCTGGCACTGGCGGGTGACAAAAACACAATATCGCCCTCTCCTGCCAACGCATCTGCCGCCGCAACAGCCTCTTCCATGGAAGCGACCCGTGTGATCGGTACCTGCGTATCCCGCTTGAGCACCGCCTCAATCGCCGGAGCAGTGGCACCGAGCAACACCGCCTGTTTTACGGTCTTCGCCGCCACAGGACCCAGCGGATCGTACGGGATGTGCTTATCGTACCCACCGGCGATCAAAATCACCTTTTTATCAAACGCTTCCAGACCCGCAATCGTCCGTGACGGACTGCTGCCAATGGAATCGTTATACCACTTGACACCCTTGAGCTCACGCACCAATTCACACCGATGCGCCACACCGCCGAAGGTGCGTGCATATTCCGCCATTACCCCGACCGGTACCGTACCGTAGGTTGCGGCGAACGCTGCCAGATAGTTTTCAATATTATGTACACCACGGATGAGGATCTCCGACGCTGGAAGCACCGGCACGGTCGTTTCACCGTCTGTGACATACAAAACGCCGTCCTCACCCAGATAGGCGCCCCGCTCCACGGGATGCAGCCGAGAAAACCACCACACTTCGCCCTTGCAATCGGCGGCAAACGCGGCGGTATGCACATTATCCGCATTCAGTACTGCACGATCGCCCGCGCGCTGATGTGCCACCAAATTGCGCTTAGCATCGATATATTCCTGCATATCGGTGTGCCAATCCAGATGGTTGGGCGCAACGTTCGTCACCACCGCCACCTGAGGGCTTTGGGTCATCATCGTCAACTGAAAGCTGGACAGCTCCACCACGGCAGTATCCGTCTCCGCCACCTTGTCGATGAGCGGCAGCATCGGGTTGCCGATATTACCGCCGAGATGCACGGTTTTTCCGGCTTTTTGTAGCAGACCGGCGATCACCGTCGTGGTGGTCGTTTTTCCGTCCGAGCCCGTCACGGCATACAGCGGTGCCGGACACAGTTCAAAAAACAGTTCCATCTCCGAGGTCACGGTCTTCCCCGCCGCACGTACCGCCTCAAACGGCGGTAAATACGGCTTCATACCGGGCGTTCGCAGCACCAGATCCGCTTCACCCAAGCGATCAAGATACCCGTCTCCCAGGCACAGCTGCGCTCCGGCATTCTCCAATTCTCCTGCCACGGCACCCAGCTGCTCCCGTGTTCTCTTGTCGCAGGCGATCACCTGCGCGCCGAGACCGAGCAGCTGATAAATGACCGACAGATTATTATGGCCGATACCGCACACGGCAACGCACCGACCGTCAACCGATTTGAAAAACTCATCATATCGCATAGCGATCACTCCTCATCGGAAAAGCGTGATAAGAACAGGATTCCTGCGAAGCCGGCAACCGCCGTCACAACCGACACTACCGCCGTCAGCAGCCAATAGGTCAGCGTTTGCTCCGCCTGCAGGGCGGGCCACACGATGTCACCGGCAATATCCGCCAACGAACCCACCACAAAACCAATAATCATACAGTACGTCTGGTGCGGGAACTTTTTCATCGTCCATTCCAGCGGGCGTGTGATCAGCACAACACCGACCAACGTGGAAACACCGAGCAACGCAATAAAGGTCAGCGCCTGACCGACCTCTACCGACGGAGCCGCACCGTCACCAAGCAGCTGCTTGATCAGCGATTTGACCCACAGCACCACCGTGTCGATCGACCCCGACAGCGTGCCGTAAATGCCAAGCACCAGCAGCATATGCGACGTGCTGATACCGGGCAACACCAAAGCGAGTGCCACGATGATACCGGCAAGCAGCCAGACCAGCAAACCGACAGCGTTTAATTCGGTACCGGCGGAAATCAAGCCCTGCGGCAGCAGTCCGATACCAATCACGATCGCACAGCCCAGCAACGCATACAGTGCCGAGGAAACCGTGAATGGCGACACCTTCGTTTTGCGATACAGCGCCGGAATACCGCCGACGATCGCCCCAAAGAAGAACAGGGACACGGGAATCGGAAAGGTTTCAAGCAGCCAACCGATCGCCGAAGCAAGCGCCGCAAAGCCGATCACTGCCCCTACGCAAAACTTCAGCAAAAAGAGCAGGTTCTTTTTCGGTGCTTTACCGAAGTGGCTGATCGCACCGATCAGACGGTCATAAATCCCCAACAAGATCGCCATCGTGCCACCGCTGACACCCGGCACCGTCATCGACGAACCAATGACAAAGCCCTTAAAAGGAATCAAAAATGATTTGAGCGCTTTCACATTCCACCACTCCTTCCAAATACTCCCCTATTATACACCTCCGCACCCCGTTTGTCACCCCTATTTTGGCGTTTTCTGTTGCACACTTTGCAAAAAAGAGGTATACTGGAGAAAGAAATGAAAGGGTGTGTCACGTATGGATGCCAAAGAACGCTTCATTGAACTCTACAATCACTACATTCATCGGGAAGGTGCAGACAAATTCCTGGAATATCTCTGCTCCAAATCCAGTGATTTTTTCACTGCCCCCGCCAGTACCCGCTTCCACGGCTCCTATGAAGGCGGTCTCGTGGAGCACAGCCTCAACGTGTTTGATTGCCTGCAGCACTATCTCGACCGCCCCCGTGTCAAGGAGACCTACGGATTGGAATACAGCGACGAGAGCATTGCGATCGTCTCGCTGTTGCACGACGTCTGCAAGATCAACTGCTACAAGGCGGGCACACGGAACGTCAAGGATGAAAACGGCAAATGGCAGACCGTACCGACCTTTGAATATGACGATAAGCTGCCCTACGGTCACGGCGAAAAATCCGTGTATATTTTGTCGGGCTATATGCGTCTGACCCGTGAAGAAGCGTTTGCGATCCGCTATCATATGGGCTTTGCCGGAACCGAGGACGCCCGCAACGTCGGAAACGCCTTTGAGATGTTCCCCCTCGCTTTTGCACTGTCGGTCGCCGATATGGAAGCCACCTACTACCTGGAGGGCAAAGAATGAGTACGCTTCCCCCGAAGGTTCTGCCCCGCTGCCCGCTGTCGCGCAAATGCGGCGGTTGCCAGTTGCAGAATATGGACTACCCACGTCAGCTCAAATACAAGCAGGAGACCGTTGTGTCCCTGCTCGGTAAATATCATCATGTAAAGCCGATCCTCGGCATGGAACGCCCCTACCACTACCGTAACAAGGTGCAGGCGGCGTTCGGGCTGACCCGTGGCGGTGAAGTGGTATCGGGCGTGTACCAATCCAGCTCACACCGCATCGTCAAGGTGGACTCCTGCCAGATCGAGGATCCCGCCGCCGATCGCATCGTGGTCACCATTCGCAAGCTGTTGCCCTTGTTCCGCATTCTGCCGTACAACGAGGACAGCCGCCGCGGCTTTTTGCGTCACGTGCTGGTACGCCGTGGATTTACCAGCGGCCAGATCATGGTGGTTTTGGTCGGTGCTTCCCCGATGTTTCCGCTGAAAAAGAAGTTTACGGAGGAGCTTCTCCGCCGTCATCCCGAGATCACCACCGTGGTACTGAATATCAACTCTCAACGCACCAGTATGCTGCTTGGCGAACGTGAAGAGGTGCTGTTTGGCCGTGGCTTTATCGAGGACACGCTGTGCGGCTGTACCTTCCGCATTTCGCCACGCTCATTTTATCAGATCAATCCGCTCCAAACCGAGCGGCTGTACCGTACGGCTCTGGATATGGCGCAGCTGAAGCCGACCGACCGTGTGCTGGACGCCTATTGTGGTGTCGGCACCATCGGCATCGTTGCCGCAAGGCAGGCCGGACAGGTCGTCGGTGTCGAGCTCAACGGCGACGCCGTACGTGACGCACGTGTCAACGCACGGCGAAACGAGCTCGAAAATATCGCTTTTGTGCAGGCCGATGCCGGTGAATATATGGTCGAACTCGCCCAAAGTGGTGAGAAGGTCGACGTCGTGCTGATGGATCCGCCCCGTGCCGGCAGTGATATGCCGTTTTTGGAATCCCTGCTGACACTCGCCCCGTCACGGGTGGTGTACATCTCCTGCAACCCGGAAACGCAAGCACGTGACCTGCGCACCCTCACCAAGGGTGGCTACCGTGTCGCCGGTATTCAACCGGTGGATATGTTCCCCCACACCTCGCACATCGAATGTATTGTACTGCTGGTGAAAGCCACCCCGGTAGCATAAAAATCGCAGCAAGCGGAGCGTTGAAGGGCATGGACATTATTTCATTGAGCTATACAGATCTCCGTTCCAAAACCGCCGACAAAATTCGGCGGTATCTTGCTTTGTCGAAAAATAACCACCTCACCATCGGACTGTATCACAAGGGATCGCTGTACGTTTTCGGAGATCCCGCCGAAGAGACCCGTCTGTGCTACGATATTGGCTCGGTTTCCAAAACCGCCACCGCCCACCTCATTCTCAAGCTTCACGAGGAGGGAAAGCTGGATGTCCACCGAACGGTTGACACGTACGTTCCGCTCAAAGGAGGGCACTACCCTACCCTCTATCAGCTTCTGACTCACACGGCGGGCTATCATCATTTGACCCCTGCGGAGATCACCGTGCCACATCTGCTCACCGGCGGCTATGCCCGTAAAAATCTCTACCGGAACTGCACCGATAAGACCATTATCCGCTGTCTTGAACGGCGCCGTTTTATCAAGCCCAAAGTGCGCTACGGCTATTCGGATTTTGCTCCTGCCATTCTGGCGCTTGTCGCCGAAGCGGTCACGAACACCCCATTTGCGACGTTGTTTGAGGAGTTTATCCAAAAGGATCTGGGCCTTGCGCACACCGTCATCGAGGCCGACCCTGCTACACGCTTTCCTCTTTCCGCCCGAGGAAAAAAGGTCCTGCCTTTTTGGGCGTGGGAACGGGACAACCCCTATATTGCGGGCGGCGGCATGGTCAGCACGATCGAGGATATCCTACATTACATGGTGTTGCAGATCGAAAGCGACACGCCGTATATTGCCTCGGCACACACCGTTTGTGAAGCATCGGCACTAAAAAAAGGCAATCACATGATGTGCATCGGCTGGCACACCTACAAACGCTCTAATCAGCTATGGCACGTGGGCGGTGTTGGCACCTTCCGCACCTCGATCATCGTCAACAGACAGCGGCAGTACGGTGTGGCGGTGCTGGGAAATGCTGAGGGACGTGCCTCGGCAAATGCCCACTATATCGCCAAAATGCTGTATAGCGAGCTGAAAAACAAACGGATCCGCCTGCATGGCGAATAACCGTTCGAAGCCGATTGGAAAGGAACATACCTATGGAGATGTCAATTCGCACCTATCACACCCTGCCTCAGGAGGCCCTCGCCGTGCGTATGGCCGTGTTTGTGGACGAGCAGGGCTTTGTCGACGAGTTTGACGATACGGACAGCATCGCCACGCATTTGGTATTGTTCGACGGCGAAACCCCGATCGGCACCTGCCGTATCTTCCCTGCCGGCGCCACGGACACGTATATTCTGGGACGACTCGCCGTACTCAAGCCTTACCGTGGTCACGGCTGCGGCAGTCGGCTCATCACCGCCGCTGAGGAGTACGTCCGTTCGGTCGGCGGCACGGCACTGGCCCTGCATTCCCAGTGCCAAGCACAAGTCTTCTACGAAAAGTGCGGCTACCTCCCCTACGGCGATGTCGAGGATGAGCAAGGCTGCCCCCACATTTGGATGAAAAAAACATGGTAAAAACACAAAAACAGCCGCCCTCTCGGGCGGCTGTTTTCATCACCTATGGAATTGATTACTCGTCGCACTCGTCGCAGCAGCAATCGCAGTCGTCATCGCACTCTTCGATTTCGAACTCGAGGTGCTTGCCGCACAGCGGGCAATCCACGCCGCCGTCGAGCAGAGTTTCCTCGTCCACTGCGAACTCCTCGTTGCAGTTGGGGCAGGTCACATCATAAAACTCGTCGTCACAGCAATCGCAGCAATCGCAATCGTCGTCATCGTACTCGTCGTACTCATCGTAGTAATCGGTCTCGAGAGCATCCAGATCCTCGTCGATGGTATCGACCTGCTCGCCCATCTCCTGGACGGTAGCTTCCAGATCCTCAACACTCAGCGCCACGTCGGACAGAACGTCCATGATCGCCTTCAGGATCTTGCCTTCCTTGGTAGCCTCGTCGATCTCCATGCCTTCGATCAGGCCCTTGAGATACGCAACCTTTTCCGTAATCGTCATTGTAAAAACCTCCTTATACACGCTTTATCAGATAGTAACAGTGTTTATGCACGCTCCATGTATTCGCCCGTACGGGTGTCCACACGGATCATTTCGCCCTCGTCGATGAACAGCGGCACACGGATCTCGGCGCCGGTCTCCAACGTAGCGGGCTTCGTGGCGTTGGTCGCCGTATCGCCCTTGAAGCCGGGGTCGGTCTGGGTAACCTGCAGCTCCACGAAGTTCGGGGGCTCCACGCCGAACACGTTGCCCTTGTAGGACAACACACGGCAGATCATGTTCTCTTTCACAAACTTGAAGTTGTCGGACAGAATATCCTTGCCGATCGGAACGAGCTCATAGGTCTCCTGATCCATAAAGTAGTACAGATCACCGTCGTTGTAGGAATACTCCATTTCCTTTCTCTCGACAAAAGCGGTCGGGTACTTATCGTTGGGGTTGAACGTACGCTCCACGACCGTGCCCGCAATCACGTTGCGGATCTTGGTGCGGACAAACGCCGCACCCTTACCGGGCTTAACATGCTGGAATTCTAGGATCTGATAGACGTTGCCATCCATTTCAAAGGTAACGCCGTTTCTGAAATCACCTGCTGATACCATTTTGCAATCCTCCGTTTATTATGCTTCTCTTATTCTACCGCATATCTGCCGTATTTGCAAGTAGAAATTCACAGAAATCGCAAAACAGGCGGTATTTTTTACCGCCTGTCTGCTGTTTTTTACTCTTCTTCGACCTTGTTCTCCGCAATGACCTTCTGAGCCACCTGTGCCGGTGCCTCTTCGTAACGGGCAAACTCCATCGTAAAATAGCCTCTGCCCTGCGTCGTGGAGCGCAGCATGCTGGAATAATCGCTCATCTCCGCCATCGGGACCTCAGCAGTGATACAGGTAATGCTGTGGTCCTCTGCCGTCGGCTCCATACCGATCACACGGCCACGACGCTTGGTGATGTCGCCCATAATGTCGCCCGTGTTATCGTTCGGAACAAACGCATTCAGCATGCCGATCGGCTCAAGCAGCGTGGGAGACGCCTGCGCAATACCCGCTTTATATGCGAGCGAAGCAGCGGTCTTGAACGCCATTTCGGACGAATCGACCGGATGATACGAGCCGTCCGTCAACGTCGCCTTCACGCCGACCAGCGGGAAGCCCGCCAACACACCGTGCTGAGCACTGTCACGCAAGCCCTTTTCGACGGCCGGGAAATAGTTCTTCGGCACCGAGCCGCCAAAGACCGTCTCTTCAAAGACGAGTTCTTCGCTGTCGCACGGCTCAAATTCGATCCACACGTCACCAAACTGACCGTGGCCGCCCGACTGCTTCTTGTGACGGCCCTGCACCTTGACCTTACCACGAATGGTCTCACGGTACGCCACCTTCGGGCTCTGCAGAACGACCTCGACACCAAACTTGCTCTTCAGTTTGGAAACGATGACCTCCAAATGCTGCTCGCCCAAGCCGGACAGCACCTGCTCCTTCGTTTCGGCATTGTGCTCCAACGAAATGGTGGGATCCTCTTCACGCAGGCGGTTCAGACCGGCAACGATCTTTTCCTCATCGCCCTTATTCTTGGCATAGACCGCCATCGCCAGCGACGGCGCTTCGTATGCGACGCCCGGCAGCACGACCTGACGTGCCGGTGCGCACAGCGTATCGCCCGTATTAGCGGAAGCAAGCTTCGCCACAGCGCCAATATCACCCGCCGGAACACAAGGAACCTCTTCCTGCTTCTTACCACGTACCATAAACAGTTTACCGAGCTTTTCGGTCGTGCCGGTGCGCATATTCATCAACGTGGTATCCGGCGTGATCACGCCACTGATGACCTTGAAATAAACCAGCTTACCGACAAACGGGTCGACCACCGTCTTAAACACAGTCGCAACCGTCTGTGCCTGCTCATTGACCTTCAGTTCCACCGGATCACCGTTGGGATCCACACCGGTCTCACCGGCAACCGTCTCAGCCCAAGGAGCCAGCCACATCAAGCCGTTAAGAAGCTGATCGATGCCCTCCATAGTCTGGGAAGCGCCGCAATACACCGGCAGGATCTCGCCACGGCGAACACCCGTTGCCAGACCGAGGATCAATTCATCCGGCGTGAAATCAATACCGGAGAAGTATTTTTCCATAAGCTCTTCGCTGGTCTCTGCCACAGCCTCGCTGATAGCGGTGCGCAAGCCCTCCAGACGGTGACCCATATCGGGAATGGCGCATTCGGTCGCCTTGCCGTCTTTATACGTATACGCCTTGTACTCCAGAAGATTGATATAGCACTGGACCTTATGATCCACCACATACGGCACCACGATCGGGCAGACTGCGGGACCAAAGATCGTCTTCAAATCTTCAAACACACGGTAGAAATCCGCATGCTCACTATCCAACTTGTTAACGAACAACAGCTGAGCAATGCCCTTTTTCTTGGCAGCGGCACGAGCCTTCTGCGCACCGACGGTAACGCCGCTCTTGCCGGACAGCACGATGACCGCACTACCGGCCGCACGGATGCCCTCGCTCATACCGCCGGCAAAGTCAAACGAACCGGGGGTATCGAGCAAATTAATCTTCGTATCCTTCCATTCCACGGGGAGCATCGACAACGACACCGAGGCGCCACGCTTGATCTCTTCGGGATCAAAGTCACAAATGGTATTTCCGTCAGCGACCTTACCCAACCGATCGGTCAAACCGGTGAGATACGCAATGGCTTCTGCCAACGAGGTTTTACCCGTGCTGGCATGACCAACAAGTGCGACGTTGCGAATGTGCTTGGCATTGTACTGTTTCACAAAGGACTCCCCTTTCCGACATCGCTATTTGCGAATGCCGACCCAAATTTGACAATTATACACAAAAATTTTTAAGTGCAAGATTGTTCTTTGTCCATTATAACCTATACAATCGGAAATTTCAACCATATTTCATATAGGAAATAAAAAAAATTACCCTCTGCGCTTTGCGCAGAGGGTAATTGCACCTCAGTAATGATATCAGTTCCGTGAAAACAGCAAACCGACCAGTGAAGTAACCGCCGACGACACGGCAATGACCTCGATCGCATACAGCGCCGGATACAGAGCCGCACCGTAGAATGCTGCAGTGGCTACCAGTGTCAATCCCAGCAGACCGATCAGGCTCTGCAGCACCGCAAAGAACCGCACACCGATGCGCAGTCGACGGCAACGTGCAAACGCCATCATCATCCCCAGTGAGCCGGCTCCCGACACGATCTGTGCCTGCTCAGCTTCCGAAACACCGGTGACCAACGATTCAAACGACCGTCCCGCCGGTGCGTTAAGAAGCTCGACGTAATATCCGTTGAGACTGAACACCGACGTCACCAATTCCTCGGTGATATTCTGGTCGCACGTACGGATAAGCAAGGTAATGTGCCGCTTGGTCAGCGACTTCAGTACCCGATTTACCTTCGGGTCGGCGGTATAGCTGACCACGAACATGGCAGACAGCTCACCGGCAATCGACAAATACACAAGCTGGCGTCCGTTGATCGCATAACGCTCCTCGTAGTCACGGGACGGAATATCGATACCGTGATTATCCAGAAGGCGGCGGTTACCGATCAAAATACGGCGTCCGCTAATCCAGCCGGAGAGACCCATATCCTGCTCATACACCAAGGTATCCACCTCGTGCAGCATATCCACCTTGCCAAGGATCATACGGCGGAACACGTGCGACAACGGCCCGCCGGCACGGATCGAAACCGAAGCAGCATCCAGAATCGCTTCGTCGATACGAGTGCCGGAGAAGGTCTTGATACCGTGAAGCTGAACGCTGTTTTCCGGGAAAAGCTCCAGCGCATCCAGTGCCACGGCGTGAACGTTGCCAAAGCCTTCCACCGCACGGTAACCGGCGATCGCCGTCCCCTGCTCACGGGCCTTGCGGCTGACCGTCGACAGCGACGTATACAGTGCAAAAATCAGCGGAACCGGCAGAGAAACGGTCATCATACCGCAGAAAAGCGAGATCGACGCCACACCGTAAGTCACACCGTTCAGTGCGAGATAGAGCACCGCCACGATCAGTGACAGGCCTGCCACGATCGGCAGATACCACCGCAGGAAGCCGGCAATGGGATCATACGTACGAGAATCGGTGATATAATTCTCTGCCTGCTCGGTGCGGCGGAAATACCCCACGCGAGGCACGCCCACCGCCACGGCGGGACGACCGATTTCCTCGGCGATCACATTGCTTTCGATGCGCTTCGCCGCCAGCTTTTCGCCCGAGGCGATCATAATATTCAGGTCGTTGCCCGCACGATTGATCTCCAAACGGTGAACGATCTGCAGCACAAGCAGACCTAAGCCGGCAACACCCGTCAGAATCGGCGATGTGCCGTCTGCAAGGCTGGTGGTATCTACCGCTTGCAACAGCGTGTGGAGCAACGTCAGGCAAGCGACCAGCGTAACCACGCCTTCCGTCGTGACCTGACGGCGTACGAACAGCGAAAGAAATCCATTTTTAATATGCGTACCGCAGACAGCCATCAATGCGACAAACAGCACCGACTGCAAAACGAGATACGAGATCGGCTCCATCGCAACCGTCGCATCCGAGCGAGACAGCCACGCAATAAAGAACAAGATCACTTCCAGCACAAAGCTGAACAGCAGTGTAACACCTGAACGGTGATGCTGCGTCAGCAGCTGCTGACGCACCTCGGAAAGCGGAATCGTCTCCAGCGTTTCCTGCACCGGCTCCTCTTCCTCTTCAGAAACGGTTTCCACCACAGGATCTACCACAACGGCTTCCTGTTCCGTCTCTGCCGCCTGCTCGATCTCACGCTCGTGCTGTTCACGGCGCTGCGAAAAATCTTGAATTTTCTCCTGACGGATACGACGCAACGTCTCCTCCGGACCGGGTTCCGGTTCCACGTCCGCCGGCTCCTCGACAAAACCGTCCAGCATCAACTGCGTCGCCTCATCCTCGACCAGGTGGCTTCCGCCTTCCTCCGCCAGCTCGATCACCTGCGTTTTTTCAATTGCACCGTCACGCAAAATGATCTCCCGCGTATCATCCGGCACCGGCTCGATCACCTCAGGCTCGGCATTGTCAACCTCTTCCTCGGCCGGCACTTCCTCAAGAAGCTCTTCCTTCTTGACGCGCTTTTTGCCGAACAAGCCCAAGAATCCACGCCGTTTCTTAGCAGACTCCGGCATCGGTTCCTCTTCCTGCGGCGTAAAGAGCAGATCACCAACCTCAACGGGCTTCTTCCCGAGCGACGGGAATTCCGTCGTCGACGATTGCTCATCCTCGATCGGACTCACAGCAGCGTGCCGAGCCGTATATTCGTATTCCGGAATGTCGTCACGTTTTTTCATACGCTCACCCCATAACAGACTGTAATCCCAAGCGCTGCCGTGTCACTTCATACACGATGATCCCGCAAGCCACGGAAGCGTTCAAGGAATTGATGTTACCACGCATCGGCAACGAAAGAACGCAATCGCACTGTTCCCGCACCAGGCGGCTGATGCCATGTCCTTCCGAGCCAACGACCAGCGCCACCGCACCGGTCATATCAGTCTGGCACCACGGACTGCCGTCCATATCCAGACCGTACACCCAAATGCCACGTTCTTTCAACCGACGAAGCGTTTCGGTAAGGTTAGCGACCCGTACGACCGGAACGTACTCCACGGCACCGGCAGAGGTCTTGGCGACCGTTGCATTGAGTCCCACCGAGCGGCGCTTCGGAATGATAACGCCGTGGCATCCGGCAGCCTCCGCACTGCGAAGCACCGCCCCAAGATTGTGAGCATCCTCAAGGCCGTCGCACACCAGAATAAAGGGCGGCTCACCGGCCTCTTCAGCTTTGGCAAAAATATCCTCCAACGAGGCATATTCCTTGCAAGCGGCAAACGCCACCACGCCCTGGTGGTTATTCCCGCCGACCGTCGCCAGCTTACGGATATCCACATCCTTCACAGGTACACCGGCGTCTTTGCACTTGGCACGAATCGCACTCAAACTGCCGCTGCGGTCACCGCTGGCGATCCACACACTATCCAGTGCGCGCCCGGAACGCAATGCTTCCATAACAGCATTTCGCCCGACAATGCGATCCTCCGCCTCGAGCATTGGTTGCTGCATACGCCAAAACCTCACAATTCTCCTTATAATAAGTCAGTATACCATATAAAAACGCAAAAGGGAAGAACGATTTTTGCGGTTTCACAAAAAACTTTACATTTCTTCGCTTTTGTGGCATACTCGATACAAAGGAGTTGATCGTATGAACGTCGTCGTTATCACCGGCGCCTCGTCGGGACTGGGTAAGGAATACGTCCGCCAAGTCGTAACACAGCTGCCGGAAATCGATGAAATCTGGCTCGTCGCCCGCCGTCGGGAGCGTTTGGAAGCGATTGCCGCCGAATATGAAGGAAAAGTTTTCCGCTCGCTGGCGCTGGATCTGTGTCGGAATGAAGATCGGGAGACTTACCGCCAAGCGTTGGCAGACAGCGGTGCGACCGTCAAAGTGCTCATTAATAACGCTGGCTACGGCAAGCTGGGCGACTTTGCCGATATGCCCACCGCCGAGCAGGTCGGTATGGTGGAGCTCAACTGTGCGGCGCTGACCGCCGTCACCTCGCTGACCTTACCGTACATGGCAGCCGGCAGCGGCATCCTCAACGTCAGCTCCATTGCCTCCTACGTCCCCACTCCTCGTATGGCGGTCTACTGCTCCACCAAAGCGTACGTCAGCAGTTTTTCGCAAGCGCTGCGTGCCGAGCTTCGCCCTCGTGGCATTCACGTGCTGGCCGTCTGCCCGGGGCCGATGGAAACCGAGTTCCTTGACGTCGCCGACGTCAAGGGCAACTCCAAAACCTTTGAATCCCTCCCCTACTGCCGTCCCGAAGCCGTAGCCCGTCTCTCACTCAAGCGTCTGCTTCGCGGCAAGGGCTGGCATACTCCCCGTGGGTTTTACAAGCTCTACCGTGTACTGGCAAAGTTGATTCCCAACCGTTTGCTCATGAAGTTTACCACCGTATAACCCAAAAAGGCTGTGACGCAAGTCACAGCCTTTTTGTTTGCCCTTCTTGCCGTGCCGATTTCTCGGTTTCCGAGGGCAGGTATTTATTTTTCAGCCGGCTGAACCATCACCGGCTCACCACGAATAAGCAACAGCGGATCCACATACTTATCATTAGCCAGGATCTCAAGATGAATATGCGACTCCGTCAGCACCTCAGCAGGAATCGTCTCAACTGTGCCGATAACCTCGCCCGCTTTTACGCTCTGCCCCACCTTGAGATTGGTTGCCTTGACCCCACAACTGCGGGAAATCACCTTGCCGCCGTGATCGATCTCCACGATATCACCCCACAGCGCATCACGGTAGATCCTCGTCACCGTGCCGTTTGCCGTCGCCTTCACCTTCGAGCCATGCTCGGCGGCGAAATCTATCCCGTTGTGTGTCCCCCACTCCTCCAGCGTTTCGGAATAGACCAAGTCATCGCAGAAAGCAAGAAGCACGCGGTTCGTAGCGGGAAAGACAAACAGCTCAGCTTCAGTCGGTGCCGTGCTCGTCGGCGTTTGCGTCGGCACCGTCGTCGTTGTCGTGGTACGATCATCTTTTACGTCAGTTGCCGGGATTACGACCTGATGAACACTCGTCGTCGATGTCTGCTGCGGCGTAGTCTTGGTGCCGTCGGTTTTCGGGACGTCCTTCGTCAGACCACTGACGAAGCTGGAAACACCCACACCGCACACCGCTACCAAGCACACCGCCAGTGCAATATAAAAGCCTTTGCCGCTTGATTTCTTCGGCATATCGTCATTCATCATTTCTGTATCATTCTTCATTGTGTGTACCTCCTATCATCGCTTTATCGCTAGTATTCACCACACAAAACTCTTTATGCAGTCTTGGCGTTCCATTTGGACGAAATTATTTCAAAAAGCGATAGCAACGTTGTTGTTTTTCTCCGTATCCGCTATACTAATCGCTGATCGCTGTCTCGATCGGAATGATGATGAGGTGTCGCCGTGTCATTTGATTTTTCGCAGCTTATGCATCAAATCGTCGGCGACCCTTTTCTTTTTCTAACCGTACTGCTGACACTCGGTGTGATCTTTGTCAACGGTTGGACCGATGCTCCCAATGCAATCGCCACCTGCGTGGCGACCCGAGCGTTGACACCCCGCTCGGCGATCCTCCTTGCCACGGTATTCAACTTTCTCGGCGTGCTGTGCATGAGCTTTATCAATGTTTCCGTAGCTGCCACCATGCAGGGAATCGTCAATTTCAGTGGCGATCCGCAAGGCGCTTCACTCGCCTTGTGTGCAGCACTGCTGTCCATTATTCTCTGGGCGGTAGCGGCGTGGCGCTTTGGCATCCCCACCAGCGAAAGTCACGCTCTCATTGCCGGGCTGTCCGGTGCGGCTATTGCTTTGCAGGGCGGCTTTGACGGTATCAACGGCGGCGAATGGGTCAAGGTCATTTATGGGCTCATCTTATCGACTGTCCCCGCTTGTATCGTCGGTTTTTCCGCCGTCCGCCTTCTTGAACACCTGCTGTATCACACCGATCGCTGTCGAAGCGTCGCTCACTTTCGTTGGGCACAGCGTTGCGGCGGGGCTGCTATGTCCTTTATGCACGGTGCGCAGGATGGGCAAAAATTCATGGGCGTTCTGCTCCTTGGCGTCACCATATCCACCGACGGAGCGACCACCGTTCTCGCAACACCACCGTTGTGGATGATCCTGCTCTGCTCGTTGATTATGTCCTTCGGCACATCGATCGGCGGATACAAAATCATTAAATCCGTGGGTATGGATATGGTACGGTTGGTACCGTATCAAGGCTTTGCCGCCGATACTGCCGCCTCGCTTTGTTTGTTGCTTTCCTCGCTGCTTGGTATTCCCGTCAGCACCACGCACACCAAAACCGCCGCTATTATGGGTGTAGGCGCCGCCCGACGCTTGTCTGCTGTCAATCTTCGCATCGTTCGGGAAATGCTTCTCACTTGGGTACTCACGTTTCCCGGCTGCGGTCTTATCGGCTACGTCTCCGCCAAACTGCTTGTGCTATTCTTCTCCTAGACAAACAAAACCGCCCCGACAGGGAATATCCTGTCGGGGCGGTTGTTATTCACTTACTCGGCGCTATCGGTTTTGGAAAACATCGAACTGTTGGTGTAGGCAGGGATCTCACGACCCTCCATCGCTGCCACGAACTGCTCGCCGTCCATCTTCTCGTGCTCGATAAGATACTGAGCGATCAGATCCAGCTTGTCACGATGCTCCTCCAGCTTCTTGGTCGTACGGTCGTAAGCACCGGTGATGATCGCTTTGACTTCACTGTCGATCGTCGCAGCGACCTCTTCGGAATAGTTGCGGGTGTGTCCGAAGTCACGGCCGAGGAACACCTCGTTGGAATCGGACTCGCCAAACACCACCGGGCCGAGCTTGTCGCTCATACCGTATTTGGTGACCATTTTTCGTGCCGTCTCGGTAGAACGTTCCAGATCGTTGGAGGCGCCGGTGGAAATATCACCGATCACCAGCTGCTCCGCCACACGGCCGCCAAGCAGCACCTCAATATCCTCCAGCATCCGATTTTTGGTAAGATGCTGATGATCGTTATCCGGCAGATTCATCGTAAAGCCGGCCGCCATACCGCGCGGGATCACCGAGATCTGATGCACGGGATCCTGCGTCGGGCAGCAATACGACACGATAGCGTGACCCGCCTCGTGGTAAGCGGTAATGCGCTTGTCTTTTTCCGAAATCACGTGGCTACGCTTTTCCGTACCGACGATGATCTTCAGCGTTGCTTCCTCTACCTCACGCATCGTCACAGCGTGCAAGCCACGGCGTGCGGCAAGTAGTGCCGATTCGTTGAGCAAGTTTTCCAGATCCGCACCGGTAAAGCCGACCGTCGATTTAGCGATAACCGCCAGCTCCACGTCGGGTGCGAGCGGCTTACCCTTAGCGTGGACACGCAGGATCGCCTCACGGCCCTTCATATCGGGATAGTTCACCACGATCTGACGGTCAAAACGTCCCGGACGCATCAAAGCGGGGTCAAGAATGTCGGGACGGTTGGTCGCCGCCATCATGATAACGCCCTCGTTAGCGGCAAAGCCGTCCATCTCCACCAGCAACTGGTTAAGGGTCTGCTCACGCTCATCGTGACCGCCGCCGAGACCGGCACCACGCTGACGGCCCACCGCATCGATCTCGTCAATGAAAATGATACAGGGGTTATTCTTCTTAGCTTGCTCAAACAAGTCACGCACACGGGACGCACCGACACCAACGTACATTTCCACAAAATCCGAACCGGAGATCGAGAAGAAATGCACGCCTGCTTCGCCGGCTACCGCACGGGCAAGCAACGTTTTACCGGTACCGGGAGGGCCAACGAGCAATACGCCCTTCGGCACACGGGCGCCCAGTTCCTTAAAACGCTTGGGGGAACGCAAGAAATCAACGATCTCCTGCAGCTCTTCTTTTTCTTCATCAGCACCTGCCACGTCGTCAAACGTGGTACGACGCCCCTCTTCGTTCGGCTGCTTAACGTGTGCTTTGCCAAAGCCCATCATCTTGCCGCCTTCCATACCACCGAGGGAGCGGCGCATCATGATCCACATCACCACGAACAGACCGATCATCAACAGCGATGGAATCATACTGACGATCCAGGAAGACACCTGCGAAGCGGGAATCAGATCGTGACGCACCGCATCGTCGAATTCCTTGACGTCCTCCAAAAACAAGCTGACGTTCGGCACCGAATAGGTCAGCACGTCCTTTTCCGTCTTTTTTCCGTCACCGTTGACATCTTCACGGTACGCATCCTTCAGCAAGATAGCGACTTCGCCGTTGCCGAGGTCCAGGTCGTAGTATTCAACCTGCCCTTTACGGAAATAGTCCAGATAATCGGAATACACCTTATCTTTATCCGACTGCGGTCCCGAGGTGAACATCCAGAAGATCACGGCAATGACCAACGGAATACCAACGAACAGACCGATCGTCCTCAGTGTTTTACCAAAATTGTTGTTGCGAGATTCCACGGCTCCCTCACGCCTCCTTGTTTGTATAAATTTCCGGCTTTAAGACGCCGATGTACGGAACATTGCGATACTTTTCCGCATAATCAAGGCCATAACCAACGATGAACGCATCCGGCACGGAGGCACCCACGTAATCGGCCTGAATATCTACCCGACGACGCTCCGGTTTGTCTACGAACGTGCACAGCCGAATGCTGGCAGGATTGCGTGCCGAAAGCGTTTTCAGCAAATACGACAACGTCATACCCGAATCGAGAATATCCTCAACGATGAGCAGATCCTTGCCCTCCAGCGAACCGTCCAGATCCTTCAGGATCCGCACCTCGCCCGAAGTTGCGGTCCCGCTACCGTAGCTGGAGACCGATAAAAAGTCGATCGTACACGGCACGGTGATCGCACGCATCAGATCCGCCATAAACATCAGCGAACCCTTCAGGACGCTGACAAGCACAAGGTTTTTCCCTTCATAATCTTTGCTGATCTGCCGTCCCATATTCTGTACGATCTCAGCAATTTGCTGTTCAGTAAACAATACGGTTTCAATATCGTCAAACATCGTCGCCATAATACACATCCTCCGTCTTTTCAAAGCACAAAACATCCGCGGTTGCCTCGGTAATACGCACACGCTCGTCGCAACCGAAGCCGACAACCATTACGATCCCTTCGCTGTCGCACAGTATCGGGACAGCCGCACGCTCCACCGCAGGAAGCGCCGCCTCATTAAACAGCTTTTTCAGCGTTTTTCCGCAGCTGCGGTGCGCCGGATGAAATGCATCGCCCGGCAATCGCTGCCGAACGCACAAATCACCATTTATCTTACCATAATCCAATGCATTTGCAAACAATTTTTTCGAAATATTCAGTTTTTGTTCATATTCCGCACGGGTAACCCGTTGTAACTGCCAAACCGTCTCCCCAATCGGCAGGAAATCCCCGGGATGTACCGCCTCAAAACAGAACGGTCCCACCGCTTCGGTCGGGTCCTCAATACGCATCGTATTCTCCTCAACGACCAGCCGCCGCCCCCGTGAGATCATCGTCACGCCGCCGGTATGCAGCAGCTCGGCGACCTGCTGAAGCTGTGCTTCACTACCACGCTGCTCATCACCGGCACCTAGGATCCATCGCAGCGCCGTTCCCAGCACCGTCGGCTCCGCCTCGCACAGCACCGAGCGCCGATAAACGGACGTCTCTACCGTCGCTGCTTCCAGCAGGGCTTCAGCCTGCGCCGTAACGCTGCGATCCCATTCTCTGGCACGTGCGATCACACGCCCGATCGCCGTCTCGGCTTGCGGATTGATCGCCTTGAGCTGCGGCAACACCAGCGTGCGAATACGGTTGCGGGCGTACGTCGGGTCGGCATTGGTACTGTCCGTCACATAGGACAAGTCGTGCTCCTCGCAATAGGCTTCAATCTCTTCACGGGTACAATCGATCAGCGGGCGAACCACCGGTCCCCTCACCGGCGGGATCCCGGCAAGTCCGTGCAAGCCACTGCCGCGGCACAGATGCAGCAGCAACGTCTCTGCATTGTCGCTCGCCGTATGCGCCGTCGCAATACGGCACTGCAGGAACGCTGATGCCGCCTGTTCAAACTGCGCATAGCGCACTGCACGACCCGCTTCCTCTACGCCGATCCCCTGCTCCGCCGCATGCGCTGCCACGTCGCAGGAATACACTGTCAGCGGCACGTTCCACTGCGCACACAGCGATTCCACAAAAGCCTGATCCCGCTGTGCCTCTTTCCCACGCAAGCCGTGGTTGACGTGTACCGCCACCACCGCAGACAACGAAAGCTCCTCCCGCAAGGACAGCAGCAGATGCAGCAGTGCCACCGAATCCGCACCACCGGAAAGACCCACCACCACTGCTGTGCCGGCGGGAAGCATCTGCTCCCGCCGAATTGCGGCAAGAGCCTTCGTGTAAACCTTCATCGTACTTATCTGCCCTCGTTCTGGTGAATTTCCAGCGACGTAAACTGCGTAAACTCGCCCTGGAACGCCAATTTTACCGTACCCAATTCACCGTGACGGTTTTTGGCGACGATAACCTCAGACGTACCGACTTCCACCGAGGAGGGATCCTCTTTCTCGTTTTTATAGTATTCATCACGGTACAGGAACAACACCTGATCGGCATCCTGCTCGATTGAGCCGGATTCACGCAGGTCCGCCAATGCAGGACGGTGGTTGGACTGTTTTTCCGTGGTACGGGCGAGCTGTGCACACACCATAACCGGCACGTTCAGCTCTTTCGCCATGATTTTCAGACTACGGGTAATCTCCGAAACCTCCTGCACACGGTTATCCGTGCGCTTGGCGGAATGCATCAACTGCAAATAGTCGATCACCACGAAACCGACATCCTTAAGACGACGCAACCGTGCCTTCATTTCCGGCACTGTGATGCTGGCGGTCTCATCCAGATAGATCGGCGCCTTACACAGTACGCCCGAAGCGTACGCCATACGGCTCCACTCGTCCGGCGTCAGGTTGCCGGTACGCAACTTTTTGGAGGACACACGGGCTTCCGACGACAGAAAACGGTTGACCATCTGCTCACGGGACATTTCCAGATTGAACACGGCAACACGGCGATTCTGCAGCACCGCCACGTTACGTGCCACGTTGAGCGCAAAGCTAGTCTTACCCATACCGGGACGTGCGCCGACAATAATCAAGTCGGAGCGATTAAGGCCCGTCGTGATTTCATCCAGCGTGCTGATGCCGGTGGGAATACCCACGTACTGGTCCCGCTCGGCAGAGTTTAGCTTGCTGTACATCTCATAGTTGGAAGCAATAACATCCTGGATCGGCACCAAGCCACCCTGATGGCGGTCTTGCCGTATGTCATAGATGCGCTGCTCCGCAGAATCGATCAGCAACGAAGCATCCGTACTGGGATCCATCGCATCACCCATGATCTCCTGTGAAATGTGGATCAACGAACGCACGTCGTACTTTTCACGCACGATGCGTGCGTAGTTGCTGATATTCGAAATCGACGGTACGATCTGTGCCAGCTTCAGCAAATACGCCTTGCCCTCTTCACCGGAGAAATACGACTCGGACTTGAGCGCCTCCAGCACCGTAACGAAGTCGATGGTCTTGGACTCCATCATCTTCATCTGCATAATGGCATAGATCGCCTGATGCTCCGCCAGATAGAAATGCTCCGGACGCAGCACATCCGCCACCTGATTGATGCTATCGGCATCCATCAGGATCGCACCCAACACTGCCTGCTCAGCCTCCAGGCTGTGCGGCAGATTCAGTTCATCAAATTCGGCCACGTTCGCCATGGTCACACATCCTTCAGTTCTTACTCAGTCACCATAACGGTGATTTTCGCATTCACGCCCTGCGGGAACTTCAGTTCCGCTTCGTACGAACCAAACGCCTTGGCATCCGCCATGGTGATCTTCCGCTTATCGATCGTCACGCCATACTGCTTCTGCAGCTCCTCAGCCACTTCCTTCGTGGTGACCGAGCCGAACAACCGACCGCCCTGGCCAGCGCGTGCCACGATCTTCACCGTCTTACCGCCAAGCTTGGCAGCGGCTTCTTCCGCATCCTTCTTCTCCACCGCCAGGTGGTGCAAACGGGCATCCTCTTTGTTCTTCAGATCATTCATCGCCTGCGCATCGGCTTCCACAGCCAGACCACGCGGCAGCAAAAAGTTGCGGGCATAGCCATCGGACACCTGCACCAGCTGTCCTTTTTTCCCCTGACCCTTAACGTCCTGTTTCAAAATCACTTTCATGATCATTCGCCTGCTTTCTGTAATAAACAATTATTGTCCTGCTTGTTCCTGAACGGCCTGCGCCCGCCGACGTTCCGTCAACGTGACGTCAATAGCCCGTTTCAGCATAGATTCCGCTGTTTTGCGATCGGTCGACCGCAGCAAAGCCCCGGCCATCGTCTGATGACCGCCGCCGCCGAGTGCCTCCATCACCAACTGCACGTTGACGGCACCGTACGAACGGGCGGAAATACTGTACCCGTCCCCATCCGGGAACAAAACAAACGACGCTTCGATTCCCTTGACACACAGCAGCTCGTCCGCCGCTTGCGCCGCCGCAATACGCAACTGTGCCCCTTGCCCGTTATCAGCAAAGGCGATCGCCGTCACCTCATAATGCTCGGCAGCAGCAACGATCTCTGCCTTTTGGCGATACGTATCCATCGTCTCGGAGAACAGCTGCTTGACCGCTACCGTATCAGCACCGACACGGCGCAAATACGCCGCCGCTTCAAAGGTACGGACACCGGCCTTCATCACGAAATTGCGGGTATCCAGCATCATACCGGCAAAGAGACCCTCTGCCTCAATACGACCGATTTTGGCGTCCGGCATATACTGCACGAGCTCTGCCACCATTTCCGAAGCGGAACTGGCGTTCGGCTCGTGATAAAACAGCGAAGCGTTATCAATATGCGTCACCGTTTTACGGTGGTGATCGATCACGACCACCGCTTTCGCACGGCGGTACAATTCCGGCACGTCCAACCGCTCCGGCTGGTGAATATCGGTGATGATCAGAAGCGTATTATCCGTAATCTGCGACAGCGCTTCCTTCTCACCGATGAACACATCGTCCTTTTTGTGCTTGGCATAATGCTGTGCCAACGCACCCGCCAACGTGGTTTGCGGATCGTATACCGCGTAGGCAGGTTTGCCCAAACTACGGCACGCCATCGCCAGTGCCGAGCAGGAGCCAAGGCAATCCAGATCGGAGTACTTGTGCCCCATCAGCAGCACGTTGTCACACGTCAGGATCATATCCTGCAAGGCCGAAGCCACCACACGGGTACGCACCTTCGTGCGTTTTTCCACGCTCTTGGACAAACCGCCGTAGAAATCAAAACCGTTTTGCGTTTTGATCGCCGCTTGATCGCCGCCACGTCCCAACGCCATATCCAGCGACTGACGCGCCAACGTTTCCGCCTCGTTAAAGCTCTTGCCGATGCCGACACCGATCGACAGCGTCACGCTGACGCCCTCGGCCGTCCGCACCGAACGCACCTTATCCAGAATGTCAAAGCGGCTTTCCAGCATACCCGCCAAATGGCGATGCTCCACCAACGCCAGGAATCGATCGCTGCCGCATTTGCGGAAAATACCGGCACAGGCACCGATCCAGTCCTCCAACAGCGTTTCCACACGGGAAATCAGCTGCGCACGCTCACTGTCACGCAGATTTTGGGTGATCTCCTCGCTGTTGTCTATGTAGAGTGACAGCACCACGGGGCGACTGTCCTCATATTCCTTGGCAATGCGTGTCAGCTCCGTGTTGTCAATGCAGTACAGCACGTACGCTCCCTGACCGCCTTTGCGCAGCTTGGCAGCATAAATGACGTACGTATTGCCCTTGCTACGCACCTGCGGAAACAGACGACGGTTCAACCGCTCGGCGGTCAACCCGTTAAACACCGTTTCCAGCTTAGAGCCATACACATCCTCACCGCCAAGCACTTCACGACGGAATAAGGTGTTGTACCACAGCAGTTCTCCCTCTGCGGTAACGGCTGTCACCGGAATCGGCATATTTTCCAACGCCATCCGATCCTCCGGATTGAGATTGCTGATAAGGCTGCCGAGATAACGGCGAATACTGCGATGCAGCGTCACAGCGTGCCAGATCGTGATTCCGATCATGCACAGTGACAACACCGCTTGAATATAGAACAGCGTCCTGTTCAGGAAGAACATGGGGATCAAAAAGCACACCATGACGGCGCACAACGCCGCCGAAACCGGTGTCACCATCCAAACTTTTCTTGTTTTCATCCCAGTCTTCCTCCTTTCACACGTCTGGCCCGTTTCAGACCTCCATTAAAATCGGAAGGATCATCGGGCTGCGTTTGGTTTTTTGGAATATGCGGCGTGACAGCTCGTCGCGCACACGGGTTTTCATCGTGTTCCACTCATAGGCATGCATATAACAGCACTCTTCAAGCACTTCCCGTGCCACCGTGCGGATCTCTTCTATCAGATCCTCCGCCTCACGCACGTACACAAAGCCACGTGAGACCACATCGGGACCCGATACCAGATACCCGTTGGCAGGATCGATCGTGGCCACAACAACGATAAGTCCGTCCTGTGCCAGATGACGTCGGTCACGCAGTACGATACTGCCGACATCACCGATGCCGAGACCGTCTACCATAACACGACCCGCCGGCACGCTGCCGACGATCGCCATTTTATCAGCGGTGATCTCGATCACCTTGCCGATATCCGTCACCATAACGTTCGAGGCGGGCATTCCCATCGCCCGTGCCAGCTGGGCGTGCTTATGCAGATGCTTCTGCTCGCCGTGAACGGGAATAAAAAACTTCGGGCGGGTGATCCCCTGAATGATCTTGAGCTCTTCCTGGCAGGCGTGACCCGACACGTGTACGTCGTACATCTTTTCGTATACCACGTCGCAGCCGCACTTCATCAGCTCGTTGACAACACGTCCCACCGTCTTTTCGTTGCCGGGAATAGGCGTTGCGGAAATGATGATATAATCGTCGGGGCCGACCTCCACCTGACGGTGATCGGAGAACGCCATACGGGCCAGCGCCGACATCGGCTCGCCCTGACTGCCGGTAGTGATGATCGCCATTTTATCCTTGGGATAGCGGTTGATCATCTCCATATCCACCATCAAGCCGGCAGGAATCTGCAAATATCCAAGCTCGTTTGCAATCGTCACGTAGTTGAGCATACTGCGGCCCGAGATTGCCACCTTGCGTCCGTCCTTCGCCGCCGCATCAATGATCTGCTGAATGCGGTGCAGGTTGGACGAAAACGTCGCAATGATCAATCGCTTATTCTCGGCATTCTTGAACAGCTTGGCAAAGCTCTCACCCACCACACGTTCGCTCGGGGTATACCCGGGGCGCTCGGCGTTGGTCGAGTCGGCAAGCAGCGCCAGAACGCCCTCGTTGCCCATTTGACCAAGGCGGGGCAGGTCGATCATTTTCCCCTGAATGGGCGTGCAATCGATCTTAAAATCGCCGGTATGGATCACGTAACCCAGCGGGGTCTTGATACCGAGGGCCACCGCATCGGGAATAGAATGGTTGACGTGGATAAATTCCACCGACACCTTCCCGAACTGTACCGTCTCACCGGGCGAGATCACATGAAGCGGCACCTTGCCCGATAAGCCGTACTCCTTGAGCTTCGAGTCGATCAACGCTATAGTAAGCTTCGTCGCGTAAATCGGGAAAATATGCTGCTTAAGCAAATACGGCAAACCGCCGATATGGTCTTCGTGACCGTGAGTGATCACGATACCCCGAATACGCTCCGCATTCTTCTCCACATGGGTGAAATCCGGCAAGACAATATCCACACCCAACAGATCTTCGTCGGGAAACGCCATACCGCAGTCGATAAGGAACGCATCGTCACCGTACTCGAACAGCGACATATTCTTGCCGATCTCATTCAAGCCGCCCAGCACGGTAAAACGCACCGGGAACAGCGGCTCCGACGGCTTTTGCGGCGTGCGGCGGCGCTGAGGCTGCCGCACGGCGTTCTTCGGCTGACGAGGCTCCTTGCCGCCCCGAGAAGCGTCGTTCTTTTTATTGTTCTGCCCCTTCGGTTGCCGGTTTTCCTGCGTTGCAGGCTTTTTCTCCTGCACCGCCGCTTTTTCGGCATTACGGGGGGCTTTCTTGTATGGTTTACGCTGGCCTTGCTTTTGACCGGCGTTTGGTTGCTTCTTTTGCTTTTCAGTTACCACGTTATTCCTCCATTTCTGTCAATACTGCATAAAGCAAATAGCCCCACACGGTGTGAGGCTGTGATCTGTCTATCGTTCCGAACACATACAAAAGACATTAGCAAAACCGAACACATTATAATTACCTCTATTGTAACTGCATTTTCTCTACTTGTCAAGAGTATGCGCCAACCAATACAGTTTAGTCTTGCACAGTGAGAAAAACATGGTATAATGGTACTGACACGTCACACAAAGGAGCGAATAACCGTGAAACGAGTGGAATTATTTACCGACGGAGCGTGCAGCGGCAACCCCGGAGCGGGCGGCTGGGCGGCTATTTTGCGCTACGGCACCCGTGAGAAGGAGCTGTGCGGCGGCGATGCCAGCACCACCAACAACCGTATGGATCTGACCGGTGTCATCGAGGGGCTCGCCGCACACAATGAGAAGTGCGAGGTGCACATCACCTCCGATTCGCAGTACGTCGTCAACGGCATTGAAAAAGGCTGGGCGGTAAGCTGGAAGCGCAACGGCTGGCGCAAAGCGGACAAAAAGCCGGCACTCAACGCCGATCTGTGGGACAAGCTCCTCTCCCTCATCGCCCTGCACGAGGTGACGTTCCATTGGGTGCACGGACATCAAGGTCATCCCGAAAACGAGCGTTGTGATGCCCTCGCCGTGGCGCAATACCAACAAATCAAAAACGCATGATCAATTAAAAAGCGAAAACCCCCCCCCCAACCAGAGCCCGCGGGGGGGTGTGGGTTTGG
>JAZQSX010000015.1:0-69401 GCA_045630285.1 Acutalibacteraceae bacterium | reverse complement strand
CTTTCGATTACAGAACGCCGTTCTGCTTATCCAGCTTGTAGTTGCGCACGTACAAAATGAGGTCAAAGCCTACCATGATGAGGTTGAGGCAGTAGAATACCAGTACGTACCACTTGCTTGCAAACTGAGCCATATATGCGTCGTTAACCAGCTTGGACGCAATGCCTGCGATGTAGCCAAAGAAGATGAGAAGCAGGAACGCCAGGCTCTTACCCTTCGTCGTGCGTGCTTTGTACGACTTCATTACGTTTAGCGGCCACGAAGCGCCGAAGCTGACGATCATAATAATTTCCAAAATTTCACTCATTGAAGACATCCTTCCTTAACAGTTTGGGTGTAGTATAGCACACTATTGTTGGGTTGTAAATACCAAAACGAAAAAGTAAGCCGCCCAATCGGACGGCTTACGGCGTTATAATACGTATTCTACGATCAAAATGACAGCGCTGATGATAAGCAAGACAACACCGACTACGCGGTTGAGGGTTTTGGTCTGTGCTCGGTTGGCGATGCGTGCGGCGATGCGAGCCCATAGTAGAGTGAATACCACACACGCAACGAGACAGAGAAGGTCCGGTATACCGCTGAGGGCAAAATGGCTGGTAGCGCCCGTCAGTGCGGTGAAAGCCATGATAAACACGCTGGTACCCACGGCACATTTTAATTCATATCCCAGCACGGTGGTGAGTATGAGAAGCATCATCATACCGCCGCCTGCGCCGACGAAGCCGCAGATGAGTCCGATAAGCACGCCCGATACGATGGATTGGATCAGGCGTTTGCGTCTGGAGACGGCCTCCATGGATTCCTTGGTGGTCATCACCGGCTTGAGGATGAATTTCACACCCAGGATCAGCGTCATTACAGCAGACGTGCTGCTCATCGCACTATTGGGAAGCAGACTGGCGAGATAACTGCCCACTGTGGTGAACACCAACACCGATATCATCATCACCAGGCCGTTGCGCACGTCCAGGTGCTTGTTGCGGTGGTAGGTGTAGGCGCTGACGGCGCTCGCTAGTACGTCGCTGGCAAGTGCGATGCCAACTGCCTCGTATGCCGGTATCCCCAAAAAGGTGGCCAGCAGCGGCGTGATGACCGCCGCCGCACTCATACCGGCAAAACCGGTGCCGATACCCGCACCGGCACCGGCGATAAAGCAAACCAACAATTTTACAAAAACGTCCATATATTCACCTGAGTTTATTTTTGGTGAAGTTAATAGTAGCACGCCTGAGAAAAAAGAGCAAGTATCGGGTATGAATTTTGTGTAAACTTTGTCTCAAGGCTCTTTGCACAAAAAAGGAGACACCCTGTTAGGTGTCTCCTGATTTTTGGAGCTGGCAGACGGACTTGAACCCCCGACCTGCTGATTACAAATCAGCTGCTCTACCAACTGAGCTATGCCAGCGTAAAAACCGAGCAACGAAGCGGCTTAGCGGCTTTGTCAAGTGACTTTACCGCTGATTTTTTGGTGTTTGTTACCGCTGATTACTGAAAAACGCAAGATTATAATACTCCTTTCGCTTGCCTTTGTCAATAAGTTTTTTCAATTTTCAGTTAATTTATTTTGTTTTCCAGCAGGCAAAAAGAAAGAAGCACCATAGATTTCTCTACAATGCTTCTCTTTTGCTTTTAATTGGCTTATTTAGCGCTTTTTGTGTTTACCTAATGAAAGTACCTAAAAGATACCAAAGCGCCAAAATGGGGCAATTAAAACGATTTTAGAGCTATGTTAGCTTTCCGATAGCATAGATAAGTCAGCCGAGCAATTTTCAAGCTTTGCCGCAAACACTTTGAGAGCTTCCATATACTCTTGGCTTATCGGCTCGCCGGCTTCCAGCTTATCCTCATAGTTAGCCAGCACTTGCTCCACCATTTCTCCAATAGTGCGGATGGTGTAAGAGTTTATCTCTATCATTTCTTGAGGGCGGCTCTTGCACGCTCGGCAAGAGTTTGCGGCTTCTTAGCTTTTGCAGAGGGGAGAAGCTCAGGCATAAACTTGCGGCAGAATTCATTTTTTACTTTGATAAAGCTGATGGGGCGAGTGGAGGTGGTGGGCTTTACAGTCTTATCAATTACACGCTTGCCCTTAGCGTTTTTGATATAATCGCCCTTTTCGTCTTTGAGGTAGGTAAACTGCTTTACAGTTTGGGTACGAGCGGAATACTCCGCAAGCCATTCAAGTTGTCCGTTTGCTTCGCACCAATCAAAAATATCGTCTTGGTTGAGCTTCTTGTAAGTCATTGTTAAAACCACACTTTCTGTAAAATATTGGGTATTACCCTCTTTTGGTATACCACAATAACTTTTACTTGTCAAGGATTATTTTTATTGGCGGCTTTAGCCTATGGGGGAGTAGGGGCTAGCCGGCAAGGGCGGCACTTTGATTTTCTTAAAAAATTTTGGTAGAATAATAATAGATGGTTATACCATCACACCAATTCTATTATCATTTCTTTGCTACTGGGTATTCTTCTCCCCAGTAGCATACATAAAGCTAGAACCGCGGAACACTTAACAAAAGTGTTAAATCGAGCTTCCGCAATTTTCATAATATATTGCAAGGGTAAAAACCTTTGCTACATTTCCTTCTTTCTTTATATATAGTGTAGCTTTTTAGCCATAGAGCTACACGCTTACATAGTAAAAAGCTATGTCCTTTCTTTTGTTGTGTATTGGCTAGGGTTAGCGCAAAGCCCTAGCCGCCTACATAGCACAACGAGAGAAAGACAAATAAACAACAAAACAAAAAGGAGTAATGAAAAATGATTTTAGCAAAGGTAATAGCACAATTAGACGAGTTTTCTCTTACTATTGAAAACTTTGGTATAAGAAAAGGATAGTTTGAAGCTATCGAAAGATTGTTTGGAGTTAGCATAAATCAAGAGGAATTTTGGGAAAGTGTAGAGTTAGCTAAAGTGCAAAAAATGCGTAAAACACAATTTGAATTATCACATAGAGTTAGTGAAAGAAGCATAGTTTATACAGTAGAATTATAATATTATGGGGGCTATAGGTTATTGCTTATAGCTCCTTTTACATATAAGTAAAAATTTTGGGCAAATGTGTTAAATCGTATACCGGCAAATTTCATAATAAATAGAAGATGTGGGGAAGTATTTTCTTTCTGCTAACAGAAAGAAACAAAGATTATTTAGGGCTTCGCCCTAAAAACCCTTATAGGAGTATATAACGCACGAAGTGCGTTATATACTCCTTATATACCAATAGGGAAAGTAATAAAGGGAGTAATAGCGGCGGTAGGCTGGTGCGGCACATAGCAAGCATATTATTTTCTTTACTATTGGAATACTGGTATAGTAATGCTATAAGGGGTGGTATTATGGCAACACAGATACTATTAGGAATGGTAAGAGAAGAAGTATTAAGGCTAATAGAAAACGATATAAAGAAAAATGATGGTAGTATATACGATAAGGGATATATAAAAGGGCTTATAGATATGGCTTATACATTGGAAGTAATAACAAGACAAGATAAGTTAGAGTTAGTAGATAAGTTATGGGAGAAGTAGTGTAAACCTTGCTTCTCTTTTGTTTACTATTGGAAAATATAAAGTAATTAAAATTTACTCTTTGGGCGAAAGTGGAAAATTTCACTTTCGCTTTTTTCATTATATATAGAGGGGATAACCCTTAAATAAAAATAAAAGGAGAAATGGAAATGAAAGAAACAAAAGAGATTATCCAGCGCTTATAGGAGCGAAATTAGGAGATTAAGCTATTAAGTAAATAGCTTGATACACTAGCCCTATTATTAAAGATGGCTTTTGATGAGGGGGCGGCAGAAGATGAGCAGTAATGGTAAGCAAGGAGAAAAGCGCTTTTCCGCAATTATGGCGGCAAGAGGATATGGTATATAGGATGTATCTAATAATCCTGCCTATTGGAGCTAGGATATTGACTTTATTATTACTTCTCCTACTACTGGAGCAGTAAAGAGCTTTGAAGTTAAATGGGATAGCCGTATTAATAGAACTGGTAATTTATATATAGAATACCTTAATTATAATAGTGTAGGATATAAAGGCTGGTTTGAGTTTTGCAAGGCTGATTATGTTGCCTATGGTGATGCGGCAAACGGCACTTTCTACATTATCCCACTATTGGAGCTTAGAGAGAAAATATAGCAAAATGTATATCCTTGCGGCAGATGCGGCTACGATAGTGAGGGCTACTTAGTGCCGCTGGCTGATATTGTCGATATTGTGAAAACTTTATAATAGATTTTGAAAATCTTAAAAAATTAAAATATAATACAAATTGAGAGAAGAAATGGGGTAGTTTATGCCCTTTTCTTCTCTTTTTTTATAGAAAAGAGGTAATTATTATGGCTTTGAATAAGAAACAAAGAATAGCACTTGAACTGCTTACGAGCGGCGAGGGGATGAGCTATAAAGAGATAGCGGAAGCGGCTGGGGTTAGTCCTAAAACTCTTTGGAACTGGCGCAATGGTAACGATTTTACCGAGTTTCAAGAGGAATTAAGCAAGATTAACGATGCTAGATGGGAAGCTACAGTAGATGCCGCAAGAGCCGCCGCTATTAAACTATGTAAAGAGGGTAAAAGTGATTTTGTAAAGTTTGTATTACAGAACGCAGGATATAACCCTACACAGAAAGTAGAAGCGGAACTGCAAAACGATGTAGTTATAAATGTGGAGTGATGGAAGTGTTAGAGCTAATTATTATATATATGCTTTTAGCTGTTGCCGCACTTGCTTGCTGGCTATTGGTATTGATGAGCTAGGGGGCTAAGCTATGGCGCAGATACAGCTAAACCTAAAGCGCAATTTGTTTGTGCCTAAGTTTTATCCTTTGCTCTTGGATTACTCCCATAGATGGGAAGTGTATATGGGTAGCGCTGGTAGTGCCAAAAGCTACTTTATTACACAAAAGCTTATTATTAGAGCTTGCCGAGAGCCTATTAAAATATTAGTGTGCCGCAGATACGGCACTACTATTAGAAACTCTTGCTTTTCTCTATTTAAGGATATATTGGCAAAATGGGGTTTAACGCCCTATGTAAAGATAAGGGAAAGTAATTTTAGTATTAGTTTTCCTAATGGTAGTGAGATTATCTTTATAGGACTTGATGAGGAAACAAAGCTACTTTCGCTAAACAATATTAGCTGTGTATGGTGTGAAGAAGCCTTTGAAATTCCTTATAATATTGTTCAGCAATTAGATTTGCGTATGCGAGGACAAGCAGATAATCAGACTATTATACTTTCTTTCAATCCCATTAGCTCTCGGCATTGGCTTTTTGAATTTTGCGAGGAAAAACCACCACAGAGCTTTATATATACACATAGCACATATAAAGATAATCCTTTTCTTAATGCGGAATATGTAGCTAGCTTAGATGAACTGGAGAGCCGTAATCCGCAGAAGTATAGAATATACGGCTTGGGGCAATGGGGTATTGATGCTGAGGGGCTAGTATATCAAAACTGGAAAATAGAAGATTTTAACCACGCAGATATTAAGGGCGAGCTTATGTGCGGCTTGGACTTTGGCTTTATCAATGATATTTCCGCTTTTACTGCTTCTCTATTGGTAGAGAGTGAAAAGAAAATATATATATTCAAAGAGTGGGGAGATACCAACAAAACTAATCAAGAGCTAGCTAATATTATTACTGCTCTTGGCTTTAATAAATCAACAATTATAGCAGATAGTGCGGAGCAAAAGAGTATAGAGGAAATTAAGCGCTTAGGAATACAGAAGATAAAGCCCTGCCGCAAAGGTGCGGATAGCATTATACACGGCATACAGCAACTACAAAACTACCAGCTTATTATCCATCCTAGCTGTGACGGAATTATTACCGAGCTAGAGAATTATACTTGGCAAAAAGACAAAAACACAGATAGCTATATAAATAAACCTATTGATGATTTTAACCATTATTTAGATGCTTTGCGTTATAGCCTACAAGCGGTATCACAGAGAGTAAAGATAATGGATAAAAATTTATTTTAAGGGGGTTATGCGAATGATTGAGTATTTACACAACGCTATTAGAGCTACGGCTGGTGAAGATATTAAGCTGGCGGCAAAGATTGTAGATGAAAGCGGCAATGCTATCACTACTAATTGCCATATTAACTTATACGATGATAGCCAGCAGTTAGGGCATTATGCCGGCACTTATAGCGGCGGAGCCTGGAGCTTTACAATTCCAGCAGAAGCTACGGCTAATTTAGCTGGGCGCTATTGGTATTGTATTTGTGATAACACGCATACAAAACTTAATTTCAAGCAACCTATTTACTTGGTATAAAGGGGTGAAAATGAATTGATAGAACTAATTAAACAAACTGGAGCTATCGAGCTTGTTAAGCCTACTGGCGGTGGCGGTGCTGATATGGAATATATCAATAACACTTTTGCTAATGCGCTAAAGGGAACGGCAAGCGGTGAAATTGTTAGTATTACCGATGCTTCACCAGTAGAGCACGCAATAAGCGTAAAAGCAAAAAGAAAAAACTTATTTAATAAATACAATATGAAACACGGAGATATAACAGCAAAGATTACACCAGTAATAACCGATGATGGCTCTATATATGTTCCTAGAAACGCTGTTAATAGTGGCAAATTATTAAAGGAACTAGCGCCGGAGCTTGAAGCCGGCAATACCTATACTTTATCTTTTACCACTACTGGCGAAAATAACCATATTTGGCTTAGAGAAGCCGCCACAACTTGGACAAGCGGAAAAAGCAAAACTGTTACAGAGCAAGAGCTTAATTCACAAGTATATTTTTATACCTTTAATCAGCCTAATATAGAAAACCCTTGCTATGTTACCAACTTTCAAATTGAAAGAGGAAGTATAGCTACAAGCTACGCACCATATATAGACGAGCTAGCAAAAGTAAAGCTAATTGCTAATGGTAAAAACTTGGTGAATAATGACGAATTTAAAAATACTAATTTTTGGATAGGTAGTGAAACTATCGGCGGTAGTAGGAATAATGGACACTATGTGTTGAATTTGAAAAGTAATACAACTTATACACTTAGTTGGAACTATGAGAACGAAGCGCCGCAATATTTTTATTTTTGCTCTTATCCAAAAGGCAAACCATTAGACTATGGAAACCAAAAAACAGAAAAATACTTGTGCGGTGTAGGTGAGCCAACATTAACCTATAGTTTTACAGCCGAGCCAACAAAAGACTATGTATTATTTATTGGTGGTTATAAAACCTATTTACCTAATATAACTTATTTACAAATTGAGGTAGGCAACACCGCAAGCCCTTATGAGCCTTATACCGCAGCAGTATACGAACAAGGGCAAGCAATAGCGCCTATTTATCCAATTACTACTATTGGAACAGATACAGACGGCGCAATAGTAGAAGCAAATTATAACAAAGATATTAACAAAGCACTTGCGGAGCTAACAAGTGCGTTAATTAGTTTGGGGGCGAATGTGTAAGATGTTTAATTTAAGAGAGTTTATTAAAAGCGGCTTAATTAAAGCGGTAGGCAATATGGCAGATTATTAGATTATCCTTAATGCGGCTGGATGGCTGGAAAAAGGAGTGCTAACCGAAGAAGATTTGGCAGAGCTACAAGCGCTTATTATTCCAACGGTAGAGGGTGAATTAGAATAATGTTTTACTTGAATAAAGAAGCAGAGCTTACTACCGACTTGCTCTATAAAATGGTGAGCAAATTTAGAACAGAGGTAGAGCCTAAGCTTAATAAGTATAAAAACTACTACGATGGCAAGCAAGCTATCCTTAGCAAGAGCTACGCAGATGCAAGCAAGCCTTGTAGCAAAACAGTAACTAACTTTTGTATGAACATTGCAAACAGCTACGCAGGATATATTGCTACGCCGGAGCATATTAGTTATCGAAGTAACGAAGATATTACAGATATTATGGAAATACTGCGCTACAACGATTACCAAAGTGAGGATAGCTCTTTGCTATTGGATGCACTTGTATATGGTGTGGCGGCTGAGCTTATGTATATTGATAGCAACGCACAAACACGCTTTCGCTTAATTAAGCCTACTACTTGCTTTGGTGTGTATGATGATAGCTTAACTGGTGATTTGATGTATTTTGTGCGGATGTATAGAGAAAATGAGTGGGATAACACTAATAACTATTTAGTGGATGTATATAGTGATAGCTCCATTAAAAAGTATAGAATGAATGGCTATGTAGGTGCGCTTACCTTTATTGAGGAAGTGCCGCACTACTTCAGCCAATGCCCAGCAAATATCTTTTACTTGCAGGATGAAAAAAGCATTTTTGATTGTGTGATGGGCGCACAAGATGCCTATAATGAGCTTCTTAATAGTGAGATTGACGATTACAGCGCCTTTTGTGATGCCTATATGGTTATTACTGGCGCTGATTTGTTTGCAGAAGATGTAGCGGCAATGAAAGAAAACAGAGTGATGATATTGCCGAACGATGCAAGCGCACAGTATTTAACCAAAAGCGCAAGTGATACACAAGTAGAGAATACCTTAAAGCGTATTCACGAAAATATCTATAGAGTGGCGCAATGTCCAGACTTTTCTAGTGAAAGCTTTGTAGGCGGTGTTTCCAGCGGTGTAGCTATTCAATATCGTTTAACGGGTATGGAAACGAGAGCAGGAAAGATTGAAGCTGAGATGAAGAAAGCTTTACAGCGCCGTATCGAAATTATTTGCGGCATTGCTTCCCTTAAACTTGGTGAAGATTTGTTTAGAGATATTGAGATTAGCTTTAAGCGCAATATCCCACAAGACGAAACCGCAATTATTAACAAGATTAATAGCTTAAAAGGAACAGTAAGTGATGCCACTTTATTAGGTGAGCTTGACTTTATCACAGATGTTAATGCAGAGCTTGAAGCTATCCAACAGCAAAAGCTAAGCAATATGAGCATATATAGCTTTGGCTCTTTTGGTAATGATACCGATGAAGCAGATTTGGGCGAAGAAGCTTAATTGATAACCCACAAAAATCTATATAAGTGTAGGGGGTTATGTGATGTATTGGCAAGATAGAGAAGCGGCTACACAAGCGGCACTTACTAAGAAAACAGTAAGACAAACTGAAAAGCAGTTAGCTAAATATTATGAGAAAGCTACTAAGAGGGTTATAGATGATTTTGTTAGCACTTATGAAAAGATATTGAGCGCAACAGAAGCAGATAAAGCACCTACACCAGCAGACTTATACAAGTTAGATAAATACTGGACAGCACAAGCGCAGATGCGGCAAGAGCTAGAGAGATTAGGTAGTAGAGAGGTGGCGGCACTTAGCCGAGCCTTTGAAACTAATTTCTTCGAAATCTATTACTCTATTGGAATAGAGGGCGGCAGAGCATTTAGCACGATAGATAGAGCAGGAGCTTTACAGCTTATTAACTCTATATGGTGCGCCGATGGTAAAAGCTGGAGTGCGAGAGTGTGGGAGAATACCGAAGAATTAGCGGCAACTCTTAATGAGGAATTAATACATTGTGTAGCTACTGGAAAGAAACCAACAGAGCTTAAAAATCGGCTACAAGAAAGATTTGGTGTGAGCTATGCGAGGGCTGATAGCTTAGTTAGAACTGAATTAGCGCATATCCAAACAAAGGCGGCAGAGCAACGCTATAAAGATTATGGTATTAAAAAGGTGCAAGTATGGGCAGATGAGGATGAGCGCCGCTGTGAGATTTGCGGCAAGCTCCACGAGAAAGAATATCTAGTAGGAGAAGCTATCCCCATTCCAGCGCACCCTAATTGCCGCTGTTGTATTGTGCCGGTGGTAGAGTGATATTGCACAAAAAACGAGCTGCGGCTTTTGTGCAATATAAACAATGCCTTTTGTTATAGGGGTTAGGCATTAAAGAAACAACTAAATTTTTTAAGTAGGGTAGTTAGCAATGACTAACTAAACTAAAAGGAGTTTTATAAATGGATATGTTAGAAAACACTAGTGTAGAAACAACCGAAGCAGTAGAAGAAACTGCAACAGAAAAAACATTTACGCAGGATGAAGTGCTTAAACTTATTCAAAGTGAAGCGGATAAGAGAGTATCACAAGCACTTGCAACACAGCAAAAGAAATTTGAAAAACAGTTAAGCCTATCTAAGTTAGATGATAACGAGAGAGAAAAAGCGCAGAAAGATGACAGAATTGCGGAGCTTGAAGCGCAGTTAGCGCAGTTTAATATTGAGCGCAATAAGAGTGAGCTTAAAAGTGTTTTATCGTCAAGAGGGCTTAGCGCAGAGTTTGCCGATATTATTACCATTAGTGATGATATTACAGAAGCGCAAACAAATATTGATAAGCTGGATAAGCTCTTTAAGGCGGCAGTAAGAGCCGAGGTAGAAAAGCGCTTAGCTGGCAATACTCCAAAAGGCGGCGCAACCGGCGCAGAGCCTAATAAAGAAGATGCTAAGAAGATGAGCTTAGCAGATAAGCAAAAGCTCTTTGAAACAAATAAAGAGCTATATAACAAATTATTTAATTAAAATAGGGGGCTATAAATAATGGCTAATACAGTTTTTGAAAACAAAGTTATTGAGAGCTACGCAAAGGAACTTCTTACTACTGCGGTAAATACTCGCTCTCTTATGTCCGTTGATACCGACTTAGCGCAGGAAGCTGGTATGACTAAGACTATTAATGTCTATACCTATACTGGCGAAGCTGAGGAACTCGGTGTAGGTGAGGGCAATACCCAGCGTGGTAGCGTTGCTTATACTGGCAAAGATTACACAGTTAAGATGGTGCAACAGGCTTTTGACTACTTCGATGAAGATTTTATGAAAGATAACACAGTAGTAGATAACGGCATTAAAGGTGCTACTCAAGTTATGACTAATAAGCTTACTGCTGATTTTGTCGCAGAGTGCAAAAAGGCTTCTCTTAAGGTAACTGCGGCTCTTGGTTATGACAGCATTGTAGATGCTATTAGTGAACTCAATGTAGAAGATGAAAGCAAGATTTTCGTTGTTATTCCTAATGCATGGAAAGCTGAACTCCGCAAGGATGAGGACTATAAGGCGGCTCGTATGGGCGAAGTTATCTATAACGGACAAGTAGGCACTATTTGCGGTATTCCAGTAGTAGCTACTAAAGCACTTACCGATGAAGCTTTTGTTATGACTAACGAAGCTATTAAACTCTTTATGAAGAAAGAGGTAGAAGCTGAGCAAGATAGAGATAAGGACACTCGCAAAAATAGTGTTTATCTCCGCACCGCTTATGTGTGCGCTCTTGTTGATGCTACTAAGATTTGCCGCATTGCTAATGCCTAATTAACTTATCTATCCTATTGGGGATAAAGGGCAGATAATACACACTTTATCCCCATATAAGATTAAAGGAGAGATAACCGATGTTAGAAGAATTAAAGCTTTTATTAGGTGATGCCGCAAATAGCTACACAGAAGCACAGATGGGGCTTGCTCTTAAACGAGCCTTAGCAGAAATCGAAGCCTATACCAATAGAGCATTAGATTATGAGCTTGAAAGTGTAGCCGTAGATATTGCGGTAATCAAACTAAATAGAATGGGTAGTGAGGGCTTATCCGCACAGAGTTATAGCGGAGTTAATGAAAGCTATGTAGATGGCTACCCTCAGCACATTCTCTCGGTGCTTAACCGCAAGCGCCGTATTAGGGTGGTGTAAGCGTGATTAGTAGAGATATGCGCTTATATAACTACTTTACTATTGGAGAGCCAAACGCTTACGGAGTGCCGCAGATGCCGAGCGCAGATGCAGAGCCGGCAGGACAGATTAAGCTAGCTATCTATCTATCTTCTCAAAGCACGCAAGATAATATCAATTATAAAGATTGTAACTATATAGCACTTACAAGCTCTAAAGTGGATGATACTTATATCATAGATTATAAAGGGGAGCGCTTAAAGGTGCTGTATGTAAGCAATATGGGGAGATACTCGCAAGTGTATCTTAAAAAGATATGAGCATTAGCTTTGATGGATTAGAAAGTATAGAAGATATGCTGGGTAGCTTGCTGGATGAGCGGCAAGTAAGAGTGGCACTTGGCAAGGCTTGTGCTTTAGTGGAGCGAAGCGCCAAACAGAACGCACCAAAGGGCAATGGTGAGCTAAGGCGCTCTATCACCAGTAAAGTAGGAAATGAGAATGGGGAGCAAGTAGGAGTGGTATATACCACTTTAGAATATGCGCCCTATGTAGAGTATGGTACTGGCTTATTCGCTGAGAGTGGCGGTAGGCAGGATGTGCCGTGGAACTACAAAGATGATAAGGGTGAGTGGCACTCTACAAGCGGTATGCCGCCGCACCCTTATATGCGCCCTGCTCTTAATGAGAATAGGGAGCTAATATTAAGGATATTAAAGGAGAGTTTAACAGATGCTTGATTATCACAAAACTATTGTTAGCTCTCTTGGAGCTATTTTGCCTACGCACTATGAAATGACTTTGCACAGCGGCTTACCTACTCCTTGTTATAGCTATATGGAGCTTAACAACTATGTAGATGGTAACAACGGAGATACACTAGGATATAGCCGCATTAGCTATCAAGTAAAGGTGTGGGGCAATGATATTGAGTTGTTACAGTATTATGCTAATGAAGCTGATAAGGCTATGCGTGCTATTGGCTTTAAGAGAACGGCAAGCGGTGAGCTATACGATAATAACTCTACAATGATACAAAAGATACTAACCTATGAGTGCTTAGCACTTGAAGAATTTAATTAAATAGGGGGCTATAAATTATGGCAGTTATTTCTAAAGGTATTACTTTAAGCTATAAAAATGGTGAAGCGGCAGAGTTTGTCGAGCTTACCAATTTGCAGGAAATTCCAGAGCTTGGCGGTGATGTGGAAGCTATCGAGATTACTACTTTAGCCGATGCCGCACACACTTACACCGATGGTATCAAAAACTATGGTGATAGCTTGGCTTTCAAATTCTTATACGAAGATGCACAATTTAGCACGCTTAACGGCTTGGCTGGCTCTAGTGAGTGGAAAGTGGCTTTGCCGGATGGCACTACCTGCACTTTTGGCGGCACTTGCTCCGTTAAGCTTGATGGTGTTGGTGTTAATGCCGCACTTACCTACACTTTAGCAGTTAAGCCTAATTCCGAAATGGTATGGGGCTAATTTAACCTAATTAGGGGTAGCAAGGAGAGCTTTTATCTCCTTGCTCTCCTTGCTACTAAATAAAAAAAGGAGAGTTTTATATATGTATGTTAATTTTGAAGTAAAGGGCGAGAGCTACAAGCTCCGCTTAAACACTAGAGCTATTGTGCTTTTGGAGAAGCAGTTAGGGTGCAACCCTCTTACTATTTTTGGTGATGGTAGTGTTATCCCTACTATTACTACTATGGTAAATATCCTGCACGCAAGTATGCAACAGTATAACCACGGCATTAGCCTTAATGATGCCTACGATATTTTTGATAACTACTTAGCAGATGGTAAGACTACTATTGATTTTATCAATGTTATTTTTGAGGTATATAGAGAGAGTGGCTTAATTCCAAAAGAGGGTAATAACGAAAAAAACGCTTAATAGGAGAGAGCGAAATACTCTCTCCAACTTTTATTAGTGACTATATCTATAAATTGCTTGATACTGCTTTAGATGCTGGCATTAAAGAGTGTGAGTATTGGGATATGACAATAGAGGAAGTAGTAAGGGCAATTAAGAGTAGAAACAGAGTAAAAAAGACAGAAGCACAAGAGAAAGCTAGTTTTGATTATATATTAGCTAACCTAATTGGCAAGTATGTTGCAAGAGCGCTTAACGGCAAGGAAACTATACCGAAATTAGAAGAAGCATATAACGGAATATTTGATGATGTAGCGGCAGAGCAACAGAAACAATTAGAGAAGCAAAGGGCAAACTTATCAGCTTTACGCTTTAAGCAGTTTGCCGAAGCCCACAATAAAAAGATGAAAAATAAGGGGGCTAGAAACTAGAATGAGTGAAGAACAATTAAGAATAGTTATTAAGGCTATTACAGATGAAGCACAGAAAAACTTAGATGAGATTAAGAAGCAATTAAAAGATACTGGAGAAGCTGGAGAAAAGGCTGGTAAAGAAGCTGATAGCGGCTTAAAGAAGTTAGGCACAGCGGCGGCAGTAGCGGTGGCTTCGGTAACGGCGCTAGCTACTGCTGTTGTGGCTCTTGGTAAGAACTCCATAGAATACCAAAAGCAACAAGCTAAGCTTATAGCTGGCTTCCAAAGTGCTGGTAGCAATGCAGAGCAAGCGGCTACTACTTATAAAGAGCTATATAGGTATTTGGGGGATGCCGATACCGCAACAGAAGCGGCACAGCAATTAGCACAGCTTACCACTAACGAAAAAGAGCTTACAGAGTGGACAAACATTCTAAAAGGTGTATATGCGAGCTATGGTGCTTCTATTGAGCAAGCAGGATTAGCAGAAGCCATAAACCATACTAGTAAGCTCGGCTCTGTGCAAGGCACATTAGCAGATGCCTTAGAATGGAGCGGAATTAGTGTAGATAGCTTTAATAAACAATTAGAAGCCACAAGCACAGAGCAAGAGCGGCAAGCGCTTATTATGTCTACGCTTAATGGCTTATACGGAAATGCGGCGGCTATTTATGAGCAGAATAACCAAAGCTTATTAAACTATAATAGCTCGCAAGCTGAAATGGAAGAAGCTATGGGTAAATTGGGAGAAGTGGTAACTCCGCTTATTACTCAGTTAAGCAATATGGCTTCTACCGCACTTACACAGCTTAAACCAGCCTTAGAAGTTATTGTAGGCTTGGTATCGTTGCTGGTAGATTGGATTAGCACAGCCATTAACTTTATCGGCTCATTGTTTGGCGCTGTTAGTAGTAGTAGCAATGCCGCAACCAGCTTAGCCACTACTACTGGTGAAGTTAAAGAGAGTATTAAGCAAGCCAGTAGCGGCACAAACGGATTAACAAGCGGATTAAATAAAGCGGCTAAATCGGCTGAGAAGCTCAAAAAGCTTACTATGGGCTTTGATGAATTAAATGTAGTAAGCTCGCAAAGCTCCAGTAGTGCGGCAAGTGCTGGTGGTGGGGCTACTGCTCCAGCTATTGAAGTGCCTAAACTAGATTTGAGCAATACTGGTATTAACGAGCTTAAAGATGGCTTAGAAGAAGCTAAGAATAAAGCTAAATCACTCTTGCCTATTATCGGCTCTATTGGTGCTGGTGTGGCGGCTTGGAAAATTGGTAAATTCTTAACCGATTTAAAAAACAGTAAAGATAAAATGCAGAACTTAAAAACCAATGCTAAGAGCTTAGGCGGCGCTTTAATGATTGCCGCCGGTGGTGCTTCTATGGCTACTGGTTTAATGGATGCTTGGACTAATGGCATAGATTGGGAGAATATGGCGCTTATTGTAGGCGGTGCGGCTCTCGTTATCGGCGGCTTGGCGCTTGCCTTTGGCAGCTTAACTGCGGCTATCGGCACTATTGTAGCTGGTATCGTAATTTTTGTAACTGGCATTATTGATATTGTAAATAATGGCTATTCAATGGAAGCGGTTATTATGATTTTAGTAGGCGCTGTTACAATTCTTGTAGGTGTGCTATGGGCTTTCAACTCCGCATTACTGGCTAACCCTATTACTTGGGTAGTAGTGGCAATTATGGCACTTGTAGCGGCTTTCGTTATCCTGTGGAATGAGTGCGATGGCTTTAGACAATTCTTTATTGATGCTTGGGATGCCATTGTAGCGGCATTTAATGCCGTAGTAGAGTGGATAGGGCAAGCTTGTGAAGATATAGTGCAATTCTTTGTAGATGCGTGGGACGGCATTTGTGATGCGTTTAGTGCTGTTGGTGATTTCTTCGGTGATTGTTGGCAAGCGATAAAAGATGCGTTTAGTGCTGTTGGCAAGTGGTTTAGCGATATTTTCACTGGAGCTTGGAATGGCATTAAAAAGGCATTTAGTGCTGTTGGTGATTTCTTTACTGGCTTATGGAATGATATTAAGAGCATATTTAAGAGCATTGGCGAAGCTATTGGTAACGCTGTTAGCAACGCTTTTAGCTCGGCGGTGAATTGGGTGCTTGAAACCGCAATAGGAATTATTAACGGCTTTATTAAAGCTATTAATGTGGCTATTGGAGTTATTAACCTTATTCCAGGTGTAGAGATTAGCAAGATTAAGGAATTATCTGTGCCGAAGCTCGCAAAGGGCGGTATCGTTGATAGTGCTACATTAGCTATTATCGGTGAGCAAGGTAAAGAAGCTGTTATGCCGTTAGAAAATAATACTGGCTGGATAGATATGTTAGCCGATAAACTGGCACAAAGGAGCGGCGGCAATGGAAAAATAGTGTTGATGCTTAATGAGCGTGAGCTTGGTAGTGCTACTATTGGCGCTATTAACAATATTACTAAGCAAACTGGAGAACTCCAGTTAGCTATTATTTAAGGGGGCTAAAGTATGGCATATTTTAAGATAAATAATAAAGACTTTTCCTCTTATGTTTCTACTATGAAAGTAGGCTTTGAAACTTTAGTGAGTGACGATAGCGGCAGAAATGCTAACGGAGATACGGTTATAGATGTAATTAACCACAAAGTTAAGCTATATATTGGCTTTCGGCACTTGCTAGAAGAAGAAATGCAGGAGCTATTAGCGGCTATTAGTGATTATGTAGTAAAGGTAAGCTTCTTAAACCCTAAAACTAAGGAGCTTACTACCATTACTACCTATACCGGCACACCAGAGCCTGAGTATTATACTATCCAGCCAACGCACACAATCTATAAGCCTATGACACTTAATTTTATAGAATTATAAGGAGTGTATTATATGATTACTAGTGTAGAAATGCTAACAACTCCTTTAAGAACAGTAAAAGCAAAGGTAGAGCTTTATAACGGCTCTACCCTTGCCAATACTTTTAGATACAATGATGATTTGATTAAAATACAGTTAGAACGAACTGGAGAAAGCGGAAAATTCTTTGGTTTTGGAATTATCCAAAAGGCAGTAGTAAATATAAGAGATATTAACAGAGCTTATAATGCGGTAAAAGGTGATGCTATAAAGGTGTATCTCGGTGCGGATGATATGGAGATAGATTATAACACTTCCCAGCCGTATTTTCCTACATTCTATATTGAGGATGTAAAACGAGATGAGAAAACAAACGAGCTAACTATTACAGCCTATGATGCCTTATATAGTGCTACTGGTAAAACAATAGGTGATATATCCTTGTATAGTGAGGGATATAGCTTGCACTATGCTATTACTGTGGCTAATGACTTACTGGGCTTAGAGGTAGCGCCGCAATTAGATTATATTGCCGACTATGACTATCCTGCCGGAGCTAATATAGAGGGTAGCGAAACTGTAAAAGAGATATTAAATGCGGCGGCTGAAATGACGCAGAGCATTTACTATATTGATGGCACTAATACTCTTGTATTCAAGCCTTTAGATTATAGCGGCGCTTCAGTATTAAGGATTACTAAAGCGGATTATATGGAGCTTACAAGTGAGGATAGCCGCACATTGGCGGCTATTTGTAGTGCTACTGAGCTAGGAGATAATATCATAGCAGAAAGCGGCTTAGAGGGTGAAACGCAGTATATTAGAGATAATCCCTTTTTAGAGCTTAGAGAAGATGTGGAAACTATCTTAGCTACTGGTTTAGATGCGCTGGCTGGTGCTACTATTACTCCATTTACTCTAAAATGGAGAGGTAATTACTTGTTAGAGTGCGGAGATAAGATAGAGATAGAAACCAAAGATGGAAACTATATTAGCTCCTATATTATTACTGACAGTATGACTTATAAAGGCGGCTTCTCGCAGAATACAAGCTGGGAGTATAGCGCCAATAGTGCGGAAAGCGCTAATAATCCTGCTACTCTTGGTAAAGCATTAAAACAAACTTATGCAAGGGTAGATAAGGCTAATAAACAAATAGAAATCGTAGCAAGCGAAACAAGCGCCAATAGTGAAGCGGTGAGTAGCTTACAGTTAAACACAGAGAGCATTAGTGCTTCTGTTTCCAGCTTACAGCAAACTACCGCAGATACAATAGAGGGTGTTAATACAGAGCTTGCTAACCTTAAAAAGACAGTAGAAAGCTCGGTAACAAGTGAGCAAGTTAGCTTGCAGATTAAGCAGGAGCTTACCAGCGGAGCGGATAAAGTTATCACTACTACTGGCTTTAAGTTTGATGATAGCGGCTTAACGATTAACAAAAGCGGTAGTGAAATGAAAACGCAAATAACGGAAGATGGTATGCTGGTATTTAGAGATAATACCGAAGTGCTAACCGCAGATAATGTAGGAGTGAAAGCCACTAACCTACACGCTACAACTTATTTAATTATCGGCACAAATAGCCGATTTGAGAACTACGGCAATAATAGAACTGGTTGCTTTTGGATTGGGGGTTAAGTAAATGGCGCTAAAATCAAAAACAATAACGGCTAATGGTAGCAAAGGACACCATAAATTCACAATGACAGTTATAGAAGATGCCATTAGCACACCAAATAATTATAGTATTGTTAAATGGAGCTTATCTATCTCTCCTATCCATACTGGCTACGATTGGAGTTATAGCAATACTGTGCCGGTGCGCTACTCGGCTACTGTAAACGGCAAGACTTATAGCGGCTCTATTATGGCTTACGATGGTAAAAGCACAGCTACTATATATAGTGGAGAAGAAACCATAACACATAACGCAGATGGCAAAAAGAGCATTAGCTTTAGCTTCTCCATTACCAGCTTAAATCAAAGCTATTTAACTGGTAGCGCTTCTAATACTGGCTCTATGGAGCTAACCTATATAGCAAGAGCGGCAGAGCTTGTAGATGCTACAAGCTTCTTTGATGAGGATAACCCTAAAATCACTTATAATAATCCAACTGGCAACGCAGTAGAAGCGCTTAAAGCTGTTATATCCCTTGACGGAACTACTGAGAATATAGTTAGAAGTGTGCCGAAAACCGCAACGAGCTACACCTTTGAGCTAACCAATGCGGAGCGGCAAACACTACAAAAGGCAACGCTAAAAGGGCACGATACAATTACTGTATATTTTCAGCTAAAAACAACGATGAACGGCACAACCTACACTAAGAGCCTAGCAAGATATATGAGTGTAGTAAATGCCTTGCCTACGATAGCTCCAGTAGTAGAAGATATTAACGATGCCACGCTTGCTCTTACTGGTAATAAAAATATCTTTGTTAAGGGTTATAGCGTGGCGCAAATGACGATGAACGCACAAGCTTATAAGTTTGCTAGCATTGTATATCAAAAAATAGAGGTAGATGGTAAAAGCTCTACAAATGAGGAAGTAAACGCTAATGAGCCAGCTATATATCCTTATGTAGAGAAGCCAGTATTTACATTTACCGCAGTAGATAACCGCAACTTGCAAGCCATAGAAACAGTAACGAAAACCGCAGTAAATTATATTAAGCTTACTTGTAACTTAGAAACCGATACACCAACTACAAGCGGCGAAATGGGGCTTACCATTAGCGGCAACTATTTTAATGGCTCTTTTGGAGCGCAGGATAATAGCTTGAATGTAGAGTATAGATATAAGGCTAGTAGCGGTGATTATGGAGAATGGATAGCAATTACTCCAACGATTACTAATAATACCTATATGGCTATTGGAAACATTAGCGGCTTAGATTATAGAGAAGCCTATACTTTTGAAGCAAGAGCTATTGATAAGCTGGAGCTATCCAGTAGCGCAGAAGTTAAGGTAAAAACTGTGCCGGTGTTTGACTGGGGAGAGAATGACTTTAACTTTAATGTGCCAGTAAGCATTAGTGGCACTACCTTAGATTATGTGGTGGAGCAAGGCACTAAAGATGGCTGGTTTTTCCGCAAATGGAGTAGCGGCTTAGCTGAGTGCTGGCGCACTATGTCGGTAAGTGGTATTGATGTAGGGGAATTTAATATGAATGGCTTTTATTATTGCGGCTCAAAGGGTGTAAATTTTCCTTTTACCTTTACAGAGGTAAACTATGTTAATGCTACTGGCGGCTCTACTGGTAATATGAATATAGTGCGCCCTTTTAATCATTCCAATACCAATATGACTTATGTAGTTATGGGTATGGCTGATATTAGTAGCACTACTGTAACTGTGAATATTGAAGCCAAAGGCAAATGGAAAAAGTAATAGGGGGATATATAAATGGATGCAACTATTTTTGTAGAACTTCTTTCTACTGTTGGCTTTCCAATAGCTTGCGTTATAGCTCTTGGTATCTTTGTATTTAAGCTATGGAAGCAGTCAGTAACAAGAGAAGAAAAGCTTATGAATGAGATAGCGGAGAATAGAGTGGTAAATACTAAATTTGCGGAGATTATTGGGCAATATGAGGTAACACTTGGAGAGATTAAGGTAGATATTAAGGATATTAAAGATACCTTAAACATATCTAATAATTAAAAGCTGGGGCTTTCCTTAGGATAGGGAAGCCCTTTATTTTTTTGCTCTGTATAGCTAATAAAAATATAGCTATCCAATAGAAAAATAGTGTGTTATAGTGAAAATAAATTTAACGAAATGAGGAATTTATTATGGCAGTTATTAGAGTAGAAAAAACGCAGAATTATACAGTAATGAGCAACCACCATTTAAGAAATAAGGAGATGAGCTTAAAGGCTAAAGGCTTGATGTCACTAATGTTAAGCTTGCCGCCTAGTTGGGATTACTCTATAGGTGGCTTGGTGGCAATATGCAAAGAAAGCCATACCAGCATAAGAAGTGCGCTTAAAGAATTAGAGCAAAACAAGTATTTAATTAGAGAAAGAATAAATAGTGAAAAAGGATATTTTACTTATGAGTATACCTTATACGAAATACCGCATACCGAAAACCTACATACGGATAAAGCGCATACCGATAAAAGGCGAACGGAAAACCGCACGCAAATAAAGAAAGAGAAAGTAAAGAAAGAGAAAATAATTAAAGAAAAAAGAAATACTAGCTTTATGGATGAGCTACAAAGAATGTATAGAGAGGAACAGTAGAAATGGCTAGTAGAAAATCAATAATAAAAGCAATAGGGGCTATAAAGACGATATATAGCTATTTTGGAAAAGATGTAGATTTAGAATTATTAGTGGACACTTGGACAGCATTATTAGAGATGTATACAGATGAAGAAGTTAGTAAAGGTATATTCTTAGCTATGAGGGTGTGTAAGTTTGCACCTACTCCAGCAGATATAATAGAGCAGATAGAAAACCAAAAGCAAATAGAAAAACCTTGCGAAAGCGAATTATGGGCGCTTTATAGCAAGGCACTTAAAGAGGTAAATTATTATTCATATAGGCTTAACTATAATTATATAGATAGTAGCGGAATATCGCAAGGGGAGCAAGCAAGGCTAGCTATTAGTAAGATATGGGATGAACTGCCGCAGGAGTTAAAGATATACTTAGCTGATAAAGCAGAGCTTGTAAGAGCGGCAAGGGAACTAAATAGCGGAGATATGAGCTTTGAGCGCAACCGATTTAGCAAGACACTACCGATACTCCAAAAGAGAGTAGAGGATAAAAAGCTACTGCTTTCTATTGGTAATAGCCTAAAAGAAATAAGCCACCAGCATTAACTGGCGGCTTTTCTTTATGCCTTCTTCTTTCTTTCTATTGCCTTGCGGAGCTTTTCTTTCTCCATTGTATCTAAGGGGTTAAAATCTTCGAAGTCATCTAAGAAGTCATCACAGAATAACCTAATATATCTATCAGTCATTGCCGAGCTACTATGCCCTAGCATATATTGGAGCTTTTGCTTGTTGCCGCCGTTTATAATCCACTTTCTAGCAAAGGTGTGCCGCAGTCCGTGTAGATTAGTATGGGCTATCCCTCTATCTTTACAATACTTAGCATAGCTGTGCCGCAGAGCGTTTGTAGTCATTACCTCATTAGCACTATCCGGAAATAAGTTATCAGTTATACACCATTGCTTTAGATATGCTTTCAAAACCTTTTCAAGTGCGGCGCTCATAGGGATAAACTGAAACTTTTTATTTTTGGTGTGCCGCAAATAGATATGCTTGGTATCAAAATCTATATCTTCTAACTTTACTTCACAAATTGTAGCTCCACGATTACCAGTAGCTAAAACCCAGTTAACAATAGTCCAATTCCGCCACTCATAGAAGCTTGCAGTAGCAGTAGGGCGCTTTAAGAGCTTATCCAATTCTTCATCACTATATACCTTTAAGCTTTCCTCTTGAGCTTTTACCTGCTTAATCTTAAAGGGAGCAAGATAGCGCCTTGTATCATCCATACACCAATAAAGGAAAGCTCTTAAATCCCTTATATAATGGTTAATGGTGTTAGCGTTTTTCTCTACACCTATATAATTTATATACTCTATTATATGGGTGCGCTCTACTTCGGCTATTGGGCTTCTCCAGTCCATAGCAAAAAAGCTTGCTTCTAACCAGTCAATAAAGTATTGCACACTTTGGTTATAATTCCTTAGCGTAGATTGTGCCATTTTTAGTGCGCTTTTCTCAAGTATAAACTCCTCAAACGCATTGCCGATAGTTAAGCTGGAGGGAAGCGCCCTTTCGATTACTCTTGCTTTTGCCATTCTTACCATTACTCCCTTTTCTTAAAATAGGTGCTACTGAATTGCAATTTTTCAAAAATAATCAGCGGTATTAAAAAAAGAAAAATAAAAAAAATACCGCTTTGTGCGGAGCTTTACTGCTGATTTTCTACTACTGGCAAAGTTATTTGATTACAAATCAGCTGCTCTACCAACTGAGCTATGCCAGCGTATGTCACGGCGGACAACGGATGCAGTATATCATATCCGCCGTGGCTTGTCAAGACAAAAGTGCGTTATCGGCTGTGCTGCGACAGCAGCGTATGCTTCTGATCCCACAGCGCCTGAGAAAGGTCAACGTAGTATTTGTGCGGATTTTCAAAGCGCAGAACCTCATCCCAGATCGTCTCCATCTGCTGCTTACAGTAGGTGCGGATCTCCTCTACCGAGGGAGACTCGTACACACATTCGCCGTGGTCAAAAATGCGGCGGCGCAGGGGGTGGGCGATGAAGTTTTCGATCGTTTTACGCTTCCAAACGTGCTCGGGATCAAAGATCTCATACGGCTTGGTGTCATCGATGACCTCGTCGTGCATGGTGATGACGTCGGCAATGGCTTTGCCCGTCTCGCGGTCGTACAAGCGCCACAGCTTTTTGAAGCCCGGATTGGTGATCTTGGCGACGTTCTCACTGACCTTGATGCGGGGGATGATCTCGCCGTCGCGCTCCACAGCCGCCAGTTTGTACACGCCGCCGAACACGGGATCGCTGGAGGCGGTGATAAGACGCTCGCCGACGCCGAAGCTGTCGATGCACGCACCCTGGGCGATCATATCACGGATGATGGTCTCATCCAGCGAGTTGGAGGCACAGATCTGGCAGTCCGGGAAGCCGGCTTCGTCCAGCATTTTGCGGGCTTTTTTGGTGAGATATGTAATATCGCCCGAATCCAGACGGATGCCCTTCGGACGGTATCCACGGGGGACGAGCACCTCGTTAAACACCTTGATAGCGTTCGGTACGCCGGATTTCAGCACATTGTAGGTGTCGACCAGCAAGGTGCAGGACTGGGGATAGACCTCAGCATAGGCCTTAAATGCCTCGTATTCGGAATCGAACAGCTGCACCCAGCTATGGGCCATGGTGCCGAGGGCGGGAATGCTGAACTCACGGTCAGCAATCGTGCAAGCGGTGCCGATGCAACCGCCGATATAGGCGGCACGGGCACCGTACACGGCACCGTTAAAGCCCTGCGCACGGCGGGAGCCGAATTCCATAACGGCACGGCCTTTGGCGGCACGGACGATGCGATTGGCTTTGGTGGCGATCAGCGATTGGTGGTTGATCGCCAGCAGCATCATCGTTTCAATGAACTGTGCCTGAATGGCGGGGCCACGCACCGTAACCAGTGGCTCGTAGGGGAAGATAGGCGTGCCCTCCGGCACTGCCCAAACATCGCAGGCGAAGTTGAAGTTGGCGAGATAATTTAAGAATTCCTCGCTGAATAGCTTTTTGCTACGGAGATATTCAATGTCTTCGGTCGAGAAGGACAGATTCTTCAGGTAATGGATGATCTGCTCCAGACCGGCCATAATCGCCACACCGCCGCCGTCGGGTACGGTGCGGAAGAACATATCGAAATATACCGTCTGCTCGCCGCGGCCATTCTCGAAGAAACCGTTTGCCATCGTGATTTCATAAAAATCGGTCAGCATGGTCAGATTTTCTTTGCCGTATTCGTGGGTCATACTATACACTTCCTTTTTATCGTTTGCCGCAGTAGCAGCGGTCGTATTCTTCCATGCAGTGCATAATGATATTCACAGCCTCTTCACGGTTCATCACTTCGTCCACTGCGGTGCTTTTGTCCTCGAGCGTCTTGTACACCGTGAAGAAATGACGGATTTCATCGAAGGTATGGCGAGGCAGCTCGGAGATGTCGTGATAGCACGACAGCGAGGGATCACGGAACGGAACGGCAATGATTTTTTCATCAATGGACTCGCCGTCGGTCATTTTGATGACGCCAATGGGATAGCACTGCACCAACGTCATCGGCACGATCGCCTCCTGACACATTACCAGCACGTCCAACGGGTCACCGTCATCCGCATAGGTGCGGGGGATAAACCCGTAGTTGGCGGGGTAGTGTGTGGCGGTGTACAGCACACGATCCAGACGAAGCAGACCGGTTTCCTTGTCCATTTCATATTTGTTCTTGCCGCCCTTGGGGATTTCGATAACGGCGGTAAAATTTTCCGGTAAGACACGCTCACTCGGAATATCATGCCAAATATTCATAAACTGATCCTCCTTTATGATGACCCTGCCTATATTATAGACAGAAAAACGGATTTGTACAAGTGGGGGAAAAACAAAAATCTCCCACCAAAATGGTAGGAGACGTTGTTGTAAAAGAACTTACGATCACACCGCGCGAGTGACCTTGCCAGAGCGCAGGCAACGGGTGCAGGCGTAAACCTTTTTGGGGGAACCGTCTACAACAGCCTTAACACGCTTGATGTTGGCACGCCAGGTGCGGTTCGAGCGCCGATGGGAGTGGGAAACCTTGATACCGAAAGTAACACTTTTGCCGCAGAAATCACATTTAGCCATGTTCTGCACCTCCTTTGATCTGTATACCGATGATCGCTGATTTGACCACCGGTCAAACGCAACAGAAGTATATTAGCAGATTTTTTCACGGAAAGCAAGGCTTTTTTTGCAACTTATAAAAAAATTTTGAAAATTGTGTTTCAAACGTTGGTTTTTCTTGTATTTTTTGTTTGTTTGCGTTATACTGTAGATAAGAATATCCAAAAATGGATAAGTTTGCCCAAGGGGGTTCTCATTCGTGATATATACGATCATCAATCAGGGCGGCGGGAAACCGTTATGGTGGTATTTTTCGCTGGTAGTGAGTTACGCGCTGATCCTGTTTGTTATGCTGCCTGTGCACGAAATGGCACATGCATATACGGCGGTAAAATTGGGGGACAACACCTCGCGTTGGCACGGCCGTCTGTCCTTCAATCCGCTGCGGCATCTGGACATTATCGGTACGGCGCTGCTGGTGTTGTTCGGCTTCGGCTACGCCAAGCCCGTGCCGGTCAACCCCCGCAACTTCTCCCGTCCCAAGCGTGATATGGCGTTGACCGCCCTTGCTGGTCCGGTATCTAACATTTTGTTGGCACTGATCTCCTTTTTCCTGATTCGGGTGATCCTGTCGACCGGTGTGGCGTATGGGTTCGGTTGGTACGTCTGCTATGCGTTGTTTATTTGTGCGACGGTCAACCTGAACCTTGCTGTGTTCAACCTGCTGCCGATCCCGCCGCTGGACGGTTCCCGTATTTTCAGTGCGTTTTTACCCTCTCGGTGGGTGTACTATATGGAGCAATATCGGCAGTATCTGACCATTGCTTTGTTTTTCTTGATCGCCACCGATGTGCTGGACAAGCCGTTGATGCTGTTGACAGACGGCTTGGCTACGGCGTTGTGTGCGCTGACCGGTCTGGATTTCCCTTCGCTTGTGTTTATGCTGATGCGCTAATTTAAAAATTGTTTGAGGACGTGCTTCATGGAGATCTCGTATAAGCTGGCGGATTTTGAAGGTCCGCTTGACTTGCTTCTGCATTTGGTGCAGAAGAATAAATTGAATATCTACGACATTCCCATTCACGAGCTGCTGGAGCAATACATGGAAGCGATCCAGGCAATGCAGCAGATGGATATGGAGGTCGCCACGGAATTTTTGGACATGGCGGCACGTTTGGTACAGATCAAGTCGGCAATGCTACTTCCCCGTCACGACGAGGGTGACGAAATGAAGCAGCAGCTGACCGGCGAACTGATCGAATACCAGCTGTGCAGAGAAGCGGCCAAGCGCATGGAAAAGCAGTGCATTGGCGGGGACTTGTTCGTTCGCTTGCCGATGGAGGTCGAACCCGACTATACCTACCGTCGGGTGCACCGTGCGGAGGAGCTGCTGGATGCGTATCTCGCTGCCGCAGGGCGGGGTCGCCGCAAGCTGCCGCCCCCGCCACAGGTGTTTCACAACATTGTGGCACGGAAGATCGTGTCGGTATCGTCCAAGATCGTATCGGTTTTGCGCCGCCTGCGTTTCGGCAAGCGGGTATCGTACCATTCGCTGTACGAGGGCGCACAATCCAAATCAGAGCTGGTCGCCACCTTCCTGGCGGTACTGGAGCTGATCAAGGGTAAGCGCATCCGTGTGGACGGAGAAGGGGCAAAACAGCAGGTAACGTTGCTCAAGGCCACCTCGGAGGAGGAAGTAATTGATGGAAATTAAAGAATATCGTGCCGCTATGGAGGCAATTCTATTTGCAAATGGGGAACCGGTTTCCGCCGAACGTCTTGCCGAGGTGTTGGAGCTGGACGAGGAAACGGTTCATCGCATTGCCGCTGATCTGATGAGCGAGCTGTTGGCTCGTGGCGGCGGTATCTATATGGTGAAATTGGACGACCAGTATCAGCTGTGCACCCGTAAGGAATACGCTGATGCGGTACGCCGCTCGTTGGATATTCGCCGCAACACCCCGCTGTCGCAGGCGGCAATGGAGGTTCTGGCGATCGTGGCGTACAACCAGCCGGTAACCAAGGCGTTTATTGAGCAGGTGCGTGGTGTGGATTGTACGGCGGTCATTCAGGGCTTGATGCAGAAAAATCTGATCGATGAAAAGGGTCGTCTGGAGCTGCCGGGCCGTCCGCTGCTGTATGGCACGACGCCGGTGTTCCTGCGGTGCTTTGGCGTGTCGGGTCTGCAAGAACTGCCCCCGCTTCCGCAAAAGGAAGAAGAGGCACGTATGGTGGAGACCACCCTGGAAGAAATCATTGAACAAACGGAGGAAGCCACGGAGGAGTGAGTACCGTGTGGGCAATTATCGGGTATAGTTTGTTAGGACTGCTCGGATTGCTGATCTTACTCTTGATTCTGCCTGTATGCGTGCGCATACAGTACCGTGAAGCGTTAAAGGTTCATGTTTGGGTGTTCGGTGTGATACCGGTCTATTGGTACGATTCTGCCAAAGAAAAGCCGGACAAGCCCGAAAAGCCGAAGAAAGAGAAGAAAAAAGCAAAAGACGGTTCGAAACCCAAAAAAGAAAAAAACGGCTTTTTGGCCGATCTGTCCAAGCAACTGAAGAACGAGGGCGTCGCCGCCTTGGTTCGTACGATCAAGTCGGTGACGAAGCTGGCGTTTGGTGCGTTGAAACGGGTGTTTAAGGCGATCACCGTTGATCGGTTGCATTTGGAGATCGTCGTTGCTTCGGAGGATGCGGCGGCCACGGCGATCAACACCGGTCGGGTGTGCGCCGTGCTGTATCCGGCGTTGTCGGCACTGCAGTGTGCCCTGCGTATTCGCCACCGTGAGGTGACGGTTACGCCGGACTATTTGGCGGAAAACGGACGCATCACGGCGGATGTGCGGATGCGTGTCGTTCCGATTCGGGCTGTTTGGGCGGCTTTGTGGACGGTGTTCAGGCTCGGCACCGTGTTAGATAATCAATCAGACAAGATTAAGGAGGAGCAGAAACATGGAAAATAAAGTACAGGGGTTGTTGGGTGTTTCCATTGACAAGATCCGTGAAATGGTGGATGTCAGCACCGTGATCGGTGATCCGATGACGTTGGAGGACGGCACCACGCTGATTCCCGTGTCCCGTGTGACCTACGGTTTTGCGAGCGGCGGTTCGGATCTTCCCTCGAAGGGCAATCAGGAGCTGTTTGGCGGTGGCGGCGGTGCCGGCATCAATATCATTCCGATTGCTTTTTTGGTCGTATCCGACGGCAACGTGCGCGTGCTTCCGTTGGTGGCTTCGCCCGACACCTTTAATCAGATGGTAAGCATGGTGCCTGACGTGGTGAACAAGATCGGCGATCTCTTCTCGAAGCGGAAGGATAAGAAGTCTGAGAAATAATTTGCGTTGGACGTGCATACCCTCCTAGTGAGATAGGGGGGAGCGTATGCGCAGAATACTGATACTGCTGTTGGCGGTATGGATCGTGTGCGGGGGATCGTTGTCGGCAAGTGCCAAGGCGCCGCCGCAGACGGTTTCCTCGCATTCTGTTGTACTGTACGAGCCGGAATCCGGACGGGTGCTGTATGCCAAAAACGCCGATGTGCCACGCCCTATGGCGAGTACGACCAAGCTGATGACGGCACTGATAGCGGTCGAGCATCTGGAGGCGGAGCGTGTGATCACGGTGCCTGCAGCGGCAGTGCTGGTGGAAGGCTCTTCCGTGGGACTGCGTGGCGGTGATACGCTGACGGTGCGGGATTTGCTGGCGGGGCTGCTTCTTTCCTCGGGGAATGATGCGGCGAATACGGTAGCGTTGCTTGTCAGCGGTTCGTTGGACCGTTTTGCGGAGCTGATGAACCGTAAAGCAGCAGAGCTGGGAATGACGGATACCGTGTTCGTTACACCGTCGGGCTTGGATGAAGGCGATCACCATTCCACGGCACACGATATGGCCCTTTTGGGCGCTGCGGTGCTGGAGGTGCCGCTGCTTGCAGAGCTGTGTGCGCTGAAAAGCACGACGGTGCATATCAACGGCAGTGCGGTGACGATCAGTAACCACAACCGTCTGCTGCATTTGTACAAGGATGCAGTGGGGCTGAAAACGGGATATACCAAGAAGTCCGGCAAGTGCCTTGTGTCAGCGGCTACACGTGACGGCGTGACGTTGGTGGTGGCTTCGCTGAACGGTGGGGATTACTGGAACGATCACATTGCCTTGTATGAGTATGGGTTTTCTGTGACGGGCGTGGTGACATTGCCGTTGCCCGTCCTGCCGACGGTGGCAGTAGCCGGAGGAACGAAGGAACGGATCTCCGTGTATGCCGCAGCACCGCAGGTGGTGCTGCTGGACGGTGAGGCGGAGGATCTGCGGTATGAATGGGAACTGCCCCCGTTTGTTTGGGCGGCAGGTGAAGCGGGAACGCCGATCGGTGTACTGCGCTATCGGACGACAGAGCGTGTGGTGGCAGAAGTGCCGATCGTAACGGCTGAGACGGTATATGAGCGCCCCGCAATAGGATTTGCAGAGAGGTGGCGGCGACAGTTTACACGGCTGGTAACCGCTTTGACGAGGTAAATGACAAATGGCTTTGGTAAGATTGCAAAAGGTGCTGGCGGATCGGGGCGTGGCGTCCCGCCGCAAAGCGGAAGAACTCATCGAGCAGGGCGTGGTGAAGGTCAACGGGCACCCTGCACGGCTGGGTGATAAAGTGGATGATCGCAAGGATCTCATTACGGTTCACGGCAAGCGCATTGCGGCGGCGGAGGATGCGGTGTATTTGATGCTGCATAAGCCACGTGGCTACGTGACGACGATGAGCGATGAAAAAGGCCGCAAGTGTGTGGCTGATCTGGTGCAGGATGTGGGGGTACGTGTGTACCCCGTCGGTCGATTGGACCGTGAGTCGGAGGGGTTGCTGCTGCTGACCAACGACGGCGATTTTTCCAATGCGATGATGCATCCGACGGCTCACGTGCCGAAGCGCTACCGTGTAACGGTGCGTTCCGAGATGGATGCGGAGCATATCCGTCAGCTCCAGGAGGGCGTTATGCTGGACGGACGGCGCACGTTGCCTGCCGAAGTAGTGGTGCTGACGCAGGAAGAAGCGGTGGCGGGCGCTCAGCCACGAACGGTGTTTGAAATCACGATCTACGAAGGACGTAATCGCCAGATCCGTCGTATGTGTGAACTGTTGAAGCTGGATGTGATCCGCTTGAAGCGAGTGGCCTTCGGCGGCATCAAGCTTGGGATGTTGGCACCGGGAAAATGGCGGCATCTGGAGCCTCGTGAGGTGCGCACACTGGTGATGGCCTCCAAGGTGGAGAAGAAGATCGCCGCTGAGTATATCAAAAAGGGGAAGGGTCGCGGATAAGATGTTCAGCATTTTGCCTGCCGATGATCAAAAAACGGCTGCGTTGGCGCAGCAGGAGGGACGGCAGCTGCCGCTGTCGGCTTTGGTGCTGACGGTAGCCGAAAAAGAGGCCGGATATGCGCTGTATCGGGTGGAGCGTGATTGCTTGGAGCTGATCTGCTTGCGCTCGCCGGACGACGAGTATGCCGAATGGCTTGTCCGTGCGGTGCTTAACGCCGGTGTCAATCGCTTGGCGATCACGGCAACCTGCTCCGATCCGGTGCTGTTTCCCTTGCTCGACCGATTGGGGTTCCGTGCACAGGGGGCAGCAATGGAAGTATTCATTCCCGATTTCTTCAACCGTCCTTGCTGTGGCGGCGGAAAGTAACAAGAAATTGACAAATAATTCGTTTTTTATTGCGCAGAGTACTTGATTTTTCGGTGTATTCTGCGCTATAATATTAGTATCTATTATCATGGCGTAGGTTGGCTTTTTATTCCTTCCCGTCTACAAGAGATTTTGTGAGGGACGGGTACGCTGTTTGGAGGTTAAAAGCATGAGTAAGCAAGCGTCCGAGGCACGGAAGTGCTTGGAACAATTCTTTGATGCGGGCAGCTTTGTTGAGGTTGACCGCCTGATGCGTGACGGTGAGAACGAGGTTCCCGTTGTTTGCGGTTACGGTTTGGTGAATGACGCACCGGTATACGCTTTTGCACAGGATAAGACCGTGTGCAGTGGTGCGGTGGGTAAGGCGCACGCCGCCAAGATCAAGACGATCTATCATCTGGCGGCGCAGAACGGCGCACCGATCGTCGGTGTGTTCGACAGCGACGGTGCTCGTCTCGGCGAAGGTATCGATGCGATGGATGCCATTGCAGAGATCATGGCGACTGCCAACGAGTTGTCCGGTGTCGTGCCGCAGATTGCGGTGATTACCGGTGCTTGCGTCGGTTCTTCGGCGTTGATTGCGGCGGCAGCCGATGTGGTTATTGCTACTGCGGATGCCGATTATTACCTGAACGTCGGTGACGACAACGCCAAGGCGGACGTCGCTGCGGCGGATGCGGCAGAGGCGTTGGCGAAGGCTCGCTTACTGCTTGGCTATCTCCCGTCGAACAACCTATCGGCTGCTCCGGTGTATGAAGCGCTGGAGTCTGCGGCGGCTGTACCGAACGAGGCGGCGGACGTGGCGGCGTATCTGGCAGATGCCGAGTCGCTGTTCCCGTTGTATAAGGATGAGGTCGCTGCGTTAGCACGCATCAACGGTGTGGTTTGCGGTATCGTTACGCTGGCAGGTGAGCAGGTTTCCTGCTGTGCAGCTGCCCGTGTTGCTCGCTTCGTTCGTTTCTGTGACGGCTTTTCGCTGCCGATCCTCACGGTGGTGGATGCGGAAGGCTTTGAGTGCTTGAAGGGCGCTGCCCGTGTGTGCCAGGCGTACACCGAAGCGACCACCGCCAAGGTCACACTGCTGACCGGCAAGGCGTATGGTCCGGTGTATATCGCCGTGGCAGGCAAGGCGGCCGGTGCGGACGCCGTGCTGGCGTGGCAGGATGCCTCGGTTTCGCCGCTGAAGCCGGAAACGGCGATCCACATTCTGTGGAAGGATCGTCTGGCGGAGATGAAGGATCCCAAGGCGGACCGCGCGGCGCTGGCAGAGGAGTATCGTACCACCTGCTGCAATGTGCAGCTGGCGGCTGAGCAGGGCGCTGTGACCGACGTTATCGCTCCTGAGCAGACCCGTGCTTCGGTTTCCGCATTCTTTGAGATGCTGTCCGGCAAGCGTGTCAGCAAGCTGCCGAAGAAGCACGCTAACATTCGTCTGTAATATCCGGTGTCTTGTGGGCACTGCTGAAACATAAAAGAAAGGTTGATTCAGTTATGAAGAGATTTAATATCACCGTTAATGGCAAGGCATACGATGTTCAGGTCGAAGAAATCGGCGGCGCTGCTGCTGTTGCCGCTCCGGCTCCTGTCGCTGCTCCGGCACCGGCACCGGCACCTGCCGCTGCGCCGGCACCCGCTGCCGCTCCGGCTCCCGCCGCTGAGGCTGCACCTGCTGCCGCTCCCGCTGCTGCTCCCGCCGCCGGTGCGGAGGTCGTCAATGCCCCGATGCCGGGTACCATTGTCAGTGTTGCCGTATCCGCCGGTCAGTCGGTGAAATCCGGCGATGTGCTGGTGGTTCTGGAAGCCATGAAGATGGAAAACGAAATTATGGCGCCCCGTGATGGCGTTGTCGCCGGTGTGCACGTTGCCAAGGGCGAGAGTGTGGATTCCGGTAAAGCGTTGGTTTCCCTGCAATAAGAGCGGTTGACGAAAGGACTGATTGGATTGGCAAAGGTCGGGATTACCGAAACAATTTTGCGTGATGCGCACCAGTCGCTGATCGCCACCCGTATGACTACGGAGGATATGCTGCCTGCGCTGGAGATGCTGGACGACATTGGCTTCCATTCTCTGGAATGCTGGGGCGGCGCCACATTTGATTCTTGCCTGCGTTTTCTGGGCGAGGATCCGTGGGAGCGTTTGCGCATTTTGCGTCAGCATATGCCGAAGACGAAACTGCAGATGCTGTTCCGTGGCCAGAATATGCTGGGTTATCGTCACTATGCGGACGACGTCGTGCAGTATTTTGTGGAAAAATCCGTTGCGAACGGTATCGATGTGATCCGTATTTTCGACGCATTGAACGATATTCGCAACCTGGAAACCTCTATCAACGCCGCTAAGAAGGAAAAAGGTGCTCACGTGCAGGTAGCGGTTTCCTACACCACCGGTCCCGTGTATGACACGGAGTACTACGTGAACTACGCCAAGAAGCTGGAAGAGGCAGGTGCCGATTCCATTTGTATCAAGGATATGGCCGGCTTGTTGGTGCCGTATACGACCTACGAGCTGGTCAAGGAGATCAAGAACGTCGTTTCTATTCCGATTCAGCTTCATTCTCACTTCACGGCGGGTATCGCCGATATGGTGCTGATGAAGGGTATCGAAGCCGGTGCGGACGTGATCGATACTGCCTTGTCGCCGTTGGGTATGGGTACGTCTCATCCCGCGACCGAGTCGATGGTGGCGGCTCTTGCCGGTACGGAGTACGATACCGGTTTGGATCTTATTAAGCTGAACGAGGTCGGTAAGTATTTCCATACGTTGCGTGATAAGTATCTCGCTAGCGGTCAGCTCAATCCCAAGATGCTGGAAGTAGACACCAAGGCGCTGATCTATCAGGTGCCGGGTGGTATGCTGTCCAACTTGGTCAGCCAGCTGAAGCAGGCGGGCCGTGAGGATCAGCTGGAGGAAGTGCTGCTGGAGGTGCCGCGCGTCCGTGAGGATGCCGGTTTCCCGCCGCTGGTCACGCCTTCTTCGCAGATCGTCGGCACGCAGGCAGTGTTTAACGTCATCGGCGGCGAACGCTATAAGATGGTCACCAAGGAGTTCAAGGGCTTGGTGCGTGGTGAATACGGTTCGTCTCCTGTGGCGATCGATCCGGAATTCCGTAAGCAGATTATCGGCGATGAAGAACCGATCACCTGCCGTCCTGCCGATCAGATCGAGCCGGAGCTGGATAAGATCCGTGACGAGATGAAGGAATGGTACGAGCAGGAGGAGGACGTGCTGACCTATGCGCAGTTCGGCCAGGTCGCCGTTAAGTTCTTCGAGAAGCGTCGCAATGAGAAATATCATATCGACGGGCAGCATCTCAACGAAGAGGAAAAGGTGCACCCCGTCTAATTAAAGTCGTATCCGAAAGCCCTTGCGGGGGCTTTCGGTCGTCTTGTTTCAAGGAGTTACTTATTATGATTCGGAGTATGACCGGTTACGGGCGTTGTCAGCAGGTGCTGGAGGGCTGGGATGTCACGGTAGAACTGAAATCCGTCAACCACCGCTTCTTTGAGTGCAGCACCCGTTTGCCGCGCACCTGCGGCTTTTTGGATGAAAAGCTGAAGGCGTTTTTCCAACAGCATATTGCCCGTGGTAAGGTTGAGGTTTACGTATCGCTGGATGCAGTCGAAACCGCTGATAGTCACGTGGAAATTAATATGCCGCTCGCGGAGGCCTATCGCAGCGCTCTGCAGCAGATGGCGGAAAAGCTCGCCGTGCGTGACGATTGCTCGGTTATGGGGCTGTCCCGCTTTCCTGATGTGCTGACCGTTCGCAAAAACGAGGCGGATGAAGAGGCCATCTGGCGTGTCGTGAGCGATACCGCTGCCAAGGCGTTGGAGAAGTTTGTGGCGATGCGTGAACGTGAGGGCGAGCGCCTGCGTGATGACGTGTTGTCCCGTCGCTCGTTTTTGCTGGAGCGAGTGGCGATCGTGGAGGAGCGTTCTCCGCAAACGGTACGTGAGCATATGGAAAAGATCACGGAGCGTATGCGGGATCTGCTTGGCAGTGCCACGGTGGACGAGCAGCGCTTGCTGACCGAAGCGGCGTTGTTTGCCGACAAGATCGCCACTGCTGAGGAAACGGTGCGTTTGCGCAGCCATTTGGATCAGCTAGAGCAGTTGGTGTGCAGCAGTGAGCCGGTTGGCAGAAAATTGGATTTCCTGGTGCAGGAAATCAACCGTGAAACGAACACCATTGGCTCCAAGGCACAGGATCTGCAGTTGGCGCAGGTGGTTGTGGATATGAAGGCAGAGATCGAAAAGATCCGTGAGCAGATTCAGAACATCGAGTGATGTTCGCTGTGACATAACGGAGGGAAAACGATGAAGCTTATCAACATTGGTTTCGGAAATATGGTTGCCGCCGGTCGCTTAGTCGCTATCGTCAGCCCCGAATCCGCACCGATCAAGCGTATCATTCAAGACGCCAAGGAGCGTGGCACGTTGATCGACGCCACGTACGGTCGACGCACCCGTGCGGTGCTGATCACCGACAGTGATCACGTGATCCTGTCGGCGGTGCAGCCGGAAACGGTGGCAAACCGCTTTGGCGAGGACGACGAGGAGGTTTCCGGCAATGGCGATTGACGGTTCCCGTGGCCTGCTGATCGTGTTTTCCGGCCCTTCCGGTTGCGGAAAAGGCACCATTATGGAACGCCTGTTGGCGGCACGAGAGGACACGATGCTGTCTGTGTCTGTTACCACACGGGCGCCGCGCCCGGGGGATGTGGACGGTGTGCAGTATTTCTTTCGCACGCACGAGCAGGTTGAAGAGATGATCCGTGACAATGCGCTTCTGGAATATGCGCAGTACAACGGAAATTACTACGGAACGCCACGTGCGGCTGTGGAGGAGCAGCTTGCTGCCGGTCGCAACGTGATTCTGGAGATCGAAGTGCAGGGTGCCTTGCAGGTGATGAGCCGTGTGAAGGAGTATGTTTCCATTTTCCTGGCACCGCCCTCTATGGAGGAGCTGGAGCGCCGCTTGCGTGGCCGTGGCACTGAAACGGAAGAAAGTGTGCTGAATCGGTTGGCCGCCGCACGGGATGAGATGGCTCACATCGACAGATACCAATACATCGTGCAAAACGATGAGGTGGATGCGGCTGTACAGCGCATCAGCGATATAATTGAGGCAGAAAAAATGCGGGAAAACCGCAGTAAATACATACTGGAGGATTGACTTATGCTGAACCCGACGGATATTGAAAAATTGAAGGGCAAGAACAGCCGCTATGCGGTGGTTGTGGGTGTTGCCAAGCGTGCGCGTGATATTGCGCAGGAAGCCGAGGATAACGGTGTCATTCTGATCGAAAAGCCGGTCAGTATGGCGATCAACGATTTTGAGGGCGGCGATTACAAGATGATCGTGTCGGATGAGGCGGAATAAGTCTCTCCGTTTCCCAAATGGCTGAAGGGCGTCCTGCGTAGGACGTCTTTTTGGCTTTTTATTGAAGCTGTGGGGGAGGTGTCGGCATGGGCGTGGTCGCTCGGGTCGCCGTGGAGCAAACGGCGTATCATTTCGATAAATTGTACAGCTACGCAGTGGATGTGTCGGCACACTCTGTGCAGCGTGGTTGCCGCGTGCTGGTGCCGTTCGGCAAGGGCGATCGTTACCGTCAAGGCATCGTTATGGAGCTTGCCGAGACGGAGGAGACCGCTAAGCTGAAGGCCGTCGTTGAGGTGCTGGATGAACAGCCGATCCTTAACGAGGAACTGCTGGATCTGGCGTTGTGGCTGCGTGAACGGGCCTTTTGCACGGTGTTTGACGCCGTGCGTGCCATGCTGCCGACAGGTCTGTATTGGAATGTCAAACCGGTGTTCCTTCCGGTACGTCCGCTTCCCGAAGGGGAGGAGGAACGTATGACGTCCGAGGAGCTTGCTGTGTATAAGTTGGCGTGCTCCATGAGCGAAAAGCTTCCGGACGGTGTTCCGGGGGATAAACTGTTGCGTTGTGCGGGCTTCGGCACGGATCAGACGATGCTGACACGGATGCTGCGGCACGGTTGGCTGACCCGCAGTGACGATGCGTTTCGCCGTTTAGGTGATGCGACCCGCCGTATGGCACGGCTGTGTGTAGCGCCCGACGATTTGGAGGAAGCGATCCGTCTTGCCAAGTGCAGCGCCAAGCAAAAGGCTGTTCTGTCGCTGCTGACGCAAGCAGGTACTGCATCGGTAAAGGAACTGTGCTATCTTGCCGGTGTGACTGACGCTGTGGTGTCGACGCTGGTGAAGAAGGGACTGGTCCAGCTGTATGACCAGGAATGGCTTCGTTCACCGGTGACCGCCTCTTCATCGATAAAAAGCACCGACGTATTAAGCGAGGAACAGCAAACGGTGTTTGAAGAGATACTGTCACGCTACCGTGAGGAAAAAGCGGGCTGTGCGATGTTGTATGGCGTGACGGGCAGCGGTAAAACGCAGGTGTATATGCACGTGATCGACCGGGTGCTTGCCGAGGGACGGCAGGTGTTGGTGATGGTGCCCGAAATCTCGCTGACCCCGCAGGTTATGGAGCGATTCATACAGCGGTATGGCCGTCAGGTCGCCGTATTGCACAGCGGTTTGTCGGTCGGCGAGCGTATGGACGAATGGAAACGCATTCGCCGTGGCGAGGCTTCGATCGTGGTCGGAACCCGTTCGGCGGTGTTTGCACCGGTAGAAAACCTGGGACTTATCGTCATAGATGAGGAACAGGAGCATACCTATAAATCGGAGAGCACCCCCCGTTACCACGCACGTGAGGTGGCGAAGTTCCGCTGTGCCCGTCACAAGGCTCTGTTGCTGTTGGCATCGGCAACGCCAAGCGTGGAAAGCTATCATGCGGCGCAGACCGGACGGTATTCCTTACACACGCTGCCTTCCCGCTACGGGGAAGCGGTGTTGCCGCAGGTTGAGGTCGTGGATATGCGGGAACAGCCTATGGAGGTCTCCGCATTCAGTGAACCACTGCGTCGGGAGCTGAAAACCTGTTTGGATAATGGCCGACAAGCCATTTTGCTGTTAAATCGGCGTGGGTACCAGACGTATGTGTCCTGCCGCTCCTGCGGTCAGGTCGTGACGTGTCCGTCTTGCAGTATTTCTATGACGTATCACCGTGCCAACGGCAAGCTGATGTGTCATTATTGCGGGCACATACAGTCGCCGATGGTACGCTGTACGGCATGCGGGTCGGAGCACATCCGCTATTCCGGTATGGGGACTCAGCGGGTGGAGGAGGAGCTGCAGCAGTTGTTTCCCAACATTCGCATTCTGCGAATGGATACCGATACCACGATGTCACGCTTTTCGTATGAAGAACGGTTTAAGGCCTTTGCCGAGGGTGAGTACGATGTCATGATCGGTACGCAGATGGTCGCTAAGGGCTTGGATTTTCCCAACGTGTCTTTGGTAGGCGTGCTGTCTGCCGATCAGTCGTTGTACGCAGGCGATTACCGTGCATATGAGACGACGTTCTCCTTGCTGACGCAGGTGATCGGTCGTGCAGGACGGCGGGAGGAGCCGGGTAAGGCGATCATTCAAACAATGACGCCGGAGCACTATATCATCGGGTTGGCGTCAGCGCAGGAGTACCCCGCTTTCTATAAAGTGGAGATCGACGCACGGCGTCAGATGAAATATCCGCCGTTCTCCGAACTGTGTGTTTTCGGGCTTGGCGGCGTGCGGGAAGCGGCGGTCAAGCAGGCGGCCGACCGTTTGCTGGAGCTGCTTTGCAGCACGGCCCGTCAGCCGCAATACGACGGATTACCGATGATCGTGTTGGACCCGACACCGGCGACGGTGTCACGTGTGTCCGGTAAGTATCGGTATAAGCTGTTGATGAAGCTGGGCGGCTCGGCGTCGTCCAGAAAGCTGGTCGGTGAAGTGCTTGCCAAGTTTTGTGCCGATCCTGCCAATCGGGAGATCACGGTCTATGCCGACCGAAACCCCGTGACCATTTTGTAACAAAGGAGCTGTAACAGATATGGCGATTCGTAATATTTTGAAGGATGATGATCCCACACTGCGTAAAATGTGCCGTCCCGTGACGGAATTTAACGAGCGGTTGTGGCAACTTTTGGATGATATGGCTGAAACGATGCACAAGGCTGAGGGTGTCGGTTTGGCGGGACCTCAGGTGGGGATTCTTCGCCGTGTTATCGTGATGGACGTCGGCGAAGGTGTGATCGAGGCGATCAACCCGGAAATCGTCAGCGAAAGTGGTAAACAGGAGGGGGACGAGGGCTGCCTGTCCTTTCCCGGAAAATGGGGCACGGTGTGCCGTCCGTATAAGGTGAAGATGAAGGCGCAGGACCGTTACGGCAAGTGGTATTATCTCACGGGCGAGGAGTTGTTGGCACGGTGTATGTGCCATGAGATCGACCATTTGAACGGTGTCGTCTTTTTGGACCACGTGAAGGGTGGCGTGAAGTATCAATGAATGTGATCTTTATGGGAACACCGGAGTTTGCGGTGCCCTGTCTGGAACGTCTGATCGAGGACGGTCATCAGGTGTCGTTGGTCGTGACGCAGGCGGATAAGCCGAAGGGGCGGGGACAAAAGATGATGCCACCTCCCGTGAAGGAGTGTGCGTTGCGGCATGATATTCCCGTATTGCAGCCCGCTTCGCTGAAAAGTGAAGAGGTTCAGGAAACGCTGCGTCGTTACCAGGCGGAGCTGATCGTGGTGGTGGCGTACGGCAAGATTTTGCCCCGTGCGGTGCTGGAAATGCCGAAGCACGGGTGCATCAACGTGCACGCCTCTCTGCTGCCTCGGTATCGTGGAGCGGCGCCCATTCAATGGGCGGTGCTGAACGGGGAAACCGAGTCGGGCGTTACTACCATGTATATGGATGTGGGCTTGGATACCGGCGATATGCTGCTCACCGAACGGTGCGCCATTGAGCCGGACCTGACTGCCGGTGAATTGCACGACCGTTTGTCGGTTATGGGGGCTGAGGTGCTTTCCAAGACACTGACAGCGTTGGAAGCAGGACAGCTGCAGCGTATCCCGCAGGAGGATACGGCGTCCTGCTACGCACCGATGCTGGATAAATCGCTGTGTGCTATGGATTTTGCCAAGACCGCACAGCAGCTGCATAATCAGGTGCGTGGGCTGCATCCGTGGCCTGTTGCCACCGTGATGCAGGAAGGAAAACGATTGAAAATTCATCGCACCCGTGTGGCAGAATCGGCAGAGGCAGCGCCGGGTGTGATTGTCTGCGCACGGCCGTTGATCGTCGCTTGCGGCGGCGGAACGGCGTTGGAAATCTGCGAGGTGCAGGCGGAAGGCGGCAAACGCATGGATGCCGATGCGTATTTCCGTGGTCATCCGGTTGCGGTAGGAACACAGTTTTCGGAATAATCAACGGAGAAAGGGGAAGGGGATATGGCACAGGATCCACGCTTGACGGTGGTGCAGGCGTTGGCGGAATTGCATCGCCGCCGCAGCTATTCTAACATCGTGTTGGATCAGCTGTTGCGCACGTCGGCATTGTCTGATGCTGATCGTTCTCTCGCCTCCCGTTTGTTTTACGGTGTGATTGAGCAGCGCCTGACGTTGGATTACGTGCTGTCTGCCGCTTCCTCCGTACCGTTGCGCAAAGTGCATCCGCTGGTTCACGAAACGTTGCGGGTGGCGCTGTATCAGATCTTGTATATGGACAAGATACCGGATGCCGCCGCAGTCAACGAAGCCGTTTCCGGTGTTCGTCGGCTGAAGCAGGGGCAGGCATCGGGGTATGTCAACGGTGTGTTGCGTGGGATCCTGCGGCGTCGGGAGTCGTTGTTTGACTCGTTGCCTGACGGGGATGAGGGACTTTCGATCCGACATTCCTGCCCGGTAGAACTCATTTCTTTCTGGCGGCAGGCATATGGTGATGTAATGGCGGAGCGGTTGGTTGCTTCGATCAACGAAACGCCGGATGCGTTTTTGCGGGTCAACACCTTGAGGACAACAGATGAAAATTTTTCCAAAATTCTCGAAAATCGGGGGGTAAACCACCAAATTTGCGACGATTTACCGCATTGTTTGCAGTTGAACAGCGGTTATTTGCTAAATAATCTTGCAACTGACGAAAAAAACTGCTATTATTATCAAGATAAGGCTTCACAATGGGCGTGTATGGCTTTCGATGCTCAACCCGGGGAAGCAATCGCCGATGTTTGTGCTGCACCGGGCGGAAAAAGTTTTACGCTGGCGCAGATGATGAACAACACGGGGCGGCTGCTGGCGTGTGATCTGTATCCTGCCAAGTGCGAAACGATCGACCGCCGTTCGGAGGAATTGGGCATCACCATTCTGCGCACCGCCGTGCGTGATGCGTCGATGCCCTGCCCGGAGCAGTTGCGGGGTGCGTTTGACCGTGTGCTGTGTGACGTGCCTTGTTCCGGTCTCGGCGTGATTCGCCGCAAGCCGGAGATCCGTTATAAAGCGTTACAGGAATTTGACGAACTTCCCGCATTGCAGTACCGCATTTTGGAGCGCAGTGCGGAAATGGTAAAATCGGGCGGTGTGCTGCAGTATTCGACCTGCACGCTGAACCCTGCCGAAAACGAAGCGGTTGCGAGTCGGTTTCTGCGTGAGCATCCTGAATTTTCACCACGGGTGCTGCCGATTGAGCGTTGCTTTGCGATGCTGGGGTCGAAGCCGTCGCATATGATCACACTGCTTCCCCCTGTGCATGGAACTGACGGGTTCTTTATCGCAGGATTTTGTAAAAAATGAGGTGTCCGCACGATGTCGGAGGATATCCGCTCGTTGACAGAGGAACAACTACATCAGCGCATCCGGGAGATGGGATACCCTGCGTTTCGTGCCAAACAGGTGCTTCAGTGGCTGGATAGCGGCTGCGCCTCGTTTGACGAGATGAGCAATCTGCCGCTTGCCATGCGTGAGCGGTTGGCAGAGGTATTTACAATTCCCGGTGTGACGATCCTTCGCCGTTTGGAGTCCCAATTGGACGAAACCGTCAAATATCTCTTCGGATTATCCGACGGGGAGACGGTGGAATCGGTGCTGATGAGCTATCATCACGGGTGGTCGCAGTGCTTATCTACGCAGGTCGGTTGCCGTATGGGCTGCTCCTTTTGTGCCACCGGTATGGGTGGACTGTCCCGCAATCTGTCGGCGGCAGAAATGCTTTCCCAGATTGAAGCGGCACAACGGGATCGTGGGATTCGTGTTTCCTCGGTCGTGTTGATGGGCATGGGTGAGCCACTGGATAACTACGATCAGGTCCTTTCCTTTTTGAAAACGCTCGCCCGTCCGGGCGGTGTCAATATCGGGATGCGTCACGTATCCCTGTCCACCTGCGGTCTGGTAGACGGGATCTACCGACTTATGGAGGAACGCTTGCAGTTGACCCTGTCGGTGTCGTTGCATGCGCCGAATAACGAGATCCGCTCCCGCCTGATGCCGATCAACCGCCGTTACCCGGTGGAGGAGCTGCTGAAGGCGTGTCGTGAGTACGTGCGTGTCACGGGTCGCCGCATTTCGTTTGAATATGCGATGATCGACGGCGTCAATGACACGGATGCGTGCGCACTGGAACTGGCGGCACGGCTGAAGGGAATGCTGTGCCACGTGAATCTCATTCCCGCCAATGAAGTGCGTGGAAAGGATCACCGACGCAGCTCTCAGGCTCGCCTGAGACGGTTCCAACAGATTTTGGAACAGCAAGGAATTAACGTTACGGTAAGACGTACCTTAGGTGCAGACATCAGCGCCTCCTGCGGACAGCTTCGTCGGCAGGAACAGAAGGAGGATGAAGCCACATGAGAACATTGGGAGCGTCCCATCCGGGGCGTGTGCGTTCCAGCAATCAGGATGCGTTCCTGTGCGGAAAGCTCACCGAAACCACAGCGTTTGCCGTGGTTTGCGACGGTATGGGCGGCGCAAACGGCGGCAACATTGCCAGCTCGATTGCGATGCGTTGCATTGCTGATCGGCTGGTGGAGGATTACCGTGAAAGCGCCACACCGGAAGCGGTTCGTGAGCTGTTGGAAGAAGCCATTGCGGAAGCCAACGGCGAAGTGTTCCGTACCGCCCGTGAGGATGCGGAGCTGTTCGGTATGGGAACCACCGTCGTGGCGGCGATCGCCACGCCGGAGGCGGTGTATATTGCTCATGTTGGTGACAGCCGTGCGTATATGATCACGCCTCGTGACATTGAGCAGATCACCCGGGACCATTCCGTGGTGCAGGATATGGTGGATAAGGGCCAGATCACGGCCGAGCAGGCAAAGACTCATCCGCAGAAGCATTTTCTGACACGTGCGCTTGGCGTGGAGCCGGAAATGGAATGCACCTTCACACGGATCGCTTTTCCGGAGGACGGCACGCTGCTGATCTGTACGGACGGTCTCTCCAACCTGGTTGCCTCGGAGATGATCCAATCGTTGGTTCGTACGTTCTCTTTTGCCGATATTCCCATGAAGCTGGTTACAACCGCCAATCTCGCCGGCGGAAGCGATAACATTACGGTTGTCGCGGTCACGAAAAACTAAGGACGCAGGAGGATTCTTATGGATAAGTATATCGGAAAACGCCTGGACGGCCGTTACGAGATCAAAGAGATCATCGGCGTCGGTGGTATGGCGTACGTGTATAAAGCATATGATAACATTGACGATCGTGTCGTGGCGGTAAAGATCCTCAAGGAGGAGTACCTTGCCAACGATGAGTTTACCCGTCGTTTCAAGAACGAATCCAAGGCGATTGCGATCTTGTCTCACCCCAACATCGTCAAGGTGTATGATGTGAGCTTCGGCGATCGGATGCAGTATATTGTCATGGAGTACATTGACGGTATCACGCTGAAGGAATATATCGATCAGCAGCAGGAGTTCAAGTGGAAGGAAGCTGTTCATTTCACGGTGCAGATCCTGCGTGCGCTGCAGCATGCTCACGATAAAGGTATTGTGCATCGTGATATTAAGCCCCAGAACATTATGCTGTTGCCTGATGGTACGATCAAGGTGACCGATTTCGGCATCGCTCGCTTCTCCCGTCAGGATATCCGCACCACCCGTGCGACCGACAAAGCGATCGGTTCCGTGCATTACATCAGCCCCGAGCAGGCTCGTGGTGAGGTCACGGACGAGAAGGCGGACATTTATTCCGTCGGCGTTATGCTGTATGAAATGCTGGCAGGACAGCTGCCGTTTGAGGCGGACAGCGCCGTTTCCGTGGCGATCATGCAGCTGCAGTCGGAGGCGAAGCCGCCCCGTGAGATCAATCCCAATATTCCCGAGGGATTGGAGGACATCACGGTCAAGGCTATGCAGAAGGATCCTTCCAAGCGGTATCAGTCTGCGGCGGAAATGCTGTACGATTTCGATGAGTTTAAGAAGAATCCCAGCATCCATTTTGAATACAAGTATTTCGTAGATGAGAGCCCGACACGGTATATGGAGACGATCACCCGTGTTAAGGGCGAGGAGCCTGCTTCGACGAATCGCTGGGATGATGAGGAAAAGAAAGAGAAGAAGCCGTTTCCGATCATCCCGGTCATCAGTGCGGTGGTTGCGGCGTTTGTGCTTGTGGCAGCGGTGTTCGTGGGTATGTATTTGTTGGACGAATACGGCGGAAGCAGCGAGCAAAACGAGAGCAATTCCATCACCGTGCCGAATTTCGTGGGCATGACGGTGGAGCAGATCGCCAAAAACCCGCAGTATCTGGAGTGGTTTAAGTTCAACGACTATGCCTATGCCTATGATAACGAGCATCCGGAAGGCACGGTTATTAAACAGAGTCTGGATGCTGGTCAGTCGGTGAAAAAGGGCGTGCATACCATTACGCTTACCGTTAGCCGTGGCATGAAGCTGGTGGAGATCCCGCCGGTTATCGGTCTTCCTTTGGAGGAAGCCAAAGAAAAGCTGGCGATGAACTTCGTGCTCGGCATTCCTCGCCGTGAGCAAAGCGACGAGTACCCCGAAGGGTATGTTATGGCGCTGGAGCAGAAAAAGGACGGTATGTATATTCCGCTTAATCCGGAAACCGACAAGCTGCCTTTGGATTCGGAGATCATAATTATCGTCAGCAACGGTGACTCGCCAGTAGAAGCGGTTCCCGTGCCGGACGTCACTCGTCTGGACCTTAAGGAAGCGATCGAAACGTTGCAGCAGGAAGGCTTCCTGGCTGAAGTGGAGCTTACCGAGGAGGGCTTGGCTGCTTTCATCGCAACGAACGTTACTTACGTATTCAGTGAGTTCCCGAAGGATACCGTTATTTCGCAGACCCCCGCGGACGGCGAAGTGACGGTGGATACCCCGATCACGTTTGAGGTGTCGAACGGCTTCCACGCAGTGGATCTGGTTTTCCCCTTGCCTGAGGTCGATTTCACCGTGGACGTTCAGGTATTTGTAAGCTCGGATCTGTATAAGGAGTATCTCGAGCAGCTGCCGAGCGGTGAGAACATCACGCTGACGGTGCAACAGGAAAAAGAGCTGTATTGGGTGACGGTGCGTGTGCGCAAACACGATGGCGGCGATTGGAAGATCTATGCCAAGTATCTGATCAACGGCAAGGAAGGTACCGGCAGCGACGTGCCGCAGGAGTTCTACGAGGATGTGTTCGTAGATAACAGCACCGACGTAGACACACCGCCTGCGACGGACGATCCTAGTGGTACGGATGATCCGAGCGGTACGGACGATCCGAACGGTACAGACGATCCGAACGGCACCGATGAACCCAGTGGTACGGACGATCCGAACGGCACCAATACGCCTGCGGGTACGGTGTGATAGGGTTGTGGCAGTGGTACGTGAAGGTTTGATTTTACAGGGCATCGGCGGTTTCTATTACGTGGAGACCGCCGATGCGGTTTATGAATGCAAAGCACGTGGCAGTTTTCGACGGGAAGGAATCACACCGGTAGCGGGTGACCGTGTCGAGATTGCAGTGCAGGGGGACGGTGTTTCCGCCACGCTGCAGCGCATTTTACCCCGTCGCAATATTCTGGTGCGTCCACCGGTTGCCAATCTGGATCAGCTGGCGGTGATCGCTTCGATCGCTGAGCCGGCACCGCATCCGATGCTGTTGGATAAGCTGATTGCTATTGCGGAAGAAAATGAGATCGAGCCGCTTTTGGTGATTACCAAATCCGATCTGCAGGATACGGCTGAACTGGAAGCCACCTATCGGTTGGCCGGGATCCCGGTTTTTACGGTGACGGTGACCAGGCCGGAAACGGCAGCGCCGCTTCGGGAGCAGTTGGCAGGGCGGATCACCGCTTTTGCCGGTAACTCCGGCGTTGGAAAATCCAGCCTGTTGAATGTGATAGAACCGAGCTTTGAACGTGAAACCGGTGAGATTAGTCACAAGCTGGGGCGTGGGCGTCATACCACACGTTCGGCACAGCTGTTTCCTTTGCCGTTTGGCGGTTATCTGGCTGACACGGCGGGGTTCTCAGCGTTGGATATGGAGCGCATTCACCCGATCGATAAAGAGCGACTGGAGGATTGCTTTCGTGAGTTCCGTCCGCTGTTCGGGCAGTGTCGGTTCGTAGGATGCTCTCACGTGCACGAGCCGGATTGCGCCGTGAAGGCTGCCGTACAGCGTGGGGAAATTGCGGCAACACGCTACGAAAGCTATTGTGCGATGTATGCACAGGCGGAAACACGAAAAAGCTGGGAAAATAAATAACGTATGATGTGAAACAGCGGGCTGTCCCGCTGTTTTTCTTTTCACACGAGGGCGTCGTCGGAATATGCTGATAATACAGATGCGGCAGGCCGCAGAAAGGATGAGTGCTGTGAGACGGAAACAGTGTAATCGAGGGGGCTGCTTTGCGGCGTTTGGAGCCGGTTTGTTGGTGGCATTGCTGTTTCCCACACGGTTTATCCTCATTTTGGCGGCGTTCGCACTGGTACTTACCGGCATCTCGCTGCTGCGATGCTGAAATTCGGGTGAGGGGGAGTTCTGCGTGCAGATCGTCGTTGTGAAAAGTCCGAAGTTTTTGGGTGGTATCTTGCGACAGTTGTTCCATATTAAAAAAGAGGCATAAGACGGCGGCGGGAGAGCGGTTTCTCCCGCCGCTTTTGTCATAATCGCAGCCGATACGGCATATAGTGCCGTAGAAAAGGTAAAAGGAGAGAGAAGAATGGAGCTTCAAACGATTTGCAAGCGACTGGGGACCTTAACTGATGTGTTTGACGGCTTTGACGAGCAGCCGATCGACTGTGATTTCGTGCTTCCGGATTACTTGCCGGACATTACGGCGGTGCTCAAATGTATGGTAAATCCGGTCGTACAATCTCACCGCATCAGCGGTGATCGCATTACGGCAGACGGTACGGCGTATCTGCAGGTGCTGTATTTGGATGAGGAGCGGCGGTGTGTATACAGTTATGAGCACGCACAGCCCTTCACGTCGACCTTTACGGTGAAGGATTTGAACGGAAACGATGTGATCCGCTTATCGGCACGTGTTAATTATGTCAATTGCCGTGCTACCGGCCCTCGGCGCGTAGATATTCACGGTGCATTCAGTGTGGATCTGAAGGTGAAGAATAACGGAGGCTGTGACGCCGTTTCTGCCGTGGAGGATGAGGGCTTGTTTGCCCGTGGGTGTATGGTGTCGGGGACGGTTGTCTGCTCGCAGGCGGAAAAGGCGGTGTCGATCAACGAGGTGGTCGATCTCGGCCCGTCGCCGGCGGAATGTCTGGTGCGTAACGAAGCAGCTGCCGTGATCACCGAATGCCGCCGTATGGCGGGAAAAGCGGTAGTGAAGGGGACGGTGCAGCTGCATACCGTCTATGTCAGCGACCGTCAAAACGGTGTGTTATGCCACGTGGATAACAGTATTCCGTTTGGTCAGATCCTGGATGTTGACGGATTGACCGAGGAGCAGCTTTGTGACTGCCGTGTGTGGGTGACACAGTGCGATGCACGGCTGATGCAGGATCCCGGGGGAGAGAATCGGCTGCTGTCGGTTGCTTTGAAGCTGACGGTAGCACTGGAATGCTACGAAACCGATACGCATGACATTATCACGGATGCGTATCACACCCGTTACGCACTGGCGACGGAGACAAAGCGGGTGGAGATGTTTCAGATCCGTTCGGTGTGCTCGGACACGGCTGACGTAGCTTGTGTGATCGAAACGCCGGAGGATGCCATCGAGATTGTCGATCTGTGGTGTGACCGTATTACGGCGAACAGCCGCTGTGATGAGACGGGCAATGCGATCGTTGGCGAAGCATTGATCGGTATGATCGTACGGGATAGCAACGGTGCGCTTGCGTATTACGAGAGGTCGGGCGAGTATCACCTGGAACGGGTGTCGGCGTGTGAGACTTTGACGGTTACGGCATTGCCCACAGAGACGACGTTTGTCAAAAACGCAACGCATACCGAGGTGCGCTTGAGGGTGATGATTCACGGTGTCGAGTGCGATAGACAGTCACAGTCGGCGGTCGTTCGTCTGGAAGTGGATGAAACCGCTCCGTGCGGGGGCGGTGACCTGCTGGAGGGCTGCTGCTTAAAGGTGTGCTTCGCTTCCGCCGGTGAATCGATCTGGGAGCTGGCACGGCGTGAACGCACTTCCCCTGAAGCGATCAAGGCGGAAAACGGCTTGACGCAGGATATGCTGGAAGAAAATACAATGCTTTTGATACCGATGCGGTAAACAAAGAAGCCCTTTTATTGCAAGATAAAAGGGCTTTTCTTTATTTGGGGACTTGTGCAGGTGAGGAGAATTGTGGTATACTATCCGTGTATATATCTGCGGAGGTGCGGCATGAAATTTTGCGATATGACGTATGTGCGTCCCGAGTTGGAGGGAATCAAGGCGGAGCTGACCGCTTTGACGGAAGAACTGAAAGCGGCGCAGGATTATGCGGCAGCCAAAGCGGTGTTTTTGCGCAAGGAGGACGTGGATCGGCGTGTGCATACGGCGCAAACGCTGGTGAGTATTCGTCATTCCATTGATACGCGGGATACCTTTTACGATGAGGAAATGCGGTTTTGGAATACGGTGTCCCCTGAATTGCAGGAATACGATCAGCAGTGGACGGCGGCGATGCTGGCGTCGCCGTTTCGTGCACAATTTGCAGAGGAATACGGCGAAGTTTACTTTGTCAATGCGGAGCTGGAACTGAAAACGTTTGATGCGACAATTATTGAGGAACTGCAACAGGAGAACGAGTTGACTCAAGACTACGAAAAACTGTTGGCCTCTGCACAGATCCCGTTTGAGGGCGGCACGTATACGATTGCTCAGATGACGCCGTTTAAGACGGATGCCGATGATGAGCGTCGATTGGCGGCTTGGAAGGCGGAGGGGCGTTGGTACAAGGAGCATCAAAGCGAGCTGGATGATTTATACGACCGTTTGGTGCAGTTGAGGGATACCATGGGTCGGAAGCTGGGGTATGAAGGATATACCACACTGGGATATTATCGTATGGGCCGCAACTGCTATACGAAAACCGATGTGGAGGCGTTCCGTGCGGCGGTCGTGAAGTATTTGGTGCCGGTAGCGGATAACATTTATCGTGTGCGGGCGAAGCAGCTCGGAAAATCATATCCGCTGAGTTTTGCCGATGCGGCGCTGAAGTTCCGTTCCGGAAACCCCAAGCCCTGCGGTGATGCGGAGGATATCTTGGCGCACGGCATGCGGTTTTATGAGGAATTGTCGCCGGAAACGGGCGCTTTTTTCCAAGAAATGCTGGAAAATGAGCTACTGGACGTGATGTCCAAGGAGGGAAAAGCCGGTGGCGGCTATTGCACAGAGATTACCGCCCACCGAGTACCCTTTATTTTTGCCAACTTCAACGGCACGCAGGGCGATGTCGAGGTCGTGACGCACGAAGCGGGTCATGCATTTGCCTATTGGATGAACCGTGATCGAGTGCCGACGCAGTTGGCTTGGCCGAGTATGGAAGGGTGCGAGGTGCACTCGATGTCGATGGAGTTTTTTGCTTGGCCGTGGGCGGAGGGCTTTTTCGGCAAGGACACCCGCAAGTTTTTGTACAGCCACTTAGCCGATGCGATTACCTTTATTCCGTACGGTACGATGGTGGATCATTTTCAGCACGTTGTGTACGAGCGGCCCGATATGACGCCGTCCGAGCGGCATGCCGTGTGGCGTGAGCTGTTGGGTACGTATATGCCGTGGATGCGGCTGGACGGTGAGATCCCGTTTTACAGCGAGGGTGAGGGCTGGCAGCGCCAGCATCACATTTATTCGCTGCCATTCTACTACATCGATTATTGCTTGGCACAGACGGTGTCGCTCCAATTCTGGGCGCGGATTCAAGAAGATCTGAAGGCTGCTTGGCAGTGCTATATGAACTATACGGTGCAGGGCGGCAGTCGGGTGTTTACCGAGTTGCTGCAGAATGCCGGACTGGACACTCCGTTTGAGGAAACGTGTCTGCGCGGCGTGTGTGAGCGTGCGGCAGCGTGGCTGGAAGAGTTTGATCTTTCGGAGATTTGACGAGTATTTTGAAGCGAAAGGAGAGAGTGTGACGATGCGCAGATGCTGGTTGATACGGTTGCTTTGCGTGCTTTTGTGCGTGTGCACGCTCTCCGGATGTGGCGGGGCGTCCGATAAGGCGGCTGCCTCGGCAAACACGCCGCTCGTTGTGAGCTGCACGGCGTTCGGCAGCAATTTTTCTCCGTTTTTTGCGACGGCGGAGTCGGATCGCACCGTGATGGAGCTGACGCAGCTGCAGTTGCTGTATACCGATCGTGCCGGTCGAGTGATTTGCAACGGCATTGACGGCGAGACGGCAGAGTATAACGGCACACCGTACACGTATTTTGGGCCGGCGGACGTAGCGGAAACGACGCACGCCGACGGCAGTGTGGAATACCGTTTCACACTGCGTGACGATCTGGTGTTCTCGGACGGCACGCCGCTTACGGCAAGGGACGTTATTTTTACAATGTACGTTCTGTGCGATCCTACCTATATTGGCACGTCATCGTTGTCGTCGCTGCCGATCAAGGGGTTGGAAGCGTATCAGCGTAATGTGACCCCGAAGTGGCAGTTGATCCTGGAAGAAACACCGTCTAACGTGATGAATGGATCGGCGGAAGGATTCTATACGGCGAGCGAGGCCATTGAGTTTTGGACGATATTCAATGAAACGGGTGCGGAGTTTATCGAAACGGTCGTGGCTGACGGCATTGAACATGGGCTGGGCACCGACGTTTGCAGTGTAGCGGCAGCGCTGGGATATACCGAGCTGCCCGAAACGGCGACTGCGACAGATCTGTTTAATGCGGTTGTTGACTTGTACGGATACGACGTATCCTCGGTTGGAATTCGCTCCTTGGCGGTGGAAAACGATTTCACCAATCTGCTCACGGCAAAACTGAGCGATTCTTTGAAAAAGGGTGTTATTACAGGCAATTCGGCGCCCCGTATTTCCGGTATACGTCAAACGGGCGATCACACGTTTTCGGTGACACTGACCGAAGCAGACGTGACGGCACTACATCAGTTCTGCTTTATGATCGCGCCGCTTCATTACTATGGTGATGTTAAGAAATTTTCGCCGGAAAGCGGCAATTTTGGCTTTAATAAAGGCGATTTGGCGGAATTACGGGAAAATTACCGCAAACCGCTGGGCGCCGGTGCGTATGTTTTCTCCGAAAGCCGCAACGGCTCGGTTTTCCTGAAGGCGAACGAATCGTTTTATCGCGGGACGCCTCATATAGCGCAGATCGAATGTCGACCTGTGAAGGAAACGGAAAAATTGGAGGCAGTACTTGGCGGAAAAGCACATCTCACCAAGGTGGAGATGACGCCGTCACAGGTGATGTCGGTGGAAAAGGCAAACGGCGGTGTCTTGAGTGGTGATGCGGTAACCGTGGAGAGTATCCGGGAGGCAGGATACGGGTATATTGGTATCAGTGCGGAGCGTGTGTGTCTTGGCGGTAACGCTGCTCCTGAAGCGTCTGTGCGGCTGCGGGAAGCGCTGATGACGATCTTTGCCGCGCATCGTTCAGCGGCTGTTGAGGCTTACTACGGCGAATACGGGTCGGTGCTTATCAATCCGTCTCAGCCCGATGAAATGGCGGTATTCGGTGACGGCAATGACGTGGGACACGAGGCGGCAGTTGCCAAAGCTTTGGAGTGCTTGTCATTGGCCGGATATACGGTAGCAGATGGGCGGATCACGGCGGCACCGATCGGCGCTCCGCTCAGCTTTGAGATCGGGTTTGTCGGAAGCGGTGTGGGAGACCATTCGGCAGCACTGCTTCTGGAAGAGGCAAAAGCAGACCTGGAGCGTATCGGTATCACGCTGACGCTTTTGGATTATGAGGACGATAAGTCGTTGATCAAGGACGTGCGCTCCGGCAAATTGGAGCTGTGGTGCGATTTTCGAAGTGCGGTGCCGTGTACTGATTACTATGCCTATTATGCTTCTAACGGAAGTTATCGTGCGGATCTGGACGTGTATGACGGCGAATTGGATCGCCTGTTACTGGCGGCACGGAAAAGTGTAACCGAGACGGAACGCGAGAGTCTGCACGCAGAAATCGCAGAACGCATCGCAGCGTGGGCCGTGGAGCTGCCGTTGTATCAAAAGCAGAGCTTGGCGGTTTTTGATACCAAAGTCTTGAAACGGGACAGCCTGGCACAGGATACAACGCCGTTTTACGATTGGAAGCGTGAGATTGAAACGCTGCAATGGAACAGATGAGAATACAGAGCGTGGGCGTGAAAAACGCCGACGCTTTTTTTGCGGTTTACACGGGGAAAAACGGGATTCCTTCTTGACAGCAACGGGGGAAAAGAGGTATAATTTTAATAGCTTATGGCTATGAGAAAACTTTTCCCCTTCGGCTGATGTCGGGTGGGCGGCAGTCCGGTTTTCTTGTTGGTTGGAATTCTCCTTCCGTGCGGTGTGGCACGAAGGTTTTGATTGCGATACAACAGCATACTTGTCGTGAATCGACGGGGAAGGACTGCCTCATACAGTAGAGACAATGATGAAAGAACGAAACTTTAGGAGGTGTTCGTCCCCGTGCTGTATTACATTTTGACCGGTGTTGGCAGCCTGCTTGTAGGCGGTGTTGTTACCGGTGCCGTAGCGTTCCGTTCCGGTGTGTCTCATCGGAAAAAGATTGCCGAGTCGGCTATCGGTTCTGCAGAAGCGGAAGCAGAGCGTATTGTTAAGGAAGCCAAAAGTCAGGCTGAGTCCAAGAAAAAGGAAACGTTGCTGGAGGCAAAGGATGAGATTCATCGTTTGCGCAACGAATCCGAACGTGAACTGAAAGAGCGTCGCAACGAAGTGATGCGTCAGGAACGCCGCATCCAGCAGAAGGAAGAGTCGCTGGATCACAAGATTGAAAACTACGAGGCCAAGGAAGAAGCGATCGCCAAGAAGCAAAAGGAGATCGATTCTCGCCTGCAGGATGTTGAGGACATCAAGCGTGGTCAGTTCGAGATGCTGGAGCGCATTTCCGGCTTTACGGTTGAACAGGCCAAGGATTATTTGCTCAAGAGCTTGTCGGAGGAGCTGACCCACGAAAAAGCCCTCAAGATCAACGAGTATGAGACCCAGCTGAAGGAAGAAGCGGATCAGCGTGCTCGCAATCTGATCTCCCACGCCATTCAGCGTGTGGCTGCCGATCAGGTTTCCGAAACGACGGTTTCGGTCGTTCCGCTGCCCAATGATGAGATGAAAGGCCGCATCATCGGCCGTGAAGGTCGTAACATTCGGATGATCGAAACCCTGACCGGTGTGGACCTTATCATTGACGATACACCGGAAGCCATTACGCTGTCCGGGTTTGACCCGGTTCGCCGTGAGATCGCCCGCATCGCACTGGAGCGCTTGATCTCCGACGGCCGCATCCATCCCGCCCGTATCGAGGAAATGGTGGAAAAAGCCCGCCGTGAGGTGGAGGCTACGATCAAATCCGAAGGTGAACGTGCAATTCTGGAGACCGGTCTGCGTGGTATTCATCCGGAAATCGTTCGTTTGCTGGGCCGTTTGCGTTATCGTACCAGTTACGGTCAGAACGTGCTGAATCATTCGATGGAAGTGGCGTTCTTGTCCGGCATTATGGCGAGTGAACTGGGCTTGGATCCCGAAATCGCCCGTCGTGCCGGCTTGCTCCACGATATTGGCAAGGCCGTTGACCACGAGATCGAAGGCTCTCACATCGAGATCGGTGTGGACATTGCCCGCAAGTATAAGGAAAGCGAAGCGGTGGTTCATGCGATCCACGCTCACCACGGTGATGTCGAGGCGACCACCATTGTGGCGTGTCTGGTGCAGGCGGCAGACGCTATTTCGGCTGCACGTCCCGGTGCTCGCCGTGAGAATCTCGAAAACTACATTAAGCGTCTGGAAAAACTGGAAGAGGTTGCCAACGAGTTTGAAGGCGTTGAGCGTTCCTTCGCTATCCAGGCAGGACGTGAGATCCGCATTATCGTTCGCCCTGAGGTTGTCAGTGACGATGGCATGACCTTGCTTGCTCATGAGATTGCCAAGAAGATCGAGGATAATCTGGATTATCCGGGTCAGATCAAGGTCAATCTCATTCGTGAGAATCGTGCGGTCGATTACGCGAAGTAATACGTGTGAAATGCGAACGGTGTCCCGCTTGTCGGGACACCGTTTGTACTACTCATAGAAAAGGATGCAGCTATGAATATTCTGTGCGTTGGAGATGTGGTCGGGTCGGCAGGCTGCCGGCATTTGGAGACGGTGCTTCCGAGGATCAAGCGTCAATATGCAGTGGATCTGTGCATTGTCAACGGGGAAAACTCGGCGGACGGCAACGGTATTCTCCCGTCGTCGGCGAACTCGCTGTTTCAGTTCGGTGCCGATGTGATAACCACGGGAAACCACGTGTTTCACCGTCGGGAAATCTACGATACTCTGAACGAAAGCAACGGAATCCTGCGCCCGGCAAATTTTCCTAGCTCGGCTCCGGGCTGTGGCGTATTTATCGTGGATAAAGGCCGGTATCAGGTGGCAGTCATCAACGTGATGGGCCAAGTGTATATGGACACACTGGCTTGCCCGTTTGAGACGTTGGATGCTATTTTGGCCGACGAAGCGCTGCCACGGCTTCGCATCGTGGATTTCCACGCCGAGGCGACAGCCGAGAAAAAGGCGTTGGCGTATTATGTCGACGGACGTGTTACCGCACTGGTAGGGACGCATACGCACGTCCAGACGGCGGATGAACAGATCCTGCCAAACGGTACGGGATTTATCAGCGACATTGGTATGACCGGCCCGACGGAATCGGTGCTGGGAATCCGCCCGGCGCTGGCTATTGAAAAAATGCGGGGGAAGCTGCCGGTGCGTTTTGCGGTGGCTGACGGCCCGTGTCGCATGGATGCAGTACTGCTTACAGTGGATCCTTCCACCGGCAAAACAACGGCGATCCAACGTTTGGGTATTGCGTAAAATCTCTTGCGTTTTCGGCGAAAAAATGGTACACTGAATACAGATGCTTGATGGGGTATGTTTTCTTCGTTTTCGGTCACACTAGTTGCCGGAGGCGATACGATGTCGAGCAGTAAACCGCAGAAAGAAGAGGGTCAAAAAGACCGCCCCTCGCAGATCTTACAACAGGATCTGGAGGACGTGGTTGAGAAAGGATCGGTGACCACCGATAACGGTCGGCACGTGATCCATTGCTTGACCATCATCGGGCAGATCGAAGGGCATTACGCTTTGTCGGGTGAGAATAAGACCACCAAGTACGAGCATGTACTTCCGCAACTTGTTGCGATTGAGGAGAATCGGGACATTCAAGGTTTGCTGATCCTTCTGAACACCGTGGGCGGCGATATTGAAGCGGGTCTGGCGTTGGCGGAGCTGATTTCCGGTATGACCAAGCCTACCGTTTCCTTGGTGCTGGGTGGCGGCCATTCCATTGGCGTGCCGCTTGCCGTTTCCGCCAAGCGCTCTTTTATTGCTCCATCCGCCACGATGACGATTCATCCGGTGCGGATCAATGGTTTGGTACTCGGTGTGCCGCAGGCGTTTTTGCATTTTCAGAGAATGCAGGAGCGCATCATTCGCTTCGTGACGGATCATTCCCATATTACGCACGAGACCTTTTCCAAGCTGTGTATGAACACCGACGAAATGGCGACCGATATGGGAAGCGTTTTGGACGGTAAGGCGGCGGTTGAAGCGGGACTGATTGATGAATTGGGCTCGTTGTCCGAGGCGTTGCAGGCGCTTCACGATATGATCGAACAATCCTAGAATAGGGATGCCGCAGATTTGCGGTATTACATACAGAGAGGTGGGTCACGGGTTGGCTCAAAAGCGACGGACTACAAAAAAGAAAACCAATACTTCGTCCAAAACTGCCAGCAAACACGGTAAGGCAGCGGCGAAATCCTCCGGCAACAACCGACAGACAAAAGCGTTGTTGCTGTTTGTGCTTGCCATTTTTATGATGTGTCTTGCCCTGATTCGTAGCGGCAGTGTGTGGGGAGAATTGCGCGAGCTGCTGTTGGGTACGTTTGGTATTGGTGCGTTTGTCGTGCCGTTCCTGGTGGCGTATATCGCCGTTCTTTGTGCGTTGGAAAAACCCTCGGACAAGGCCAAGGGCTGGGTATGGAAGTTGATCGTGCTGTTGCTGCTGCTCAGTACGGCGATACAGATCTTTATGTGGGAGGTCACAGGACAATCCTACGACCAGGCATTGATCTTGGCGTATCGCAGCGGTGCAATCCCTAGCGGCGCCGGTGCGTTTGGCTCGCTGATCGGCTATTGGCTGGAAGCGTGGTTTACCGATGTCGGTGCAAAGGTTATTATCATTTTGGCGCTGTTCGTCTACTTTATGATCGTAACCGGCACTACCATTGTGGCGTTGCTGAGGCCGCTGTGGCATTCGGTACATAAAACAAAAGAAAAAATCGAGACGGCGGTCGAGACCGGTCGCAAAAAGCGTGAAGCCAAGATCGACGTAGAGCTGGACGGGTATGAAGAGCCTGTCGAGGTAAAGCCGGAGCTTGAGGTTCCCGAAGAAAAGCCGACCGAGCCCGAGGTGGCAACGCCGGTCGTGTTTGGTAAGGTCGCGGAGGGCTTGGCACTGGATGACGAGGGTACGCCTCGTGTCGACGAGCTGTTCGAGCCCGAATCGCAGGAAGAAATGGAAGAGGAGACCGAGGACGAGGGCGACGAGGAAGCGGAGCCGATCGAAGAAGAGGTCGAGCTTGCAGCACCGCCTGCGGAATACCATTTTCCGCCGTTATCGCTGCTGAGTGAAACCAAGAGCTCGGATATTGCGGCGGCGGCTAAAGAGCAGAGCTCCACTGCGGAACTGTTGACCAAGACGCTTTCTGAGTTTGGTGTAAATGCGAAGGTTATTGATGTATCCCGTGGTCCGACGGTGACTCGGTATGAGTTGCAGCCCAGTGCCGGCGTGAAAATCAGCCGTATCACCGGATTGGCGGATGATATTGCGTTGCGTCTAGCTACGACCGGCGTGCGTATTGAAGCACCGATTCCGAACAAGGCTGCCGTCGGCATTGAAGTGCCGAACCGTGTTTCCGGCTCGGTCGGGTTGCGTGAACTGATCGATTCCCGAGAATTCTCTTCGGCGGAGAGCAAGCTAACGGTTGCGCTCGGCAGAGACATTGCCGGTCAGATCGTGTTGGCGGACTTGGCGAAGATGCCCCACCTGCTGATTGCCGGTACGACCGGTTCCGGTAAGTCGGTGTGTACCAACTCGATGATTCAAAGCATTTTGTTCCGTGCGCGTCCGGATGAGGTGAAAATGCTGTTGGTCGACCCGAAGCAGGTCGAATTCGGCATTTATAACGGCATCCCGCATCTGCTGACGCCTGTTGTGACCGATCCTCGTAAAGCGGCGGGCGCATTGGGCTGGGCTGTAAATGAGATGCTGCGTCGCTATCAGTTGTTCTCTGCCAACAACGTGCGTGATATTGGAACGTATAACGAGGTTGCCCGTGCCAACGATACCATGGAACGGCTGCCGCAGGTGCTGATCGTTATTGTTGAGCTGGCAGACCTGATGATGGTTGCCGCCAATGCCGTGGAAAGCAACATCTGCCGTTTGGCGCAGATGGCCCGTGCTGCCGGTATGCATTTGGTGATTGCGACTCAGCGTCCGTCGGTGGACGTTATCACCGGCTTGATCAAAGCAAATATCCCTTCTCGTCTGGCTTTGACAGTAGCGTCGGCGGTGGACTCCCGCACGATTTTGGATGCGGGTGGCGCCGAGAAGCTGCTGGGTAAGGGCGATATGCTGTTTATGCCTGTTGGTTTTGCCAAGCCTATGCGTGTGCAGGGCTGCTTCGTTGGCAACCGTGAGGTTGAGGCGGTCGTGGAGTTCTTGAAATCCAACGCATCGCATCAGTACGACGAATCTGTGGAGCAGGAGATCATCCGTTTGGCGCAAACTGCTGAGAAATCCAGCAGCCGTGCCGAGAGTGACGATGACGATGGGGATGTCGGTGGCGGTGATGAGATGCTGCCGCAGGCGATTGAAGTCGTTGTCGAGGCGGGAATGGCCTCTACCTCATTGCTGCAGCGTAAGCTGCGCTTGGGCTATGCCCGTGCCGGTCGTATTATTGACGAAATGGAGACACGGGGTATCATTGGTCCTCACGAAGGCAGTAAGCCGCGGCAGGTGCTGATCACACGGCAGCAATGGCTGGAAATGAATATGACTCGTGCGGATGACGAAGATTGATGACGCATATAATGGAACAAGGACGGGTTCGGATCATTATTCGTCGGGTACTGGTTATTCTGCTTTCGATTTTGTTAATCGGAAGTGCGTTGATCACACTGAATGACTTGGCCGGTTGGGGCATAGTGCCTACGTGGGACGATCTTTTTGCAGAGGTCGGTTTGACGGAAGAGCCGTTGTCTCCCGATCAGTTGCGGGTCACGTTTTTAGATGTTGGAAATGCGGATTGTACCTTGATCCAATGTGGCGGAAAAACAGCGTTGATTGATGCCGGTGAGTATGCAACGGCGGAAAATGTGGTGGAGCAGCTGCGTATCGCCGGAGTGGAGCGTCTCGATTACGTGATCGCCACTCATGCGGATGCAGATCATATCGGCGGTATGGCGACGCTGATCCATGAACTGGAGATCGGTACGTTTCTGATGCCGGCGCAGGAATTCTTGCCGGAGACGATGTCACCGGTGTATCACGCCATGGTGGATGCGCTGGGGGATAAAGGCATTTTGCCGATGGATGCACAGTTTGGTTTTACCTGTCACCTGGGAAAGGCGCAGTTGAAAATTATCAGCGGCCGGCAAAGCTATACTACGGAAAACGATAACTCGATACTCTGTCGATTAAGCTACGGCAAGCATTCGTTCTTGTTTATGAGCGACGTCGGTACGGTGGTCGAACACGGATTGATGAGTGACGGCGTTGCTTTGCAGGCGGATGTGATCAAAATTGGGCATCATGGCAGTCAAACCTCGAGCGATCCGCAGTTTATCCGTTTGGTTGCTCCTACGTATGCCGTAATTACCTGTGGCGTCGATAATGCCAGCGGTCATCCGCACGAAGCAACGTTGAATACGTTGAAGGAGAACGACGTTGCTGTATACCGAAGCGATTATCACGGAAATATCGCATTTACCTGCGACGGAGAAACGTTGTCGGTGACAACGCAGCGGCAAGGATTCCGCTGAATATCAGGTAGATCAACAGACGCCTGTCTGTGGTCGATATAGTATGGCGAGTTATCTCGTCATACAAAACGCATCGGTCAAAACCAATGGCCGAGCGTAAAAAGAAAGGATGGGAACATATGAAAAAGGCATTGGCTATCATTGCGGTTCTGGCTTTGATCTGCGGCGCGCTGTGGATCATCATGCGCAAGCTGAAGGAGCGCAAGCTTCTGATGTCCGAGGAGTTTGATGATGACGAGACTATCGTTATCGACGACGAGGACGAAGCTGAGGAGAAATGATAGGGGAAACCCTATCTCGCACGGCATTACTGCTGGGTGAAGAGGCAATACAGCGCCTCAAAGGCAGTCATGTAGCGGTGTTCGGTATCGGTGGCGTTGGCGGTCATGTGGCGGAGGCGTTAGCCCGCAGTGGCGTTGGCGCATTGGATCTGTTTGATAACGATACGGTGTCGTTATCAAATATCAACCGTCAGATTGTGGCGCTGCACAGCACGGTCGGTCGTTTCAAGACCGAGGTGATGGCGGAGCGTATTCGTGATATTTCACCAAAAACGGTCGTGACGGAGCATCGCTGTTTCTTTCTGCCGGAAAATGCGGCGCTGTATGATTTCTCGCAATACGATTTTGTGGTGGACGCCGTGGATACCGTGTCTGCCAAGATTGCTATTGTCGAAAAAGCGCAAGCGGTCGGTGTGCCGGTGATCAGTTGTATGGGGACGGGGAACAAGCTTGACCCATCGTTGTTACAGCTGACAGACATTGCCAAGACCTCCGGTTGTCCGCTGGCGCGGGTTGTACGTCGGGAACTTCGGGCGCGTGGAATAGAGCATCTGCAGGTGTTGTATTCTACCGAACCCGTGCAACCGCACCGTATGCCTGCCACGGAATCCAAGGGCGCACATCCCGTGCCCGGTAGCACAGCGTTTGTGCCGTCGGTTGCCGGTTTGATGATTGCTTCCGAAGTCGTGCGAACACTCGCAACTGCTGAATGAACAAAACCCCCATCCAAACGGATGGGGGTTCTGTTTTTGGTCAACAACCGCAGTGATCGTCGCCCTTGGGCGGGAAAAACTCGTCAACGGGGAAGCACATCTTCTTGAAGATGTCGCAGGGATTTTCCGTGTTGGCACAGCATTCCTTGGACGGCATACAGAAGTCGTAGATCGGCATCAGCATCTGCACGTTGCGGATAAGCTGGACGATCGTGAAAATGCCGAGCGATACCAGCACCAGCTTTTCACAGTTTTCTACGAAATTACCGCCGTATTCTTCGCACACACAAGCGGGAATGCAGGAAGAAGCACAATCGCACTTACAACCGCACTCGCAGCGTTCGACCAAGCGTGCGGACAGAACGACGGGCTCAGCGACCTGCACGGAGCACCGAGGCATATTGCGTGTCGGCATTTCCTGATGACGATCGCAGTTTTCAGGGGTAAACTCGCTGGTAAACACCTTGACGTTTCCTTCACTGCCGAAGAGAATGACCTTTTTCTGGAAAATGGCTACACCACGGACGATACAGCAACCGGTACCGTGCCCGGAGTAAACCTCCAGGGTAACCCCGAAGAAAAAGGTGATGTCGCAGGAATAGTACCCACGGTTAAACGGCAACGCCTCGACATCAATGTAGGTATTGATGACTTCCGCCTTTTTCGCACGGATGCTGACGGCGTGGTCAATGATCATCTGATCTCGTTCGGTGAAGAACAAGCGCAGATCCTCCAGGCAATCTTTGTCGGAGCAGCTATCATAGACACGGCCGGCATCCACACATACGGCTTCTTTACAACCATTGTTTGACGCATATCTGTTGTTATCCGCCATAAAAATCCTCCTATGTCACAAGATGGGGTGCTGCGTGAGGCAGAACCCTTCACTGCTATCTTATGACATAGGAGGTGATTTGTGCTTATCGTTTGGTGAGTTTCGCAAAGGTTGCCATAATCTTTTTGGTGCCAACCTGATCGAAACGAATGGTCAGCAGCAGATCCTTGCCCATGGGTACTACCTTCTCAATACAGCCGTTTCCGAAGGTTTTATGCATCACCAGATCGCCGGCACTCCAGTTTTCGATGGGAGCCGCTTGGCCCGTTGCAGGCTTGGCAACGGAAATACCGCCGCCCCGTGCTTCGTCGCCGGTGCGGGCACGATAGGTGGTGGAAGCAGGCGCAAGGCTTTCGCTGCGTTCGGTGGCAAAACTGCGATGATAGCCGCCGTTATCATTGCCGAAGCTGCTGCGTCCAAATCCGCCGTAGGGAAGGGTCTGTTCGTGCATTTCCAGAAGCGATGACGGCATTTCCTGCAGGAACCGAGAGGGGCGGTTTCGGGTGGTTGAGCCGTACAGCATACGGCTGCGGGCGTGGGTAATGTACAGCTCACGCTTGGCACGGGTCAGTGCGACATAGCACAAGCGTCGGTCTTCTTCCAGCTCCTCGGGGCGGAACATGGTTTGCATACCGGGGAAGATCCCGTCCTCAAAGCCGGGAAGGAATACCACGGGGAATTCCAGGCCTTTGGCTGCGTGCATCGTCATCAGCACCAGCGTATCGGCGCCGGCATCGTAGTTGTCAACGTCGGTCATCAACGCCGCTTCTTCCAAAAATCCAAATAGGGAGGGAAGCTCTTCCTCACTATTTTCCTCGTAAGTACGGATATTGGAAGCCAGTTCCTTGAGTGCTTCCACACGTTCCTCCTCCATGGGACCGGCCATTTCCCACATAGCGAGGTAACCGGTTTTTTCCAGCATAGACGTGTACAGAAGGTGGAGGGATGTTTCACCGCTTTGCAGTTCTTCACGCAGGGTGTCCATCATTTTAATAAACTCCAGAACACGGCCGGAGGCACGGCTGATAACGGCATATTCGTCGGCGTGGGAAAGGACGTCGTATAGCGAGATGCCTTGTTCCTCCGCCAGCGCCGCTGCCTTGTCCAGCGTGGCATCGCCAATACCGCGCTTTGGCTCGTTGATAATGCGACGCAGACTGATGCTGTCCGTGGGATTGCACAGCACCCGCAGATAAGCAATGGCATCACGGATTTCCTTGCGGTCGTAGAAACGGTGCCCGCCGAGAATGCGGTAGGGAATACCGCTTTTGATGAGGGAGCGTTCAATAGCGTTGGACTGTGCGTTGGCACGGTACAGCACCGCCATATCACGGTATTTGCTACCCTCGGCGACCTTGTCCAGCACGGTGCGGGCGATAAAGCGCCCTTCCTCGTCCTCGTTATCCAACGTGTGAAGCTGCAGCAGATCACCTTTTCCGTTTTCGGTCCACAGCGTTTTGGACTTGCGATTTTGGTTTTTGGCGATAACCGCATTGGCGGCATCCAAAATGTTTTGCGTGGAGCGATAGTTTTGCTCCAAACGAATTACCGTACAGGGCGAGAACTGTTCCTCAAAGCTCAAAATATTCTCAATGGTGGCACCACGGAACTTGTAGATGCTCTGGTCATCGTCGCCCACAACGCAGAGATTGCGGCTTTTTTGCGCCAGTAAGCTGACGAAGCGGTACTGTGCGTGGTTGGTGTCCTGATACTCATCGATCATCAGATAACGGAAGCGATTTTGATATTTTTGCAGAACATCGGGTTCGTTTTCAAACAATTCGACTGTTTTTGACAGCAGATCATCGAAGTCCATAGCGTCGGCGTCTTGCAAACGCTTTTGGTATAAGCGGTAGCAGTCGGCGACCTTTTTCAGACGAAAATCGCTTCCCGCCTGAGCGGTAAATTCCTCGGGCGAGAGCAGGCAGTCCTTGGCACGGCTGATCTCGAAAAGAATGGCCTTGTGGCCAATCACCCGTTCCTCGATGCCAAGCGACTTCATACAGTCCTTCATCAAGCGGCGGCTGTCATCGGTGTCGTAGATGGTAAAATGAGAGGAATAGCCAAGCAACCCGCCGTCTTGGCGCAGAACACGCGCACAAAACGAATGAAACGTACCCGCCATGACGTGCCGGCCTTCCTCGCCAAGCATCGCCTCCAGACGGTCTTTGAGTTCTCCGGCGGCTTTGTTGGTGAAGGTAATGGCGAGAATACGCCAAGCGGGACAGGGATCGACAGCGCAGATGGCGTCTAAGCCGCTGTCTGCAGGCAGATCGCCGTTTGCATAACGTTCCAAAGCGTTTAAAGCGCTATCCGACAAAAACGGAGGAATCTCGTTGCTGTGATACGCGTTGCCAAAGCGCACCAGATTGGCGATGCGATTGACCAGCACGGTGGTTTTGCCGCTGCCGGCACCCGCTAGGATGAGGAGCGGGCCTTCCGTCTGGAACACAGCCGCACGTTGCGGCGCATTCATGCGAGAAAAGACCCGATCCAAGGCACGACGGCGCAAGGAAAGATAGGTTGAGGTGTCCATAGCAGTATCCTCCAAAAAGGGCGTGGAGGAACTCCACGCCCTGATCGAATACGAGTGTTGATAGGATTAACCGAATATGGTCAGCAGCACACCGGCGGCAACGGCGGAGCCGATAACACCGGCAACGTTGGGCCCCATAGCGTGCATCAGCAGGAAGTTGCCCGGGTTTTCTTTTTGGCCTTCCTTCTGCGCCACACGGGCCGCCATCGGGACGGCCGACACACCGGCAGAGCCGATCAGCGGGTTGATCTTGCCGCCGCTGAAGAAATACATCACCTTGCCGAGCAGTACGCCACCGGCTGTACCCATAGAAAAAGCTACCAAGCCGAGGCAGATGATGAGCAGCGTTTTGGGCTGCAGGAAGGTGTTGGCATTGGCGGTTGCACCGACCGTAACACCCAGCAGAATGGTGATGATATTCATCAATTCATTTTGTGCCGTCTTGGTCAGACGCTCAACGACGCCGCTTTCACGGAACAGGTTACCAAGCATCAGCATACCGATCAAGGGAGCAGCGCTGGGAAGCAGCAAGACGCAGATCGCTGTGACGAAGATGGGGAAGAGGATCTTCTCGGTCTTGGACACAGTGCGGAGCTGGGTCATAACGACGGAGCGCTCTTTCTTGGTGGTCAGCGCACGCATGATCGGCGGCTGAATGATCGGCACAAGCGCCATATACGAATACGCCGCAACGGCGATCGCACCCAACAAGTGAGGTGCCAGCTTTGATGTCAAATAGATAGCGGTCGGGCCGTCGGCGCCGCCGATGATAGCAATAGAAGCAGCTTCCTGGTTGTTGAAAGCAATATCCATACTTTCGGCGAAGGGAAGCGCCCCTAGCATACTGGCGCCAAAGAAGGTAACGAAGATACCAAGCTGTGCCGCCGCACCGAGCAAAAAGCTCTTGGGGTTGGAGATCAGCGGGCCAAAGTCGGTCATACAACCGATGCCGAGGAAGATCAGCGGCGGGTAGATGCCGAACTTAACACCCTGATACAAATACCAGAACAAACCGCCCTGCTCGAAGTGCTGCCAGTAAAGCTGGCCGCCCGATTCAAACACGGGATAGTTTTGTGCAAAAATGCCTTGTGTGTATTGCTCGACCTCCTCAGGTGTCAGCGGAACCAGCGAGTTTTGCTGAGGATCCATAACACCGCCGAGCGGCAGGTTGACGAGCAGCATACCAAAGGCGATGGGGAGGAGCAGCAACGGCTCATATCCCTTTTTGACAGCCAAATAGATCAGCACGCAGGCAATGGCGATCATAATGAGGTTTTTCCAGCCACCGTTTTCAAAGTTGAACAGGCGGGCAAAACCGGATTCTTCCCAAATCTGGACAATGGCGTCCCACATAAAGCTAAGACCTCCCTTTTAGAACGGTTGAGTGTTTTCCGCAATACCGGCGGCAGCCCACACGGGACGTGCGCCCTGAGAACGGGCGGGGCTGATGCGGCGCACAGCGTAGCGAGTCGTGCCGTCCGACATGGCGGCGATCGCCGCAGCGATGACGGCTACCACCTCGTCCGGAACACCGTCCTCAACAACGGGTGCCGGGACGCTTGCCGGTTTTTTGGGGAGTTTCGGAGCGGGAGCGGGTTTCGGCCCGGCAGATCTGCGGGAGCCGGCACCGGCGACAACACCGAACAGCCAAAAGACCACGGTGAGTGCCAACAGAACGGCAAAGACAATAACCACGCCGATAAGAACAGTCATACCGGGACTCGGCTCAAGAGCATTTGCCTGCAGCAATACGGCTAACGACATCGAAAATTACCCCATTTCTATGGATTGAACGGAATGAAAATGCCATTCCTACCCAGAATACATTAATCATATATAGTATAGCGCATATTGGCTGTTTTTGCAACGATTTCCCGAAAAAATCCGCAGATTTTCGGCCAAAAAAATTGAATTTACTGCGAACTTCTGTTATACTGTTAGGCAAAGGAGAGATCACTATGAAATATATCGTGCTGTTGTGCGACGGTATGGCTGATTTACCGTGCGAAGCCTTGCAGGGAAAGACGCCGATGGAAGTCGCCGAAAAGCCTTGTATGGATACGTTGGCGGCGTGCTCCGAGCTGGGTATGGCGTACACTGTGCCGGAGGGAATGTCCCCGGGTAGTGACGTTGCCAATCTGTCGGTGTTGGGTTACCGCCCGAAGGAGTGCTACACCGGTCGTTCACCGCTGGAGGCTGCCAACATCGGAATTGATCTGACGGATGACGACGTGGCGATTCGTTGCAACCTGGTGACGCTGTCCGACGAGACAGCGTATGCTGATAAAACCATGGTAGATTACTGCGCCGGCGATATTCACACAGCACAGGCGGACGAGATCATTCGCAGTGTGCAGGAGGCACTTGGCGGTGGTGAGTTCGATTTTTACACCGGCACGGCGTATCGGCACTGTTTGGTGTGGCACGGTGGGAAAACGGCGATCGGTAAGCTGACTCCGCCGCACGATATTTCGGGTCAGGTCATCGGTGAGCACTTGCCGAGTCATCCCGATGCACAGCCTCTTTTGGAACTGATGCAGAAGAGCGAGGCGATCCTGCGCGATCATCCTGTCAATCAGAAGCGCCGTGCGGCGGGGGAGAATCCTGCCACGTCGATCTGGCTGTGGGGCCACGGCAAGCGGCCGCAGCTGCAGAATTTTACGGATCGTTTCGGCGTCAAGGGTGCAATGGTTTCCGCGGTCGATCTGCTCAAGGGTATTGCACGGCTGAGTGGTATGCGTATTTGCGAGGTCGAGGGTGCGACGGGGTATCTGGATACCAACTTTGCGGGAAAACGTGAGGCGGCGATCGAGGCACTGCGCGACGGCTGCGATATGGTGTATATCCACCTGGAAGCCCCCGATGAGTGCGGTCACCGCGGAGAGATACAGAACAAGGTGCGTGCGATCGAGGAGATCGACCGCCAGGTGCTTGCTCCGTTGCTGAAAACGGTCAAGGGTATGGACGAGGTGTCGCTGCTGATCATGCCTGATCACCCGACACCGCTGTGCACCAAAACGCACTCCTCTGCGCCGGTGCCGTACCTGCTGTATCGCAGTACGGGTGTGGAGCAGGCTTCGGGAGCGGTACGGTTTACCGAAGCGGCCGCTGCGGCAACAGGCAAGATCGAGCCTGCGGCATCGGAATTGATGGGTCGGCTTTTGTCTGTGAAATAAAAGAAAAGCAGCCGGAGACGACCGGCTGCTTTTTTACTGGTAAAACAGGGCGTGTACCAAACGGTACACGCCCTGTGCTTGTTTGTGCTTACTTGAACTTCTTGCGGGCGACGTAGGTGGTGTGCAGGCAATGATGTGCCTTGTGACCGCCGATACCATCGTCGAAGAACTCCTCGTACAGCTTCTTGATAACGGGGGACTCGTGCGACTTGCGGAGAGCCATACCGGCATCCTGATCGTACAGAGCCTTCGCACGCAGCGCCTTCAGATCGGTGAAGTTACGCACCGAGGCGGGCTGGATGGGCTGACCGCCGCCGTTGATACAACCGCCGGGGCAGCACATGATCTCGACGAAATGCCACGGAGCGGTGCCGCTCTTGATCATGTTCATCACATAGTTCGCGCTGGCAATGCCGCTGGCAACAGCGACCTTGACTTCCAGACCGTTGATGGTGTAGGTGGCTTCCTTCAGGCCGTTCATACCACGAACCTCGTGGAAGTCAACAGCCTCGTTGTCCTTACCGGTCAACCAGTCGTTGGCGGTACGCAGAGCCGCTTCCATAACACCACCGGTGGCGCCGAAGATGACGGCTGCGCCGGTGTCGTCGCCCAGAGGTGCGTCGAACTCTTCATCCGGCAGCATATCGAACTTCAGGCCGGCACGCTCGATCATACGAGCAAGCTCACGGGTGGTGAGAACGGCATCAACGTCCGGCACGCCGGCGGCGCTTTCGTCGTCACGGCCGCACTCGAACTTCTTTGCCGTACAGGGCATAACGGACACGTGATAGATATCCTTCGCATCGATGCCCATTTTCTGTGCGTAGTAGGTCTTGATGACCGCACCGGTCATCTGCTGGGGCGATTTGCAGGAGGACAGGTGATCCAGCTGATCCGGATAGTAGTACTCTGCAAACTTGACCCAACCGGGCGAGCAGGAGGTGATCATCGGCAGAACACCATTGTTCTTCACACGGCCCACAAACTCGTTGGCTTCCTCCACGATGGTGAGGTCAGCGCCGAAGTTGGTGTCGAACACCTTGTTGAAGCCCAGGCGGCGCAGCGCAGCGACCATTTTGCCTTCCACGTTCGTACCGACGGGCATACCGAAGCATTCACCCAGCGTGGCACGAATGGACGGAGCGGTGCTGACGACTACGTGCTTGGTGGGATCGGCGAGAGCCGCCCACACGTCGGCGGTGCTGTCGTTATCGGTCAAAGCACCGGTGGGGCAGACCACAACGCACTGACCGCAGGAAACGCAGGGAACATCGCCCAGCGGCTTCTCGAAAGCGCAAGCAATGTGCGTATCGATACCACGATCGTTGGCACCGATAACCGACACAAACTGCTGCTGGCAAGCGGCGACGCAACGGCGGCACAGAATGCACTTGTTGTTGTCACGCACCAGGTGGGGGACAGAAGTATCCAGCGCATACTTCGGGCAATCGCCGTCGTACTTGCCGCTGTCTTCCACGCCGTAGTCCTTGCAGAGCTTCTGCAGCTCGCAATCGCCGGAACGGACGCAGGACAGACATTTCTTGTCGTGGGTGGAGAGGATCAGCTCCAACGTGGTCTTGCGCGATTTCTGCACACGCGCGGTGTTGGTCTGCACTTCCATGCCCTCAGCAACCGGATACACGCAAGCGGTCACCAGACCACGTGCGCCGGTAGCCTCGACCATGCAGATACGGCAAGCGCCGATCTCGTTGATCTCTTTCAGATAGCACAGCGTGGGGATCTCCACACCGGCGGCACGGGCGGCCTCCAGAATGGTAGAGCCCTTCGGAACACTAACGGCGATGCCGTTGATTTTGACATTAACCATATCCATAATTGGCATCTCCTTCCTTATTTCTTCACGATAGCGCCGAACTTACAGGTTTCCACACAGACACCGCACTTGATGCACTTCTCGGTATCGAGGGTGTGGACTTCCTTGACAGCGCCGCTGATCGCACCAACCGGGCACTTGCGAGCGCAAGCGGTACAGCCCTTGCACTTATCAGCAATGATTTCGTAGTGCATCAGCGACTTGCAGACGCCGGCGGGGCAACGCTTTTCGGTCACGTGAGCAACGTACTCGTCGCGGAAGAAACGCAGGGTGGAGAGAACCGGGTTGGGAGCTGTCTGACCCAGACCGCACAAGGAGTTCTCCTTGATGTAGTAGCAAAGCTGCTCGAGCTCGTCAACATCCTCCATCGTGCCTTTGCCTTCGGTGATCTTCTCGAGTTTTTCGAGCAGACGCTTGGTACCGACACGGCAGGGAGTGCACTTACCGCAGGACTCGTCAACGGTGAACTCGAGGAAGAACTTCGCCATATCCACCATACAGGTGTCTTCGTCCATAACGATCAGACCGCCGGAACCCATCATACAACCGATAGCAATCAGGTTGTCGTAGTCGACAGGCGTGTCGATCAGGTCAG
>JAZQSX010000014.1:0-51378 GCA_045630285.1 Acutalibacteraceae bacterium | reverse complement strand
AGGGGGGGGGGGGTGCTCCCACCGACTCGGCTTTTCTTTGTGTGTATCGCTGTATTATCAACGAACCGGTACGTTATTTCACCCCACCAAAGGTTCCCGAGGTGTCCGCAACAACGGCCTTGACATTGGTCTTGACCTTGGAGGTCGCCACACGCTTCATCAATTCCTCATAATACCGCTCATCATCGATTGGCAGCGTAACCTCACACCCGAGGAAGGTGGACAGCTGCATCGCATTGGACAGCATCGTTCCGTTCAGGCCCTCTCGGCCGTCAGCAATCATCTCACCCTCACCGCGGATCTTGTCGGCCCAAGCCTTGGCCACGATCGCATGCGGCATCGGCGGCAGATCGCCCGTATACTCTGTTTTCGTAAAATTCGGAAGACCGAACGGTTCTGTCGTCGTCTTGGTAAACTCCGGCTCGGGCATATCGTACACGGTGATGTACAACGTATCATTCTCCACAACGAACCGCGCCTTATCCATCTGGATTTCCAGACGGTTACTACCGCACGCATCACCCGTGCTGGTGATAAACACGCCAGTAGCACCGTTTTCAAACTCCATATATACCGTAGCGTCGTCTTCCGTTTCAATATCGTGCCATTTACCGTAATGCACGTGGGATTGCACCTTGACCGGCATCCCACAGATCCACTGCAACAGATCCAGCTGATGCGGGCACTGGTTCATCAGCACGGCGCCGCCTTCGCCAGCCCACGTTGCACGCCAGGCACCCGAATCATAATATGCTTGCGGACGATACCACGAAGTGATCAACCAATTTACACGCCGCAAAGCACCGTATTCGCCGGAATGCACCAACTCACGCAGTTTTCGATACACACCTGTCGTGCGCTGATTGAACATCATACCGAACACCACCTCCGGGTGCTCGTCCGCTACGGCATTCATCTCCTTGACCTGCTTGGTATACACACCTGCCGGCTTATCGACCAGTACATGAATACCACGCTTGATACACTCAATCGCATACGTCGGATGATCGTAGTGAGGAACATTGATCAAGCAGCCTTCAATCAATCCACTGTCCAACAGCGCAATGGCATCATCAAACCGCGCCGCCTGCGGTACGGTTTCCTCCGCCCACTTCAGACGTTCAGGATTGATATCCGCCACTGCTGCGACCTCGATGCCCCATTCCGGATTTTTAGTAAAATACTCCGCATACGCACCGCCTTGATTGCCGATACCGATAATACCAACCTTCAGCATACTCATCAAAACCCCTTCGCTTTCAAATAGTTGTAACTACGTGTCAGACAATCAAACGGGTCCTCACCGTAACAATCATCCTGCTCGACGAGCATATACTGCACACCGGCCTGCTCTGCCGCAGCAAACACGGCGTCAAAGTCAATATTCCCCTCACCGACGACTGCCATCTTTTCATCATCGGTAATATCCTTCAGATGGATACACGGCAGGCGACCCGCCAATTTACGGATCCACGCCGCAGGGTCCTCCCCCGCCTTGCTCGCCCAATAGGTGTCAAAGATGAAACCCAATCGCTCCGACGGAAACGCCTCTGCCAGCCGAGTCAGGTAATGCACACCTTTTTCATCTTTGGTAAATTCAACAGCGTGGTTATGGAACATAAAATATTTACCGTTTTCCGCCAAAACCTGAGCGACTTCGCTCAATTCTTCGATGAACTCCGTTGGCGTTTTGCTCTGAAATCCATAGCTGCCCAATCCCACATAACGGCAGTTCAGTATGTCGTGATCCGCGGCAACCTTTTTTGGATCCGCCTTCAGCTTGTCCAGCGGAATATGCGTCAGCACACAGGTTAGCCCCAAATCATCCAGCACCCCCTTGAGCCATACGGGATCATACTCGCACACGCCGGAAACCTGTACATACCGATATCCGATAGCAGCAACCCGCTTCAAAGTATTTGCCAAATCCTCAGGCGTTTTGCAATAGTCACGTAACGTAAACAACTGTGCACCAATTTCCAAAACCATTCTCCTCCTCATTATTCGAATTCCGAGAACTGCTCGCTGAATTCTCTCAGTGCCGTATCCATATCCGGCTTGCCACCGCCCTCCAAAACGATACGTCCGGTATAGCCGATCGCCTTCAACATCTGTGCCATGTCGCGGACCTTCTCCTTATCCTTCAGCAGCGGGATCGTACGATCGGGAGCGATCGCCACGTGAATGTGTCGAAGGTAGTCTTTGGCTTGAAGAAGATCCGAAATCGGCTCCTCCACCATAGCCATATGATAAAAATCAGCCAAACAACTGACACGCGGATGATTCACCTGCTTGCACAACGCCACCGCCTCCGGCACCGTGTTGATCACGTCGGTTTCGTGGTGACGCAGTGGCTCGATAAAAATCTCAATGCCGTACCGTTCGGCAATATCTCCAAACAGCCTCAGCAGGCTTGCCAGCCGTGCCAATCCTTCCTCACGGGTCATCCCCTCCGGGATCCTGCGTGAACCACCGCTGCCGATGACCACATATTCCAACCCCAAGGGCTTAGCACGCTTCACGCCGCTTTCAAAGTACGCCTCCGCCTCCGCATCGGTCCAAAGGAGAATCCGTGTCTCCGACGATGCAAAGCAATTCATACCCGCTACCGTCACGCCCGTATCCTTGACTGCTTGGCGCAATGTCCCAAATTTCTCATCGGTCATCTCACGAATAAACTGAAAATTAGCTTCAACAAATGTGTAACCGTGCCGTTTCAGAGCAGCCAGCTCCTCCGGGGCGGTCGTACAATTACCAAACCGCATCCGCATATGATCAACTCCTTTTCTGCATTATACACGAACAAAAAAACAAGAAACATTGTTATTTTTCGCAAAAAGCATTGTATTTCTGTGCACAATGCGCTATACTACAAGCAAGACGAGGTGATACAATGCACAAGATTCTGTGGAAACACCAGTTTGGCGATTTTCGTTGCAGTCATACGCTAGATGAGTCCCCTCAGGACAACTGTCCTATGCACACTCACGATTTTATGGAGATCTATTATTTCATCTCCGGTAACTGCACCTATACCATAGAAGGTACGGCATACGTTCTCAAGCCTCACGACATTCTTTTCAAGCGTCCACTGGAGGCACACAAATTAACAGTTAACTCCTCTGACGTGCCGTATGAACGAATCGGCATTTCACTGCCCATTGACTTTTTTCAGGCGCTCGACCCGGAAAATACACTGTTTGCCCCGATGACCACCCGCCTCCTCGGCACGGGGAATCGGTTTGTCTCGTCGGATTTCGGCCACAATCTCTGCTCGGAAATGATGGAGCGGCTGGCAAAAAACGGTGCTTCGATGACCCGCTCCGAGATCCTGTCGATCACCCTGTTTATCGCATCGGAGGCTTCCCGTGTCCTGCGCAGCAAAACCGAGATCAAGCGTGCCTCCGACACCGCAACGCGGCTGATAGACTATGTCAACGATCATCTGTTTGACGACATCTCGCTTACCAAAGTCAGCCACGAGTTTTTCTTGAGTCAATCGCAGATCAACCGCATCTTCAAAACCAACACCGGCTCGTCACTGGGACAGTATGTCACCACCAAACGACTGCTCACCGCACGCGACCGCATCCGTTCCGGCACTCCCGCTGTGGAAGCGTGCTACGCCTGCGGCTACAACGATTATTCCTCCTTCTACCGCGCCTACGTCAAGCGATTCGGTCACGCACCGATGACAGATAAAAAAGAAGAGTAAAAAACCCCGCCCCGACAGAAATCTGTCGAGGCGGTGCGTTTTTATGCGTATTGATGATATAGCCACAGCACGCTGTAACGATCCTTGAGATCCTTTGCGTACTTCACGGCGTCTGCGAGTTTCGCCTCGCCGTACAGCGCTGTAAAATCGCTGTAATCCAAACCGATGCGGTTTACCAGCACCAGCATTTCCTGCTCAGTCGGTGCCTCGCGCAGAATGTCGCACAACGCCGCCCACTGCGTAGTCACCGCCGTCTCGTCGTCACGCTCATACCAACCAAGCTTGTTCTGCAAGGCGATCACACCGTCGGCGGAGGTGGAATACACACGGCGGATCTCCGCTTCCCACGCCGCACGGTCAAACGCCTTACGCTTTGGCGTACAACCAAGCAACGCTTCACGCACGCGTGCCGTTACCACCGCCGAATACAGCACGTCGATGCCGTGGGCAAAATACGGTTTTCCTTCCAGAATACCCGTAATTTCAAAGAAATGGGACAAATGATGCTCGCTGCCTGAAGCAGGACGGGAGTTGCCGACATAGCTCATAGCAATACCCACCGTCACCAGTGCTTCCATCAGCAAGCCGATCGCCTGATCATCCCGCTCCAAAATGCGTTCTGCCAGCGGCTCCACCGCTTTGGTAGTATCCATCGTCAAATCATAAATCGTTTGGCAGAAATATTCGCCGTAAATCGCCGCGCTGAGCCTCCAATCGTTCAGGCAGGAATATTTACCAACAATATCACCGTAACCGGCTTTGAGCATATCCAGCGGTGCCGTTTTCAACACCGCCGTATCCGCCACGATCGCCATAGGTGGACGAGCGTTACGGGTGACCTTCATACCACCAAGGATCAACGCCGCGCCTACAGAGGCGTACCCGTCCATTGACGGTGCCGTCGCCACAATGCCGTACGGCAAGTCGTGACGGAAACTGACGTCCTTGCACAAATCGTTGATCACGCCCGAGCCGATACCAAGGATCAGGTCGGTATCCGCCGTCAGTTTTTCCTCAATAACCGCAATGCACGCCTCGTCCGGAACCACAACGCCGTCAGCATGCAAAATAAGCGACGTTTCTACTGCATCACCCAGCTGTTCGCGCACCGTCCCGCCGCATACGATGTCGGTATTGTCGTCTGACACCAACAAAATACGATAATAGCCGTCAAACACCTCCGGCAACGATGCCAGCGCATTGGCACCGATGCGAATCGCCTTGATGGGGCACTCGTGATCACGCCCGCACGCACAACCGTGGATACCGGCAGTCAATTCCGTTTGTGTCATATTTCTTCTCCTTTCAAAGCACGCAGGATCTCGGCGCCGCTCTCCAGCACCATATCGGGACGATCCTCCGAGGCGTCCAAAATCGCCTGCGTCGTCTCACCGCTCATCACCAAAATGCTTACCGTACCTGCATTGATACCGCTCTTGACGTCTGTATAAATACGGTCACCAACTACTGCCGTCTCCCCTGCGGAAACGCCCGCCATTTCCATACCCAGCAACGGCATCAGCGGTTCGGGCTTACCAATAAAGACCGGACGGCGACCGGTGCAATTAAAGATCATATCGCACACACTGCCGCAATCCGGAACACTGCCGAACTCCGTCGGACACACGTAGTCGGGATTGGTAGCGATATACGACACCTCATGCAACAGCAGCAGCTTGCACACGTCCTCCAGCTTACGGAAGGTCAGCTCGTTGTCGTTACCCATGACGATACAATCGACCTTATCCAGATCCTGCGTCACCGTAAAGCCCGCCTCTTCAAACTCACGAATCAGCGATTGCGTTCCGCAGACGTACAGTGTATCCTTGGGATGATGATTTCTTAAATAATGGATCGTCGCCTGCGACGAGGTGATAAAATCCTCTTTGGTCGCTTCGATGCCGAGACGTGCCAGCTTTTGAATATAAGCCTCCACGCTTTTGGACGAATTATTGGTCATAAACATATACCGAGCGCCCTGCTCACGAATCGTCTGCAGCAGTTCCTTGGTAAAATCATACAGGCGGTCGCCAAGATACAACGTACCGTCCATATCAAACAAATACAGCTTCAATGAACGGATTGTTTCAGCAGTGGTCATAATCGTTCCTCCCTGTGGACTTTCTCCTTGAAATTATACCTACATCGCAAGAAAAAAGCAAGAAAAAAGCAAGAAAACCGCCGAAAATCGCTGTTTTGCGATCACCGGCGGTCTCCATTCCTTGCGGTTTACTTCTTTTTCTTTTTGATGTTGTTCAGCTTGGCGTTCAAATCGAGCAGTTCTTCCTTGGTAAATGTCACACCCACCATGCTGATCAAACCCGTCAGACGAAGGACGGTAAAGCTGCCCATCATCTGCATCATATCGGGTGTGAGATCAAAGCCTGCCGCTTTCTTCTCGTCACCCTTGTTGGCACTCTTCAGGCTGCTCATCATCTTGGCGGCAAGACCCATAAACAAAAGCTTGCCCTTGACCGTTGCCATGATGTCGCTGAGCTTATCGTTCAGCGAGAAATAGCCCTCACGCTCGGTGATGTCAAACCAGTTCAGGACGGTGCCCTTTTCCTTCAGACGATACGCCTCGTTGAACTCCTCTACCTTACGAATGCGGCTCTCATCCTTCTGCTCACCCGCCACAGCGGTCAGCACCGTCTCACCGACGTTCGGTACGTCGAAATAGAAGAAATGCTCCGCACTCGCCTGCTTGCCGAGGCTGACACCGTTGGCAAACAGCTCCACCTCGGGCAGATTGGAATACACCGTGATCTTGGTGACATCCTCCACACGGTCAACGTACCGTTTGCCGCAGATATGCACGAACGGATCATCAGAGAGCCACGCCTTCTAGGCGTAGAAGGCATCCTTCTTATACTTGCGGTCGATCGTTACGAGGCCCTTGTGGTTTTGGCCGTTTTCACCACCCTCACTGCGGGCATCGGCGCCAAAATCAAACATATTCCACACGTGGGTCGCCCACATATACTTGCGGGTAAAGAACTGCTTGATCAGCTCCTCGTGGTAATACGCCTGATATTCCTCAGTATAGTCCCCCTGCATCGGCTTGGAGGTGTGCCAGTTCAGCGCCTCGCAGCCATACTCGGAGCAACCGATCGGAATGGTCGGATGCATCTCGTGGAACTTATCAAACCACGGACCGTTCATATCCGTCTCACCGCCGTACCAACCGAAGTAATGGTTGTACGAAACGACGTCGGGAATCTGCACGATCGGGCTTTCCATCGGGCACATGGTCAGACACGCCATGGTGGTCTTGCGGGTTTTATCCATCTCGTGCACCATATCGTTCAGGAGAGTGTGGTTTTCCAGCAGATCGGGATCGGTATCACCGCTCATCGTGATCTCGTTGGACAGACCCCATACCACGATACACGGATGATTGTAGTTCTGCGTAATCAATTCCTTCATCTGGGAGATCGTGTTTTCACGGCCGGTCGGCATATGCTTGGAAATGTACGGAATCTCCGCCCAGATCACCAAGCCACGCTCATCGCACAGATCGTAGAAATACTGATCGTGCTGATAATGTGCCAAACGGATCGTGGTCGCACCGACCTCACAGATCAGGTCAATATCCTCACGATGATGCTCCGGCAGCAGGGCGTTACCAAAGCCCCAGCGGTCCTGATGACGGGATACACCACGCAACGGGTACTCCTCGCCGTTCAGGATAAAGCCGTTCTCAGGATCGATCTCAAATGTACGGCAACCGAAGCGGGAGGACACGGTGTCCAGCACCGTCTCGCCGTCCAGCAGCTCCACCGTCGCCGTGTACAGGTACGGATCCTTGCGGCCGTGCCAGCGATGAGCATTCTTCAACGTCAGCACCGTCTTGGTACCCGTCGTTTCGACCGACGCCACGACGTCACCTGCCCGGTCGGTAACGGTATACCGCAACTGCTGCTCCGGCTTACCGTTCGTAACGTAGGCTTCGATCTCCACCTCGGCGTCATCCCCTGCCATCGTCGGGGTGATCTTCAAGCCGGGGGTGCCGTAATACTCCAGATCAAAATGCGACTCACTGACGCACACGATGTTGACGTCACGGTACAGACCGCCGTAGAAGGTGAAGTCCGCCATTTGCGGATACACCCGATCGTTAGCGCTGTTGTCCACCGCAATGGCGATCAGCGTCTTTTCCTGCAGCGAAGCGGTAATATCCACACGCCAGGTGGAGTAACCGCCGTCGTGATGCGCCAGTTTCTCGCCGCCGACATACACATCCGCCGAGGAGTTGGCACCGCGGATCTCCAGAAAATAACGGTCTGCCGTCGGCAGATCGGCCTTATCCAACGACTTCACATACCAGCAGGTACCACGGTAAAAATCGTTCTCGCCGTCCTGGCCGTCGATTGCATTCCAGCTATGGGGCAAGTTGACGAAATCCCATTTCGGATCGATCGCTGCAGGAACCTCGGTCGCCTGCTTACTGAACGCCCATTTGCGGTTGATGTTGACAATACTTCTCATACAATGACCTCCCATACAAAACCACTATAGCAAACTCATTTCTTGAAGGTATAAACAGTTTTTAAATTCTCCGAAAGAGCATCCTATCCCTGCAGACGGGATGCTCTTTTAGGGCCATTAAACGGTGGCGTCATTCTGCTCACGGCGAGCAGTCAGCTCCGCATTCATCGTTTCCACCGTCTTCTTATCCAGGTTGTAGATAAATGCCAATCCAATAAACTGAAGCACGGCACTAAACATATACAACCCGGCGACTAACCAACACATATTGTGGGCGGTCTGCACGCTTTGACCGATGGTACCCAGTTTCGAAACGTAACCCAGCGCACCCATAATCAAAAGCACCAGTGAAGGTCCAATACCCTGAGCCAGCTTACGGAAGAAAGAATGCAAGGAATACACTGTTCCTTCTTCACGCGTACCAAACTTCCACTCATTGTAATCAATGGCATCACCCATCATAGCCCAGGACACACAGGTATATACGCCCATTCCCAAGCCAAACAGCACCAAACCCACCAAATAAACGATCAAAGCTACATCGGTATTCTCAATCAACGGGAAGATGAACATCACTCCACCACCGATTAGCGACACGATGGTGCCAGCCACAGACGCTTCTTTCTTGCCGAACTTCTTGACAATCTTTGTGATAAAAGGCATAAAGAGGAGCATCGGCAGGAAACCGATCATCTGCACAATACCGGACATAGAAGCCATATTAAAATAGGTCGCAAACATGATTGTGTTAGCGGTCGTAGCAGCATTCATTCCCAAGAACATACCCATAGCCGCCAACGTGGCACCGATGGCAGGACGGTTCTTCATAAACTTGGCAAAGGATTTAAAAATATTAAACTTTTCAGTAGTTTCGTTGGTCTTGACCGTATTCTCATCAACACGAACGGTAATATTCTTAAGCATAAACACAAACGCAAGGAATCCCAACACGCCCATGATCAGTGCTGCCCAAAACACTCGCTCACCCAACAAAATTTCCACCTGTTTTCCCGTCTCCGGGCTAAGAACGGCATCGCCGATCTCATAGGCGTTGCCGGTGGTCGGATTCACCAAGAACTGTTCTTTACTAAATCCTTCAGGAATCACAATCTTGTCGAGGAAATTAGCGGTACCGTCATAGGTTACCTTCTTCCAAATAAGCATCGGGAGAATCATTGTGGGTAACATATTGCCAACCATCGAGCCGATAGAACGCCATGTGGACAGGCGTGCACGCTCAGCAGTATCCTCCGTTACTAAAGACAACATCGAACCATACGGAACATTGGCGACCGTATAGAAAGCATCCCACACAATGTATCCAAGGACAAAGAGTACAGCCTTCACCACAACATCCGCATTCGGGAAGGGTAGGAATACAGCTGCGCCTCCCAATAACAGGCCGCAGGCACCCACAAAAATATAAGTCTTAAACTTACCCCTTCTATATTTGCGGTGATCGTTGTCGATGATGGAACCGATCAACGGATCGTTGACAGCATCCCAAATTTGCACCACCAACAATAAAACAGACAGCAGGCCGGTCTCCAACATCATATACACCAACCAAAAGGTTTGCACAGTACTTTTAAGCGCAAAACTCATGTTGCAGCCCAGGTCACCCGCCGCATACGCCAGGCAATCGCGAATGCCAAACCTGCGATGCCCTTTCGCATCCAATGTTGTACACCTTGTCATCACCTGTCACCTCTTTGTAAAAACTAGCACAAAGGATATTGTGTATTTTTCCAAAAGAGGCGATATATATGTATGAGATGAGGTCGCTGATTTTGCAAAAAACGATTGCTTTTCCCGCTGGCTCTTTTGACTCGGATAAAACTAAATCTACCGTTACAAGCAACTTTTAGAAATGAAAAAGGTATCACCCTCAGGTGATACCTTTTTTCTTACTCCAACATCAGCCGACGCACCGCATCGATCTCGTCCTGCGTGACGTTACATTTGGTTTTTAAGAAGTTCTCGATAGCCGAGGACAGCTTTCCGTCCCCCGTGCCGAAATCCCGCATCATCGTATCGTACAGCGGCCCCCACGCAATGTAGTTGCTGCTATTGTTCTGCATCACGCCGGAAGCATTCCAACGCACGCCGCTCGCATCCATATCCAGCGCCGAGCGCAGCCGCTTACCAATCGAAAAACCGGTCAACTCGAAATCACGGGTCAGGTCCTCGCGCGAAACACCAAGCAACCCGTTGATGATGAACGCCAGCGTGCCGGTACGATCCGAACCGGCGTTGCAATGGAAGTAGATCGGATAATTGGCCTCATCCGATAACACGTCAAAAATCTTTTCCAAGGCTTTATGACTTCTCGAATTTTTGAAAATATAGTCGTACTGATCAAACGTCGCCTTGACGTATTTCCCGCCAAAATCGCTGACGGACTGCTCACCGTTGTCGCCGTCATCCGACCCACGCAGATCAAGCTGTGTTTTCATATTCAGCATTTCGCGGAACTGTTGCTTACCAAACGCCGTCAGTTTGATCCCGTTATAGCCGTCGATACACGCCCCACGATACAGCATGCCGTAGCGGACGGTTTTGCCGCTTTCGGTGCTCCAACCACCGATGTCACGCATATTACGGCCGCCCTCCGCATCGATCCAGCGAATCTGACCGTCCAAAACGTGTACACGGCGAACCTCCGACTCCTGCTTGCTGATAAAATCCCTTACTTTGAAATAGCAGTCGCTGCCGTGCGGCACACCGGTGATACACGTGCTGCCACCCTTCACCAGAAGGGTACGGGCATGATTCATCTGCGCATTATCCGCCCATATCACCTCGTACATCGAGGTGGAGCGTGCCTTCCACGTTACGGTAAAGCTGGCGCCTTTGTCATTTTCCGTGTAGCTTGCGATCCAAAACTCCGCCGCCTCGGTTGCATCTTCGATCTCCATATATGCCCGCACCATCGGCGTCATCGGATCGATCTCCGTGCCGTCCTCCGGCCCGTACAGTGTCACTCCCGCCGCAGTTGGTGCTTTTGTGGTAGTGGTAGTGGCCGTGGCCGTTGTTTTGGTCGTCTTCGTCTTTTTGGTCGACGACGTCTGTGTCGTCGTTGTATTTTCCGAAGAAGCAGCGGAGGTAGGAACCGTTACTGTGCTGCTTGTGGTGCCTTCATTTGACGGCGACTCCGTCGCTGTCGTAATGGTTGTTACATTCATCGTTCCCGTCTCCCCTGTCGTACTGCCCGCACCCGTTGTACGATCTGCCCGTTTGGTCGTTTCCTGTTGCGAACAACCGCACATCAATATCAGCAAAGTGACCAGCGTCAAACAAATTACTTTCCGCATGCTATCCCACCAATCCAGTATCACGTTACCACCAGTGTACCATATCATTTCGGTATTGTAAACCGAAAATTTGTATGATAAAATACATTTGTCAGGAGGGATCGCTATGCAAAAAGAAGCCCTGAAGCTGTGGCAGGATATGAAGTTCGGTATGTTCATCCACTGGGGCATTTACAGCATTCCCGCCCGTGGTGAATGGCATATGTACATCGACCGTGTGCCCGTCAAGGAGTATGAAAAACTTGCCGATCAGTTTGATCCACAGCAATTTGACGCCGACGCCTGGGTCGCACTGGCAAAATGTGCCGGTATGAAATACATCGTTCTCACGGCGAAGCACCATGACGGCTTTTCTATGTTTCAAACCGACGTCAGCCGCTTCAACGTCGTTGACGGCACGCCGTTTGGACGTGATGTCGTTGCCGAACTGGCAGATGCCTGCCGCCGCCACGGACTAAAGCTGGGACTGTATTATTCCCACGTCCGTGAATGGCGCCACCCCCTGGCCCAAAGCTACGAAAAGCAAGGGCGAGATGACCGTTTCGGAAACTACGGCAATTTTTGGGATTATCCCGAAGAAAGCACCAAGGATCTGGAACGCTATATCGAGGAATTTGACAAGCCGCAGCTCAACGAGCTGCTGACGAAGTACGGCGATATATTGACCATTTGGTTTGATACGCCCTCTCACATCAATGCTCGTCAGGCCAACAGCCTGCGTGAGTTTGTCTACGAAAGACAACCGCACTGTCTCGTCAACAGCCGCCTGTGTTACGATGAATGTGTCCACAGCGACTACCGCAGTATGGGGGATAACAGCATCCCGCTGTTTGCCGATGATACGCCCTGGGAAACGGCGGCGACCTCCTCGGACGCCTGGGGTTACGTTGAAGATGCGCACTACCTCAGCCACACCGTTATGCTCCGCAAGCTGGTGGAGATCCTTTCCAAAGGCGGCAATTTTCTGCTCAACGAAGGCCCTGACCGCCACGGTCGCATTCCCGAAACCGCACAGCAGGAGCTTCTTGCCATGGGTGACTGGATCCGCCGCAACGAAGAAGCGGTATACGGTGTTCGCTCATTGCGTCTCCCCTACGTCTGTGATTGGGGATATGCCGCACAAAAGGGAAACACAGTGTATCTATACGTCACCGACCCCACCGTCACCGAGGTAGGATTGCCCGGCTTGCTTTCCCCCATTCGTGCGTGCCGCTTTACAGACGGCAACGTACCGTTGCTGTTTGAACAGGATCCCGCCTTGCGTGTCATTCTCGGCAGCGCCGACAACGAGGAGATCCGTGTTGTCGCCGTTGAGTGCGAAGCACCCGCTGCTTTTCGTGACGGTATCTACGCCAATGACAGCGGCGTCGTTTACCTAACGGCGCAAAACGGCACGCTTCACAATCGTGATCCCTACTCCCATACCAAAGCGACCTCGCTCGGTATCGAGCGCTGGTTTAGTGAGCGTGACACCGTCTCCTGGCACTGCGAGTTGCCACACGACGGCACCTACACCGTCGAGCTCGTCACTGCAGGCGGCGGATTCTTCAAGGAAGAAGATATCGGCCACAAAATCACCTTGCTCATCGACGGACGGCCGCTGGAGCTCACCGTTGAGGGACTGGTCACCGCTGATGAAAAGCGGGTTACTACTGTGGCAGGTATTCCCCTGACTGCAGGACCCCACGATTTGATCCTGAAGCCACGGCACATCGTTTCCGAGCATCGTGTCGGGCTGAACTTCGCCTACATCCGCTTGTCATAACTAACAAAAAACGCCGACCTGTGGTCGGCGTTTTTCTTTTTTAATTATAGGCGTACCGTGGCTTCGGTATCCGCATAGGTGATGCGGTCACCGTGGCACGTCATTTCCTCAACGTAGGCAAAATAGGATTCTTTGGAATCAAATGGCGGTTCGCTCTGTGCGATGATCGTCTTCGCCCGCGCGGCATCGTCACGGAGCAACAACGCCAGCATGATCAGCTGCCACTGAGCCGACGCCACGCAGGCAAGGTCAGGATCCTGAATGTAATAATTTGATCCGTGACTCGTTCCCACGGCACCCGGTGCATACGGATGGATCACCGGCATCACCGAGGACAGATCACCCATATCGGTACTGCCGGTACTAAATGTATCGTCATGGTGAAACGGAATATTCGGGAAATACGCCGCCGCATCACGTGCCAGTTCAATCATACCCGCATCGCTTTTCAGCGGTGCATAACCGGGCGCGTCCTGAATATCCACATTCGCTCCGAGCGATAGCGCCGCACCGCACAAGGCTCGGTTGACCTTTTTATTGGCTTTGAGAATGGCGTCGAAGCTGTTGCCACGCACGTAGCTTTCGATAATCACCTGATCGGGAATCGCATTGACTGCACCCCCGCCCTTGGTAATGATGGGATGCACACGGATTAGATCTGGCTCACGGAAGGTCTCACGGATCGAATTAATGGCAGACAATCCAAGCGTAGCCGCATAGAGAGCGTTGCAACCGTTCCACGGACTACCGCCCGCGTGCGCCGATACGCCTTTGTAGATCACGCGCTTCGCAAGACAGCCGACCGCACCGGTTTTCGCCAAAAAGCCACTGCCGTCACTGGTGTGTACCATCAGCGCTATATCCACGCCGTCAAAATATCCGCGGCGCAAAAATTCACTTTTGCCGCCCAGATACTGAATACGGCCTTGCTCCTTAAGTTCACTGCGGTATTCGATCTCGATAAGCTCCTCCGCCGGCACGGCGCACAGCCGAATGCGCCCGCACAACCCGTCCAACATACCGGGCTCTTTCAATGCGGCCGCCACGCCGAGCAACGCCGCACACTGGGCGCTGTGACCACAGCAATGGACCGCTCCCGTTTTAGGATCGGCATCGGGGTGTTCGGGACAAATGAGCGAATCCAGCTCGCCGAGAACAAGCACCTCAGGGCCAGGGCGACCGGTATCCAGCACCGTGTAAAAGCCCGGAATATCCCCCGCGCGGATAAGCTCGTATCCAAGTTTTTCAAAAGCATCTTCCATATACTTGGAGGTTTTGACTTCGCGATACCCCGTCTCGGGATTCGCCCAAATGTAATCCTGCGCCTGTACAATGATGTCCCGATGCTTTTTGACCGCATCCAACAACTTCTGCATATAACCACTCTCCTATCAAAATGAAATCCCGTATACCAACCAGAGATAAATATACGCCGGCACAATCGCCGCTAAAGTAAACGGAATGCCGATCTTAAAGAAATCGCTGTTTTTCACCGTATACCCCTCTTTACGTAGGATACCGATACCTGTAATATTTGCCGAAGCACCAATCGGCGTGCAGTTACCGCCCAGTGTTGCACCCGACAGCAGTCCGAAATACAGCACCGTCGGATCCACACCCATGGAAGCCGCCAAGCCCCCGATCACAGGAATCATAGTAGCAACATAGGGGATATTATCGATAAAGGCGGAGATCAGCACCGACGCCCACACGATCACGGTGTACAGCAGGAACATATTGCCGCCGCCCAAGTCCTTCAGCAACCCGGCAAGCGCATCGACCACGCCCTGCGCCGAGATACGGCCAATCATCAGGAACAGGCCCAGCAGCAAACCGATCGTCTCAAAATCGATCTGCTTGAGAGGCTCGATAACCGCCGCTGCAGTCCGCTTGCGGGCCAGGTTGTACACCAGCCCGATCACCATCAAAGCACAGCAGATAAGTCCGTTAAGAACGCTCTTAACGCCGGCGGGCACTACCCCGTCGGGAATGAACGAGGCAATGATCAGCAGTACGATAACACCAAGCAGTAGCAGGGTCGGAACGTAATCTGTTACCTCGGTACGCACTGGCTGCTTCGGGATCGGGTTTTTATCTTTACGGAACAAATACGCCAGGATCAAGGCCGAAAGCACGGCACCCAGCTCAACGGCAAAGAAAATGCTGGGACGACCTTTATACCAAAAAAAGTCCATAAAGCTCATATCCAGCGCACCGCCAAGCATAATAGCGGTGGTGTCGCCAACCAACGTCGCCGCGCCCTGAAGATTGGAGGAAACGGCAATCGCAATGATAAACGGCACGGGATTGGTCTTGAATTTCCGGCACAACTCCAACGCTACCGGTGCCACCATCAGCACCGTTGCCACGTTATCCACAAAGGCAGAAATAATGCCAGCAAACAACGCCATTGCCACCGCCGCCCATTTGATGTTCGGCACGTGATCCATCACAATATCGGCAAGCAATGACGGCATCTTGCTCTCGATAAACAGCGCCACGATCCCCATCGTGCCCGCAATCATCAAAAGCACGTTCCAGTCGATCTCGCTCAACACATTTTCGAGTGGCAGCATCCCCGTTACGATAAACACCAATGCCGATACCAGTGCAATATACGGACGATATTTACTAAATATCAGCATCAGCACATACGTCGCAGCAAACAATCCGGCGGCGTACCACATACACATTCTCCTTTACGCCCTATGCAGTTGATGCCAGTATACCATACCTCGACAAAAAAAACAACCAAAGAACGCAATGTTTTCCTGCTGGGAAAAAGAGAACGACCCCGCTTGGTTCGCAAGCGAGGTCGTTGGTTATACAGGCATTACATAATACCGCAGAAGCGCAGAATACTGATAACGATGCCGGCAAGGCTGTACAGTCCAACCAAAGCCGAAGCGATGGTGATGATGAGACCCAAAACGGGAATCCAGAACAGGAAGCTGGTCAGGATGCTGGCAACCACACCGGCCGCCACAAAAAGCACAATGTGGAGAATCAATGCAGCAACGTCGGACTTTTGCACCTTGTAAGCGGTAGGCCAAAATTTGCTCAAATCGGTCATACAATCGTCTCCTTTTCATATATGGTCTACTTAAATTATACCAAAAAATCGACACCTGTCAACTGTTAAATCTCATTTCCGGCAAATTGCGTCATGTACAGCGTATAATACTGACCCTGTTTTTCCAGCAGCTCGTCGTGGTTTCCCATTTCCACGACACGACCTTGATCCATTACCACGATCACGTCTGCATCACGAATAGTAGAAAGGCGGTGCGCAATGATCAGGCTGGTACGATCCTTCATCAGCTTCACCATCGCATCCTGAATATGCTGTTCGGTACGGGTATCGACCGACGAGGTCGCCTCGTCCAAAATCAGGATCTTGGGATCTGCCAGCACCGCACGGGCGATAGCGAGCAGCTGTCGCTGTCCCTGCGACAATCCGGCTCCCGCCTGTTTGAGGACTGTCTGATACTGCTCCGGCAAGCGCTCGATAAAATCACGGGCATTACTCATCTCGGCCGCATGATACATTTCCTCATCCGAGGCGTCGGGATTGGCGTACTTGATATTGTTTTCGATCGTATCGGAGAACAACACGGTATCCTGAAGAACGATCGCTGTGTTTCGCCGCAGTTCGTCACGCTTGATGTCCTGAATATTGACGCCGTCGATCAATATTTCACCCGCATCGACGGAATAAAACCGCATCAACAGATTGACGACCGTCGTTTTACCGCTGCCCGTCGCCCCCACCAGTGCGATCTTCTGTCCCGGCTTAACGTTCAAATTGAAATCAAAAAGCACCTGTTTATCCGGCACGTAGGAAAAATCAACGTTGCGGAACGTGATCTCTCCACGCACCTGCTTCATTTCCTGCGTACCGCTGTTGTCCTCGTCCGGTTGATCCATCAGTGCAAAAACACGCTCCGCACCGGCGATCGCCGTCTGCACCGAGCCGTACAGCTGTGCGATTTCGTTGATCGGACGGGAGAATTGTTTGGCGTAGATGACGAAGGCGGAGATAACACCGATCGAGATCCAGCCCAGATAAGCAAAATATCCGCCGAAGGCCGCTATGATCACAAAGCTAATATTGGAAATACAGTTCATGATCGGGCCCATTGACCCACCGAGAATCTCCGCTTTGATACTCACTCTGGTCAGCTCATTCGACGTATCGTTAAACTCCTTTATCACGTCGCCTTGCTTGTTGTAGGCAACAATCGACTGATAGCCGGTAATCATTTCCTCAGAATGGCCGTTCAATCGGCCCAAAATCTCGGAGCGACGACGATATGTTTTACGCATCACCACCGACATTTTTTTCGTCACGACCACGGTCAGCACGACGGTAAACATCGTGATCAGCGTCAGCTGCCAGCAATAATAGAACATAATGACGATCGTGCCGATCACCGTTAGCACACCTGAAACAAGCGAGCCCAGGCTCTGCGATATGGTGTTGGACACATTTTCCACATCGTTGGTCATACGGCTCATAATATCGCCGTTGGAATGTGTGTCAAGGTACTTAATGGAAAGATAATCGATTTTTTTGAACAGATCGTGCCGCATCCGCTTGACGATGCTTTTGCTCAAGCGCGCCGCCAGCAACGACTGTGCCAGACCTGCGGCAATATTGGCCACGTACACGATTGCCAACCAGACAACGCAATGATACAATCCATTCCAGTCGGCAGCGCCGATCGCATCGATCGCCTCACCCTGCAATGCCGGTGCGAGCAGCGATACCACTGTCACCGAGATCACGGCAACCGTCAAAGCAATCATTAACCGTTTGGCGTGCTTAAAATACCCCAGCATCCTCGACAGAGTCTGCTTGGTATGCGCCGGCTTCTCCACCACCTGCGCCATACCGCCGGGGCCACGACGACCACCACGGAAGTTGACCATGGGCGTATCCTTTTTCCGCGCACCAACGTGGTACTGAGCGTCCTTTGCCGCTGCACCGTGTTCAAAGCCACGAGGAACCGACGTGTGATTAGTCGACATAGTCCGCACCTCCTTCCTTGAGCTGCGAACGGTAAATATCACGGTAAATCTCGGAATCCCGCATCAATTCCTTGTGCGTTCCCAACGCCGTGATACGACCGCGATCCAACACCGCAATACGATCGGCGCCTTTAATGGAAGCGATACGCTGTGCGATGATGATCTTCGTCGTGTGCGGGCATTCCCGCCGTAACGACTCATACAAGCGGGCCTCCGTCTTGAGATCCAACGCACTGGTCGAATCGTCAAAAATCAAGATCTCATGCTCCTTGAGCACCGCACGAGAAATGGAAATCCGTTGTTTTTGTCCGCCGGAAAGCGAGTGCCCACCCTCGGTCACCTGCGTATAATACCCATACTCAGCCGCACAGATAAACTCATCCGCCTGTGCGATCTCCGCCGCTTTTTTGATCTCCCACGGCGTTGCCTCGGGCTTTCCCCAACGGATATTCGCCTCAATGGGACGGGAGTACAGCTCCGCCTTCTGCAGCACGATCGAAATGCGTTCCCGAAGCGCCTGCAAACCGTATTCCCGCACGTTGATACCGTCTACAAGCACCTCGCCCGCATCCACGTCGTAAAACCGTGGAATCAGGTTGACCAACGACGATTTCCCGCTTCCGGTCGCACCGATAATGGCAAGCGTCTCTCCCGGCTTCACCGTAAACGTGATGTCCTCCAACACCGGACGTCCCGCCGTGTTGGGGTAGGCAAAGCTAACATGACGGAACTCGATCTTACCCCGCTCCTCCGTCTCGCCGAAGAACGAGCCGTCCAAAATCACTTCCGGCGAGTTCAGCACCTCGTTGATGCGGTCAGCAGAAGCTTTAGCACGGGTAAAGGTCTGAAAAATATGGGCCATAAACATAATTCCGTGCAAAATCTGTGTAAGATACGTGATCGCCGCCATAACACGTCCGGGCGTCATATCGCCGCCCGCTTTCACCGTAAAGCCGCCCACCAGAATCACCGCAACAACGCAGACGTTCAGGATGATGTTCATACACGGACCCATAAACGCAAGCAGCGTTTGCACACGAAGGCTGACGTCACACAATTCGCCGTTGGCCTTATCAAACCGTCCCAGCTCGTGTTCCTCCTTGACGTACGCCTTGACAACACGGGCACCCGCCACGTCCTCCTGCATCACGTTGTTAATACCATCCAGCTTTTTCTGTACGACAGAAAACATCGGTGCCGCCTTTTTCAGAAAGAACACCACCGAAGCTGCGATAAACGGCAAGCCACAGGCAGCAATCAACGCAAACGTCGGCGACTGACGGTACAGCATAAAAATACCGCCGAAAAACATCACCATATTGCGTACGAACCCACGGGTAAGCATCATCACCATTTGCTGCACCTGGGTCACGTCGTTCGTCAGACGGGTCACCAGCGAGCCGGTGGAGATTTTGTCGGTCTGCTGGAACGAGAGGTTCATGATACGTGCAAAAAGATCCTTGCGCAGATCATTTCCGAATTGCTGTGCCGCCAGGTTGGCAAACACGCCGCACAAAAAACCGCACAAACCGCCGAACAGCACGAACAGGATCATCTGCACGCCGACGGTAAGGATCAAATCAAAATCGTTCTTCAACACACCATTATCCACGATATCTGCCATCAGGTCAGGCTGCAACAGATCCATTGCCACCTCAAACACCATAAACAACGGTGCAATGAGGCAGAAGGCCCAATACTTCTTCAGGTATTTCAGCATCACAGATCCTCCCTGATCACCGTATGCAGGGACGCAAGCAGCGCAATCAGCTCCTGCTCTTTGTCCTCCCCGATCGCTTCCGTGATCTTTTCATCCGATTGATGAAGGCGTCGGAGCAGCTGCTCTGCCTTCTCGTTCCCTGCTTCGGTCAAAAACAATTTGGTGCAGCGCCCGTCGCTGGCATCGGTTTCCTTGTGCACAAAACCGCCGACCACCATTTCCTTGACGGTTTGATTGATCGCCGCCGTCGTCTTACCCGAAAACTCCGCCATCATTTTTTGATTAGCACCCGGGTGCCGTGACAAATACATAATGATCATGCGATAGGATTCGGGGATTCCCACCTCCAGCGCACATTTTCGCATATGCTGCACCCACGCCCGCTGCGTACGTGACAGCACCATCATCAACGTTTTTCGTGACGGTTCCATACCTCGTCCCCCAAACAAATCAAGTATTGATTAAGTTCTTTACTAATTATACGTATTTTTCTACCCCATGTCAAGAAAAAAGAGACCGCTGTATGCGGTCTCTTTCTCTCGTTTTCTCACCCGACAAGCAGTCTTACCTCATCGGTTGCTATCGGTATTACGAGGGTAATCCTTTTTGGAAATGTTACGATACGGTACCACCGTATGTTCCGGCAACGCCTCGGCCACAGCGGTGATCTCCGCCATTAAGTACTCACGGATACGCTGGCGCTCCTCTTCAATGGAATGATCGGCACAAAATCGAATCGGCTTGCCGAAGTGAACCTGCTTCAGCTTCGGTGCCAAATACATCGGTACGAACAGCAGCTCTTTGCCGGTCTTGCGGTAATAGAGCTTTGCCACGTCGATAAAATGATCCTCAAAATCATACACGATGTGGTTGTGCTTCTGATTGTGCTCGGGGAAAATCACAATGTGATTTCCCTCCTTCAATCGACTGACCGTCTGCTTGAAGGTGGTAAATAAGCGGGTGTCCCGATGCACGGCAATGGTGTGTGCGTTATTAAACAGCACCACAGCGATTGGTGCGATCAGATAAGAGACGATTTTGTACAGCCAACGGCTGTACCACGGTTTGAAAGACCAAAAATCCCGGAAGGCATACGCCGGCACTTCTTTGAACTTCATCATTTCACCGGCGCACCACGTGTAATGGTTCTCCGGCAAATAGAATTCACTGACAAGCGGCCCGTGAAGCTGGGAATGGTTACCGACCAGAATCGTCGGCTCGGTCGGAAGCATCTCGACACCCACGACCTCAAATCGAGGGTATACCATGCGCACTATTCTGTAAAGGATGCGGTAAATCCACCGTGTTCGTCTGCGTTTCATTATCTCACCTGCTTTTTTACCCGCATTGCAAAACATTATACTGCTGAAATGTAAGAAAATTGTTAAGAAATCTTAACAAAAATAAGAACGGCACAGCAAATTGCTGTGCCGTGCGATTAAAATGTCGGAACAAATGCGGGCATCAATTCCAGTTTGAACAAATTGGCGGCATGCTTGCGATCGATGATCACCTTTTTCTCAGCATCTGCAATCTCACCGGTGCGGATGTACACATCCAACTCGGCGTACGTAAATCCTAAATTTTCTTCGTCGCTCTTACCACACAGCCCGTCGATCGGTGTTTTTTCCACCAGCGCCACAGGCAACCCCAGCGCATGACCGATCTGCTTGACCTCGGTCACGGTCAGGTGCGACATCGGCGAGAAATCGCCCACCGAATCACCGTATCGTGTCGAATAGCCCACCCAATCCTCCGAAAGGTTGCAGGTGTTGCACACACGACCGTTGCAGCTTTGCGAAACCGCATACAGCGTGGACATCCGGATGCGAGGCGGGAGGTTTTGCCGCGACTGTGCCGTCAGCTCTAATTCCGCAGGCAAGCTCGCCGTCAACGCTTCGACGGCGTCCTTGATATTCACAACGTAATGCTTGATACCCAAGTGATTGACCAGTAGATACGCCATATCAATATCGTGCTGCTCGCCCTGCGGCATCAACACGCCGATCACTCGATCACGCCCCAGGGCCTCCACGCAAAGTGCCGCGGCGACCGAGCTGTCCTTACCGCCCGAAATGCCGACGACCGCCGTGCAATCCTTACCGTTTTTCTCAAAAAACTCTCGAATCCACGCCACGCATTCGTTCTTGACCCGTACTGCATCAAACATTCTACATACCTCCGATCGGCTTGAAAAAACCGCCTTTGCAAAACAAAGGCGGTTTTTTGTGGTGCGAGAGATGGGACTTGAACCCACACGTCGTTGACACACGCACCTCAAACGTGCCTGTCTGCCTATTCCAGCACTCTCGCATATACAGCAGTGGATATTATATCACCGTTCCCCTGCATTTGTCAACAGTTTTTCACGAAAAGAAATCACAGAAAAAATCTTTCCGTCGCACTACAACTAAAAGCGGGCACCCGAATTCGTCGGGTGCCCGGCAGTGTCATCAATCCAAGAAATCCTTCAGCTTCTTGCTACGGCTGGGATGACGCAGCTTACGAAGCGCCTTCGCCTCGATCTGGCGAATACGCTCACGGGTAACGTCAAACTCCTTACCGACCTCTTCCAGTGTGCGGGGACGACCGTCCTCCAAACCAAAGCGGAGCGCCAGCACCTTTTCCTCACGCAGTGTCAACGTCGAAAGCACGTCACGAAGCTGCTCCTTCAGCAGCATGTGCGAAGCCGCATCAGCAGGGGCAAGCGCCTCATCGTCGGGAATGAAGTCGCCCAGATGGCTGTCTTCCTCCTCGCCGATCGGCGTTTCCAGCGACACAGGCTCCTGCGCCACCCGCATGATCTCACGCACCTTATCGGTCTGCATATCCAGCTCGGCAGCGATCTCTTCGGCGGTCGGCTCGTGACCGTTTTTGTGCAGCAGCTGGCTGGAAACCTTCTTCACCTTGTTAATAGTTTCCACCATATGCACCGGAATACGGATCGTGCGGGCCTGATCGGCGATCGCACGGGTGATTGCCTGGCGGATCCACCACGTTGCGTAGGTGGAGAACTTGAAGCCCTTCGTGTGATCAAACTTCTCAACCGCCTTGATCAAACCGAGGTTACCCTCCTGGATCAGATCCAGGAACTGCATACCACGGCCGACGTAGCGCTTCGCAATGCTGACGACCAAGCGCAGGTTCGCCTCGGACAAACGTTTCTTAGCGTACGCATCGCCCTCGGCGATCTTGATCGACAACTCGATCTCTTCCTCGGGGGTAAGCAACGGCACACGGCCAATCTCCTTCAAATACACCTTGACCGGGTCATCCGTCACGACACTGTCTGCCGACAGATCTCCGTCGTCCGTTTCGGAGGTTTCCAGCACCGCTTCCATATCGTTGAACGCCGTTTCGGTAAAATCGTCGACGATCTCAACGTTATAGCTTTCCAGCACCTCGTAGAGCTTGTCCATCTGCTCCGGATCGAAATCCAGCGTTTCCATCGCATCCATCAGTTCCTGCGTCGTCAGTTTTCCCTTGGTGCGACCCATTTCGATCAGTTCGTTATAGACGGTTTTCTTATCCTTCTTACCGATACTGATATCCATGGCTTCTTCTTCGCTCAGGATCGATTCGTAGCTGACTTCCTTAAGAATATCAATGTTTTTCTCCGACATTTTTCATTCCTCCGTTAGGACTTCATTTTTCGCATAAGTTCCAATTTTTCCTGTATCTGCTCCGGCGTCAGGTCGGTTGGTTCCTTCAACACTTGAAGCTGATGCTCTTTTTTGATGATTCCGGCGTAATACAGCGCATCCTCCGCCGTCAGCGTCGTGCCTTTTTCCCGAGAATCGCGCATCATTGAGGAAATATAGGACATTTCCTCCGGTTCATACTCCTCCGACAGCACCGCAAGTTCCACAAGCAATCCCTGCCGAAACCGTGACAGCAGCTTTTCATACACACCACGATTAAACGGTGTCACCATTTCTTCGGGTGAAAGCTGCTGCGCCACGACGTTCAAATAATCGGGATGCAGCAGCAGCAAACCGATCAGCGACTCCTCGGCGCTGGCAGCACGCACGTGCTTGGCGGCGTCGGGGTTGGCTTTTTTGGTAGTCTCCTCCGACCGACGAAGCACTTGAGAGATCTGCTTTTCCTGCTGTTGCTTTTTGCGACGCTTCAGCTGATACTCCAGCTGCGTTTTCAGCGCATCCTTCGAAACCGCCAGATCGTGCGCTAAGCGTCCCAAATACACGTCCCGTTCAATGGGATCGTTCAGATCGGCAAGCAACTGCGTGGCTTCACGCAAATACGTGACCTTGCCCTCCGAAGTCGTCAGCAAATGGCGACTTCCCAGCTCCATCAACCGATATTCGACATCATTTGCCGCCCGATCCACCAACAGCTTAAACCGCTCGGGGCTGTTGCGCTTGATGAACTCATCGGGATCCTTGCCGTCGGGAATGGTAACCAGACGGATGCGTAGCCCCGTTTCACGAAGCAGCGAAATCGCACGCTGTGCGCCCTTCTTTCCCGCCGCATCCGCATCAAAGATCAACACCACCTCGTCGGTATACCGAGCGAGCAACCGTGCGTGATCGGCAGTAAACGACGTGCCAAGTGCCGCAACGGCGTTGGTAAAGCCTGCCTGATGCAGGGCGATAACGTCCATATATCCTTCACACAGGATCAGCCGCTCGTGTTTTCCCTGCTTAGCAAAGTTCAGCGCAAACAGGTTGTTGGTCTTTTTGAAGACCTGCGTCTCACCTGAGTTCAAATACTTCGGTTTAGAATCGTCCAGCACACGGCCGCCAAACGCAATAACGTTTCCTCGCACGTCAATGATCGGAATCATCACACGGTTTCGGAAAATATCGTAGATGCCCTTGCCGTTTTTACTGCGTGCACATAGCCACGCCAGCACCAATTCCTCGTCGTGGTACCCTTTCTTCCGCAGATTGTCCCGCAAAAAATCAAAGCTCTGCGGAGCATATCCCAGCCCGAAATGGCGAATGGTGGCATCGGTATAGCCACGACTGTAATAATACTCCAACCCCGCACGTCCACCGGATGAGTACAGATACGCATGGAACAGCCTTGCCGCCTCACGGTTTGCCTCCAAGATCCGCATACGGATCTTTGCACCGGCGTCGTTGCGATCCTGATCCGGCACCGTCATACCCGCACGGTCAGCAAGCATCTTGACCGCATCGATATAACTCAGGTTTTCAATGCGGCGGATAAAGGTGATCACGTCACCGCCGGCGCCACAGCCAAAGCAATAGAACGACGAGGTCTCGGGATATAGGTTAAACGAGGGCGTTTTTTCTCCGTGGAACGGGCACAGACCCACCAGGTTGCGTCCCCGCCGTTTAAGCGAAACGTAGGAAGACACCACACTCTCGATGTCGTTTTTCGCAATCAATTCTTGTAAAAAGCTATCCGGCAGCACGGTGTCACCTCCTTTTCACACGCCGTCCGTCACCCGATCGGCCAACCCTTCGGCACGAACAAATCGTTATACATCTGGATCGCAAACGTGTCGGTCATGCCGGCAATATAGTCGCATGCGGCACGCATCGCCCCTTCACGCTCACAAATCGGTCGAAACTCCTCTGGCAGCTGATCGGGGCGCTCCACGAAATAGAAGAACATGCGGCCAATAAACTCATCAACCTTCTTCTCTTCGTTTTTAGCAATGGGATTGTAATACAACCGCTCAAACATAAAGGAATGCAGCCGATCGAAGGCCCCCCACACCTCGGGAGACATCGTAATATCGTCCACGCTATTATCCACGATCGAGCCGATCATCGTATCAAATCGTGCGTTACGGCCATGTCCCAGAACCGCCGTCACCTCCGCAGGGAGATCCGACTCCGCAAACACACCGGCACGGATCGCATCATCAATATCGTGGTTGATATACGCCACCTTATCGGCAATACGCACGATGCGTCCTTCCAACGTCGCCGCCTGCTCGCCCGTCGTGTGATTGAGGATACCGTCACGCACTTCCCAGGTCAGGTTCAGACCCCGACCGTCCTTTTCGAGCAGATCGACGACACGCACGCTTTGCTCGTAATGACGGAAGCCGTCGGGCATACAATGATCCAGTGCACGCTCGCCCGCATGGCCGAACGGGGTGTGTCCCAGATCGTGTGCCAAAGCGATTGCCTCGGTCAGATCCTCATTCAATTGCAGCGAACGTGCAATGGTTCGTGCAATTTGGGACACCTCCAGCGTATGTGTCAAACGAGTGCGGTAATGATCGCCCTCCGGCGACAAAAACACCTGCGTCTTATGGCGCAACCGACGAAACGCCTTACTGTGCAGCACACGGTCACGGTCTCGCTGAAAATCCGTACGGAACGTGCACGGCTCTTCTGCACGGGCTCGTCCGCGGCTTTCACACGCCAAGGCCGCTTTGGGCGACAGCGTCTGTTTCTCCATTTCTTCGGTTCGTAAACGTGGGATCATAGTAACACCGCCTTTCATACCATTATACGTAAAACTTGTCCGTTTTTCCTGCAAAACGGTTACTTTTTTTCAAAAAACTCAAAAATTTCGTCAGTTTGCGAAAACTTCAGCGTTCCTGCAGAGATTTCCGTCAGCTCGTGGCAAAACGCATCGGTACGATCAGCAGGCAACAGCACCGACAACGTGACCCCCTCAGCGAAAGCGGTATCCGTCACACGTCCGCCGAATTCCGCCACCAGCGGCGCCACCCGACCGTACTGTGCGTAATCACATGCGACCTCACCAACTGCACAAGGGCGGCACTCACCGACGCAGGCAGCGTCGATCGCCATGGAGGTGCTTTGCGAGTACGCACGCACCAGGCCGCCCGTACCGAGCAGGATGCCACCGAAATATCTCGGCACCACGACAACGCAATCGGTGAGCCCCCGCTTTTGAATGGTTTCCAGCATCGGCAATCCCGCCGTTCCCTGCGGCTCACCGTCATCCGAAAAGCGGCTGATCCCGGAGCGCAGCACATAGGCGTGGACGTTGTGGCGTGCATCCCAATATTGCTTTTTACGTGCGGCGATAAAGGCAAGCGCCTCCTGCTCGTCCGACACCGGACGGATCGCTGCAATAAACCGTGAGCGCCGATCGACATATTCCGCCTGTGCCGCATCACGAACCGTCAAATACGCACGGTTATCCACCTGGCTGCCCTCCTTTCACAAACGAGAAAAGGCAGCGCATCAACTGCACTGCCCTTTTTCCAACTTACTTGCTCTCTTTGATACCAAAGCGCTTGTTGAAGCGATCCACACGGCCGCCGGTATCAACCAGCTTCTGTCTGCCGGTGAAGAACGGATGGCACTTGGAGCAGATTTCCACACGGATGTTCTCCTTGGTGGAAGAAGTCTCGATGACCTCACCGCAAGCGCAAGTGATCGTCGTTTTGGCGTAGTTGGGATGGATACCCTGTTTCATTCCTGTCACCTCTTTCAGAAGCTGTATTCCCTCGAAGGAATCCTTCGCTGTATTCAATGGCGGAGAGTTAGGGATTTGAACCCTAGGTACGCTATTAACGTACACACGATTTCCAATCGTGCGCCTTCGACCACTCAGCCAACTCTCCAAGTAGCACACACAGTGCTAAACTATTATAATGAATACTGCAGAAAAAATCAAGACTAATTTTAAAATTTGTCCAACTTTTTTTACAGCAGGTCGATACCGGCCTGTGCGCAGCGCTCCACCATCTCATCCGGCCAGAGCGATGCCTGCACTTCACCGATGTGTGCTTTGTTCAGGAAGAACATACACAAACGGGACTGACCGATGCCACCGCCGATCGTATACGGCAGTTCACCGGCGAGCAGCGCCTTTTGGAACGGCAGCTCGGCACGGTCGGTACAGCCGGAGACCTCCAGCTGATGACGCAACGCATCCTCGTCCACACGGATGCCCATGGAGGACACCTCCAGTGCACGGTTCAGCACGGGATAGTAGAACAGAATGTCGCCGTTGAGCTGCCAATCGTCATAGTCGGGAGCTCGACCGTCGTGCGGCTTTCCGGAACGCAATGCGCCGCCGATCTGCATCAGGAACACCGCCCCGTACTCACGCACCGCCTCCGACTCACGCTCCGAGCCGGTAAGCTCGGGATAGCGGTCCTCCAGCTCCTGCGTCGTCAGGAAGGTGATCTTATCGGGCAGCTTGCGCTGCAGGAACGGATATTTCTCGCACACCGTCTTCTCCATACTGAGGAAAGCGGCGTAGATGTCATTGACGACCCGCTTGAGCGTCTCCATCGTACGTTCTTCACGGCGGATCACCATTTCCCAGTCCCACTGATCAACGTACAGAGAGTGCAGGTTATCCGTCACCTCGTCACGGCGAATGGCGTTCATATCGGTATACAGGCCCTGCCCCACCGGCACGTGATACCGTTTCAGGGCATAGCGCTTCCATTTGGCAAGAGAATGCACGACCTCGGCAACACGGCCGTTGTCGTAACGCAGGTCGAAGCTGACCGGGCGCTCCACGCCGTTCAGGTTGTCGTTCAGACCGGATTGCGGCAACACGAACAACGGCGCCGACACACGGGTCAGCGACAAACGCTGTGCGAGCTGTTCCTCGAATCCATCCTTCAACAGCTTGATCGCCTTTTCGGTTTCCAGAATGTCCATTTCGGAGCGATACCCCTCCGGAATGACCAAACGGTACTCGGTACTCATAGCCCAGACCTCTTCTCAGATAATTTCATAACCATATTACTCTACCACACTTGTCCGCGGAATGCAAGAGGGTTTTACCGCCAGGTGCGTTCGCTCCAATCAATGCGGTGCGGTTCCACCAAAACCGCACGAACGGGAGCACCGTCGGCGCCACCGATCCGCAACGGCGCCGCCACCAGAAGATACGGCACGTTTTCCTCGGCCTTGGACAGATCCAGTCCTTCCAGCAGCACGATGCCCGCACCGAGAAGCTGACGGTGCACCTCGGCAGTATATTCCGGCGCCGCCACCGATACGCCCTCCACGCCAAGCAGTTCAATACCGGCATCCGACAGCACGAACGCCGCACTGGGGGTCAGTTGCACGTCGCCTTTGAGCAGTGTACGCTTTTTCAGCCGTGGCAGCAACGCCTCCGCCTCGTCACCGAGCAGCAGCCCGCTGCACTCCACTACGGCGCACTCACCGATACAGACATCCAGCGGAACGTCGTCGATCGCATCGCCCTCGGGCAGAAAATGACGGGGCGCATCCATGTGCGTACCGTTATGCAGACACGCCGTCAGCATCGTCGTGTTATGGGTATCCCCCACCGCCATATTCGACAACAGTTGCGTCGTCGGTTTGGGATCGCCAGGATACACGGGTGCTGTCAGCAGATCACGGGTAATATCGATCATATCCATGGTTTTCACGCCCCTTTCCTTATATAATAACGGATTTTATCGGGTGATGCAATCTTTTTTCGCATAGAAGCCTTTGTTTTTTGATTTTTCGCTTGACATTCTGCGGGATTTTGTTATAATAGTTGTCGCAACTGAAAAAATCCGGGTGTAGCGCAGATTGGTAGCGCGCTTGAATGGGGTTCAAGAGGCCGCAGGTTCGACTCCTGTCACTCGGACCAGTAAAAAACCGTGTAACCGCAAGGGTTCGCGGTTTTTTTGTTTTTTCAAAACCCTCAAAAAATCGTTTTTGTCTAACACTTTGTCTAACACTTTAACAAATTGCGTGCAGCATACCTTCTGCTATGTTGTTTTTGCGTTGCATATCGAGGTGTCCATAAACGTTTGCTGTCATCTTAATATCGGCGTGTCCCAACCATTCTTGGACGTCCTTGAGGGTAAAACCACGGGATAGCAAAACACTCGGGGAATGCGTGTTGCCGATATCGTTTTGCACGATGACAGCCGGTCTCACTCCCTTCTGCTCGCTACCCAAGGCGTCCGTCAGATCGACCAGATAGATTTCACCTCGTTTGATTGCCAAGTTTCAACTTCCTTTTCTTAATAGTCAATGATTTCCTGCAACGCATCAATGGCGATTTGCAGGTTTTCACTTGCCGCCTCGCTCTCTTCATAGCGAAACGAACTTTGTAAACTTTCAGGCATATTCTCGCGAACTGCCTCTTCCTCGTCAAGGATGTTATTGAGTTCACCAATTACAACCCTGACCCTTGTTTTTCTTGCTTTGTTCATAACATATCACCACTTCCACATATGATAGAGCCGTCCCGTTTCCTTCCAGATGTTATAAACCTCATCCCAAGTTTCGTGCCACCTCGCAATTGGATCGAAATTACGCTTATCGTAATCGTAGTCAATCCAATCACAAGGAAGATAACCAGCCTTAAACTCTTTGTCTGCCACCCACGCCTTAAAATACCAATATCGAGCACGCCCATGCACCTTAAAAAACTCATGATATTCTTCTGGCACCCAAGTTCCGCCCTCGTAAAACCAATTATACTCTAGGTCGTCCTGTAAACGACTATGCAATTCAGAGTTTTCAGGATCATCCAACCCTCTTTCTTTACGCTCTTTAATGTGCCGAGCCGCTTTCGACTTGTCGTTCATCGTGCAAACAACAAGAATCACAACGCACACAACTAAAACGATAATAGACATCGCTCTTCCTCCTCAGAGATGAAATTTGCCTTTCTGTCTTTATTATCCCACACACGATTTTTTCTGTCAATCGTTTTATGTTGTGACATAGTGGCTATAGGAACCACTCCATCCTCTTACTGTTCTGCGACAGCCTGATCTGTTCCATTATCTTCTCCCGGTTTTGGTCGGTATCGAGAAACACCATCGGCAGGTCTTCGATGTCTCGAATAATTCTGTACCCGCAATACCTCTCTGCGTGTCTCGCTGCCTCTTCGTCGGTTTTCCAAAACCCATCTACTACCATGTCCCCGATCACTTCAATGTGATCCGCAGTAATGTAGACCTGTTTGATTTCTTACACAGCAACATCGGTTAAACTGATAAATTATAAGGAGAAAGATATGATTTTAGGAAGGGAGAAACTATCCCCGCCCAAAGCAAAAAGGGCTGTAAGGGGCAACAAAAGGGGCGTGTCGGCGGGCAGCGAATAAAAAGCAATTTTTCTACTTTTGTGAGAGTTAGAATTTTTTGAAAATATAGCCTTTGACCCCCCTTGCTCCAAAAACAGGCGATTTTGACCCCCCTTAACCCCAAAATGGGCAAAAATGACCCCCCTCTTGTTGAGGGGGATTTTTTGTATCAAAATTAGAAGTGAACCACAAAAAAGCACGAATGGCAAAAGCCATTCGTGCTTTTTTCGTTCGTGCGCAAGCACGAACGAAAGGCCACTTGAACCCTCTGTTTCCATATTGTACTTTTCCGCAAGGTGTGGTAGTATAGTATTGTCTTAAACGATGTGAGGTGTTTTATGGTACAAAACGATACGGCGTTTGAAAACAAGGGGAATCCCTCTTACAAACAACTGGTAAATGATTTCCAAAACATTGGTATCGGTGCGGGTGATACGGTGGTCGTTCACTCCTCAATGAAATCCATGGGATATGTCGAGGGTGGTGCAGAGTGTGTCATCGCCGCGCTCGCCGATGTGGTGGGTGCTGAGGGAACGCTGATTTTTCCCACCTTTACCTTTGCCACCTCGTATGGTGATTCGTTTTTCTCCAACAAAGACACGCCGTCTTGTGTCGGACTTCTCTCTGAAGTCTTCCGCAAAATGGATGGTGTCTACCGCACCAACCACCCCACTCACTCGGTTGCTCTGTATGGCAAACTGACCACTTCGCTTATTGAGGGGGAGGAACTCGACGATACGCCGATGGGTGTGCATTCTCCTTATCAACGACTGGCTGAGGTGGGTGCGAAAATCCTGATGATTGGTTGTTCGACAGGTCACAACTCCTTTATGCACGCATTGGAAGAGGTCGCCGGTGTGGAGTACGCGTTGCGAGGTCATCAGGAATATACCGTGGTCGATGCCGACGGCAACACCTATTCCCGTCGGGTCAGACGCCACAATTTTGCGCGTCCCGAAGGCACGGTACATCAACGGTATGCCCGCGCACTGGACGTATTGGAAGAGGGCGAGTACAAAACCGCGCCCATCCACGGTGCCGACTCCGTGCTTATGGATTGCGTCGCGCTGAAAAACAGGGTGTTGCAAAAAATGAAACACGATCCACTGTATTTTGTCGACGACCCCTGCGGATTCTATGCAAACGGTTGCAAGACCAATTTGTAACTTGCCTTGAAAAAGAGAAACCCCCGACAATCGGTCGGGGGTTTCTTTTAATTATTCACATACCCAGTGGAACAAACTCATCAGTTTTTCATCCGCTTCGGGATGGAATTGTACGCCCAGCAGATTGTCGCCGTGCTCGATAACCTCGATCGTACCATCTTCTGCCGTTCCCGTAACCGTTACGTGTTGAGCCGGTACGACGACATGGTACTTGTGAACGGAAACGGCACGCAGGGAATCCTCACCGACCAAACGGTGAATCAAACTGCCGTCTTTGAGTTTAACGCTGTGCTTGGATTCTTCTTCGTGATCGCGCACCATACGGTTGTGGTGTCCTGCCGCAGGTTCGACTCCTGTCACTCGGACCAAAAAAACGAGGAATGACCGTTAGGTCGTTGCTCGTTTTTTGTTTTGTAGAGAGTGACAGGAGTCGAAAGCCCGTTAAGAAAACGTCACAGTGTGACGTTTTCAGGGCGTCGCGTTGCACCGCCCTACCACGCTGTACCGAAACTCATAGACGAGATCAAGCTACCGCACTGTACAGGAACCTGTCACTCGGACCAAAAAATAAGGAATGACCTAAAGGTCATTCCTTATTTTTTATTTTGCAGAGAGTGACAGGAGTCGAAAGCCCGTTAACAAAACGTCACAGTGTGACGTTTTTAGGGCGTCGCGTTGCACCGCCCTGACGGGCTGTACCGAAACTCAAAGACGAGATCACCCTGCCGCACTGTACAGTAACCTGTCACTCGGACCACGAAAATAACCTCTTTTGTCTAGCAAGTCAAGAGAAGTTTTCCTTATGTGCTGCAACCGGAAGGGTTGTCGAGGGGCTTTTTGCGTTAGGTTGAAAAATTAATGTTTTGTGGTATAATTTGTTTAGCATAATATTGAAAGCTTAAATTAACACAAAAGGCAAGTGAAACGAATGAACGATTTGACCTTTAGTATAACTTTAAACAACCATACTTTTAATATTCGAACAAACAATAGACAAACACTATGTTCGTATGCTGTTGATCATACCTACAAGACATCTTTAGTCTTCGCATCGCACACATTTGCAAGTGTACAATACAAAAATGCAAAATTTAGCGGTACTGTTACAAAGCAAAACAATTGGTATTTGTCCCTTGATAAACACACGATACTCCAAAAAAGGCACAATATGCTTTTTTTCACAACAACGAAAACAAGGCAAAATGTTGATATAGAAAAAGAACCTGTTAACAAAGCACTAGATTATTCTGAAAACATTTTATATTTATATGATTTGCTGATCAAAGAGTTTTCCAAATTGTATTCTGATATTAATGATAAGGAAAGTTTCAAAAGTCAACTATGTGATTATTTGGAAGAAAATTATTGTGATTTTGTAGGCCCTAATGAAATATTGGAATATGAAAATTATGAAGATGATGATATAGATAAAGAGCCTATCATAGATAGAATTACTGTAATTGACGAAATTATAAATAATGTTAAAGGGTTATTTGCCTCTTTTCATCAAGCCGAATTGGATAGTAATTATAAAGAATTAATTTTCACTTTAGAAAATGTAATTCAAGAATTTCCCAAATTACGTAAAATTCCACGCACATTCTTAACCGAAGAGCTAAAGAGTTATTTAGCCAAATACAACGACGAATTAACCGAACCCGACATATGCTATTGTCAAAAAGACAGATTGTTTAATATTGGCGACCATCTTTATCATACATATCAACGTTCGGTTTTTATGAATACACTTGAACCAAGAATAAATGAACTCATCCCCATTAAGGACAGGTCTATTGTCAATAAGGAAGAGGTATATTCACATTTCAAAATGGTATATAATGTCGGATGTATTCCTGACGATAAAACGTTTACTCAAAGTGTGAAAGATTATGTTCGTGATTATATAGATTTTTATAATCTTTATAATAAATTCGTCAATTTGTTTGATTGTGATAATATTAAAATAGTGTGGGATGATAAAACCCTTCAACTTTTTGAAAAATATGATAAAAAAGAGATACCAATTGATTCACAATATTTTGCAGAATATGAGGTATACAAGTATGTCATCCCTTATTATAGAAAGCACTTTTTTAGAAAGAATAGCAATAAATATAAACCTGTAATTGAAAAATTGCCAGGTTTCATTTCATACGCCACTTCGATATACGATATACTTTTCAAACATAATATACTAATCGACACCGAGGATAAAATCCGCTATAATGAAGAAGGGAACATCAATTCAGCGTATGAAGAAATAGCCAAAATATCAGTTAACTAAATTCAATTTTGTCGGTCGGTTGCATTTCCATCTTCGGTTGTATTCCAATGTAACTTTGCAACCCGTATCAAAAATTGCGTTATAATTCATAAAAAATGCAAAGCGGAGAGCGTGAAATCACGCTCTCCGCTTTATTATCTTATTCCAATATTTCCCCCATCACGACCGGTGTTTCTTCGCCGTTCGCAGTGGCGTCAAAAAACCGCTCGTTGACAGTGACTTTGTCCTTTTCAAGCAGCAGAACAATGGTGCTGCCGCCATACAGAAACATACCCTTTTCCTCGCCTCGTGTCACCGTACCGCTGCCGTGGTGATTGAGGATCTTACCGACCAGCATCGCACCGACTTCCATTTGCAGCACCGAACCGAAGCGCTCTGTGTCGATCACGGTGTACTCACGGCAGTTTTCCGTGAAGATCGGGCCGGCCTCCAATGCAATGGGGCGCACGGTGTGCAGTCGACCTTTGATAAAGGTGTTCTCCCCTTTGACGCCGGAAACGGGATAGCAATAGCGATGATAGTGGGTCACGCACAGACGGAACACCAGGCACACGCCGTCACGGTAACGCTCTGCCAACGCTTCGTCCCGCAACAGCGAGGACAGCGTATAGGCGCTCTGCTTGACGGGAAGCACGGTATCTTCCTTTAAACGATACGCACTGAGCAGCCCGTCGCACGGGGAAAACAGCACCGCTTCATCCTCGGGAAGAGGACGCATCCCCTCTTTGATCTTGCGGCTGAAGCAATCGTTAAAGCAACGGAAATCGTCCGATTCAAATTGCGAAAGATCAATGCCGTTACCGTTCACAAACCGACGGATAAGCGGCTTGGATAACCGGGTGTTCAAAAACGCGCCGCACAGCTTGGAGATCCACCGTGCTGTGAGCAATTTCAGGAACACACGCCCCACGACCGTGCGGTATAAAAAGCGAAGTGCTCCGCTCTCTTTTGCTTGCTCTGCCATACCGCTTGTCCCCTTTACCGCTTAAAGAAGAAATAGAACAGAAGCAACAGAACGCATTCCAGCACACCGATACCGATCATCACAAGGATGCCACGAAGGTGCGGCTTCGGGATCTGCAGCTTGGACAGGAACAGGAAGCCGCTGAGCAGCATAACCGGGAAATAGACAATGGAGATATCAAAGGGCAGAATGTAGTGGAACAGCATAACACTGGGGAAAATCAGTGCTGCCGTGGTCACGGGGAGACCGGTGTACGTGCGACGGACACCGCCCTCGGTACGCTGGCGTTCCTCCTCGGTCACGTTAAAATACGCCAAACGAATAAGCGCCGCCAAAATGTACATCACCAGGATCGCAAACAGCACCACACTGGCTACCCGCAGGAAAATGTTCGATTCAGAGCTGAAGATGTTCGGCAGGTAGGGCGAACGGCGAATGAGCGCCATGCCGATACACGCCGGCAAAACACCGAAGGCAATAAGATCCGACAGAGAATCGATCTGGATGCCGTAGTTTTTCTCCATAGTGGTGCGGTTTTTCTTGGTGCGGGCGACCTGACCGTCAAACGCATCGCACAAGCCGCAGAACAGCAAGAAGAACGTGCCCCAGTACGGATGACCGTCGCCACTGAGCGACACGAAAATACCGGTACCCGCAGAAAGCAAGGATAAATACGTCAAAACAACGGTGTAATCATAGAATCCAATCATTTTATTTTTCCCCTCTTCTTAACCACACAATACTGAATGATCACCGAAATACCGCAGATGATCACACAACCGTAAAACGAAAACGACCTCGACAGCAATTCCAGATTCACCGCTTGAGCCTCCGGCATAATTTGTGTGAAGCCGTCCAGCATCATATAATCTGAAATGCCCATAGCACCGGGAATGGGAATGCAGTTGGTACCGAGTACCACGTACCCCTGCCAGAACCACAGCTCCAACGCCTCCAAAAGGCTTTGACCGGTAGTGGCCGCATACACAAACATCGTAACCGCAATTTGTGCTGCCCGTTGGAACAAGTTAAACAGGAAGCAGAAAAACATCGCCTTGGGATGCTCAATGATCAACTTGGAGTTCTGGCGGTATTTATCCATATACGCATTCAGCTTTTCCTGCTTCTCTTCGTACCTCTTCAGAATACGAAGCTTGCACAAAAACCGCAGAACACCGTTGCACATCCGATGAAGCAACCGCTCGTGCCTCAGCACCATAAAGAAGAAGATCAGCAAACCGACCTGGATGAAAAAGCCGATAATGATCAGCACCTGCGACGGCAGACTGTATTGCAGGAAAATGTCGAAACGGCAGATGAAGCAGATCAGGCCGATCACGATGATCGCCGCCGTATACATACACAGATTGGCGATCAGGATCGCCGTCACCGTCATGCCGTTTATGCCGTCCTTGATCATAAAGTAGGCACTGGCAGGCTGACCGCCGCTGGCGGACGGTGTGATCGCTGAGAAATAAATATCCGAGGCGGAGTAGACGTACCCGTGCCACAGCGATTCACGGTATCCCAGCGCACGGCACAGCACCAAAAGGGCGAACGCTTCAAAGAAGATGAAGCCCAGCATACTAAGCAGTGCCACGATCAACCAGGGGATCGAGGCGTGCTTAACGTACCCCACAAAATCGGCCAGCGAAAACTCACCGCTTTGTGACATCACCGCCCACACGCTTACAACGGCGATAACAGCGAACAACGCCATAAACAGCCATTGCTTTTTGTCCGTCAACGGTGAAGAAGCTTCACCGGCAGGCGACGGGTGGGAGGATTCTTTTTTTCTCAACAGCGCACACCTCCTTCGGATATTACATGTGGTATTACGATTGATGCTCCTTGAGCCAAGCCTTGGCCGACGGCGTCTGAACCTTGTTGAACACCCGCCACAAGCCGCAGCGTCCCGACAGGAACAGACCGATCTCACACGCCAGAATACCGGCAGGAATATCAATGACGAAATGCTGCTTGATCAGTGCTGTGGAAGCAAACACAAGCAAGGACAGCACGCCCTGCGCCGTGATGTACCAACCGTTTTTCTTCTGCAGCATCATAGCACCGCGGAAGCACAACCAGCTTTCCAAGCAATGGATAGACGGGAACAGATTCACCGGCGTGTCGATGCTGTGGATAAACCGTGTCCCCCACTCGAAAAAGCCACTGCCCGTAACCTCCGGGCGAGTGATCTGCGTCGGCGTCAGCACAAAGAACACGAGGCAGATCATCTTGGCAATAATATCCGCCATAGCCAAGCGGTAGCAGAGCTGCACGCTGTCACGGCTGTGGAACACGTGGCTGCCGATCCACTGAACGTATGCAAGCACATAGAACAGCAAAAAGAACGGGATGCACGGCAGGGCAGCGTCCAGAGCCAGCGAAAGATCCAACGGTTCACCGTTGATAGGAATAATTCGTGTCGGTGCGTAGTAAACGAAGATGTTGAAAACAACAACCATTAACAACGGAAACCGAACGAACTTCGGAAGTAACCAATCCAACTTCTCTCGCACAGCCGCATCCTCCTGCTTGCATCATTCATCGTATAAACTCACACACTATAATATTATAATATTATTTTAAAAAAGGCAATAAGAAATCGAAAATTGTCTCAAATTACCGACTTTTTTGTCATAATTTCGGCATAAAACGGCAACACCCGCATTGGTAAAACCAATGCGGGCGGCCTTCACCTCATCAAATACCGTCCAGATAGCGGCAGGCCGCCATAGCGGCCACCGCACCGTCCGCCGAAGCGGTAACAACCTGGCGAATCGTTTTGCGACGGCAATCGCCCGCAACAAACACGCCCGGCGTTGCTGTCAGGCAGTCCTCGCCCGCCGCAAAGTAGCCACGCTCATCCGTTTGCGCCAGCCCGGAAAACGCCTCGTTTTCCGGCACCAAACCGACCGCCAAAAACGCACCGTCGACACGCACCTCACGGGTCTCACCCGTTTCCGTGTTACGCACGGAAAGTCCCGTCAGTGCGCCATTTTCCGAAAGATACCCCTCGACCAGCGTGCTGAACAGCACCTCGACGTTTTCCTTTTCCAAAAGTGCCGTGGACAAGGCTTTTTCGCCGGTAAAATCCGAAAGATTCTGCACCACCGTAACCTTGCGGCAAACCTCCGAAAGCAGCAGCGCCTCCTGCAACGCCGAGTTGCCACCGCCGATCATCGCCGTGTCCTGTCCTGTGTAAAATGCACCGTCGCACACCGCACAGAAGGACAAGCCGTTGCCTACCAGCTCCGTTTCGCCGGGAAGTCCCAGCATACGGTGCTTGACACCCACAGCAAGAATGACCGTCTTAGACTCGTAGGTGCTGCCTTCTTCGGTGATCACCGCAAACCCGTTTCCCGCCTTTTTCACCTCGGCCACGGTCTCCAGCTCCACCTCAGCGCCCAACGCCAGTGCCTGCTCAGTCAGCTGCTCAGCGAACTCGCTTCCGCTGATCTGCTGAGTACCGGGGATGTTCTCCACCTTCGGCGAATACGCAATCTGTCCGCCAAAGCCGTTTTTCTCGATGACCAGCACCGTTTTCCCCGCCCGCAGCGCATATACAGCAGCGGTAAGGCCCGCCGGACCACCGCCGACGATGATACTATCGTACATGGTATTTCCTCCACACAGAAACCGAGGGACGATGCCGTGCGCCGTCCCTCAGCTTGTTTTGATATGATTTAAAGCGAAGCCAGATACTTTTTGATCTCCGGCACACCGTAGTAGCTACGGAAGTTCTCGCCGTCCGTGACGATTAGCGTCGGAGCGCCCTTGATACCGTATTCACGGCACAGCTCCAGGTTTTCCTCCGCAATCTTCTTCTCGTACGCTACGCCCGCCTTGGTCAGCAGGCTTTCTGCCACACGGCAGTTCGGACAGGTCACACGAGACATCAAGATCACCTGCGCCTCGGCCGTCTTGATTTCAGGAGCGCAACCGCACGTGCAAGCGCAAGCCTCTTCCTGAACAGCGGGAGCCGTCGTGCCGCGGAGCGTGGAGTTTTCGATGTCGTACACCTTGCGGTCCTTATATTCCTGCGTCTTACCGTCGTTCCAGTTCTGCACCGGACGATAGTAGCCGGTAATACGGCTGTACACCTCTGCCGAGGAGCCGCAATGCGGGCAGGTATACTGCTCGCCGGTCAGGTAACCGTGGTTGGCGCAGACCGAATAGGTCGGCGACATGGTGTAGTACGGCAGCTTGTGATTCTCGGCGATCTTGCGCACGAGATCGGCAGCCGCCTTCCAATCCGGCAGCTTCTCGCCCAGGAAGGCGTGGAACACCGTGCCGGAGGTGTACCGGGTCTGCAGCTCGTCCTGAATCTCCAAAGCCGTGAAGATATCCTCGGTGTAGCCCTCCGGGAGGTGAGACGAGTTGGTGTAATTCGGTGTGCCGTTTTCGTTCGCCGTAATGATGTCGGTGTACTTTTCCTTATCGTGCTTCGCAAAACGATAGGTAGTGGATTCCGCAGGAGTCGCTTCCAGGTTGTACAGGTCGCCGTAGGCTTCCTGATAGTCGCTGAGACGCTCACGCATATGGTCCAGAACCTCTTTAGCGAACTCCTGCACCTTGCTGTCGGTGAGGTCCGCACGCAGCCACTTGGCGTTCAAGCCGACTTCGTTCATACCGATCAGACCGATCGTCGAGAAGTGGTTAGCGAACGTGCCGAGGTACCGCTTGGTGTACGGATACAAGCCGTTTTCCATCAGCTTGGTAATAACGGTACGCTTGGTCTTCAGGCTGCGGGCAGCGATATCCATCAGCTTGTCCAAACGAGCGTAGAAATCCTTCTCATCCTCTGCCAGATACGCAATGCGGGGCAGGTTAATGGTGACAACGCCGATCGAACCGGTGGATTCGCCGGAGCCGAAGAAGCCGCCGGACTTTTTGCGCAGCTCACGCAGATCCAGACGCAGACGGCAGCACATCGAACGCACATCGGAGGGCTCCATATCGGAGTTGATGTAGTTGGAGAAGTAGGGCGTGCCGTACTTGGCGGTCATCTCGAAGAGAAGCTTGTTGTTCTCGGTCTCGCTCCAATCGAAATCACGGGTGATCGAATAAGTCGGAATAGGATACTGGAAGCCACGGCCATTGGCGTCACCCTCGATCATGATCTCGATGAACGCCTTGTTGACCATATCCATTTCCTTTTTGCAATCGCCGTAGGTGAAATCCATTTCCTTGCCCCCGACGATCGCAGGAAGATCCTTCAGGTCATTCGGGACCGTCCAATCCAACGTAATGTTGGAGAACGGTGCCTGCGTGCCCCAGCGAGAGGGGGTATTCACGCCGTAGATGAAGGACTGGATGCACTGCTTAACTTCCTTCTGCGTCAGGTTATCCACCTTGACAAAGGGAGCCAGGTACGTATCAAAGGAGGAGAACGCCTGAGCACCGGCCCACTCGTTCTGCATGATACCAAGGAAGTTGACCATTTGGTTGCACAGCGTGGACAGATGACCCGCCGGAGACGAGGTGATCTTGCCCGGAACGCCGCCCAGGCCTTCCTGAATGAGCTGCTTGAGGCTCCAACCGGCACAGTAACCGGTGAGCATCGACAGATCGTGCAGATGCAGCGCCGCACTGCGGTGCGCTTCCGCCACTTCCTCGTCGTAGATCTCGCTCAGCCAATAGTTGGCGGTAATGGCGCCGGAGTTGGAGAGGATCAGACCGCCGACCGAATAGGTAACGGTGGAGTTCTCCTTCACACGCCAGTCGTTGATCTTCAGATAGTTGTCGACCAGATCCTTATAGTTGAGCAACGCCGAGTTGACGTTACGGATCTTTTCACGCTGCTTGCGGTACAAGATGTAGGCCTTGGCCACATCGGCGTAACCGGCATCCGACAGCACACGCTCAACGCTGTCCTGAATGTCCTCCACCGCAATAACGTTGTCTTTAATCTTGGGTTCAAAATCAGCGCTGACCTGCAAAGCCAGCATATTGATAACACTGGGATGGTACTTCCGATCCTGTGCTTCAAACGCCTTGATCATAGCGGAACTGATCTTGGAAATCTCGAATTCCACAGTACCGCCGTCACGCTTCAATACTTGATACATCCCCAAATCCTCCCTTTATAAAAGTAATACAGGCACTTCGCCCGTAAATTGCGACAGTGCCTGTATTATAGCGCACGGGATAGTGGTTTGTCAATACGATTTCCCAAGATATTGTGTGAAAATATTGTAACCAAATACTACATATTGTGTTTTCAGTCCAATCCACGGATCGTGACCGAAGCGGTAAAAGGCGCCAAAACCTCAGCAAATACGGCGAATTTCGCCTTTTCCGGCGTGTGCAGACCGGAGACCAGCACACTGTCCCTATCCGCATACGGCTGGAGGAAAAAACGAGGCGGATCGGCGTCGGGAGCGAGTCTCTTCAGCCACTCCCCGATCGCCCGCATAGCCGTCTCATCGTGGAACTCCTCGACCACGGTTGTACGAAATTCATATTTCACGTGACCGCTCATCAGAAAAGCGATGCTTTCCTCGATCGGCTGCAATCGCACCGTTGGGAGACCCACCGTTTCCGCATACCGTTCGGGACAGTTTTTAATATCCATGGCCACGTAGTCGATCAGCCCCTTCCCCACCAGCTGCTTCAACAGCTCGGGACGGCTACCGTTGGTATCCAACTTCACCGAAAAGCCCATGGCTTTGATCTCAGCGATCAGCTCGGTCAGATCCGCCTGCAACGTCGGCTCACCGCCGGTGATGCATACGCCGTCCAACAGTCCTCGCCGCTTATTCAAAAACGCCAGCAGTTCCTCCCGCTCCACCGTCGTGACAGGCTCGTGGGGTAAGAGGTCGCTGTTGTGGCAAAACGGGCAACGGAAATTACACCCTTGGAGAAAAACGGTGCAAGCCACCTTCCCCGGGTAATCCAATAACGTCATTTTTTGAAATCCTGTGATGATCATCGTATGCCTCCCTGCAAGACATTAAAATCAGTATACCATAATTTTTGTCGGCTGAAAAGAGGAAAACTTATCCTCGCAGTTCAGTTGGTGATACGCCGTTATGCCGCTTGAACGCCCGACTGAAATACAGTGGATCGGAAAATCCCACCGTGGCAGCGATCTCCCCCACACTCATATCGGTATACAAAAGGAGCTCTTTCGCTTTCTCAATGCGTGTACGCAGAATCAGCTGTTGAGGCGTCACCCCCACCTGCGCGGTAAACAGCTTGGAAAAATAGTTGTTATTCAGATATGCACGGTTAGCCAGCTTCTGCACCGTGATCTCCTCGGCATAGTGGCGGAAAATATACTGCACCGCCTCCGCAATACGGGAGTCCTCGGCCGGTATGGCCTGTTGCTTGGACAAGCACGCCAGCAGCTCATACAACAGCGACATTGCCAGGATCTTGCTGTACGCATCCGCCTTCATCGTTCGTTGGAACAATTCCTCCAGCAGGCGCTCCGCCCGTTCAAAATCCGAGGTGCGTATAACAGGATCATCTGATGTCAACCCCAACAGCGGGAGTAGCGTTTCCATTTGCGATCCCGTCACCGTGACCCAGCGAATGCTCCACGGAGTTCCCGGCGGGGTCGTGTACGAAGCGTGCGACTCGGGAAACATCACGTAAAAATCGCCTTTGGACAGCGAGTACAAGCGCTCACCGACCTTAAGCACGGTTTCCCCCTCGCAGACCAGCGCCAGCAGGTACGCCGCCTGCCGATGCTCGTATTTATGATCGATCGAGCGCTCCCGCTTGCCGCAGTAGCGCAGCTGTAATTCCCCGTGCGGCTGAAAATCAAAATAATTGTCCTGAAACAGATTCATTCTCATCACCGAGTTCAGCATAGCACAGAATAGCGAAAAAGTCCATATTTATGCGTGATTTTTTAATGGCAAATCGATATTGTCCATTGTAGAATGATGTCAAAGGAGCGTGTTAGCAATGGATCGTAAAGAATTAACCGCCGCTATTAAGAAAATGGCAAAAGAGCTTGGCGCCGACATGGTCGGTATCGCCCCCGTTTCCCGCTTCGACGGTGCACCGCATATGTTGACGCCGCAGGCACATCTTCCCGAGGCCAAATCGGTCGTTTGCCTCGGTGTCCACCACCCCGACGCCTCGGTGGACTGGTGCGGCGAGCCCAATCCCAACTTCCCCGCCGCTTTTCAGATCGGTATGATCCCGAAGCTGGATGCGATCTGCTTCCGTATGAGCAAATGGCTGGAGGAGCAGGGATACGCCACGATCCCCCAGCCCTGCACCACCTACTGGCGTCATCGGAAATATAAGGATATTCCGTACGAGCACGCCGCTTCATGGAGTCATATGAGCGCTTTCGTCGCCGCCGGTCTGGGCGAATACGGCTATCACGGTATGGTGATGTCGCCCGAATACGGTCCCCGTGAGCGTATTATTTCGTTTATCACCGCCGCCGATCTGGAGCCGGATGAGCTGTACAGCGGTGATCCGCTGTGCGACTCCTGTCTCGCTTGTGCGCGGCACTGCGCCGGTCGCAACTATGAAATGGAACGCTTGAACGATCCCAAATTCATTGAATTTGAAATGGACGGCAAAGCCTTCCGTTATCCGAACATCAACCGCTGGCGTTGCTTCTACGGTGAGCAAGCGCATCTGGATACCAGAATCCTTGCCGGCTTTGATGAGATGGACGAAGAAAAGATCTACGACGAGGTGGAAAAAGGACAGCGAATGATCAACGACGGCTATATGTGCGGCTCGTTCAAGCACTGTATGACGCCGAAGAAGCGGTATCGCAGCCCTGCTTATGCACCCGGCGCCCTGCGCAAAAAGAACATCGTGAAAAAGACCCGTGCCGAGCTGATGAAGCAGATCACAAAGCTGGCAGTCAACAGCGGTGCTGATCTCATCACGGTACAGCCGCTTTCGGATTTTGAGCATCTGAAGCCGAACTTCAACGAAGGCTTCCGTGTGGATCAATTTTACGATTCCTTCACCACCGTCATCACCGTCGGTCGGTATCTGCATAAGTTTAGCGATGCTGACGAGCTGAATCGCCGCAACGGTCGTCACTTGAAGGATGCTTTTGTGGATCGCATCTCCACCTTTGCCATTGACGCCACCCGCTATCTTGACGATCTGGGCTACGAAGCGATTCAGGATTGGTATCGCACCGGAATCACCCGCCAAGCCGCCCAAAACGCCGGTTGGGAGCGTGAGGACAAATACCTCTCCCTCTCGGCAATCATTTGCAACATTCCTTTCGAAAACGACAATCAGGTGCTTCACACGTGGGAGGCTCCTTGCGTCCCCGCCTTGCCCGAGGGTATCAAAACGCTGTCGTATATGGATGCAATCACCATCGGCAGTTTGGAGGACGTGGCCTATCCCGGCATGGACGTCATCCGCTCCGCCTATCCCTTTGCCAAGAATATCGTGGTGCTGGCCGAAGCAATCCCCGAGCGTGTAACCGAGCTTGCCTGTGCACAGGAGGCCGAAGACGGTGCCGCCTACGCCTTTGCGCACTATGAGATCCACAAGGAAAGCCTGTGGGCCGCCGCCGACCTGTGCAGTACGCTGGAAACGCAGGGCTACAAAGCCGTGCCGCTGGCCGACTTGGCACCCGATTCCAAGATGACGATCGGCAAGTTCGGTCGGCACATGCCTGACCTGCGTGCAAACTCACCCTTTGCCGTGGCAGGCGGACTCGGTACGCTGGGCAAGAGCGGTTTGGTGCTGAACGACACCTTTGGCTCACGGACACGGTTCTCCTTTGTGCTGACCGATGCACCGCTTGCCGCCACCGCCGCGCCGAAGCAAGCCGCTTGCCCGCAGGGTTGCACCGCTTGCGCCACTGCCTGCCCGATGCAGGCGCTGGTAGCGGACACCGAAGTCGTTGCGATCCGCCCCGACGAACGCTACACCGTCCTGAAGCGGGACGAAACGCTTTGTGCCTGGGCACGGTCGCTCGCCATGTGCGAGGGCGCCGGTTCGGCACAGCTCGGTTGGAAGATCCCCGACATCAAGGTGCCGGAGCTGCTGACTCCCGAAATCGAAGCCGAGGTCGCCGCACAGAAGGATAAAATCCAGACCCTGTGCTACCGTGATCCGCACTTCATTGATATGATCGTGGAACGGTGCTTGCAGGCGTGCCCGATCGGAAAGAAACAATAACCATAACAAGAGCCGCGTTCCCAAAAGAAACGCGGCTCTTATTTTACATAGATTTCACAGCCTGTGCTATGCGGAGGTAGTCATTCGTGAGAATGGTATCCGCACCGAGGCGAATATATTCCTGCGCCTCAACAGGATCATCTGCGTAAAACACGTTGCAACGGATGCCGTTTACGTGGGCACGGTCAATGGTGGCTTTAACATACGCCAAACCGCCGTTTGCCTCAAAATACGGTTTGTACAACTGGATCTTTTTCGAACCTGTATTCAACGCTTTTTGCACCAGATCTTCAAACGGATCATCACTTGCACCAGCGCAACGAGTAATGTCGGGGGCGATCTCACGCAACTGGCAAAGTATCGCGTCATTACCGCACATAAAGTAGCAGTGGCGGCGACAATCGTACTTGTCAATCAGCCGTACGATCTCACGCAGTGTCGCTTCCGGCAATGGATCGGTATTGTTCGGAGACTTAATATGAATGTTCATCACCGTATGGCACGCCAGTTTTTGCAGGATCTCCTCAAAGGTCGGGACTTGAAGTCCGGCGTATGCCTCCCCTGCCGCACTGCCGAAATCCAGCTCACGTAGCTCGGCAAACGTGTGCTCATCAATGAGGCCCTTGCCGTTGGATACTCTTTCCAATTCACGGTCATGAGCCGACACGATCACGCCGTCGGTGGTCGCCCACAGGTCGAACTCGATCTCCTCCGCGCCCAACGCCACTGCCGCACCGTACGCCGGTAAGCTGTTTTCAGGTGCCACACTGTTGAAACCACGGTGTGCGCACACACGGGGATAAGACATCCACTCGTCATACGGCACGATCGCACTGCCGCCGGGACGGTACTTCCACGGGCGGCGACCCGCTTCCACATAGTGATGATGCGGCGCATCGGGATTGCCGAAGCCTGCCGGCTTGAGGTACCGCTTATGGGGATCGATCTCCGCACAAGCGTGCCCCGTTTCATTTTTCATATTACACAGCACCGTGCCGTCGGGGGTCACCACCATACTGCTGCCACCGACTGCCGAGTCGGCTCCCAGACTGATAGAGGAACGCACCACGTACGCATTGGTGTTGTACGCCAAAAACTTACACATCGTCTCCAACGCAGAGTGCAGATCACTGCGCTGATGCGAGCAGCCGATGATAATATCGGGATCGTGGCGGGCGATGTTGGCATACGCCTCATAAAAGTAGAAATCGTAGCAGATCAAAAACCCGTAGCGTATACCGTCGATCTCCAAAATAGTGGGCTCGGAGAACTCCCAGGTGTACTCCTTATCCAACTCATAGGTAAACATTTCCGAGTTGACAAGGTGCTGCTTAAAATACTGACCCGCCATTTTTCCTTGCCGGTCGTAAGCAGTGATCGCATTGCGCAATCCGCTTTCGGTTTCAACAATGCCGCTGATAAACACCACCGCATCGCACCGCTTGGCAGTAGCCGCCGCAGCGGCGAACAGCGTCTCACTGTACTGACGATAGCTCGTCTCCATCTGCTCCCGTGTTTTGGAAAGCGCCGGCACGTTCGAATACTCCGGAAGAACGATCAGATCCATACTTGGATCGCACTTTTCCAGTTCGGCAAGCTCCCAACGGTAGTTTGCTTCGGAATCGCTGTAATCAAATGAATAGGGCGGCTGGATCACACAGACCTTCATTTGTTTTTCTCCTTCTTTTTTCCATGTTTTCTCACGAAAAAGCTGAGTGCCACAATCGCTTGTGCCGGCACCCACAGCAATCCCAAAAACCACGGATCGTGCACATGAATATAGGCGTGCAGGATGTAATACAGCAGCGCAAACACCCCGAGAAGCAGCAGCGACACCACATACGGGTGGTATTTATACTTGCCCCACACGCTGTTCAGCACCAACAGCACAATCAGCGAGACCGGCACGGCTGCCAAAAACACTTCCCACAGCGTTTTGTCGAGTATCCAGAAAAACAGCACAAACAGCAGCAGCGCTACCGTCCACACGCCGATAAGCGACAGTACCGTCACAATATCGGTGCGGAACGGCACCTTCGCCGTCTTACCGTCCCAGGCATCGTGGGGCGTCAGCATAAAATCCACCGTTACGCCAAACACGTCGGCGATGTCCTTGCTGACCTGCAAATCCGGCAGCGCATCGGCACGCTCCCACTTGGAAACGGATTTATCGGAGTAATGTATTTTTTCCGCCAGTTCCGCCTGCGTCATACCCGCCTGCGTGCGCAAGCGGATCAAGTTCCCTGCAAAAATCGCTTTCAAGTTATCCATGCGATACTGATCCTTTCTTGATTATCCCGGCTTCCTCCCGAAGCACGAACGACACGATCTCATCCGCCACGTCCACACCCGTGCAGGAAATGATACCCGCCAGATGCGCATTAGAGTTGACCTCGCAAACCAAAGCATCCCCCTCAGCGGTATGCAGCAGATCGACGCCGCCAAAGCACAACCCCAGCAGCCGACAGCAGCGAAGTGCAAGTGCTACCTCCTCAGCAGAGGGCTCATACGGCTCTGCCGTACCGCCTTGCCGCAGATTGGCACGAAAATCGCCCTGCGAGCGGCGGCGCATCGCCGCTACCACACGCTCACCAACGACGTACAGCCGCACGTCCTCGCCTGCCGCTTCACGGATAAACCGCTGCAACAAAAACGGGCGTGACTCCATGGCGTACGCACGCTCACGCAGCTCCTCCACGGTATGAACGAGCGATACCTGATCACCGAACGAACCGTAGCATTCCTTGACCACCAGCGGCAATCCCAATCGCTCAACCGCCGCCGTCAGAAACGGTTCGATCGGCGCTGTAATTTCCGTATACGTCATCGGCGCAAGCAGCGTCTCCGGCTGCGGGATCCCTGCCGCTGCCAACACACGGTGCGTCTCGCTTTTATCATCACACAGTTCAATCGCCCGCACCGCGTTGTACACCCGCACGCCGCAGTCTTCCAGCACCTTTGCCAGGCGGGTATCCTTATCCCAAAACAGCACAAAATCCTCGGCGGTCAGCAGTCCGCCGTCGGGACGTGCCACCTGCAAAGGGTTGACGGACATCACAAACGACGTATTGGGGAGTACCGTGAGTGTCACACCGTGCTTCGCCGCCGCAGTCACCATACGCTGTGCGGGATCGGGCGGCACCGCATTCCAAAATCCGTTATAGATCACGTAACCGGCCATTGCTTAGCTCCATTCCTGATCCACAGTCATCACAACAAACAAGCGGGGATCAACCACCTGCAAACGGCGCTCCGTTTCCTCCCGCAGTGTCGCCGCCTGCTTGTACGAAAACGGTACGACCACGTCAAAGATCACGTTGATGCGCTCCTCACCGAATACCACACGAAAATCGTGCAGCGTCAGTGAAGCGTCAATATCGCCGAGCACCGTTTCGGTCAGCACACGCAGTGAGGCCACACGTTCATCCTGCGTATCCACCGGATCCATGTGAATACAAGCAATAAGATTCAATTCCTGAGACAATCGCCGCTCAATGCTGTCGATCATCTCGTGACTGCAAAGAATATCCCCGTGGCTCGGCACCTCGGCGTGCAGCGATACGATACAGCGACCCGGACCGTAGTTGTGTACGATCAGGTCGTGGATGCCCACGATCCCCTTCTCCGACAGCACCAGCTCACGAATGGCGTTGACAAGCTCGGGATCCGGTGCCTGGCCGAGAAGCGGCGAGACGGTCTCACGCAGAATGGAAAATCCGGACCAGATAACGAACAACGCCACGGCCACACCGACCCAGCCGTCGATCGCAATACCGGTAATCAGCGTAAACAGCGACGAAAGCAGCACGACCGCTGTGCAGATCACATCGTTACGGCTATCCGCCGCCGAGGCCGCCAGCGCATCCGAGCGAATACGCCGCCCGATCGTCCGGTTGAAATGCGCCATCCACGCTTTCACCGCAATGGACGCCGCCAAAATCGCCGCCGCTACCCATGAAAACTCCGTAACGGCAGGATTTAAAATCTTCTCCACGGCAGAGGTCGCCAGTTCGACGCCTGCCAACATGATCAAAGCCGCCACCGTCAGCGCCGAAAGGTACTCAACACGACCGTGGCCAAAAGGATGCTCCTTGTCCGGCGGAGCGGACGACAGACGAAACCCGACCAGCGTGACGACAGACGAGCCGGCATCCGACAGGTTGTTAAACGCATCGGCGATCACTGCGACGCTGCCGGACAGAATACCGGCAAGCACCTTCCCCAAAAACAGCAGCACGTTGGCGGCAATACCGGCGATACCTGCCAGCTTGCCGTATGCGCCCCGCACACGTGGGTCATTTACTTTGTCCGCATCGGTAACGAAGCGGCGCACAAGACGCTCAGTCAACACGCGACGGTTCCTCCCCAAACAATGCGATTCCCGCTTCACGGCGCAGTCCCTCCGCTACAAAGCGGAAATACGGGTCGCCGTAATGGTGAAAGCGGCGCTCGTTTACCATACCAAGCAGCTGCTCCCCCGTCACCCAGCGTACCTGCGACACCTCTTCACGCTGCAGCTTCATATCGGGAACGGCAATATCCCGTTTTACCAAATATACGTCACACAGCGAATTACGCCGCACCAAACGTCCGAGCGGCAAAAACGCTTCAGTCGGCAAATGAATGCCCAATTCCTCCGCCAATTCACGGCGTGCCGCCGCAATGCTGTCCTCGCCTGCCACGGCAGAACCGCTGGTAATTGCCCAGATGTTCGGCATCATACGTCGCTTGGCGGAACGGCGTTGAATGAGCATGCGTCCGGCAGAATTGACCACCCAGACGTGCGTTACCAAATGATGCTCACCCGAACGAAAGCGGGCGCCGCGATTGATCGTCTTGCCCAGCGGCCGACCATCACGGTCATACAGGTCCCATTTTTCCATACTGACTCCTCGATCCAAAACTTATCTCATTTTATATTTTACCTTTTTTTGCCGCAAAAGTCCAGTCCTTTTTCTTGACACCGACCGCTTCTTTGCGTACAATGGAGAAAAACGGAAACGGAGGGATGATATGGACCGCATTCGTTTGGACGCCTTGGCAATGCGTCAGTTTGATTTGTCGCCCGAAGAAGCAAGCGGCCTGATTATGGCAGGACGCATCTGGATCGGACACGTACCTGCCGATAAACCGGGTATGTCGGTGCCCGAAGACACGGTGCTGACGCTTCTCGAAAAAGAAAAACGCTATGCCAGCCGATCCGGCTATAAGCTCGCCAAAGCCCTAACGGTATTCGACCAATCCGTCCGTGATCTCACGGTATGTGACATCGGCGCCAGCAACGGCGGCTTCACCGATTGCCTGCTGCAAAACGGCGCCGCACACGTGTTTGCGGTGGACGTCGCCTACGGTATTCTCGCTTGGGAGCTGCGCAATGATCCCCGTGTCACGGTCATGGAGCGTACCAACGCCCGTCGTCTGACCGCCGAACAGCTCGGCACGGTGTGTGATATGGTCACGGCCGACGTCTCCTTCATCTCCCTGCGCAAGATCTACCCCGCTATCCGTGATATTTTGAAGCCGGACGGTGTGTGCGTCTGTCTGATCAAGCCGCAGTTTGAAGCGCAGCAGCGCCAGCTCGGCAAAAACGGCGTTCTCAAAGACCCCGCCGACCTGCCACCGCTGTTGAACGGGCTGTTCGATGCCGCTGCAGAAAGCGGATTGTTTGTGCAAAACCTCACCGTTTCCCCCATTCACGGTACCAACGGCAACGTGGAATATCTCGCCCGCTTCGGCGGAACACCTCGGCTGACAGCGGAGGAGCGGCAGGCGTTGATCGACGCCGCCCTCGCACAGCAACCC
>JAZQSX010000013.1:0-35461 GCA_045630285.1 Acutalibacteraceae bacterium | reverse complement strand
GGTAAGAAAATAAGACACCCCCCGGACGCGTGTGTGCGTCGGGGACGTTTTTGAGTTTCATCGCTGAACGGTGTCAGACACGGCATAACAAAAGCGGCAGGGATTTCCCTGCCGCTTTGATGTGATATGTTTTGACAGATTACGCCGTAGCGACCAGAACGATCCACACCACGCTGAGCACGAGCGAAATGATGCTCATGACCAGGCCGGACGTGCTGACGCCGCAACGATAGCCCTTGCTGCGAGCGGCACCGCCGAACGACACGGAGAGGATACCCAAAATGCTGGCAAGAACAACAAAGGGAGCAAAGCCCTCCGCCACGACGCGGGAGTAGTAGCTGGGGGAATCCAGCAACTCGATGATCGCAGCGACCAGCGGGAAAGCATACACCAAACCGATGATGCCCAGCACCATGGAAGAGATACCGAGGCCACGACCGGCGATCTTCGGCTTCACCATCATGACAGGCTGCTGCATGTACTGCGGCTGCTGCACATACTGCGGCTGCTGCACGTACTGCGGCTGCTGTACATACTGCGGCTGCACGGGCTGCTGCACGGGCTGCTGAACGGGCTGCTGAACGGGCTGCACGGGAGCAGCCTGCTGAACAGGCTGTGCGGGAGCGCCGCAAGCAGCACAGAAGTTGAGCTCATCGGCCATTTCAGCGCCGCAAGAAGAACAAATCTTAGACATAAAAACACCCTCCTAACATTTTCTTCATTATAACCCGAATTATGGACAGTGTCAAGTGCGGGATAAGAAAATTTAAAACGGCGCTTTTTGCCTCGAAACTTGGGGCGGACAGCCGCTTTAACCAATCGCACAGAATAACAAAACACCGACCACGAAAGTGATCGGTGTTTTGTTGGCCGAGCAGACACGATTAAATCCGAACTTCCTTCGGACGCCTCTTCCAATTCTTTGAAGGTCACGGTTTGTGTACCTTTCTGATCGTTGAAGACAAAATCGATGCGGTCATCGTGCAGGAAAACTGCATTTACGAAATTGTCTATCAGTGAACGCCGGCGTTCCAGCTTTGTGGTATCAAGTTTGCGGAATTGATGAAAGAAGAACTTAATTTTCTTCGGCTCTAATTTAAGAATTCAGATCGATCCATAAAGCGGGGCGAACGGCAAGATCACTGATGTCGACACTGGTGCCGCGGGTGCCGCGCTCGTCGACACCGTCGTAATAGTCGACAAAGGCGGCCTTACCCTGAGTGAAGCCGGGCGACCGCAGCCACCAATAGCAGTTGCCATTGCCGATATTGACAAACGCTCCATTTGCATCTGCATACTTCGTGGGCTCACACAGTATTGCACTATCGGAACTGAAATATTTATTCGCTTCCGTGATGCTGAGCAAGAACACCTGATCCTGCGTTGCATTGCCGGGATTTGTACTGTATTCTGGATTTTTATCTGCCGACACCGTAACAGTTGGAATCATTGCCTTTTCTTCGGCAGAAAATACTGCATTGATAAAATCATTATTCAACCACTTTCGAAGGGAGCAAGTTTTCCAAGTAACATCAGTACGACTTGTATTGTACTGCTTACAATCAAGCCCATATTTGCTGATTACAAGTGCCTTCCCGTCTTTTATCTCAAGAACACGCCATTCAACATCTTCTTTGCCGTTTGAAGTGTTATTATCCTGTTCGTATGCGCCGAAAAACACATAGTCTCCCACTTCGGCAACTTTCAGTTTTTCAACTTTGTACTTATAACAAATAGAGTTAGCTTTGTCTGTACTGTCCTTATACCCTTCTAACGCTACTAATGCCTCATACGCCTCAATAATATTTCCAGTATCCATCAAGGTAATGGCATCGTTGTATTTGCATTCGGTAATCTTAGTTGCGCTGTCTTTGTATCCATCAAGCGCCTCAAATGCAGATATCGCTTCAGTATATTTTCCAGTATCCATCAAGGTAATGGCATCGTTGTATTTGCCGTCAAGAATAGCAGTATTGCATTCGGTAATCTTAGTTGCGCTGTCTTTGTATCCATCAAGCGCCTCAAATGCAGATATCGCTTCAGTATATTTTCCAGCATCCATCAATGCAATGGCATCGTTGTATTTGCCGTCACGAATAGCAGTATACAAAACGATAATAAAAGCGATAAAAGCACAAACGATAAGTGTTGTAATTATCGCAATTTTCTTATTGCGTTTTGCAATGCGTTCTGCTTCTTTACGCTCGATTTCGGCTTTGCGTTCTTTTTCCAAACGCTCGGCTTCCGCTTTTGCTTTGATTCCCTCTATTTTTCTTTGACAAGCGATAATTTGCTCATCCGCATCCCTCCAACCAGAGATCGTTTCAAACAATTTTATAGCAGATTCGTAATTGGATATGATCTCTCCGCTCATTTTAGATTTGCCTTTGGAGAGAATTGTATCCTTTCTTGCTATCTCCGCTTTTTCGTAGCACGACTGTGCAAGAACGGCAGAATCTTGATATTCATCAATGGATTCAAAAAGATGCGCTGCTTCCTTATAAGCACTCTCGGTATTTGCCGCAGACATGGCATTTTTTGCACGGGTGTAGATATCATCAAGGCGGGTATTTTCATTACGGGTATTGATATGCTCTATGTAGCCCGTAAGTGAGGCCTTTAACTTTTCGTCAGCAAAGCGGACAGCTTTTTGATAGTTGTTGCTATGATCAAAGGGCTTGGCGCAGTCCTTTAAAGATTCCTGTTTTCTTACCCTTAATTCTGACAAAAGTTTGCCTAAATAAGCAGATGGGTTTTCGGGATCAATATCCAAGACTTTTTCGCAATACTCGTCTGCAGAGTTCCACTCCTTATCCTCTAAGAACATAAAAGCACGCTTAAGCAGAGGTGCAGTATTGGCATTTCCGCCGCTAATTACCGTTTCTTTGACAACGGTGGTTTTTGGCGTGTCTGCCTCAGCAATCTTTTTGATACCACGAATCAAATCCTGCATAAAGCCGAGTTTAGACATATCCTGTGCTTGCAAGTGGGAAAATTCCTCCGGCAAATCATAGGGATCCATATCCTTGTAAGCAGGGATGAGCATTTTCTTGGCGCCGTTTTTGATAAGGGAGAGATAACGACTCCATTCGTTCTTGACCCAAACGGCATTAAAATACTCGGGCTTTGTGCCGAGAACGACCATTACCTTTGCGCTGTTAAGGGCTGCAAAAATATAGGGCTCATAAGCCGAGCCGAGTTTGTCTTCCAAGGTGATACGAGCAAAGAATACCTTAAACCCTTCCTGAGTTAACTGATGGTACAAATCATTTGCCAATACGCTATCAGGAGTACGACGGCCATTGTTATCGGTTTCCTTATAGCAAATGAAAACATCAAAAGGCTCTTCCTTTTGAGAAATTGCGAGGATACCCTTTTGAATCTCGTTGATCTCTTTTGCTTCTTTTTCGTAAATGGCTTTTTGATAAGAGTCCGCATTATTCAAAGCGGATTTGTAATTATCGTCATCAAAAATGGATGTAAACTGAGCGCGATTAACAGTAGGAACTCGTTTGTGGGAAGAAGGATCCTCGACATATTCAATACCATAACGGCAGAGGACTAAAGACCAATAAGCCTCTGCATCGGTATTATCCTCGTTGAGAATCTGCTCATAAATACCCATCGCTTTATCAAATTCATTGTTACGACGAAAATGGTTTGCTCTGTCGTACATATTTGCACGCTTTTCGTCGTCAAGTTTGGGGAGCGTTTGTTGAGCCCCACAGTATTCGCACTCAACAACCGTTTCGTTATTTTGAATTTCTAATGCGCCACCGCACATTTTGCACTTAAATATTGCCATTGTGATTGTCTCCTCGTCTGTAGAAATTACGGATCTTTTCAAAAAGCGGCTCTAAATCTTCTAATGCATTATTTTCTATAGGAATATGTATTGTAATAGAGTCTTGTTCTATGATTTTTGAATAATCCATATTGCTTACTGCGTCATTTACGTCGATATAATAAAAGCCGCAAGGTTTTGTTATGGTTGCATACAACAAAAGTAGGGGGATGTTATTCTGTCGTGCATATTTAGCGTTCGATGATGAAATTGAGCAGGAAACCACATCTTTATTTTTGAGTGGCTGTATCGTGTTTGAAGTTCCCTTGATTTGTACCAAGGCAATCTGGCCTGTTGGATCGCCTTCACGAAACAACTCGATCAAACCATCAATTCCATAATCTCTTTCTGACAATTCTCTGAAAAGAGCATCGCCGTTTTCATAGTAATTATCAATTATGCTTCTAATATAATCTCTTGTTTTTGTTTCGATAACGTGTGAAGAAATACGAGACATTATTTCAACAACCTACACTTTTTATTTCGTTCATCAACAAGAATGACAACCTCTCTTGCTAATACCTTGACTGTATCAATATTATTTTCGTCCACAGCGCTTGAGAGGTCGGAAAATTTAGTGGTGATTTGAGTTTCGACCGAGGCTAACATTTCGTGGCTCATAGGATCGGAATAGCGAACCGCTTCATAGACTTTTTTGCATTCACTTTTAATCTCTTCGGTTTGTGCTCTTGCAATTAAACCTTCTGCATCAACGGTTAAAGATTTGATAAAAAAGGTCTGTGTCTTGATTTTGTCATCAATGGAGGACACTGCGTCCGCTGCAACACTTGCCTTGATAACCGCTATGGCAACCACAGCAAGTACAATTGCGCAAGCTATTACTCCCACCCAATAAGGAAGGGGCGAAATAAGCATACATAAGCCGCTAATAACAAAAGAGACGATTAAACCGGTCCAACTTAATGAAATCAAAGGGATATTGTAAAACAATTTTTGCAAATTTTTAGCATTAAAAGCAGTTTTGGCACAAACCAGTTGACCGATAAAGGACAAAGTTATAAAAACATAACCCACCCAAAATGACGGTGTATATTTCTCTTGGTTTATCCATCCAACAGAAACAAAAGCGATAATATTGAAAAGGACTAAAAGGATTGCCCAAATAGCAAAATATGATTTAAACGCTTTTTTCATTTTTATTCTCCTAACTTATAATTTTTCTCCACATTCAAGGCAGAACTTAGCACCGCTGGGAAGTTCCGCACCGCACTTTGCACATTTCGCAACAAGAGGTGCGCCGCACTCCATACAGAACTTGCCTTTGTTCGTTTTCTTACCGCAAGCAGGGCAAATAACCTCGTTCTCGTTCAGCAATTCTATTTTGGTTCCACACTCGAGGCAGAATTTTGAGTTTTCAGGAACTTCACTATTACAGTTAGGGCATGTGATTTTAGCAGTTTGTTGAGGTTGTTCGTTTGTGGGCATTGCACCAAAACCTTTGAACATTTCGCCCATTTGTCCGCTCACTGCTCCTGCGGCAGCCATACCAACGCCAAGGCCAATCATATCTCCGGCAACACCGCCACCACCGCCGCTGATGTTCATATTGCCAATGCCTTCGGCGTATGCTTTTTGAACTTCCGCTTGAATAACGTCTTTTTCGGTATATCCCTTAGCACGCATAACTTCCGCTTCGGCAAATCCCGCCATCTTAGTTGCCTGTGCCTCTGTTTGTGCACGAATGAGTTCTCTTTCGGCCTCTCGGCGTGCCATTTCTGTAACGGTGGTTTCTTGCTCCAAAACAGCTTGCCTTTCTGCAGCAGTAATACTCGCTTGAGATTCAGCCATTGCTGTTTTAATGGTTGTTTCGGCTTCAATCATCTTCTTTTGGAGGGAAATCGTATGTAATTCACGAATTCGCTTAAAGTTGGGATCGCTTTCAGGCAAAACAACGGTAGTTACATAAAACTCAGGAATTGTAAGACCGTATTCTTCAAAACCGGGAAGAATATTTTTTCTCAAAACATCGGACAGTAAGCCAAGCCTTTCGTCTACTTCGAGGATATTTATGTTTTGCGACTTAATACAACTTGAAAGGTTTGTTTTAACAGCGGTGGAAATTAAAGGGCGGAAAGAAGCAGATAAAGATTTAGTAAAGCCGCCGTTTCTATCATCCCAGGCAATGCCTGTCATCGTTCCTACAATTTTAACGAGCAGTTTGCGAGGATCTGAAACCATTAAGTTCATTTCACCCGAAGCACCTATTTCAAGAGGAACACCGAAAGTTGGATCAATAAATCTCACCTTGCTATCGGTTCCCCATTTAACAGCCATCTGAACGGTTTTGTTGATAAAATACACTTCACAATGGAATGGAGTTTCCCCACCGGTAGTGCGGTTTAGCAACTTTCCGAGTTTAGGAATATTCTGTGTTTCAAGTGTATAACGACCGGGCCCGAACAAATCGAGTGCTTGACCATTCATAAAAAATATAGCTTCTTGGCTCTCGTGAACAATAAGCTGAGTTAAACTATTAAAGTCTTCTAGGGGATGTTTCCATATAAAAGTACTGTTGTCACCTTCATATTTAATAATTTCAGCAATCTGTGCCATAAAATTACCTCCTCGTATTTTAAGCAACATATTCCATATTATGTTGCTTTTTAGGTTATAACAAACCTATTTTAACTAATATATCATAGCACATAATGAGATGGATTACAATAAAATCACTAAAAAAGTATGATCTACTCAAAAAATGTCGATTTTTATACAGCGCAAATAAGCCTTTTAAAACTCAAAAAATGAAAAGGTGTAGTTTTTTATGCCAATGGTGTTGATATGATACGGGCTTTTCCGGAAGAGTGCGAAAGGAAATGAAACCATTGCAAGAATCTTACAAGAAAGGCAGGTGTTAATTCCAATGGCTTATTGGCAATCCAAAGGGCTACCGAGAGGTGGCAAGATTAAGCAACCAAACCCTTACAAATGGTGCAAAACCTCTATCGCAAAAATTCTTTCACAACAAGAATACTGTGGGGATGTCATTGACTTTAAAAGTTATTCTATATCCTTTAAGAAAAAGAAACGCATACCAAAGCCCAAAGAGGAATGGACGGTGTTCAAGGATGTACACGAACCAATTATTGACCGTGAAACCTTTGAGCAGGTGCAAAAAAGAAACGTTTCTACAAGACGAAGGCAACCCAAGCCGCAAAATGCTATTAAAAGTATCTTTTCGGATATGCTTTATTGTGCCGACTGCGGGAGCAAGTTGTGGTTTCACACCAACACGAAAAATCCAAATATCCACTTTTCAGTTGCTCGAACTATGTAAATGATTATGACACTTATCTTTGTCACAATGACACGAATCTTTAAGATAAGTGTCATTGTGCTTTTTTGAGAGGTAAGAGAGAGGTAGGCTTGAGTCACTCAACTTCGACTTTCTGGTGGTCAATTTTGATACAATGAAACAATCTCATTTACAAAGGTGACGAAAAGCCTTGTGTTAAGCGATTTTTGACAAAAAGAAAAGGAACGCAAGTATCGTATCCATACTTGCGTTCCAATTTGGTCGGAGTGACGGGACACGTCTTGCTGCGCAATCCGTCCGGCTTGCCGACCGCCGTTGCCCGGCGGTGCCCGGCTGCGCCCCAGCCGCCTAAAAAACAGTCCCCCGGACTGTTTTTCTGAACGGCGCCTGCCCTCTTAGGGTTCAAGTCCCGTCAAAAAAATATCGAGTACCCGCCGATTGGCGGATACCCGATATTTGGTCGGAGTGACGGGACTTGAACCCACGGCCTCTTGGTCCCGAACCAAGCGCTCTACCAAACTGAGCTACACCCCGTTGCACAAAGCATAGGTTATTATACTCTGTCGGGGGCGGTTTGTCAAGGCTTTTTTGCGCATCTTTTTTGTTGCTCTTTCGCTCTATATATGATATACTTACTTTGTATTGACAGAAATCTGGGGCAAAGGAGAAAAAGTATGAGCTTACGAGATTCGAAAGCAGCTCGCACGTTTCAACAGACCGTGCTGCCGATCCTGATAACGCTTTGCTTTGCGGCGTTTGCGTTTGTCTTTTTATGGGGAGTCCGTTCGTGGGATGCCGTGGGGGTGAATGTGGAAGCGCCCACGTGGCCTGCACAGAAATTGCTGTGCAGTCTGGGGCTGTCGCTGATCCTCGCCGCACCGGTCTACCTTTTGGTGCGTGAGATCGTGCGTGACCGCCACGAGGTAACTCGGGAGCGTCCCGTGTGGTTCTATCCCGTGTTGTCGGGCGTGCTGTCGCTGGCGGCGATGTTCGTCGTGTACACCTTTGTGGGTATGTGGCCGTTCGGCGAAAAAACCGGCATGATGGTGGATATGCACCACCAATACGCACCGCTTCTGTCCGGCTTGCGTGACGACCTGCTGTCGGGCGACGTGTCGCTGTACAGCTTTGAGGTCGGTCTCGGTGCCAACTACCTCTCGCTCGGCGCCTATTATCTGGCGAGTCCCTTCAATCTGCTCCTGCTCCTGTTCCCTGAAAACCTGCTGGCAGAAGGCATCCTGTTTATCACATTGCTGAAAAATGCCCTCTGCGGCGGCCTGTTCGCTCTGTGCGTGCAGCAGCTTTTCCGCAAGCGTGCGCTTCACATTCCCGCCGTGGCGGTGATGTATTCACTAATGATGTATCTGATCGCCTATTCCTGGAACCTGATGTGGCTGGACGTGGTGATGATCCTGCCGCTCGTGGTACTCGGCTTTGAGCGGTTGATGCGCAGCGGCAAATACCTGACCTATCTGCTGTCGCTGACGTATGCACTGTTTACGAACTATTACCTCGCTTTTATGCTGTGCATTTTCCTGGTGCTGTACTATGCGACCTATTGTCTGCGTTCCCGCCGCACCGGCAAGCAGCTTGCCGTCAGCTTTGCCCGTTTTGCCGGATTTTCGCTGTTGGCGGCGGGCTTGGTGGCGTTCTTACTCATTCCGGTGTACTATGCGCTTAAGCTGACCTCTGCTTCCGGCGCCGAGCTGCCGGAAATGAGCAACGAGCTGGATATGTTCCAGCCCATCGGCCGCCATTTTGCCAACGCCGGTCCCACCGTGCGTTCCGGCAACCTGCCGAACATCTATTGCGGCGTGCTGACCGTGTTCGGCGTGCCGTTGTTTGCGCTGAACAAGGGGATCCCGCTGCGCCGCCGCTTAGCGTTTATGATGCTGTGGCTGGTTATGGCGTTCAGCTTTTTGATCAACCTCACCAACCTCGGCTGGCACGGTCTGCACGCACCGAACGACCTGCCGTACCGCTTCTCCTTCCTGTACAGCTTCGTGCTGCTGCTGATGACGTGTGAGGCGCTGGTGCACTACAAGCATTTCGACAAAAAGCACGTGTTTGCCATTTTTGCGGGCATCGTGCTGTACCTGATGGTGGAGGAGCGCTTTGGCGGCGACAAATACGATTTCAAGATGATCTACGCCAACCTGGCGTTGGTGGCGGGCTACACCGTCATTCTGGCGGTTTCCGCTCATCGCAAGCTGCGTCAGGGCGTGTTTTACGCATTGATCCTGCTCGCCACCACGGCGGAAATGGTATTCTGCGGCGGCAGAGCGATCGTGCAGCTCAACGCCAACGAATACTATACCCGCCACGAGGATTACGTGGATAACGACACCACGGCGGCGATTTTGGAAGCCGTGGAGCAGGCACAGATCTACGGCGACAGCAAGTTCGGCGGCGATTTCTACCGTATGGAGGTGCTGCCTCGCCGCACCTGCGTGGATACCGCCCTGTTCCACTACCGTGGCATCACCAACTTCGCCTCCAGCAACTACTACACCACCACCAAGCAAATGGGCGGCTGGGGCTATGCGATCAACGGTGTCAACAGTCATCTGTACCACACCTTTATGCCGTTTACCGACTCGCTGCTCGGCATTCGTTATCTGGTGACCACCGCCAACCTGAAAAATCATCCTCAGCTCGCCAAGCTGGATTCCGTGACGGTGGGTGAGGTCACCTACTACATCTACGAAAACGTCGACGCCTTGGGCCTCGGCTACGTGGTAGATCCGTATATCAAGGACTATCAGTACACGCAGTACAACCCCATGGATTCGATCCAGGATCTGTATGGCACGGTCACCTCGACCTACAAGCATTTGCTGAAGCTGCAGCAGTTCACCGCCGATTACAGCAGCGGTGCCACGGTGAGTTATCCCTTCCCGCGCTTCAGCGTCCAGCCGACCGACGGCGGTGCGGCGCACTTCACCGCCACCGTTGAGGATGCAGGGCAGGTCTACGTATACGTTGACTGTATGGCGGCGGATGCGATCAGCGTCAGCTGCGCCGGCAACACCTTCTCGGTCGCACCGTATGAATCGTATATTCTGGACGTCGGCGTGCTGCCCGCCGGTGAAACGGTGACGCTGTCGGTGACCAGTGATACGGCGGTAGCGGGCAACTTCTATGTGGCAACGCTGGACGAAGAGGCGTATACCGAGGGAATGAAGACGCTGAAGCAGTCGCAGCTTAAGGTCAGCGAATACAGCGGCAACCACATCACCGGCAGTGTCAACGCTGCGCAAAAAGGCGTGATGATGACCAGCATCCCGTACGATGCCGGCTGGACGGTGCGTGTTGACGGTAAAGCCGTCAACACCTATGCGGTGTGCGAAGGCTTCTTGGCGTTTGATATGGCGGCGGGCAAGCACACGGTGACCATGGAGTTCTATCCCGAGGGCTGGTGGATCGGCGTGATGATCAGCGGCGGCTCGATCGTCATTCTGTTGGTACTGTTGGCATTCTCGCTGTGGCGCTGGCTGCGTCGGCGCAAGCAAAGCCTGCTGGCGGAGCGGTCGGAGCAGGTCGCGCAGGCAGATACCCTGCCGATCCAGGAGGGCTTTGTGGCAGAGACCAAGCCGATGACGGACACGCCGCCGCTGCCGGAGACGTTTGCGGAGCTGGTTGGCGGTACCGCCGTGATGGCACAGGATGTCCTGATCGGTGAGCCGGAAGAAGCACACACTCCCGAACCGACGGAGGGTGAGGCGAGTGAAGAAAACACCGCCGAAACGAACACCCCCGAAGAGAATTGATCGTATGCCGTGCACCGCTTGGTGCACGGCATTTTTTGAGATATTTCGTGCGTTCCTCTTGCATTGCTGCTGAAAGCAAGATATAATGAGATTGATTTCGCAAAGGGGGAAGCGCAGTGAAAACGTGGCTCAACGATGCGGTGGTCTACGAGATCTATCCGCAATCCTTTTACGATACGAATGGCGACGGTATCGGCGACCTGCCGGGCGTTATCGCCAAGCTGGATTACATTCAGGCGTGCGGTTTCAACGTCATTTGGCTCAACCCGATCAACGAGAGCACGTTTTTCGATGCTGGCTATGATGTGACGGATTTTTACAAGGTTGCTCCCCGCTACGGCACCAATGAGGACTACCGCACCTTGTGCGCCGAGGCACACCGCCGTGGAATGCATGTGATTTTCGATCTGGTGGCGGGGCATACGTCGGTGGCGCATCCGTGGTTTGTCGAGTCGGCAAAGCCGACGCTGAACGAATACACCAACCGCTACATCTGGACCGACAGCACCTTTGACAGCCCCGAGGGCATTTCGGGCTACGGCGACCGTGACGGCAACTATATCACCAACTTTTTCTGGTGCCAGCCGGCGCTCAACTACGGTTACGCACACCCCGATCCCGACAAGCCGTGGCAGTTGCCCGTCACGCACCCTGATTGCATCGCCACCAAGCAGGAACTGCTGAAGATCATCGATTTTTGGATGGATCTCGGCACCGACGCCTTCCGTGTGGATATGGCGGCATCGCTTATCAAAGAGGACACCGACGGCAGCTATACACGGGCGCTGTGGCACGAGATCCGTGCCCATATGCAGGCACGGAACCCGGAAGCGTTGCTGATTGCGGAGTGGGGTTCACCCGCCGACGCTATTGCGGCGGGCTTCCATTGCGATTTTCTGCTGCACAGCGGCAACGAGGCGTATACCTCGCTGTTCCGTATGGAGCCGGGCAGAAACACGTTTAAGCGGCTGTACACGGGCCACAGCTATTTCAACCGTGACGGCCAAGGCGATATTCGCACCTATCTCAACCGCTTGCAATACGATCTGCAGCAGATCGACGGTCGTGGCGTGGTGGGAATGATCACGGGTAACCACGATATTCCTCGTCTTGCGTACCGCCGCACGGCAGAAGAGCTCAAGGCGGCGCTAACCTTTTTGTTTACCATGCCCGGCACGCCGTTTGTGTACTACGGTGACGAGATCGGTATGGATTATCTGGAGGGGATTCCCTCTAAGGAGGGAGCGTTCACCCGCACGGGCTCCCGCACCCCGATGCAGTGGGGCGACGGCAAAAACCACGGATTTTCCGAGAGTGACACGCCGTATCTGCCGACCGACGAGCGTCCCGAAGCCCCCACCGTGGCGGCGCAGTGGGACGACCCCGACTCTGTGCTGAATTTCACAAAGCGGCTGATTCGTCTGCACCGTGACACGGCGGCACTGCACGCCGACGGTGCGTTTGAGGTGCTTGAGGCGGGCTACCCGTTCATATATACCCGTACCGCCGCCGGAAAGACGCTGTACGTTGCGATAAACCCCTCGGACACGGCGTATCGCCTCACCCCGCCGCCGTTGGGAACGGTGCTTTTGAGTCAGAACGTAACGTTTGATGACGGCGTGTGTATGGGTGGCGTAAGCTTCCTTGTGGCAGAAATGGCGTAAAGCCTACTATAAACGGTTTGGAGGAATTGGTATGAAGCATTTTGACACCTTTGGCGTGATGCTGGACTGCTCCCGCAACGCGGTGATGACGGTCAAGGAGCTGAAGCACTTTATCACGGTGCTGGCCCGTATGGGTTACAACCAGCTGCAGCTGTACATTGAGGACACCTATGAGGTGGATAATGAGCCGTATTTCGGTAGCTTCCGTGGCCGCTATTCGCAGGACGAGCTGCGTGAGATCGATCAGTACGCCTTTGAAAACGGCGTGGAGCTGGTGCCGTGTATGCAGACGCTGGCGCACCTGAACACGCTGAAATATTGGCCCGAATATGAGAAGATGATGGATGCGCAGGACGTGCTGATGGTCGGCGAGGAGCGCACCTACGAGTTGATCGAGAATATGATCAGCTCGCTGCGCAAGTGCGTGCGCACCAACAAGATCCATATCGGTATGGACGAAGCGCATATGCTCGGCAAGGGCCGCTATCGTGACAAGCACGGTGACCGTGACCGTTCCGAGATCCTGCTGGAGCATTTGGGACGTGTGTGTGAGATCACCAAGAAGTATAACTTTGAGCCGATGATGTGGAGCGATATGTTCTACCGCATCGCCAACAACGGCCATTACTATGCGAAGGAAGACACCGTCAACGCCAGTATCGGCGAGAAGATCCCCGAGTCGGTCTCGCTGGTCTATTGGGATTACTACCGCACCAGTAAGGCGGCGTACGTGCAGATGATCCGTGGGCACAAGCGCCTTACCAACCGTGTGGTCTTTGCGGGCGGTGCGTGGAAATGGATGGGCTTCACGCCGAAAAATGCGTTCTCGCTCCGTGCCACCAAGGCGGCGTTCAGCGCCTGCATTGAAGAAGGCGTCCGTGACGTGTTTATGACGATGTGGGGCGACAACGGCGCCGAGGCCTCGGCGTGGTCGACGCTGCCGACGCTGTGCTATGCCGCTTGTCTGGCGCAGGGCATCACCAAGATGGACGATATCAAGGCGAAGTTCGAGGAGTGGATCGGCTATCGCTATGATGACTTTATGTTGCTTGATCTGCCCGACCGCCTGAACGGCAACAAAGGTCTTGTCAATCCTTCTAAGTACGAGCTGTACAACGACTGCTTCTTCGGTCTGCTGGACAGTGCTGTCGGTGAGACTGATGCCAAGCAGTACGCCTCGTTTGCCAAGCGCCTGCGTAACGCTTCTAAGCGCACGGGCGAGTTCTCCTATCTATTTGACACCGCCTCCAAGTTGTGCGCCGTGCTGGCGTACAAGTCGGACATCGGCATCCGCACCCGTGAGCTGTACGAGAGCGGCGACCGCCAGGCACTGGAGCCGATCATCGCCGATTATAACAAGATGATTAAGCGCACCGAAGTGTTTTATCAGGCGTTCCGTGCGCAGTGGTACACCGAAAACAAGGCAAATGGCTTTGAGGTGCACGATATTCGACTCGGCGGCCTCATTATGCGTATGAAGAACTGCCGTGACCGCCTGGCGGATTACGTTGCGGGTCGGATCGATGACATCCCCGAGCTGAACGAGAAGACGATGCCGTTCCGTCAGGGCATCACCGATTACAACTACTATTACAGCACGGTTACGAGAAACTGCCTGTAAGAGACAACAAAACAGCGGAGAGACACGAGAGCGTCTCTCCGCTGTTTTTATTCGTCTTCGTTGGCTTTGATGACCCGCCAGCACAGCGCCCGCAGATCCTCCATGGTGCTGATCGTGCCCGCTTCGCCACGGAAGATCGCTGCCCCACGCACCTCACGCATATACCACGAGGCGTGCTTGCGTGCCTGCAGCAGCGCACAGCGCTCACCCTTGAGCGACACCGCCAGAGCGATCTGCCGACAAAGGATCTCCATCCGCTTGGCAAGCGGCGGGGTGGGGAGGAGCGTGCCGTGCCGGAGATACGCCTCCACCTGCGAGAACAGCCACGGCGCTCCCAACGCACCACGACCGATCATAATGAGGTCACAGCCGGTATGCTCGTACAATGCAGCGGCGGATTGCGGCGAGGTAACGTCGCCGTTGCCGATGACGGGAACGGATACTGCCCGCTTGACGTCACGAATGCAGTCCCAATCCACCGGCGGCGCATACATCTGATCACGGGTGCGCCCGTGCACCGTAATGGCGGCGGCACCGCCGCTTTCGCACGCCTGCGCCACCTCGACAGCGTTGACCTGATCCTTGGCGTAGCCCTTGCGGATCTTGACCGTCACGGGGACATCCACCGCTTCACAGGTGGCCTTGACGAGACGGTAGCACAGATCGGGATCCCGCATCAGCGCACTGCCGCAGTGGTTTCCGGCGATCTTCGGCGCCGGGCAGCCCATATTGATGTCCAGCCAATCGGGCTTCTGTACCATAACCAGCCGTGCTGCCTTCGCCATGGTATCGGGGTCGTCGCCAAAAAGCTGGATCGCCGCCGGACGCTCTCGGTCGGACAGCACCGCCAGCTGCTGACTTTTCAGGTCGCCGTAGGTCAACGCCTTGGCGCTGATCATTTCCGACACCGTAAACGCCGCTCCGTGATCACGGCAGATGCGACGAAAGGCGGCATCTGCCACCCCGGCCATCGGGGCGAGTGCCGCTGTTCCCGTAATTTCGATCGAACCGATAAACATAATCACTCCGTGTGCCCGCCGTGGCGGGCTGACCGCAAGAGAAAGATTTGACGGTATCAGTGTACCACGTTTTTCTCCGACGGTCAAGGCTTACGGTGCGACGAAGGCGGTGATACCGTTGGCGACGCCTAGCGCAAACAGCTGCGGCGAGTTCGCCATAAGCGCAGCGTCACCGGGGTTGGTGATAAAGCCAAGCTCCACCAGCACCGCCGGCATTCGCGTGCGCCGCAGGACGTACAGATTGGTGCGTGGAGTAACGCCACGGTTGGGAAGCCCCGTTGCTTCCGCCAAGGCTCGCACGATGCTCTCGCCCAGCCGTCCCGCCGTGGAGTCGACACGGTAAACGAGCGCCTCCGAGCCGGATGCCGAGGAAATAGTCGAAGCGTTGGCGTGCAAACTGATGAAGTAGTCAGCGCCCCAGTCGTTTGCCTCGTTGACCCGTGCCGCCAGCGAGCTGGCGTTGGAGGTGCCGAGCTGGGTATCGGCGGTGGGGCGGGACAGCCGCACCTCATATCCCTCTGCCCGCAGGATCTCCGCCAATTCCACGCCGATGCGGTAGGTCAGATCCTGCTCCCGAAACCCGTTCCCCTCCGCACCGGCGTTGGGGTTTTGGGGATTGTGTCCCTGATCGATGTAGAGTTTTGTCGCCATAGTAGCCCTCCTTTTCTGCTTCACTATATGCAGGCAGGAGCGGCAACATTAAAAAAACAAGCAGCCGTGAGGCTGCTTGTTTTTTGCTGTATTTAGCGATTTCCGTACATTTTTTCGTAATATTGCTGATATTCGCCCGAGATAATGGTCTCCCACCACTCACGGTTGTTCAGATACCACTCAATGGTCTTCTGGATGCCGTCGGCAAACTTGGTCTCCGGCAGCCAGCCCAGCTCGCTGTGGATCTTGGTCGGGTCGATCGCATAGCGCATATCGTGGCCTTTGCGGTCGGCGACGTAGGTGATGAGGCTTTCGGGTTTGCCGAGCGCCTTGCAGATGATCTTGACAATGTCGATGTTCTTTATCTCGTTGTGGCCGCCGATGTTATACACTTCACCGACACGGCCCTTGTGGATGATCAGGTCGATCGCCTTGCAGTGATCCTCGACGTACAGCCAGTCACGCACGTTGAGGCCCTCACCGTAGACGGGAAGCGGCTTGTCGTTGAGCGCATTGGCGATCATCAGCGGGATCAGCTTCTCAGGGATGGGAGACGGGCCGTAGTTATTGGAGCAGCGGGAGATCGTCACCGGCAGACCGAAGGTGCGATGATAGGCAAGCACCAGCAGATCCGCACCCGCCTTGGAACTGGAATACGGGGAACTGGTATGAATGGGGGTCTCCTCGGTGAAGAAGAGGTCGGGTCGATCCAGCGGCAGATCACCGTATACCTCATCGGTCGAAACCTGATGATATCGGGTGATGCCGTACTTGCGGCAGGCATCCATCAGCACCGCCGTGCCCATGATATTGGTTTGCAGGAACACGCCCGGATCCTCGATCGAGCGATCAACGTGCGACTCGGCCGCAAAGTTGACCACAATGTCGGGATGCTCCTCCTCGAACAGCTTGTACACGGCCTCACGGTCGCAAATATCCGCCTTGACGAAGCGGAAATGGGGGTTTTCCATAACGGGAGCCAGTGTGGACAGGTTGCCTGCATAGGTCAGCTTATCCAGACACACGATGCGATACTCCGGATACTTATCCAGCATATGGAATACAAAGTTGGAGCCGATGAAGCCGGCGCCGCCGGTTACAATGATCGTCATACTGTTTTTCCCTCCGCCAGTGAAATTAAGTACTGACCGTAGTCGGTCTTATCCAGCTCTTTGCCGAGCGCCAGCAGCTGTTCCGCAGTGATGAAGCCACGGCGCCAAGCGATTTCTTCGATGCAGGAGACGTAGAAGCCCTGACGGTCCTGCACGGTCTCGACGAACTGCGCTGCCTTCAGCATACCGTCCGGCGTACCGGTATCCAGCCACGCCATACCACGCCCGAGCAGCTGCACGTTTAGCTCGCCCAGCTCCAGATAGGCGTTGTTGACGGCGGTGATCTCAATTTCACCACGTGCCGAGGGCTTGACGTTTTTAGCGATTTCCACCACACGGTTGTCGTAGAAATACAGACCTGGAACGGCGTAATTGGACTTCGGCTTGCTCGGCTTTTCTTCGATCGACACGACCTTGTGGTCCTTGTCGAACTCCACCACGCCAAAAGCGGTGGGATCCTTCACGGGATAACCGAAAATGGTGGCACCGACCTCGTTTGCCATAGCCCGGCGCAGCACACGGGTCATATCCTGACCGTAGAACACGTTGTCACCGAGGATCAGGCAGACGCTGTCGTCGCCGATAAACTCCTCGCCGAGAATAAACGCATCCGCCAAACCACGGGGCGTTTCCTGTACCTTATAGGAGAGCTTGACACCGATGCGGCTGCCGTCACCCAACAAACGCTCGAACATCGGCGTATCTTCGGGGGTGGAGATGATGAGGATCTCACGAATCCCGGCAAGCAGCAGAATCGACAGAGGATAATAGATGAGCGGCTTGTCGTAAATGGGAAGCATCTGCTTCGATACGACCTGCGTGATCGGGTAAAGGCGGGTTCCCTTACCACCGGCCAAGATAATACCTTTCATAACGATACCCCTTTCCGTTTAACCCTTCAAAATACAATCGCAAATGCGATCAACGTCCGTAAGAGACAGATCCGCATACAGCGGCAGTGTCAGCACCCGATCGGCGATATACGAAGCGATCGGCGTTTTCTCCACACCGGCGGTGGAGAAGTCACGGTAGCAGGAAAATCCGTTGGTGAGGGGGTAGAAATACTTGCGTGCCACGATATTTTCCTGTGCCAGCCGTTCAAAAATGACGTCACGGGTGGCAGTATAGCCGTCAAACACGACGGGGAAGTAAGCGTAATTGGATTCCACGCCGGGCTGCTCGGGGCACAGCTTGATGCCGGGAACACCGCCGAGCCGCTTGCGATAGCGTTCTACGGCTGCCTTGCGCTTTTGGATCTCCGCATCCAAATGCCGCAGGTTGCAGATGCCCATGGCTGCTTGGAATTCGCTCATTTTGGCGTTGGCGCCTATGTACGGGCAATCCTCGCCACGCTGACCAAAGTTTTTGATCTCGTTAAGCTTGGTCTGCAGCTCGTCGCCGTTGAAGCACAGCGCACCGCCCTCAATGGTGTTGAACACCTTGGTAGCGTGGAAGCTGAACATGGAGGCATCACCAAAATTGGCGGCGCTGACGCCGTTGAAACGCACGCCGAAGGCGTGAGCGGCGTCGTAGATGACACGCAGTCCGTGCTTGTCGGCAATAGCTTGGATCGCCTCGGTATCGCACAGATTGCCGTAAACGTGCACCGGCATGATCGCTACCGTTTTGTTGGTGATCAGCGCTTCGATCTTGGTGGCGTCCATGGTGTAGGTTTCAGGCTCAATATCGCAAAACACCGGGACGAGCCCGCTGCGGGCGATGGCGTGGGTGGTGGATACGAAGGTAAAAGGGGTGGTGATCACCTCGCTGCCCGCCGGGAACGCCAACGCATCCAAAATATGCTCCAAAGCCAGATGCCCGTTCGTGTACAGTGCGATGTTCGGACAACCGAGATAGGCTTTAAGATCCGCCTCCAGCTGCCGATGCTTGACGCCCATATTGGTCAGCCAGCGGCTGTCCCACAGCTCTTTGATTTCGGCACAATACTCCTCAAAATCGGGCATGGAGGAGCGGGTGACATTAATTGTGTGACTCATACAAGGCCTCCACAGGCATTATTCTTTGTAATTCAGCGGCGTGAGCAGGTCGTGCCGCATGATGTCGTTGCCGTCGGCATCCAGCACACGGATCCGCTGCGCAGCGGTGTTGTATTTTGTTTCCAACTCCGCCAACGTATCCGCCTGCACGGTAAAGCCGGCAATGCGGTCGCCGCTGTTGGCGGCGCCGCTCATCGCAGCACCACGCCACTTAAACAGGAAATATTCGGTAAGAACGCCCTCCGCCTTGAGCTCCTCAAAGCCGTCCAGACGGTCAAACGTCCCGGGATGACAATAGATAAAGGCGTTGGTGATATATTTGGTTTCCGGCGGGCGCACCTCAACGTGTGGCACCTTGCCGAGCGTCAAATCCACGACAGCACTGATAACGTCAAAGCCGGATACTCGCTTGATGAGCTGATATTTCACACCGCCGCCGGTACGTGCGCTGAACTCCAGCACGTAGACACGCTCGCCGTCGGATATCATCTGCACCAGCATCAGGGAATTGTACAGCCCGAACGCATCGGCGATCTGCTGTGCCGTCACACGGATCTGTTCACGCACCGCCTCGGTTTCCGCCACGGGAAAACGGGTGCGGAAGATCACGAACTTATCATCGTCGGCGATCTTGTCGCTGTAGGCCATGGACAAGACGTGCGCCTTGCCGTTTTCCACCTGTACGTCCACGGTGATCTCCTCACCGACGACGTATTCCTCCACAATGGCGGTCTTGGTGCGGCTCAGCGCCACCGCTTCGGCGAACGCCGGACGAAGCTCGTCCTCGGTATAGGCTTTTTTCACGCCCTTGGAGCTGTTGCAGTCCACCGGCTTGACGATGACGGGATACCGCAGATCGGCAATGGCGGCAGGGTCAAACTCCGCCAAAATCACGTGCTTGGCGGTGGAGATGTTGTGTTCCAGAAAAACCTCTTTCATGTACGATTTGTTCGTCACGTTGAGAGCGGTTTTATGGTCAATATAGCACGGCAGCCCCAGGTTTTCCGACACCTGCGCCACCGTCAGCAACGCTTGGTCGGTGCAGGCGGTGATCAGAAAATCCACCTGCTCCTTTTTGGCAACCTCGGTGATGCCTTCAATATCCAACGTGGAGACCTGATAAAACAGATCGGCGTAGGGCTTTGCCACCGGATTGGCGTAATAATCCGCCAGCACGGTGGTGATGCCACGGGAGCGAAGCTCCTCAAGCAGTGCGATCTGCGGAAACCCTCCGGCAAGAACCAACGCTTTCATAACAGTTTTCCTCCTTGTGGAGTATGGTGTTAAGTTTCTGCGGGATGCTTATGCAGCTTGGCACGCACCATATCCCACAGTAAACGGAACGGCCGGGGACGGAACAGGAACGACAGCAGCACATAGACGGTGATGCCGACAAGGAGCTGTAGGGCCAGGGTGATCCACACGGGCAGTCCTAACAGATTGACAGCGAGAACGCAGGCGAGCATTGCCAGCGACAGCAAAAGCGAGGGGAGAATGTCGAATAACTGATCACGGTAGGAATACCCGACCAGCTTTTTGTTCGGGCTGGCGTTGACGAAGCAGCTGAGGAAGGTGGTAACGACACCGGTCAGCGCAATCGCAATGGGGGAGTCAAAGCACAGCACCGCAATGACGAGCGCCGTCAGACCGTAGGCCTTTTTGATCAGCTCCAGCTTCAAAAACAGATCGCTGCGCCCCATGGCGTTGATCGCCTGCAGGTTGCAGGTATGCACCGGGTAGAAGGCGAGCGAGAAGCAGTAGATCTGCAAAAACGGCACGCACGGCAGCCATTTGTCGGTCAGGAGCAGTCGAACCATCGGCTCGGCGATACCTGCCAGACCCGCCATCAGCGGGAAAATGATATACGCGCTCAGCGTGATCGAGTTTTGCATCAGCGACCGCACACGGCTCTTATCGTCCTGCTCAGCGGACATCGCCGGCAGCATGACGCTTTGCACCGCACCGTTGACGGCGTTGATGATAAATTGTGGGAACTGTTTGCCTCGATTATAGTATCCCAACGTACCGCTGTTATACTTCAGGCCGATGACCAGGCTATTGAGGTCTTGATACAGTGTGTTGACCAGACCGGCAACGAGTAGTTTCCAGCCGTAGGTGAACAAGCGAAGTACACGCTGGAAATTGCACACGAGGCGGATGCGCCACTTGACGGTAAACCGCATCACGATACAGGCAACAAAGATATTCAGCATCGTCTGGGCCACGAGCGCCCACAGACCGCCGCCGTTCATCGCAATGATGATACCCGCAATGCCGGACACCACCACACCGATGATGTTGCCGCCGAACACCTTTTTGAAGTCCATTTCACGGCTCGCCTTGGCAAGCTGTATAGAATTGAGAGCACCGGGAAACAACATAAGTGCCAGCACTCGCAGGGGTGCCACCAAATCGGGCATTTGATACGCATCCGCAATCAGCGGAGCACCGAAGAAAATGGCGGCATATAACACACCGGCGATGACGAGGGTGACCCAGAACACCGAGGAATAGTCCTCGTCGTCCACGTCACGGTTTTGAATCAGTGCGGTGTTAAAACCGGATTGAATAAACACGTTAGCAAGGGTGGTAAAAATGATCATCATGGACAGAGCACCGTAATGATCGGGAGAGAGCAACCGTGCCAACACGATCTGCAACACGAATTGGATTCCCTGCACGCCGAAGCGTTCCAAAAGCTTCCAAAACAGGCCGCTTCCGATTTTGTTATTACCCGTATAACCACCTCCCGACGCCGACAGTGTCAACATAATGTGTTATTATCTAACCTATTATACACTATACTACCTAAAAAAGCAAGTACAGGCTATTTTACCTGCTCACTCAGTAACCGAATGGCAAACGAGGCGTATTCCGACAAGGGTCGTCCACGCCGATATACGATAACGGGCTGCCGTGCCCGCACGGAGTTTTGGAGCGGCAGCAGTACCACCGAGTCGGGCACCGTGCCGCTTTCCGCAAACTGGCGGGGGACCAGAGTCGCCCCGACACCGGCGCAGGTCATCGCCCATGCCGTGCTGATGCCGACCACCTCCATGGCGATCTGCGGGTGAAATCCCGCATTCTGGCACAGCGTTTCCAGCAGCTGCCGCATCTCCTGAGCTTGTCCTACCGCCACGAACGGAAGGTCCCGACAATGCTTGATGTCCAAGGCACCTTCGATCGGTGGAAGTGTTGCCGCCATGGTTTTGGGCAGCGCCAGCATCAACGTATCGGGCTCCAGGCAGATCACGTCCAGCACGGTTTCATCCACCGGCAGATTGACGATCGCAAAGTCGTAGGCGTCCTCTGCCGCTTCTTCACGGAGAAGATCGCTGCCAACCTCACGCAAGACCACCTGCACGTTGGGATACGCCTCACGGAAGCGCTGCATCATCGGCGGGATCAGATAAAGGCTGCGAAACGGCGAGACGCCGATAACCAGCTGTCCCCGTGTGCCCGCTCGAAACTCCTCCATGGAGCGCAGCAGCAGATCCTCCCGATACAGCATCTCCTGTGCGCCGCTGACAAACTGCTTGCCGGCGGGGGTGAGCTTCATCGGCGTGGCGGTGCGATCAAACAGCTTGATCCCCAGTTCCTCCTCCAGGTGAAGGACCTGCTTGCTCAGCGCAGGCTGGGAAATGCCAAGCTTCTCGGCTGCTTGCGAGAAATTCAGCGATTTGGCAAGTTCAATTACGTATTGTAGCTGTCGGGTATTCATATCGTCAGAACGCCTCCACAGGAAAATTGATCCTCTCTGTACACTATACACGAAACTGCGTTTTTTTGCAAGTATCCGCCGTATAATCGAGTAATCACACTTTTTTCAAAAAGGGGTTGACAAATCCGTTGATTTGATTATAATATAACTGAAACTGAATAGCAACTATAACTTTTTGGAATAAGAAAGGAGAATTGCATATGCCTATAGCACTGATTTATCTGGGCGTTATGCTCGCTTTCATCATCGTGTGGTTTACGCTGATCAAGCGTCCGGTGTATGAAGCGGTGTTCTTGAGCTTTTTGCTGCTGCTCACCATCTCGGGTACGTGGGGGAACGTCGGTACCTACGTGGAGGAGGCGTTGTCGACCTCGCTGCTGTATTCCATGGTGGCGTTTGTGTCGATGTCGATCCTGCTGACCAAGACCAAGATCATCGACAGCTGTATTGCGGTGATTTTGTCGCTCATTGGTCGTATTCGCGGCGGTGCGGGGTACACGGCGGTCATCGCCAGTTCGTTTATGGGCGCACTGTCCGGCTCCGGCCCCGGTAACGTTATGGCGACGGGTGCGATCACGATTCCCGCCATGAAGCGGTCGGGCTTCCCGGCGGAGCTGGCGGCGAACATCGAAAGCAACGCCAGTTATATGGGTAACATGATCCCGCCGTCCTCCAACATCGTAGCGGCGCTGGGTGCGTTTATGGCGGTGTATCCGCAGTCGAATATGACGACGGGTCAGTTCTGGATCATTCTGTGGGGCATTGCGATTTGGTTTGTCCTCCAGCGTGTGATCATGGTCTGGTCGTTCTGCAAGTATTACAAGGTCCAGCCGCTGAAAAAGGAAGAGCTTCCGCCGTTGTCCGAAACCCTGCGGAAGGGGTGGCAGGGCTTGTTCCTTCCGGTCATTATTCTGCTGCCGTTCGTACTGGACTATATGTTTGCCGACACCTTCTTCGTCGAGCGTCTCGGCGCAGCGGGCGCCAAGAGCCTGTCGAAATCGGTGCTGCTGTTCGTCGGCGGTCTGGCATCGATCTACACCTGCCTTATTACCAAGGATAAAAAGCTGGTAACGCCGCACAATATGGCGAAAATGTTCGGTAATGCGGTCAAAACGATCGCTCCGGCAATCGGCGTGTGTGTGTTTGGTTATATGATCGGCGAGCTGTTCCAGGATCTCAAGGTTGCCGAGGAAATGGGTGCGATCATCGCCGGCTGGAACTTCGGTAAGTTCGGTACGGTCGTGGCCGTTTGTGCGATCACCTGCTTTATGGGTATGGTGATCCCGGGCTCGTCGCTGGTGGTCATTTTCGGGCCGGCGTTCATCTCGATCCTTGCGGGTGTCGGCTGCAGCCCCGTGCTGGTTGCCGCAATGCTGCCCTGCATCTGCGGCGTGATGTGCGGCATCACCCCGCCGCTCGGTCTCGGTATGTATGCCGGTATGACTCTGGCGGAATCGGATTTCGGAAAAACCTTCAGAAACAACCTGTGGTGGGTTGCCGCCCAGTTTGTTTTGCAGGTGGTTGTCCTGATGGGCTGGCTGCCCATTCTGGGTCTGTAAGGAGGTAGACGACATGAAAAACGTTTGTAAGAAGATTTCGGGCGTACTGCGCATCGTGTTCGGCTACGGCATTATGCTCAGCCTGTTTGTCGGCGGACTGACCTTCTTTGGCTACGTGGCGGCGCTGATCATCGGCGGTGACACGGCGGCAGCGATCTGCGCCTTTATCTCGGATACCGTCATTCCGATCATCATCAAATGCTCCACGGTCATGGTGCTGCTTGGTCTGGTCGTGATGTATCTCAACGGCGAGACGGCACTCACGGCGAACAAGAAAAAGGCGTCCAAGCATCAGGGCGAAATGTAAAAGCCAAGCGGAACGGGATATCCCGTTCCGCTTTTTCCTGTTTTTTCGATTTTTGGCGCAAAAAAACCGCCCTGCGGCGGCACAACGAGTATAAAAAATGAAGTAGCTCTCGGCCGATGTTTCTTTACACATCCGGTATTGGCCGAGAGCTACTTCTGTTCGCTCTTAATATCTAACATCGTTTTGGTCAACCTCTCTTTCTGCAAAGTTGCCTTCGTTTTTGTTCCTGTTCGACACGGTCATCGTTTGGTCTGTTTCTCGAAAAGCGAGTGTCTTTGCGACTGTCGATTTGGTTTTTTGAAGGCGTATGGTAAACTCGGTGCTCTGATAGCGGCGGTTTCCTTTCTGTTGGTTTTTTTGATGTTGTGAGTTGTTTTGAATTGCCGTGATCAGATAACCGAGTGGTTTACTTGTTCATCGGACTCACCCTTTCCTCTTTGCATCTTTACTATACCACAAAAAAGCCCGTATTGCAAGACGGCGATTTGTACAAATATGCCTATTACCGATTGTTCAAATGGTAGAATTTTATTGCAAACGCACAAAAGTTATTGACATTCGCTGCGATCTCGTGATATACTAAATATGTTGTGGTTCTTCTTTTGAGACAAAAAAGAGCAGACGTCGTGCGTGACGTCTGCTTTTTGGGTTTATATGTGATTATACACGGCGATTTTCCTCTAAGCGGTGCAGCATGTCCCAAGCGGCGTCGGCGTAAAACCGATGTCCGCCGTCACCGGTAACCAAAGCGATGTCGCCGCCGAGGAGCTCAAACATATGTTTAGCAACGGCATACGCCGCCCGGACGCCGTGGTCGGGGAAGATCGTGTCCTCCGTGCCGTGTACGATAACGAGGCTCCGCGGTGCGATGAGTCCCGCTAGGTCGCCCATATCAAATTCCGGAGCGATCCCGGGAACGTAGTTGCAGATACAGTGCCTCAGGTCGACAATGGACTCCTTATAGGTGCAAAAAGCGCAGGACGGTATCGCATACTGAATGCGCCGCTCCAGGCAGGCGGCGTAGAACGTCGTCGTTCCGCCGCCGGAGTTTCCCAGACAGATCAGCCCGTCCGTGGAGATATAGCTGAGGTGCCGTTCGATGACGTCGATCAACCGCATCACGTCCCAAACACGCTCGCCGATCGCCGTGCGTCCCAGCAGCAGCCCTGCTGCGTTTTGTCCGCTGCCGCAGCCGGGACAGCCGTCCTGAATACCGACAGTTCCCATATACCGTTGTTCGATGCAAACGGCGGCGTAGCCCTCCTGCACAGCGCGTACGGCAAAATCACGGTCACCGCTGCGCAACGCAGCGAGAGCGTCGGCATCCATGGGCGTATTGTCGGGGTTGACAGCCAGCGAGTTATGCATACCGGTGGAATGTCCTTGCAGGCAGATGCAACCCGGCAGCACCTCGCCCCGCCAACCGGCGGGGAGCAGAATATAGCCGGGAACGACGTAACCCGGCTCGCTTTCAAAACAGAACGCCTGTGCGTGGCCGCCCGGCACGTCAAACTCATCGGTAATCTCGAAGCCGTCCTCATCGGCGGGGCGGATGCGGGATAATCCGAGCAGCTCCCACAAGCGGGTGTACGCCTGTTGCTGCCATGCTGTCGACTCCTCCGTGTCGGTATACCGCCGAGCGGGGGTCAACCCCTCGAAAAGAGATTGTTCGTATACGAGTGAGCGTTTGCTGTTTTGCGGAACCACAATACCACGTCCTTTGAGAAATTGGTTTCAGTATACACCGCCGGTAACGCAAAAGCAATTGTTGAATTCGGCATAAAACATTGCAAAATGCCAATAAGCAAACGCAAAACAGAAGCCGTGGCTTTTTATCGCACCGCTCCGTCGGTGAGGTGGTGGATATGCACACGGCAGCAAAGTGAGTGAGCGGTTGACTTTTTTGCCAGAATATAGTAAAATTTTTCAATAACCCCCGGCGTCTTCGGCATGACCTCATTGCCCGCCTAAAAAGGAGAGTTTTATGAAACAGCAGGAAATTATCAAACGGTACGCCCTATTTATCGTGAGCCTATTTTTTATCGGCGTGGGTATTGCGCTGACCAAGCGAGCCGACATCGGCATTTCACCCATTTCCTCGGTGGCGAACGTCGTCAGTATGCGATTTACCTTTTTCTCCTTTGGAACGTGGTCGATCGTTTCCAATATGGTGTTTTTATTGGGTCAGATCGTGATCCTGCGCCGTCGGTTTCAACCGATCCAGTTGCTGCAGATCCCGCTGTCCTTCCTGTTCGGGTATTTCACGGACCTCGGTATCTGGCTGACGCAGTTTTTACCGCAGGATTCCTATGCGATGAAGCTGCTTCTGGTGGCGGTGGGCTGCGTCATTCTCGGCTTCGGCATTTCGCTCGGCGTTATTGCCAACGTGATCCTGAACTCGCCGGAGGCGTTCGTGCGCGCGGTTGCCGATACGCTCAAGAAAAAATTCGGCAGCATCAAAATTATATTTGATGTTTCTCTTGTCACGATTTCCGGCGTGCTGTCACTGATATTTTTCAGCGGTGAGCTGATCGGCGTGCGTGAAGGCACGGTCATCACCGCCGTTTCGGTAGGCTACATCGTCAATCTTTTTTGCCGTTTCCTGAAAAAGCCGCTGACGAGGCTGCTTACGGCAGATAAAGCGTCGACGGATGCCGTTCAATAACGTTTACCGTGGGATAGGTGGTATCTATGGGCTTTCGATTGGGGCTTTGTTCGATCTCCTTTCGGGAAAATACGCCCGAGGAAATTGCAGCGGCTATGCACGAGGCGGGAGTATCCGTCATCGAATGGGGCAGTGACGTCCACTGCCCGCCGCAAAAGGCGGGGACGATCGCTGCACTTCAGCGGCGGTACGGCATCACCTGCTCCTCGTACGGCACGTATTTTCGGCTGGGGGTTACCCCGCTGAGCGAGTTGAAGCAGTATATAATAGCCGCCCTGCGGCTGGATACACGGTGCTTGCGTGTGTGGTGCTCGGACAAAAATGCGGAGGAACATACCGCCGACGAGAAAAAGGCGCTGTTTGACGACTGCAAAGCCGCCGCCCGCTTGGCTAAGCTGGCGGGGGTGATGCTGTGTGTGGAATGTCACGCCGGGACCTATACCAACACCAAGGAGTCGGCGCTCGAGCTGATGCAGGAGGTAAACTCGACACATTTTCGGATGTACTGGCAGCCCGATCCCTATCGGTCGGAGCTGGAAAATATCGTTTCTGCGGCGGCACTTTCACCGTATACCGTCAACCTCCACGTGTTTCATTGGCAGGGGGCGCAGCGGTATCCGCTGCAGCTGGCACGGGAGCGGTGGAAGCGCTATCTGACCTGTTTCCACGGTGAGCACACGCTGCTGCTGGAGTTTATGCCCGACGACAACATAGCATCGCTCAAAGCCGAGGCCGAAGCGCTGAAGGAGATCGTGGGATAAGCGGATTGCATTTGTGCTACCGTGGTGCGCCGCACAATAAACCTTTTAACGACGCAGGAATGCAGGCATCAAAATACGAAACAGTATTAGGAGGTCTGGAGTATGTCGCTGACAAGATGTGCTTATTGTGGCAAAAACATTCGAACGGAAAACGCATTTAGCAGATGGGGCAAAACGGAGTATTATTGCAATGAGAATTGTTGCCGACATCACGAAGACAAAGTACATAAGCAAAAGAAAGAAGCGTATTTTCAATCGATTGGCAGTTCAACAAGCAAGCGCAGCACGGGAGTTGCTTATTCGCCTGCACAGTTTACCGGCCACAAGGAGCAAAGATTTACAGACGGCTCTCGATACGTTGGCGATTTTTTAGACGGAAAACGGCACGGAAAAGGAACGAATTATTTTCCTGACGGCACCCGTTATGACGGTGAGTGGAAGAATGGATATATGAACGGTTACGGCGTTTGTACGTATGCCGACGGCGAAAAATACGAGGGAAATTGGACCGAACGTTAGCTTGATGTACAGCTCTTTTAAGGATTGCGACAAGAATATGTCCAAGGAAATGAAGAAAAAGATCAAGGATGCGGGAAGCAACGCCTTTAAATAACCGTAAGACCCTCGTGGCTTGATGAGGACGCGGAAGATCGCACCCGGCGGGTTGCCTAATGTAACAAAACAGCGGAGTTCAGCTTGAACTCCGCTGTTTTTAATATCACAGTGTTTTTGCGCACTCGTCACAGATATTTGCCCAGCCGATGTCGGCGCTGATGCGGCGGCGATGCAAAAGTGTATTCGTCTTGCCACACAACTCGCACACGTCTTGTTCTGGAGCACAAGGCGGTTCTTTGACCGCTGTTACGGCAGGAGGCGTTATGTTTTTTTGAGATGACAGAGTGTACGCTGTTCCGCTTACCAAAAACGATAAACCGTCAATCTGGCAGCGCACATCCATAACGCCGTCGGCCCCCAACGCCTGCGCTGGTGATAATAGGCTTTTCATGGCAAGAGCCTCGACTTTCTCGAGTTTATCGGCATATAAATCGTTCTGTATGCCAAACAACGAGCAGAAGCTGCCCACGAAGGCGGTGAGGAATCCCACTCCATAACTGGCTTTTGCGGTTATCATCTGTATTGGCGTTACATCCGGCAACGAGACGGTCAGGCATTTCATACGGTTTCAACTTCTTTCTGTTAATGGTAAGGTATTATCCTACGTTCGTGCCAAGGGGCGGGGTGGGAATGATGCTGTTTCCCAAAGCGCTGTTGTACCGCCCCTCCATAATCGTGAACTCCACGTAGCGATAGATCTCGATGATCTCATCCAGAAGCTTTACCTCGTCGATCGCTAATTTCGCATACTCGTTGTTGTAAAAGCTCGTGGTGAGGGAGGAGCCCTCCAGCTTGGTGGTGATATAGTGATTCCAGAACGCATCGCTCAGGCGCTTGAGCTCAGGCAGCTTGAAGATCTCTCGGTTCACGATGTTTTCAAGCGGCTCGTCGTGGTCAAGCGACAGATCCTCCAGCAGCCGTGCCTCCGTTTTCAGACACCCACGAAACTGCTTTGCCTTGATCACTTCGGTGAAAATGTCGTGGCGATCGCCGTGCACTACGATGTTGATGCCGCCGAGAATGTCCAGTCTGTCGATTTGAGACAGCGTCACGTAATCCTTGCCGGCGTTGACCAGAAATTTCGTTTTGTTCAGGCAATCCTTCATCATATCGGAATACGTGCGCCGACAAATCGGGTGCTTGGCGTATAGCTTGCCGAACAAGCGGCAGGGGAAGCAGGTGCCGAATTTCGGATAAAGTCTGTCCTGCGTTTCCAATCGAAAAACGAAGTTGTCGATCAGTTCCTCGGGAGCGTAGGAAACGGAAAATACCTTGTTAAACTGCGATTTACCGTTGTGAGGATAGACGCCCGAGTCCACGAACTGCTTCAGCATCATCACGCCGGATTTATAGTTTGCCAGGGTTTTCTTGGAATACTCAGAGGAGGGGTGCTGCTGCTCCGCCTGGATCAACGAGATCAGGTATTCACAGTACATAACACGGGAGCGTTTGCTCAGCACGAGCAAGCGGTCGTATACGGTCGGGAACTTCTTGAAATCCCGTTTCAAGAGCTTTTCATACGCATTCTTCACATAGGAAAAATAACTGGCGACGCTTTTCGTATCCACGCCATTATTCAGCATGAATTGTTTGAAACATTGCTTCATACGGTGTTCCTCCACAACGATGATACCTTATTATAGCACGGTTGCTTCAAAAAAGAAAGATAAACCGCAGAATCTTTCAGACCTGTGTCAAACGGACACACAGCGGATGTTTTCGATGTCGCCGAGTCTCCCGGGACGTCCGAATGAAAAAGAGGAGTGATGCTCACTCCTCTTGTTGCTTACAGACAGCATCGACGCCATTCAGCGGAATCTGCTTGGCAATACATAGTGTGGCAGAAAGACGCTTGTCTTGACGCACAGATCGATTTGCTATATAATAATGGCAACAAATCACTCGAACGAATAAAGGTGAAAATATGATAAAGAACAACCTTGTTTTTGTCTTCGAAAAGGGCGCTCTGCGAGTGCTTATCATCGGTGAAATCAATCATCACAATGTTGCCGAAATGCGCGAAAAGATTGACCAAAAAATCGGTGAGCTGTCTCCCGAAAAAGTGGTGCTTGATTTATCACGGCTTAATTTTATGGATTCCTCGGGAATGGGGCTGATTCTTGGAAGACAGCGCACGCTGCAAGAAATATCGGCAGAACTCGTGATAGAAAACCCCAATGCACATATCTTGAAACACCTGCAGTGCGCCGGAGTGGACCGGATCATAAAGATAGTGAATTCCAAATAAAGCAAAATTTGAAGAAATAACATACTAACAAATCGCAAAGTATAGTATAATTCTCCTTGTTTTACAGATAATAGTATCAGTATTACTAAAACAAGGAGATTTTTATTGCGAGGGTACCGAGCAACAAGGTTCTCGGGCACCCTTCCAAAATCTCTGATTTTGAAGAAGGGTGAGGTTCTTATATATGAAAGCAACTGGGATTGTAAGAAGAATAGAGGCTCGTGTTATAATAACACAAAAGTGCGATAAACCCTTATAAACACTGGTTTTTCTGGCGTTTTTTCAAGAAAAATTTTTGACAAAAACAGAATATTTTGACCTATACATAGCAAAAGCGAGGTGAAATTCACCTCGCTTTTTTGAAATCACTTGGGGAAATGTCAAAGTGATTTTTGAAGGCTCGACTAAAAACGTAGATTGATGAAAATCCTAATTCATTAGACACATCGGATACGGATTGAGTTGCAAGTAGTATTTTTGCTGACTGCATACGCTTATTGTTACGGTAAGCGATAAGGCTGATGCCGTATCTATCTTTAAAACGATGCTCCAAATGGCACTTGCTGTAATTAAACTGTTTGGCGATATCATCCAAATGCGATGTTAAGCCTTGATTTGCATCAAGGTAATCCTTCACCTGCTCTTCAATACTATAAATAAATTTCGTGTTTTCCACAAATGTTTCAGGAAAATTATCCTCTATCAACATATCAATAAGCCTAATAAGCAACCCTTTTTGCGCCAATGAAGACGGCTTCGGATGATTCACAATGGTGTAAAAAATTTCAAGAGCCGCTTGATGATCAGAAAAGACAACGAACGGGGTTTGGGGGTGCTTTCGGAAGATATCTTCACGTATGTGCTGTCGGTCCTCAATCCCAAGCTCGTTTAAATCCTTAAAACAAATAGGAACTTGCCTGCTGTCCGGCATATGTGTTATATCAAAATGAATGTGCGGTTGAGAAAGATCTGTGTTGGTTACGGTAAAACTATGGGATATACCGGGGCGCAGCAGAATAAACTGTCCTTTTGTACAGCGGTAATCCGTTTCATTGTAATTGAGAGTGAACTCGCCGTCTGCAATATATATCAGTTCATAATCAAAAATGATCCGACGGGCAATCTTGGTGTCTTTGCGTAAAACCGATTGCATGGCCACACGAATGTATGGATTGATGATGGAATTATCTAACACCTCAAACAGCCTCCCGCAATAAATGTTAAACGTAGGACAAGATGTGTTATTTGAATTATAGCGTAGTTCAAGTATTATTTCAATATACTATTTGCATTTGGAGGATTAGAAATGTTAAATAATCTCACAACCAAAAAGGAAATTCGTGCATTTTCTGTGTCGCCCGAAAATTTTACGGGAGAAAAAGGCAAGGGCGGAATGGCGACCGAAGGCAGCGCTTCTTATGCGGCGAGAGAACTCGGCCAAGGCTGGAAAGTAAATCCTTATTTTGTGTCTCAGCCCGGCGAAACTCTTGTGTTGGCAGATGTTAAAGGTCAAGGGGCTATCAAGCACATTTGGATAACCGATAACATAAAGGCCGGCAGACTTTTGATTCTTCGCATCTATTTTGACGGACACAAAAACCCTGCCGTGGAAGCTCCGCTTTCTGATTTCTTTTGCAATGCTGACTATACAGAATACCGCCAGTTAAGCAGTCTTGCGATGTGTGTCAATCCTAAAAGAGGGCTTAACTGCTATTTTGAAATGCCCTATTTCAAATCCTTCCGTGTAGAAGTGGAAAATATCGGGGCAGAGGCCTGCAATATATACTATCAAATTGATTGCGAGGAAAAAGAGCTGACGCCGGATACCCTCTATTTTCATGCGCAGTTTCGCCGTGTCAATCCGCTGCCTTATAAAGAACCGTATGTGATTTTGGACAACGTAAAAGGTAGCGGCCATTACGTGGGTACGTATATGCACTGGGGTGTGAAAAACAACGGTTGGTGGGGAGAAGGCGAAATCAAGTTTTTCATCGACGGCGACAAGGAATTTCCCACCATTTGCGGAACCGGAACAGAGGATTATTTTTGCGGTGCATATGACTTCAATGTGAATGGTGAATACACAGAGTTTACTACGCCATATTCGGGAATGTATAAAGTTTGTCACACGGATGGCCTATATCGCTCACAGAGATATTTTAATATGTATCGTTGGCACATTACCGACCCCGTTTATTTTAAAGAAGATTTAAAGGTTACGATTCAGGCGCTTGGCTGGAGAAGCGAGGGAAGATATTTGCCGCTTCAAGACGATATTTCTTCGGTGGCATATTGGTATTCCGATACGTTGGATGACATTTATCCGGCATTTCCCTCGAAAAATGATTTGGAAATCATTTAACAGAAAATAGTGAACAAACGGTATAAGTTCCCTTTGATCGCAATACTAACATCACGATTGAATGAAAAAGAGAATCTATATAGGAAAGCAACTGGAATTGTGAGAAGAATAGACGACCTTGGGCGTGTGGTTATCCCCAAAGAAATCCGCCGCACGATGCGAATCCGCGAAGGTGACCCGCTGGATAACTCATTGACACCCCCAGAAAAGTTTGCGATTGCAGTACATAGTATTTTGAAACGATATAAAGCAAAAGCGAGGTGAAATTCACCTCGCTTTTAACTTCTATTTTGCTTTATAATCGTCAATGATTTGAACAATATGCGAAACAAATTCTGTTGGCAATCCATCAGCGTTTATGGAGTTTGTTGGTGTTAACCCTAATAGATAATCAGTAGACACGTTGAAAATTTTTGAAATCTTAATCAACATATCAATGGAGGGTTGAATGTTATCGTTTTCCCAATTCGATATCGTTTGCTTTGTTACGCCTAACTTTTGAGCCAGTTGTACTTGTGTCCAATTAAAAGACATTCTTAATTCATATATTTTTTTGCTTAACATAGTTATCCCTCTCGCGACAAATATTACGATACTATTATCTCAAAAATCTTGACATTATAAAAATACTATGGTATTCTAATATTAGACTTTTTTCGATATAGTATGCACAAAGGAGACATGAAAATGAAGAAAGTAATGAGTTTATTGTTAATGGTAATGATAGTATTGTCCCTTTCTGCTTGTGGTGTCAATGAGACCGCAACAGATAATGATACGGTTAGCTCTACTACCCAGAACCAAACTGATGTAACTGACACAAGTTCTACTGAGCAGAGCACAGATACTTCCAGTTCTACTACCAATAATAGTGGTAGTTCGGATAGTACTGATGTTCCCAGTTCTACCACCAGCAAACCTACCACTACTACCAAACCAGAAACCACTAAACCGAGCACTCCCACCCACACACATAGTTACTCTGACGCTACTTGTACTGCACCCGCAAAATGTTCTTGCGGTGCGACCAATGGTAGTGCATTAGGACATAGTTATAGTAATGCTACTTGCACCGAGGCTAAAAAGTGTTCTCGCTGTGGTGTAACAAGTGGTAGTGCAATCTCTCATAATTATAAAGACGGAATATGTACTATGTGCAAAAAAGGAGACCCGTCAGCAAAAAGTAGTGAAATATCAAAGGAAAACGAGCGACATAATCAAGTGTTGGCAGAATTGAAGGAATCGCGCGATTATCTCGTTGATTTAAATAGGGGTAGAATTAATGATATTAAGTCTGCCTATGGTATTTCGTATGTATACGATGATGTTACTTGTGTAGTGGAGATTTCTTCTCTGGATTCTGAAATCAGCGACCTTGATTTTGAATTATCCAGACTTGAAATGTATAATGACCCTGCAGACCGTAGAAGAATTGCAGAACTTAGGTCGCAAATTAATGATTTGAAATCGCAGAAAACAATGTATGAACAAATGCGAAAAATACATAATTATGAATATGCAATAGAAAGTCATGAAAGTGATTACCAGAGTAAAGTAGCCGCTGAAAATAAATTGCATCAAGAGAACCTTTCTAAAATCGAATCAAAATACAACGGATAATAAAATATAATCAAGTATAAATCTCCTTGTTTTACAGATACTAACAGTACAAATTTGTAAAGCAAGGAGATTATTATATATTATGAAAGCCACTGGAATAGTTAGAAGAATTGACGACCTTGGGCGTGTGGTTATCCCCAAAGAAATCCGCCGCACGATGCGCATTCGTGAGGGAGACCCGTTGGAAATCTTTACGGGGCCGGATGCGGAGGTCGTGTTCAAAAAATACTCGCCGGTAGGGGAAATGGGGACGTTTGCCACGCAGTATGCTGACGTGATGTCCCGTGCGTGCGGGCTGCCGGTGCTTATCTGCGACCGTGATCACGTCATCGCCGTGGCAGGCGAGTCGAAAAAGGAGTATCTGGAGCGCCGGCTGTCGCCGCAGCTGGAGCAGGCAATGGAGGAGCGGCAGGTGGTGACCGTCGGAAACGGAGCGCCACTGTTCGTTGCCGAGGGCAAGGAACGCCCGATTGGCGTCATGGCGCCGATTCTTGCGGCGGGCGATATGATTGGTTGCGTGTGCATCCTGTGCGGCGAAAACGGCACGCCGCCGAGCGACAGCGACCAGAAGCTCGCGCAGGTCGCCGCCGCCTTTCTCGGGAGACAAATGGAAGAATAACAAACAACGACCCGGACCCGCGCGGTGGG
>JAZQSX010000012.1:0-12862 GCA_045630285.1 Acutalibacteraceae bacterium | reverse complement strand
GGCGCAGCTCGTCGCAGGCGGCGGTAAATCCGAGCAGCTGGAGCAGCACGCAGAGGATCACGCCGCCGGTGACAGCACGAAACCAACGTGTCAAGGGGCATCTCTCCTTTCGGAGAGAGTATGGGCAGCAGCAGCGAAGCTATTCACCGACGTTGCACAGCTTGCTCTTGCACCCCCGTCGGATCTGCGGTATAATAGCCTCATAACTTGAAGGAGGTGTCGCTATGTTCCGCTGTTCACTGTGTCCACATCGGTGCGCCGCCGTGCGTGACGACACCCACGGCGAGGGCCGCTGCTCGCTGCCGTCGACTGCCACCGTCGCCCGAGCGGCGCTGCATTTCGGCGAAGAGCCCTGCATCAGCGGTGAGCACGGCTCCGGCACCGTCTTTTTCGGCGGCTGCACGCTGTCCTGCGCCTTCTGCCAGAACCACGAGATCAGCCGCACGGCGGCGGGGCGTGCCGTCACCCCCGAACGGCTGGCGGACATCTTTCGAGAGCTCGTCGCAGCGGGCGCCCATAACATCAACCTCGTCAGCCCCACCCCGCACCTCGTCACCGTTCGCCGAGCGCTGACGCTGTACCGCCCCCCCGTTCCGGTGGTGTACAACAGCGGCGGCTATGAGCGTGTGGAGACACTGCGCTCGCTGGAGGGGCTGGTCGACGTCTACCTCCCCGACTTCAAATACGCCGACGGCGACCTCGCTATGGCGCTGTCCGGCGCCGCCGATTACCCCACCGCGGCAGAGGCCGCCGTGCGGGAAATGGTGCGTCAAACGGGGCCGCTCGATCTGGACGGAGACGGCATCGCCCGCCGAGGCACGATCGTGCGGCATCTGGTGCTGCCGGGACACACCCGCAACTCCCTGCGCTGCCTCGACGTGCTTGCCACCGTTCCCGATATTCAGGTCAGCCTGATGTTCCAGTACACCCCGATGCGTGATATCGAGGGCTACCCCAGCCTGTCCCGCCGTGTGACGCAGCGGGAATGCGACAAGGTGTGGGACTACCTGCTCGCCCTCGGCCTGACCGACGGCTACGTGCAAACACGGGACAGCGCCGGCACGGAAATGATCCCGTCGTTCGACCTCACCGGCGTGTGACGCCATGGCAAAAAAAGGCTTGCGCATCCCCGACAAATATGCTACACTATACGGGTAAAGGAGCGTGATCCCCGATGAAATGTCCGTTCTGCGGCCAGCCTGAAAGCAAGGTTATCGACTCCCGTCCCACCGATGAAGATACCCGCATCCGCCGTCGGCGTGAATGCTTGGAATGCAACCGCCGTTTCACGACGTACGAGATCGTGGAAAGCCTGCCGATCGTGGTGGTAAAGAAGGACTCCTCCCGTGAGCTGTTCGACCGTGAAAAGCTGTTCAACGGTATGCTCCGTGCCTGCCAAAAGCGTCCCGTCTCGCTCAAGGAGCTGGAACGTGCGGTGGATGAGATCGAAGCGCAGCTGCAGAACTCGCTGGAGCGTGAGATTCCGGCGTCCCGCATCGGCGAATGCGCCATGGAAAAGCTGCGTGGTCTGGACGAGGTGGCGTACATCCGCTTTGCTTCGGTGTACCGCCAGTTCAAGGACATCGGCTCGTTCCACGAGGAGATCCAAAAGCTGATGGATAAATAACAAAACGGCTCAACCGCACGGTTGAGCCGTTTTTCTGCTTGTTGTGGGAGCATACCACCGCTCTCCTTCAAAAACCCCTCTTGCCTGCCCACGCTCGGCATGATATACTGGTAGGGAAAGATCCCCTTGCCGGCGAGGGCTTTTCTCGCCCCCGCACACCCCCTACACACCCGATTTTCCAAACCCCAACAAGGAGCTGATGTTATGTTTTCCCGCATCAACAGCCTCGGTCTGCGAGGCATCGAGGGCTACCCCGTCACCGTGGAAGCGGATATTTCGCAAGGTCTCCCGGGGTTTGACGTGGTGGGTATGGCAGGCACCGCCGTGCGGGAATCCCGAGACCGTGTGCGTGCGGCGCTGAAAAACTGCGGGTTTTCCTACCCCGTCAGCCGCATCACCTGCAATTTGGCTCCTGCCGACATCAAAAAAGAAGGCTCGGTCTACGACCTGCCGCTGTTTTTATCGCTGCTGTGTGCGGGCGAGCAGCTTGACCCCCGCTTTGTGGGAAACGCCGCCTTCATCGGCGAGCTGTCGCTGACAGGCGACCTGCGCCCCATTCCCGGCGTGCTGCCCATGGTGATCGCCGCACGGGATGCGGGCTTCCCCGCCGTGTACCTGCCGTCGGAAAATGCGGCCGAGGGTGCGGTGGTGGACGGTATTGAGGTGTATGCGATCCCCCACGTCAAGGCGCTGGTTTCGCACCTGACGGGCGAAGCACCGCTGTCCCCCGTCCCGACGCAGGCGTTCGAGCCGGGTGCCGCTGACGCTCCGGATTTTGCCGACGTTATGGGCCAGTACGCCGCCCGCCGAGCCATGGAAATTGCCGCCGCAGGCGGTCATAACATCCTGCTGATCGGCCCTCCCGGCTCGGGCAAAAGTATGCTGGCAAAGCGGCTGCCCTCGATCCTACCCGACCTCACCCGTCCCGAGGCGCTGGAGGCCTCGGCGATCCATTCCATTGCGGGCACACTGCCGGGCGGCGTGGGTCTGCTCAGCACCCGTCCGTTCCGCTCCCCGCACCACTCGATCTCGCATCACGGCTTGGTCGGCGGCGGATCGCCGCCCCGCCCGGGTGAGATCTCGCTGTCGCACAACGGCGTCCTGTTTTTGGACGAGCTTCCCGAGTTCACCCGGGAGGCCATGGAAGCGCTGCGTCAGCCGTTGGAGGACGGCAGCATCACCATTTCCCGTGTCAGCGCCACCCTCACGTATCCCTGCTCGTTTATGCTGGTGGCGGCGATGAATCCGTGCCCGTGCGGCTTTTACGGACATCCCCGCAAGTCCTGCACCTGCTCTCCGGCGCAGCGGCAGCGGTATCTGTCCCGCATTTCGGGGCCGCTGCTCGACCGCTTCGACCTGCACATCGAGGTCCCACCCGTGCCGTACGAGCAGCTGACGTTCAAGCAGCCTGCCGAGTCCTCGGCGACGATTCGGGAGCGTGTGTGCCGTGCCCGGGCACGTCAGGAGGCACGCCACAGCAAAACGGGCGTGCTGACCAATGCGGCACTGCCGCCGAAGGAGCTGCGCACCTACTGCGTGCTGAGCGAAGCGGCGGAGAAGCTGCTGGGCGAGGCGTTTGAGCGTCTCGACCTGTCAGCACGGGCGTACGACCGCATTCTGGAGGTCGCCCGCACCATTGCCGACCTCGCCGACAGCGACACGGTGGAAGCGCCGCACGTCGCCGAAGCGATCCAATACCGCAGCCTCGACCGCAAATACTGGGCCGACCGCTGACCCCACAACCTTTTTCATAAGCACAAAAAACCGACCCCCGACAGATCACCGTCGGGGGTCATTTCTCATTACTGCACCGTTACTTTTTCTTCTTCATCAGCAGCACGCACAGCACCGCACAGCCGCCGAGCAGCAATACGCCGCCGATCACGATATACGCCCACACCGGCACTCCGTCCCCCGTGTCCGTATCGGGCTTCGGGTTGCGCTCGAGCGTCGGCGCCGTCGACGGTGCACCCGCCGTTGTCGACGTGCTGCTCCCGCCGAGCGTGGTGGTCACGCTCTCGCCGTCCGTCGTGGTGGTATCCTCCGTCGCTCCGTCGGACGACGGCGTCGTTACCACCGTATCCGGCCCTGTGAGATTCACCGACGTGGTCGGCCCCGTGAGATTCACCGATGTGGTCGCCGTCGAGGTCGGCTTCTTGGACGTCGTCGGCTTCTTGGAGGTAGTCGGCGCTTTGGTGGTTTTCGTCGGCTTGGGCGCCGCCGTGGTATAGGCGTTCGGGTTCTTCTTGACCGCCTGCGCCTGCTCCAGCAGCACCAGATACACCGGCTGCCCCATATCCATCATAAACTTCGCCAGCGCATTCTTTTCCGACATATCCATGCGATAATAATCCCGCTCACCGGCGAGGATCTGCTCGTAGTTATAGGCGTTGACGGTGGTGAACGGCTCCATGTCCTCGTCGGCAGCATAGGTCGCCCAGAACTCGCTCATATTCATCTTCTCCACCGTCGGTTTGGGCGGCACGTAGTCGTCGTTGCCATCCCAGACACGCACGTAATCCAGCTCCAGCGGGTTATCCTTGGAGCCGCCGATGAAGATCGGCATCTGCTGTCCGTCCATATGCACGAACGTGCTTTCCATGATGTCACCCTTGACGGTGGTGTGCATCGGGCTGGCGTACTCGCCCTCCTTGTAGGTCAGGCGCATGACCTCCTCACCGTCGTAGTAGGTGATGAGCAGGCCCTTCTGCCACAGCCAACCCATGACGTGCCACTCGCCGTCGTTGAGGCCGTGACCGCCGACATTGGAGTTTTTGTTGTGCTGATACACCGTGCCGCCGCTGGAGATCTGCTCGTGCACACAGACGGTGTAATACGCATCGCCCCAATACTCCAGCCAGTCCAGCTCGACCCAGTGATTATCATTGCCGTAGAGCTTTTCGGGCGGCAGCGCCCAGATCGCCGGCACGCCCTTTTCGCCCTCGACATTTTCACGGGGGCGGGGGATGCGGAGGCGCACCTCGAGGTAGCCGGTGTTGAAGGTCCAGCCGACGTGCGAGCCGCAGTCGACCGTACCGAGACCGTAGTTGTAGGTCGGGACGATGTTGTGCACCGTCATCACGCCGTTTTTCACGCTATAATCGTCCATCGTCAGCGTCGACGCACCGTACGGGCGGTCGACGTACCATTTGTAGCCTTCGGCGGCGGTGTTATTGACGTCGACGGTGCCGATCGAATCGAAATCGTCGCTGAACACCAGCTTGGTCAGCCCACCGTCCTTGAGCATCTTAGCGGTGGTATCGTGCGCCGACTGGAGCTTTTGCTCCGCCACACGCAGATTGGTCTGCACGGTGTTGTTTTTGTAGCTTGACTCAGCGACGGTCTTGTCGCCGTTGACACGCACCGCCACCATGTAATCGCCCTTGACAGCGGTCCACGGCTGGGACTTGAGCGTCACCGACGCCCCTGCCGCCAGGGGATCGGTATGGGTCACACGGGCGAACTCCTTCCCCACCGTACCGAACACGGCGGTGATCGGAGCGGATGTTGCGGCGGTACCGTTGTTGGTGACCTTCACCGAAAAGGTGATCGGCGTGCCGGGCTTGACCTCGGTCTCGCCGCCGAAATCCAGCGCCTCCACCACAAGATCCACCGAACCGGCGGCCGAAGCCGTCAGCGCCCCAACAGGCAGCAGCAAAACGAGCAGCATCGCCGTCAAAGCGACGGCCAGAAAACGCAATTTCATCGTCATAACCCCCTTGGTCGTAATCGTCATCCTCAGTATAACATACCCCCGCACCGTACACAACCTTTTTTTGACACCCTCCGCCACAAAAAAAGGAGATACCCCTCGGTATCTCCTTTTATGCGATTATTCCGTCGGCTCACCGGGTGTGGTGCCCGGACGATAGCTAATATCCCTTGTTTTCTGGTAGAACAGCACCGCCACAATGCCCAGCAACAGCATCAAAACCGTAAGGACAATGGGGATATACTGTATCTCATCACCAAACAGAAACGTCATCAGCGATTCAATAAATCCAAGCGATTTGTCAGACAGCAGATACAGCACCAGTATGCCGCTGATCACAAAAGCAAACACTGCCGTCGAACGCACGCCGACCCGAACGGTGTTGTACGGCATACCCGGCTGGCAAAGCACCCGAAGATTGTAGTTCATTTTTTCCAACATATTGTTGAATTCCAAGCAAATAATGGGTATCGCCAATACAACGATGATGCCCCATATCATACAGAAGAATATGGATGATTCCAAAAACTCCGGCGCCATGCTCTTGCCCAGCATGCCGATAGCCAGGATGACGCCGCCCTTGAACTCCAATACCGTTTGTACCAAAAACAGGATATAAGACAATCCAAACAGCGACAACCCCCATCCGGCTATACCGCATCCACGGGAGGCATAATACGGCGAACGGGCATACCCGCCGCCCACGACAAATCCCAAGCCGACCGTGGTCAACACGGTTGCCACCGTCATCAACAGCGTCGCTATGATCGAAAGCGTCTCCATTTCAGGGCCGTCGAAGAGCAGAGACACGCTATTTTTCAAAACCATCACCGTGCCTACCGCCTGGATCAGTGCCAGTATCAGCACCAACGGATGGTGACACAAATCGAGCAGCTCGCCGACCTCCATCGCCAGCTTGGGCGGCGGTGTCGACTTCTTGACGGGAGCGCCGCACGCCGGGCAGAATTTCATTCCTTCGTTGACCTGCGCTCCGCATTGCGAACAGAACATAATGACATCCCCTCTTTCTTGCCCCAGTATACCAAAATTCGACAGCGTTTGTCAACGCTTCCCGACAAGCCTCCTCGCCTGCGGCTCGGAGGCGAGGAGGCAAGGAGTCACGACACCCCACAGTCCAAAAAACGACCCTGCGGCAACCCGCAGGGTCGTTCTCTTACGTCACGTTACTGTTTCTTCTTTATCAGCAGCACGCACAGCACCGCACCGCCGCCGAGCAGCAGCACGCCGCCGATCACGATATACGCCCACACCGGCACTCCGTCTCCCGTGTCCGTATCGGGCTTCGGGTTACGCTCAAGCGTCGGCGCCGTGGACGGTGTGCCCGCCGTCGTTGTCGACGTGTTGCTCCCGCCGAGCGTGGTGGTCACGCTCTCGCCGTCCGTCGTGGTGGTATCCACCGTCGTCGAGGCCGTCGTACTCGTCGTGCTCGTCGTCGCCGTGGTGATCGACGTTTTGGTCGTAGTCACGGTCGGTTTCTTCGTCGTCGAGGTCGGCTTGGTAACGACCGTCGGCGGCACCGGCTCGGTCGGCTCGTCGCCGCCCGCCTGCCAGATACGCACGTAATCCAGCTCCAGCGGGATCTTGCTCGACCCAAAGATAAACAGCATCATATCCTGCGTATCGGCATAGGAAAACACGCCGTCAAACTTGATGTCGCCCGACCGCACGACGTTAATGGGCATCGGCACGTCGTCGGGGCTCCACGTCTGGGTCAAGAACAGCTCACCGTCGAGATAGCACCGCAGACTGCCCTCCTCCCAGAGGTAGCCCATCGTGTGCCACTGCTGATCGCCGAGCCCGTTGAAATTGCCGCCGTCACTGGAATACCAGTGCGTTTTCGACCCCTCATAGGTCTGCTCGTGCAGCGTCACGGTGTAGTAATTATCGCCGTAATACTCCATCCAGTCCATTTCGACGTGGGTGGTAAAGGGCTCCTTTTCGGTGTACCGTTCACGGGGAAACGACCAGATCGCCGTCTTGCTTTCGTCCTCGCCGCCGACCACCGGCATCCGCAAACGGAACTCCAGATAACCGTGAGTGAAGGTGTAGCCCACCCCCGTCACACGGTCAATGGTCGCCGCTCCGAGGGCGAAGGTATCGATCTTGCAATCCATCGTCAAAATACCGTTTTCGGCCCGACATTCCGCCATATCCAGCTTAGAGAACGCCGCATGCCGACGGCAGTACCACTTATACCCCTCTTTGCCGGTACGTTCGGCGTCAAAGGCGACGGTATCGTTAAAATCGTCGTTAAAGGTCAGATCAAACATCCCCGCCTCGGCGACGGCGTCCTTGACCTCGTCAAACGTCGGCTCGTAGCGATCGTCCGCCACACGCAGATTGCGCTGAGCGACGTTGTTGTCCCACCGCTGGGTCTCGGGGACGGTATTGGTGCTGTTGGCACGGGCGGTGATCATACGGTCACCGCTTTCCGCCGTCCAAACGGGCGAGGTCAGCGTCACCGACGCCCCCGCCGCCAGACTGCTCTGCGTGAGGCGGAACAGCCGCTCGGTACCGAAGCCGATATCCACGAAAAACGGCACGTCCGCCGCCACGGCTCCCCGGTTGGTCACCGTCACGGAAAACGTAAGCTTCGTCCCGGGCGTGACCTGTCCGTCGCCGCCCGACCACGTCAGCTCGCTCACGATGAGATCCGCCGTCCCCGTCGTTTCCTCGGCGGAAACGCCCGCCGCACTCGGCATCACGAGCAGCAGCACCGCCGCCAGCATCGCCGCCAACCGTTTCATTCTCTCCACCTCGCCAATCAGTATCGCATTCATTATATAGGCACACCCGCACCCTTGTCAACCACGCAAAGAAAACTGAAAAAGGCGGCGCCACACGGCACCGCCTTGCTTTTGGTTATGCTTCCGGGGCTGCGCTTCTTGCACTCCTTACGATCTTGTAGAATTGGAACGCCAGCACGGCGGTCATCACCCGCACCGCCGCCGAAACGAGCAGAGCGATGCTGATTCCGGAAAAGATCACGTCGACCACCACACTCACTGCCAGCACGATAGTCGTAACGAGTCCGCCGACCTTGACGAAGCGCAGCGACACCGTCGGCTCCGACAGCAGCCACAGATCGTACTGGCACCGCCGCAGCACTTCGGCTACCAGCAGCGTCGGCGCATAGCTCACTATTATCAGTGCGATACCGAGCACCACCCCGCCCCACGAAGGGCCGGACGTCACCATAACCAGGCTGTCGCCGGTTACTTGAAGGAATGGCTCGACATATAAGAACGCAACAAACAGGGACATCAGCATCGTCAGCATCGCCAGCAGCGATGCGCCGATCCCAAAATACAGGCCACGGCGGATCAGATGACAGGCACGGCGGGCTTCTTCGACAAAGGTCGCACGTCTTGCCGTTCGCAGCCCTGCCACCTGAAAGCACGACGAAACTCCCGCCAAGGCGATGACCGCCACAAGCAGTATCCCGAAGAGGCCGGTAAACACCAACCGAACCGACAGCACGAACGCCAGAACGATCAGCACGAGCGCGATGATTTGCAAGACCATCAACGCTGTGACGATCGGGCTGTGAAACAGCTGAAACAGCTGGTTCAGCGACATCGACCGCACGGCGGCCGAGGGCATCGGCGGAGGTGCAGCGGTGACCGGCGTCCCGCACTGCGGGCAAAACTGTGCCACGTCTCGCAGCGGTGTACCACATTTCACACAGAACATCGTCTCGCCTCCTTCGATCGTCAGTTACAGTATACGATACGCCGCCCTTTTTGTCAATCATACCGCAGGCATCGAAAAGAGTTCCTGCCTTTGTCAATAACCGCCTCTCTTTTGTGAAACAAATCACATACGGAAATATGGTTTTGCTTGACGTATGTATTTGTAACGGATATAATAGTTCCGAAATCATATAGGGAGGCAACAAGTAATGATAACGATAAAACGTTGGTTGATTGGTGCTATAATTGCGACACTGTGTGTTACGTTTGCAGGTTGTGGAGAAAAACCGGATGATACAAACAAGCCGGCGGAAAACAACACGCCAAATGACACAGCACCCACAATGACAGAAAAACCGGTCCTTTCACCGGAGGAGGTTTTTTCGGTTTCCGACTTAAATGACGGTACTGTTGAAATTTCTAAGTATACTGGCAACGAAACCCATCTTGCAATCCCGTCAACTATTGGCGGGAAGACGGTAACAGGAATCGGGAAACTGGCGTTTAGTTTGTGTGATTCGCTCAAATCAGTCACCATTCCAAACAGCGTAACCTATATTAATTCTTCCGCATTCGCTTTTTGCCACTCCCTTGAATCCATCAGCATTCCGGAAAGCGTGACGCATATTGGCTCCGAGGCATTCTCAAATTGCACCGGCCTCACCGCAATCGTCATTCCGAGCAGCGTGGAAAAAATTAATGATAGCACATTCTATCTTTGCAGCAGTTTAACCTCGGTCACCATTCCGAACGGTGTAACCCGTATTGGCGCCTATGCTTTTGCTCATTGTACTTCTCTCAAAACGCTCTCACTCCCGAACAGCATAAAAACAATGTACTTCGATTCCTTTAAGGAGTGCAACGATCTCGAAACCGTTTATTTTGAGAGCGAGGAAATAAAGCAACAGTTTGCACACCAGTTCAGCAAATGTGACTTGATTGTGAAATAACATGAGGACCTCGTCCTCCGTGCTATACTGATTGCAACATGACTTTGGGAGAGATTTTTATGAAACGCATTCTCTGCTTACTGACCGTCGTACTGCTCTTGGCGTGCACCCTTGTCGGCTGCGGCGAGGACGACCGCAACCGTCCCGCCCCCGTGCGCCCCGCCACGAACGCCGTCAAGATCCCGTCGAAGCTGCCGGGCAGCAGCCCGACCCTCACGACGACTGAGCAGCCGACGACCACGACCACCGCAACGACGACCACGAAGCCGACCACCTCGCAGGTGTACACCTACAACCTGCTGGGCTTTGACAGCACCTTCGATATGACGGGCTGCTTCAACGCCGCCAACGGCGTGATTCCGGTCGACCTTCTCGTGATCTACGGCATCTACAACTGCGACTACGACCGCTACCTGACCGGCACCGACGAATACGGTATGACGTTCTATTATACCATTCCCGAGGACGTGGTGTGGCAAACCATGCGCCGTGCCTTCGTGCTGACCGACGGCCTGATCGCCGAGGTCAAGGAGCAGGGCAGCTACACGCTCAACGGCCCCGACAGCGCCACGTATGAAAACGGCAGCTTTATCTATGAGATGGTCGACGGCTGGGGCGGTCCCGGCGTCAGCTCGGTGCTGATGTCGCTCACTGACAATAAAGACGGCACGCTGACCGCCAAGTACCAGCTGTTTGACATAAACTCGCTTTGCGGCCAGTACATCGTCACCTACACCTACGACGGCACAGCGAACTACACGGTCAACCGTCGGGAGGCGATCCTCTCCTCCACCGATAAAGCGTTCATCGACTCCCTGTGCGTCCTCAGCGTGCAGGAGGATCTGAGCTAAGCCCCCAACCAAAAGCAGCCATTCCAAACGGAACGGCTGCTTTTTCCTATCCTCCCCCACCTCTTCGGGCTTCTTCGATTTTACGCCCCCGAAGCAGAAAACGCCCTCTGCCAAGCTCTGACAGAGAGCGTTTTGCTTACTTACGTGTGGGTTTTACGTTGGCTGCCGGCGTGATCGCACCGCTGATCTCACCGTTGGCTTCTTCAAAGGCTTTAATATTTTCTCGTATCAAAACCAGTACCTGACTGTTAACACTTCTGCCTTCGTAATCCGCAATATGTGCGATCTTATTCAGCATTTCCTCCTCGATTCGTATCGAAACGCTCTTAATAGCCATAAAAACACCTCATAATAACTATATTGTATATTTATTTTAGGTGCATTATGTGTTATAATGTTAAGAATAGATACACAGTATATCCATTATATTTTCAAGGAGCGTGCTATGGAAGAAACCACCTGTTGCTTTTTCGGTCACCGAACGATACCGGAGACCGAGACGCTGAGAATAAAGCTGACCACGGTCATCGAAGCACTGATCACCGATCACCACGTGGATACGTTTCTTTTTGGGAGCAAGAGTCGGTTTAATGACCTATGTCTCGAAATCGTGACGGAAATCAAAGAAAAGCATCGGCATATCCAACGGGTGTATGTACGTGCGGAATATCCTTATATCGACGAACGCTATACCGACTACCTGCTTAAAACCTATGAAAGCACGTATTACCCTGAAAGGATACGATGTGCGGGCAGAGCCTCGTATGTGGAGCGCAATTATGAAATGATTGATCGCAGCCGATTTTGTATCGTCTACTACGATGAACAAAATATCCCAACCACCCGAAAAAGCGGCACCAAAGTCGCCCTCGATCACGCTGTAAAGCAAGGGAAAACGGTTATCCGCATCACATAGCGCCGACCTCGCCGCAATATCCCCCTTGCCGCCCGTAAATGGGTTAAAAGCTCGGCTGCTCCCCTTCGAAAAACCATTGTAAAAAGAAAAAGCCCCGCTTCCGCAGGAGATCCCTGCGGAAGCGTTTTTATCGACTATTGCAGACGAATTGCCTATATGATATAATTTGGTCAAGAAGTGAACAGCGTGGAATACTTACCTATACATCATCATTTCATTAGGAGGTCTGGCGATGAAAAAGACATTAGTTGTCGTCGATATGCAAAACGATTTTATTACTATGGCACTCGGCACCAAAGAGGCGGTCGCCATCGTCCCCAAGGTCAAGGCAAAGATTCAGGAATACGTCCAAAACGGCGACGAGATTATTTTCACCAGAGATACCCATTTTGAAAACTATCTCGCTACCACAGAGGGCAAGCATCTGCCCGTGCCGCACTGTATCAAGGGCACAAAAGGTTGGGAAATTGCCGACGGTCTTTACGTCGAGGGCTCGAAGATTATTGATAAGCCCAACTTCGGTTGGCCCCATTGGGATAAGGAACCGCTTGAATGTGTGGAGCTGATCGGTCTTTGCACCGTTATCTGCGTGGTTACCAACGCTCACATCATCAAAGCAACCTTCCCCGATGCACAGGTGAAGGTCGATTCCGCTTGCTGTGCCGGTGTCACCCCCGAGAGCCACGAAGCCGCCTTAAAAACCATGAAAATGTGTCAGGTGGAAGTGGTGTAATATGAAAAAATTCAAAGGATGGATACTAATGCTTTTTATTTCACTTTCTTTGTTTGGTATGACCGCTTGTTCCGATGGCGGCGCCAATTCGTATGAGCAAATCACGCCCGAACAGGCAAAAACGATTATAGACACCGAGAGTGACTATATCATCATCGATGCTCGCACCGATGAAGAATTTGCCGAAGGGCATATTGCGGATGCGATCCTCATCCCCGAATACGAGATTGCCCAAAGAGCCGAAAAGGAACTGCCCGACAAAGATGCGCTGATTCTCGTCTATTGCCGCAGCGGCAGACGGAGTAAAATTGCCTCCGAAGAGCTGGTGAAACTCGGCTATACCAACGTCAAGGAATTCGG
>JAZQSX010000011.1:0-15486 GCA_045630285.1 Acutalibacteraceae bacterium | reverse complement strand
AACGACGAGCCGCGTCTTTGCACAATAAAAATCCGCTATGTAATTACCGATTGCTTTTTGGCGTTGAAAGCGAATTGGATACCCTCTGAGGAACTCATACCACAACTTACGTTCCCAAGGTGTCATGTTTTTTCGCATAGTCTTTGCCAAAGGTATATTGGCTCTGTTGTAATCTTTCACGGTCTCTCCCTCCGTCAAAACCTGCGGTTTTGCCACCTCCCTCATCAGAGGGAGGCTTGTGCTGTTTCCACTATACCACAAACAGCGGCGGAGAGCAATCCTCCGCCGCTGTTTTTCTACCCCTTCACCGCGCCGCCGGTCACGCCCTCGACGTAATACCGCTGCAGGCACAAAAACAGCAGTGTGACAGGTACCGCCACCACCACCGCACCGGCGCAGAAGCGTGTGAAGTATTGATAGAGATTTTCACGGGTCAGCATCTGATATAGTCCCAGGGCGACCGTGTAATTATCGTAATTGTCCTTCATAATGACGCTGACGAAGATAAAATCCGCAAACGGCGCAATAAACGAGGTCAGCGCCGTGTACACCACAATCGGCTTCGACATCGGCAGCGTGATCTTCCAAAAAATATCGCTCCGTGTCGCGCCGTCAATGGTAGCCGCCTCGTCCAGCGCCCGAGGCAGGGTGTCAAAGAATCCTTTGGCGATAAAATAGCCGAGACACGCCGCCGAGGAATACACCAGCACCAGCGCCACCAACGATTGATCGAGCCCGACCAGCTTCAGCAGGTGGTACACGGCGATCATCGCCATAAAACCGGGAAACATTCCGAGGATCAGCCCAAGATTCATCAGCGGCCGCCGTGCACGAAAGCGCAGACGACTGAAGCAATAGCTGATCATCAGGATCATCACAGTGCTGATCAGGCAGCTGAACACCGCCACCACCAACGTGTTGAGAAACCAGCGTGGATACGGAAACAGCGACGTATCGGTAAACAGCAGGCGGTAGTTGTCCAGTGTGTAGCCCTGCGGCAGCACGTACGGCGTATACGCCCCCGGCTCCGCTCGGAAGGATTGGAGAATGAGATAGGCGATCGGAAGCACCCAGATGATCGCCAACACCGACAAGCTGATGTAAATCAGCCCGTTTGTAAAGCGGCGACGTGCCCTCTCCCCTCGTATCATTGAAACTCCTCCTCCTTTTTCGCCGATGCCGAGGAATTGTACACAAGAAGCGATCCGACCGCCGTGATGACAAAGACAATAACACCGATCACCGCCGCCAGATTGTAATTTTGTTCGTCCACTGTCTGCTTGTACAGCCACGTCACCAGCAGATCCGTCTTACCCGCCTTGTAGTAATCGAGCGTCAGCGGCCCGCCCCGTGTCAGCAGATAGATGACGTTAAAGTTATTGATGTTCGCCACAAACTGCGTGATGAGATACGGCGTGGTAACGAACAGCATATACGGGAGCGTGATGCGGAAAAACATACGGATCGGCCCGGCACCGTCGATGCGTGCGCTTTCGTACATATCCTCGGGAATGTTCATCAGAATACCCGACGTGATGAGCATCGTATACGGAATACCGACCCACATATTCACGACGATCACAACGATCTTCGCCAGCGTACCGTTGGTGAGAAACGGGATCGACTCGGTGATCCATCCAAACGAACGCAAAATGACGTTCAAAGCGCCCTCATCCGCCAGGATCTGCGACATCAGCATCAAGCTAACGAACTGCGGCACGGCAATCGTGAGGATAAACACCGTGCGCCAGAAGCGTTTCAGCCGTATCCCTTTTTTATTGATCATCAGCGCCAGGATCATACCGAACAGATAGTTGGAAAAGGTGGCGAACAGCGCCCAAACCAGCGTCCACAGCAGCAGATTGATAAAGGTGTAGCCAAGCTGTGTGTTACCGCTCAGCATATTAGCAAAATTGTCCAGTCCCACCCACGTAAACAGATTGCCGGGCGGCTGATGCGTTTTATCAAAATTGGTAAAGGCGATCAGCACCATAAACAGCAACGGCAGCAGTGTAAACGCTGTCACTAGCAGGATCGGCGGTGTAAGCAGGCTGATGTGATACCGACGGTCGGACAACGCCCGCAGGTCTGTCTTAAAGCTGTCAAGCGGCACACCCGCCTCCTGCCGCCTTTGGGCACGGTAGGCGGCACGAAGGCTGTGGAAGTAAAGATACACCGCCACAAGCGTCAGCAGCAGCGACAAAACTCCGAACAGCAAAATCTGCATGGAGTTGTCGCCCTCGGTGTAGATATAGATACCTTCCGTCTCGTCAAACACCTTTTGCTGTGTGGCAGTACCCAGCGTGCCGAGATCCAAGACGTAGTCCCACCCGAACCACAGCATATAGGCGATATACCCCACCTGTGAGAACAGATACAGCAATCCTCTGCCCCACTGTCCCCGAAGAAGCGAGCCTGCGCCCATAACGAGGAAGGTCAGCCGTGTTCTGAAATCGCCGTAACGGGCGGCTCGCCACACGCCCGCCGCCTTCCGTGCAAGACATTGTCCGCCCCTGACAAACAGCGAAGCGACGGCACGGGGAGCCGCCCACACACGTCGTCGTGTGCGGAAGGATTGTGCCTGCGCAAACTCATTATAATCCATAGCAGCCCCCTTGTCGTTACGCTGTTACGATGCCATTTGCGACACCATAATATCCAAATACTGCTTGACCGTTTTGCTGTGATCCTTCGTCTCCATTGCTGTGCCGAACGCCTCCAACGGATCCCACGTGCTGTTCAGCACGTTCGCCTGGCTGACGCCGTACTTGTTCTGCTCTGCCAACGCCGCCAGCGCCACGTTCGATTTCACCTTTTCGTGGGAAGCCGCCTTGGTGTTGGAGGGACCCATCGCCCGCTTTTCAAACCGCATCAACTGATTTTCTTCGTTGGTGAGGAACTCCGCCAGGCGCATCGCTTCCTTCGGGTGCTTGGTGGCGGTGTTGACCCCCATCAGCTTGTAGCCCGCAAAGCTCTTCATCTGCACCTGCTTACCGCCAAGCGTAAAGGTTGGCAGCTTCACGGCGGCGTAGTTGTCACCGAGCTTTTTCTTGATCGCCTCCGCCGTCCACGTACCGGACACACCGGCAGCGATCGTGTTGCCGATACCGCCCGTCAGGATCGCATCCTCACCCGTGATAAACGCCGGATGCTCACAGAATTTTTTGACCGCTTCCCCGGCAGCCACGCCGTTTGCGTTGTTGAAATTGCAGACCTGCTTACCGTTTTTGATGTCGAGCGTGCCGCCCGCACTCAGGAAAAAGGACGCCACGTACCAACCGTTGGAAATGTCCATCAGCACCTTCTTGCCCTTTTTCTGTGCGGCATCCAGCAGCCCGTCCAACGTTTTGACGTCGTCAGCCGATACCAGGCTTTTGTCGTAATAGAGAAAATACCCGTTGTCCGCTGTCATCGGATAGGCGTACAGCTTACCGTCTCGGGTAGCGGCCGCAACCGAGCCCTCACTGTTTTCCTCCATGATCTTTTCCTTGTTCATCGTGATCTCGTACAGCACGCCCGCACCCGCCAGATCGCCGAGCTGGTCGTCGGGAAAGGAGAACACGTCAGCCGCCGCCGACGGATCCTCCATCAGCTTGGTTTGCGTGTCCTTTTCGCCGACCACGCCGAAGGTGATGTTGTAGGTGGTGTTCGGATTCTCCTTTTTGAACTGCTCCACCATCGTCTTGAGCATCTCCTGGTCTTCCTGGGCACCCCACACCTTGAGGTTGACGGCCCCTTCGCTGACATCGCCGTCGTCACGGCTGCACGCCGCAAGAGACAACAACAACACCGCTACCGTCAGCCATGCGCCGAGCTTTCTGAGTAATTTCATTCGGAATCCCTCTCTTCACATAGAAATAGCCGAGGGCCCGATGCGGTCACCCTCGGCTATAGTATGAGAAAAGAAAATGCGGTTTATACAGATCACACGTTCCAGATTTCCGTCGCATATTCCCGAATGGTGCGATCACTGGAAAACTTGCCCGCATGAGCGATGTTCATCAAACCCTTGCGTGCAAACGCTTCACGGTCTTGGTAATCACGGCCGACACGCAGCCGTGCCTCGCAGTACGATTCAAAATCATACAGCAGGAAATACTGGTCAGGCTTATGCCAGCTGGCACCCTCCAGAAGCGAGGTGTACAGCTCACGGAACATCCCCGTGCCTCCGTCGTCAAACGTGCCGTCAACCAACGTTTCCACTACCCGATTCAGACGTGGCTGCTTTTTCAAGAGCTTCTTGGGATCGTACGTTTTCCGCACGTTCGCCAGTTCTTCAACACGGGCGCCAAAGATATAGTTGTTCTCCTCGCCCGCCTGCTCCACGATCTCGATGTTGGCGCCGTCGTAGGTGCCGAGCGTCACCGCACCATTGAGCATAAACTTCATATTTCCCGTGCCGGACGCCTCGGTTCCCGCCGTGGAAATCTGCTCCGAAACGTCGGTGGCAGGAACGAGCTTTTCGGCGTACGAAACGTTGTAGTTCGAGACGAAAACGACCTGCATCCGATCACGCACGTCGGGATCGTTGTGGATCATTTCGGCAATGGCGTTGATAAACTTGATGATCCCCTTGGCACGGAAATAACCCGGTGCGGCCTTGGCACCGAACACGTACGCCGTGGGGGTAAACTCAGTAATTCTGCCGTCCTTCAACCCAAAATAGGTGTCCAGTATTGCAAACGCATTCAGCAGCTGCCGCTTGTACTCGTGAAGGCGCTTGATCTGCACGTCCAGCATAAAATCCTGTCGCAGCTCGACGCCTTCCCGCTCACGGATATACGCCGCCAGGCGTTCCTTGTTGCGGGCACGGATGTTGAGCAGTTTTGAAAGGAAAGCCGGATCGTCGCCATACGGCTCCAGCGCCGTCAGCGCATCCAGGTCGGTCAGCCAGCGGTTACCGATCGTGTCGGTGATCAGCTGTGCCAGTTCGGGGTTGGCAAGAGCCAAAAAGCGGCGCTGCGTGATGCCGTTGGTTTTGTTTTGGAAGCGTTCGGGATACAGAGCATACCACTCCGGCAAAGCGGCGGTCTTGAGCAGTTCGGTGTGGATCTGTGCCACGCCGTTGGTGGAATGCGTCGCAAAGATCGCCATACGTGCCATGTGGATACGCTCGCCGTCGATAATGGCATACGGCGTCGGATCTGTCACGCCCTTGCGTGCGAGCTCCGCCTCCAACGCCTTTTGCAGCCGCACCACGTAGCGATACACCTGCGGCAGCACCGCACGGAACAGCTTGATGCTCCACGTTTCGAGCGCCTCCGGCATAATGGTATGATTGGTATACGCAAAGGTGCGCCGTGCCAGCTTCAGCGCCGTATCAAACGGCACGCCTTCCTCCTCCACCAGCAGGCGCAGCAGCTCGGGAATCGCCACGGTGGGATGCGTGTCGTTCAGTTGGATGGCAAAAGCATCCGGAAGCTGTGAAAAATCGTTGCCGTATTGCGCTTTGTAGCGACGCAGAATGTCACACAGCGACGCCGCCGAGAAGAAATACTGCTGCTTCAGGCGCAGCTTCTTTCCCACAACGGTATCGTCGTTGGGATACAGCACGGCCGAGATACGCTCTGCTTTATCACGGGCACGCACCGCTTTTTCGTATTTTTGTTCGTTAAACAACGAAAAATCGAAGGAATTTTTCGCTTCTGCCTGCCACAACCGCAGCGTGTTGACCGTTTTGCCGCCGTAACCGATCACCGGGCTGTCATACGGCACCGCCCATACCGTTTCATCGGCAAAGCAGATCGGAACACGCTCCTCCTCACGCCGCACCGACCACGGATCGCCGAAAGCAGTCCAATCGTCGGTCTGCTCACGCTGAAACCCATTCTCGAACGACTGACGGAACAGTCCGTAGCGATAGCGGATGCCGTACCCGTCCAACGGAATATCGTGGGTAGCGGCGGAATCCAAAAAACACGCCGCCAGCCGTCCCAAGCCGCCATTGCCCAGTGCCGCATCCTCGATTTCCTCAAAGATCGTCGTGCTGACACCGTGTGCCGCCAGCAGCTCCCGTGTTTCGGTCAACAGTCCCAGGTTCAGCAGGTTAGCCTCCACCACACGTCCGACCAAGAACTCAGCGGAAAAGTAGGCCGCCCGCTTTCCCTCGGTCGGCTGTTCCCACCGCTCCCGTAGACGTGCCATTGCCGCCTTGGAGATCGCATTGTACAGCTCGGTCGCCGTGGCGGTTTCGATCGTTTTATGCGCATCGTAATGCAAAACGGTCTGTATTTCTTTCTCGAAGGTATGCTCCATCACTTGCCGTTCCTTTCTCTGCCATAGAGCTTCACCAGCTCAAGCAATTCTGCGCTCAACGAGTCGGTGAGCTGCTGTGCCGACAACCGCCACTGCCAGTTACCGCCCAGGGTGGACGGCGTATTCATACGAGAGCGATCATCCAACGCCAGAATATCCTGCATCTGGAAAATCGCCACGTCTGCCACGCTGGCGTACGCCGCTCTGAGCAACGCTTTCGGCAGGTCGTTCATACGGCGAATCCCCAGATATTTCATCAGGAACTGTCGGGATTCTCCCCGCAGCCGACGGCCAAAGCCGACCACTGTTTCGTTATCGTGAGTACCGCCGTACACCACGCAATTTTTCTCATAATGGTGCGGTAAATACTCGTTATCCGGGCCACTTTCAAAAGCAAACAGCAGCACCTTCATACCGGGATACCCCGCACGGGCACGCAGCCGCCGTACCGTGGGATGCAGCACGCCGAGATCCTCTGCCAAGATCCGTGTCTCGCCACGCACGCTGTCCAGCGCATCGGTCAGCGCCTTACCGGGCCCCTTTTGCCACGCACCGCCTTTGGCGGTCTTGCAGGAAGCGGGGATCGCAAAATACCGTGCCAGCCCGATAAAATGATCAATGCGCACCACGTCATACAGCCGTGCGCACGCCGCCATACGGCTCTTCCACCAGGCAAAGCCGTCCTGTGCCATACGGTCGTACCGATACAAGGGATTACCCCACAGCTGACCGTCCTCAGAAAAATAATCCGGCGGCACGCCCGCCACACGGATGGGATAACCGTCCTCGTCCAACTCAAACAACTCGGGATGCGCCCATACATCGGCACTGTCCTGCGCCACGTAGATCGGAATATCACCGATCAACTGAACACCCTGCTCGTTGGCATACGCTTTCAACACCGCCCACTGTTCAAAGAACCAGTACTGACAGCACTGCCAAAAGCGGATATCCTCCGCCAGCTCGCGGCGAGCCTCTGCGAGCGCTTTCGGTTCACGCCGACGAAGCGCCTCATCCCACCGCATCCATTCCTGCTCGTCGTGGCGGGCCTTCAGCGACATATACAGCGCATAATCGTCCAGCCACGCCGCTTCCCGACAACAAAATCCCTCAAATTTCTTACCGCCCGAAAACCGTTCGGCCGCACGGCGAAGCACCGTGAAACGGGTGTAATACAACTGCTCATACGGCACAACATCGGCCGGTAAAACTGCATCCGCCAGTTCTTCCGCCGTCAACAGCCCCTGTGAGGCAAGCGTTTCCAGATCAATAAAATACGGATTTCCCGCAAAAGCGGAAAACGATTGGTACGGGCTGTCACCGTAGCCGGTCGGGCCAACGGGCAGCACCTGCCAATAGCTCTGCCCCGCCGCCGACAAAAAATCTACAAAGCGAAATGCCTCGGCACCGAGTGAGCCAATACCGTACGGCGACGGCAGGCTGACGATCGGCAGCAGGATTCCTGCGCCGCGCACAAGTTGTGTTCGCATCTACTCACCTCTCAACCGTTAGTATGGTAAAACCTCTCGCTATCATTCCTGAAGTTTGGCAAAAACCTTGCGTTTCTCTTAATGCCGTGCTATAATTCAGTGAGCGAAAGGAGTCGTCACAATGAAGCGTATCCTCGTTTTTCTCATCATCTCTGCTATGTTGCTGACGGTAACCGCCTGCGGAAACACGGACGGTGCCGCAACCACAACAACATCAACAACAGCGCCCACCACCGCTCCGTCCATGGTACCGTCTACCGACGGTCAGCTCTACACAGAGCTTGGCATCCCGCTGGAGCAAACCTATCTGCGCGGCGGTATCGAGCGAAACCCATGGGATATTGAGATGTATCAAGGCAGGTTGTATGTCGGCAGCGGTGATTATGATAAGAACCGCGGCCCCGTCAATCTCTGGTACTATGATTTTGACAAGAAGACGTGGGAGATCGATACCTTCTTAGAGGATGAACAAGCTGGTCGTTTCTGCATCATCGACGATAAGCTGTACGTTCCCGGCATTGATCCGAGGTGCTCGTGGGATATGGGTTCATACTACCGTCTGGACGGCACCGAATGGGATATGCTCGTCACGCTTCCCAATGCCTTGCATAATTTTGATATCGTGAAATATGACGGTAAGCTGTTTGCCGCTCTTGGCTCCAAAGAATGCTGCAGTCCCATTCTCGTCACTACCGACGAAGAAACGTGGGAACCTGTTGAACTGTATAAGGACGGCAAGGTAGTGGATACCACAGGCTATACCTTTGTGCGCATATACGATTTCTTCACACTGAACGGTGAGCTGTACGCCTATTTTTCTCTCTCCCAGAGTGGCAAGCCCTCCTACCACGAGTTCTACCGTTACGACGGCGAGCGCTTCGTTTGGCACAGCAATATGATCGACGATATGAAATTCAACCGTGGGAACACCTATACGCATTTTCAACAAAAGGCGGAGTTCAACGGATATCAGTATATAACCAACGGAAATCTGTACCGTTCCTCCGATATGATCACCGCTGAAAGCATTGTGCCCGAGGGTGACCCTGAGGTCACCGATCTGCGCGTGATTGGGGATACGCTCTACGCACTTTGCAGCGAAGAATATACCACCGAGGACGGTAACATCGCTTTTTATAATTCCCTGCGCGCCAGCAAGGACGGTAAGACCTACACGGAGGTATTTCGCTTCTCCTACCCTGTCCGCGCGCTCAGCTTCACCTATGAGGGCGGCACCGTATTTCTCGGTATGGGCTTCGGCACAAAAGCTGCTGAAGACCGCAGTATGTACGACGAAAACGGTATGATCCTTGCCATCAATCGCGTTCTGTAACGTAAAAAACAAGTAAACATCCGCTCCTCGGAGCGGATGTTTTTTTATACCACAAATCCGCCGTTGACCCCGATCACTTGACCGGTGATAAACGCCGACTTCTCAGAAGCCAAGAACAACAGTGTCTCCGCCACGTCCTCGGGCGTGCCGAGCCGTCCCAGCGGCGTTTCCTCTGCCAGTTCTGCACGGGTGTCATCGTCCAACACGGCACACATCGCCGTATCGATCACGCCGGGTGCCACGCAGTTCGCACGAATACCCGACGGGCCCAGTTCCTTTGCCAACGCCTTGGTAAAGCCGATGAGTCCCGCCTTGGCGGCAGAATACGCCACCTCGCAGGAGGCACCGACCTCGCCCCACATCGAAGAGACGGTGAGGATCACGCCGCTGTGACGGCGCACCATCGACGGAACGAGTGCATGGGCACAGTGATATGCACCGTCCAGATGTACACCGATCATCCGCTGCCACTCCTGCGGTGTCGTATCAGTCAACAGTGCCTGCTGTGCCACACCGGCATTGTGGATGAGCACATCCACCTGCCCGCACCGCTCCAGCACCTGTGCCGTCATTGCCTCGACCGCTGCACAATCCGCCACGTCGGCGCACACCGCAAACGCATCACCGCCGTCGGCCGTGATCTTTGCAACCAGCGCTTCGGCGCCGGTCTTATCCGCACGGTAGTTGACCGCCACCGTGTAACCGTTTTTTGCAAACAGGCGTGCCGCCGCTGCACCGATGCCACGCGACGCCCCTGTAATGAGTACCGTTTTCATGGATTACAGCTCCAAAACAACCGATTTTTTATCCGACTTAAAGGCACGATACGTGACCCCCGTCATATCAAACATCCGCTTGGACGCAATGACGGAATCGGTATTGGCATACTTATCCTGCAAATAAATGACCTCGCGAATACCCGACTGAATGATCGCCTTGGCGCACTCGTTGCAGGGGAACAATGTGGTGTACACCTTTGCTCCCTCCAAGCCGGCACGGCCGTGATTCAGGATCGCATTCAGTTCTGCGTGACAGACGAAAAGATACTTGGTATCCAGCGGCGATCCGTCACGCTCCCACGGCATTACGTCGTCGGGACACCCGATCGGCATACCGTTGTAGCCCATCGACAGGATTTTGTTGTCCTGACCGACAATACAAGCACCCACCTGCGTTCCGGGATCTTTACTGCGCTGTGCCGACAGCAACGCTACGCCCATAAAGTATTCGTCCCAGGACAGATAATCATCGCGCTTCATAAAACTTCCTCCTCAAACGTTCAATAGTTCGGGTAGTGCGGTAGTATAGGTGCGAAACGCCGTCGGCAGTGCGTAAGCGGCAAGCTCCTCCGCTGTCACAAGGCTGTAGCCGTCCGGCGGCGTAAAGGGTTTCACATTCAAAAGCAGACCGTTCATCTGCCATTCCACGTGGGAAAACACGTGCCGTCCCTCACCGAGCGGCGTCGTTTTCGTCACGGTGACGCCGTCAAGCAACGGTGCAAACTCCCGCTCGTCGGCAAACACGTTGGGCAGCTCCCACATACCGCCCAGCAGGCCCTTGGCGTCCCGTCGGTGCAGCAGCACCTGCCGAGGCTGCTCCTCAGTGATCACCACGTACACCATCCGCTTTTCAATACGACGGGGCTTTGCGGCGGCACGGGTCGGCAGTTCACGGGCACGCTCCTCGCCTGCCACAGCACAATAGTCCCGCACAGGACAGTCGCTGCATTTCGGCATAGCGTTGGGAAGACAGATCGTCTCCCCCAACTCCATTAATCCCTGATTAAACTCACCGGGTGCCTCAGCCGGCACTAAACGGCGCACCAGCTCGGACAGCTCACGGCGAGGCTTAGTCTGCATCACGTCACGGTCGTCATCGGTCAAGCGTGCCATGACACGCAGGACGTTTCCGTCCACGGCGGCGGCACGGTTACCGAACGCAATTGAAGCGATCGCACCGGCGGTATACTCCCCGATGCCGGGTAATTTTACCAATTTCTCATAGGTGGCGGGCAGCTCACCGCCATAGTCTCGCATCACCTGCTGCGCCGCCTTTTGCAGGTTGCGGACACGGCTGTAATACCCGAGCCCCTCCCACAATTTCAGCAGCACGTCCTCCTCGGCCTCCGCCAGATCCCGAACGGTCGGCAGCACCGCCATAAACCGCTCAAAATACGGCAACGCCGCTTCGATGCGGGTTTGCTGCAGCATAATTTCCGACACCCACACGCGGTACGGCGTCGGCTCAGTGCGCCACGGAAACGCACGCTCGTGCGCCGTGTACCACCGTACCAGCGGCTCGGCGATGCCGTCAATGGATTTTACGCCTTTTGCCATTGTTCCCAAACCTCCGGACAATAGCCGACCGTCGCCTGCTTTCCGTTGCGCACGATCGGCGTGCGCAGCGCCTTCGGTGTCTCCAGCAGCTTTTCCAGCTTGTCGTTTTCGTATGCCAAATAACGGATCAGCGCCGCTTCCTTCGCCTTCGGGTCGATCACGGCGTCAAGACCGCCCACGGCGGCACAGACGCTCTCCAGCTCACGGTGGCTGATACCGTATTTATCCACGTCGATCCGCTGAAACGGAATACGGCGTTCCTTGAAATACCGTTCGGCTTTTTTCGTGTCAAAGCATTTGCCACTGCCGAATATCTGAATATTCATCACAGCCTCCTCAGGTGCGGCTGAACTCCTGCAGCTCCAAGCCCTTGTTATGGTCAAGCGCCCACTGGATATTCCAGCTGCTGGTAAAGAGCAGCAGCGGATTGCCGTGCAGATCCTGCACGCGGCGGGTGTCGGAGGTCAGGTCGAGTCCCTTGACATCCACGTCCTCGCCCACGATCCAGCGGATATACGAGTACGGGAGCGATTCCATAATAACGTCGACGCCGTATTCGTTTTTCAAGCGGTATTCCAGCACCTCAAACTGCAGCGTGCCAACCACGCCGACGATCACCTCTTCCATACCGCCGCCCAGCTCCTGGAAGATCTGGATCGCACCCTCTTGTGCGATCTGCGAGGTGCCCTTGATAAATTGCTTGCGCTTCATGGTATCCTTCTGCCGCACCAAGCGGAAATGCTCGGGAGCGAAGGTCGGAATACCCTCGAATCGCACTTTTTTGGTACCGGCACACACCGTATCGCCGATCGAGAAGACGCCGGGATCAAATACGCCGATAATATCGCCGGCATACGCCTCCTCCACGATCTCACGATCCTGCGCCATCATCTGCTGCGGCTGAGAAAGCTTCGCCTTTCTGCCGCCCTGCACGTGGAAAACCTCTTGGCCCTTTTCAAACTTACCGGAGCAGATGCGCATAAAGGCGATACGGTCACGGTGCGCTTTATTCATATTCGCCTGGATTTTGAACACAAAAGCGGAAAAATCATCATCAAACGGATCCACGTCACCCTCGGTGCAGTGGCGTGCGAGCGGCGGTGTGGTCATTTTCAGGAAGTTCTCCAAAAACGGCTGCACACCGAAGTTGGTCAGCGCCGATCCGAAAAACACCGGCGACAGCTTTCCCTGACGCACCCGTTCCAGATCGAACTCACCACCCGCACCGTCGAGAAGCTCACGGTCATCCATTAACGTTTGATACAGCTCCTCACCGAGCAAGCCCTCCAGTGACGGATCGTCCAGATCCGTCGCCTTCGCATCGGCGGCGTGACCGATGCCGTTGTACTCAAAGGAAAGCACACGGTTATTATCACGCTCGTACACGCCCTTAAACCGCTTACCCGAGCCGATCGGCCAGTTCACGGGATAGGTCTCAATACCAAGCACGCTTTCGATATCAGCCATCAGCTCGTACGGATCACGGGCCTCACGGTCCATTTTGTTGATGAAGGTGAACACCGGGATGTCACGCATCATACACACCTTGAACAGCTTGACCGTCTGCTTTTCCACGCCCTTGGAGGCGTCGATAACCATGACGGCAGAGTCCGCCGCCATCAGCGTGCGGTAGGTGTCCTCAGAGAAGTCCTGGTGACCCGGGGTGTCCAGAATGTTGACGCAATAGCCATCGTATTCAAATTGCAGTACCGACGAGGTCACCGAAATACCACGCTGCTTTTCGATCTCCATCCAGTCCGATACAGCGTGCTTCATCGATTTTTTACCCTTGACCATACCGGCGGATGCGATCGCACCGCCGTACAGCAGGAACTTTTCAGTCAACGTCGTTTTACCGGCGTCGGGGTGCGAAATAATCGCAAAAGTACGGCGCCGCTCGATCTCACTTTTATAATTTGCCACAGGTGTTCCTCCCGCATTTTGTTACATCATCTTATTGTATCGGTTTTTCGCAAAATAATCAAGTCCTTTTGCGAGTAAGATGTCCCGTTCGTTGGGGATTTTTCCGCCGATCACCTCATCCAGCAAATACCGCAGGCATTCACCCAGCAGTTTGCCCTCCGAAACACCCGCCACTATCAGCTCATCGCCGCCGATCGCCAGTGTTTTCAGCGAAACGCACTGTCCTTCGGCGACGATGTGATCCAGCCGCTGACGCAGTGCACGAAGCATAGCCACACGTTCCCCGACCACCGCAGTGGCGTGAGCACGGGCATCCGCCTCCTGCACCGAAAACAGCTGTCGAAGCCGCTCCTCGCCCAAGCGATTGAGCCACCGCCGCACCGCCGCATCGGTATCAGCGATCGGCGTATCGTGGTACTTCACCAAAAGCGCTACCGTCTCCTGCGTACGACGGTCATACCGCAGCCGCTTTGTGACGTCGGCAGCAATCGTTTCGCTTGCTGCAGCGTGACCGTAAAAGTGCCCCGCACCGTCAGCACCACGTGTAAAGCAGGCCGGCTTGCCACTGTCGTGGAGCAGCAGTGCCAGCCGCACGGCCGCCTCCGGCGGCGCCGCTTCCACGGCAGCGATCGTGTGCATCAGCACGTCCTTGTCGTGATAACGGGAATACTGCTCGAAGCCCGCCATTGCCCGAAGCTCGGGCAACACCGGATACAGAACCGAGTGAAACCGTCGCAGTACGTCGCCTGCAAACGCTCCCGTCAGCAAACGGTCCAGCTCGACACGCACACGCTCCGCCGCCACCGAAGTGAGCAACGGCGCTTTTTCAGCCAGCGCTTCCGCCGTCGATTTTTCGATCGTAAAGCCGTAGGTAGCGGCAAAACGAAGCGCACGTAAAATACGCAATGCATCCTCGTCAAACCGTTCATTCGCCTCACCGACACAGCAAAGACGACGGTTTTCCAGATCACGCTGCCCAAAGAACGGGTCGCAAAGTCCGCTCTCGGGCGACCACGCCATAGCATTAACGGTAAAATCCCGACGGCGCAGGTCCTCGGTAATATCCGCAACGAACGCCACGCTGTCGGGACGGCGGTGATCGTGATACGCCCCGTCGGTACGATAGGTGGTGATCTCCAACGGCATACCGTCACACAGCACCGTCACCGTGCCGTGCTTCATACCGGTAGGAATGACGACGCAATCGGCAAACAGCGCCGCCGTTTGCTCCGGCAAAGCGTTGGTGGTCAGATCCCAGTCGTTCGGCGTCAGGCCCAGCAGGCTGTCACGCACGCAGCCACCCACAACGTGGCAGGCAAATCCTGCTGTATGCAACCGACTCATCGCGTCTAAAACCGTCTTCGGCAATCGCATCGTCATCCCTCCTTTTTCCAAAATATACTGGTATCATACCACACCTTCCCCACGATTGCAAAGCCTTTCCGCATTGACAAGTGACATATTTTGTAGTAATATAGAATTTAATAAGCGTTGAAGGAAGTGTAACTATGAGTTATCCGACGAGAAAAAAGCGCAAAGGTCACCCGAAGCTTCGCTTCTTCGGGCGATTGCTGGCTGTGCTCAGCGTCGTGTGTCTCTCCGTTGCCTTATTACTTGTCGGAGCGGTGTGGTTGATCTGCAAGGGTCCTTCCGTCACAGCACGTGATCTGTTCGTCACCTCGGTGCAGGAGCACGAGACGTGGAAGTTCCTCCCCTCATTGTTCCTTTCGGACGAGGAAATCGATACAATCCTTGCCGCCAACCGCCTGGTTGCTCCGGACAAGATCACCGATACCACCGTGGATTTCGTCGAAAGCGACACTCCCGCTTCCCAACCGATTGAAAAAATCGACCTGAAAAACGATGCCTACACCGGCACGCTGCTGGTGATCCACGATCCGCTCCGTATGGAACTGGCGTGCGTCTCGACGTTCGGCGCCAATGAGCCGGGCGCTTCTGTGGAAACCTTCGCCGAACAGACCAAAGCTGTTGCGGCGATCGGCTGCGGTGTCGGCAGCACGCCGAACGGCTTTGTTATCCAGAACGGTGAGCTGATCCACGGCGACAAGGTCACCGCCGCCTCGGTGGTAGCGTTTGACGAGGCCGGCCGCCTGATCGTTGGTACGATGACCGCCGAGCAGGCTATCAG
>JAZQSX010000010.1:0-12773 GCA_045630285.1 Acutalibacteraceae bacterium | reverse complement strand
AAAGAAGAGAGAATAGGGGTCCCCTCCAAACATTTTCAACAGTTTTTTCAACACTTCTGTGCACGTTGCACAAATATACAACATGTATACAAAATCCGCTTGACATATACTATATGTTGTACTATAATGAGAATAGGAGCATCCGGTATACGTGCTCCTTAACCTCCTATAGGACCCGACCCTGCTCCCGTCATCGGTCGGGTCCCGATCCCGTGAAAACAAGAGAGGAGTGCACTAGCATGATCATGATCAACGGTCAGGACGTCGTCCGAGAAGCTGCAGCTCAGGCGTCCGGTGTCACATGGCTGCTCAGTGACGGAGTGACTGTCACTGGCACCGATATTGCAGCACTCGACAGCTTTGACATCGCAGACGTCGGTCGCACGGTCGTCGATCCGATTTCCGGTGATGTCGTCCGAGGCACTGCTGAGAGCTTTTTCAACGCTCTTATCTCCGTGATTGCCCGTATCGAGGTCGACAGCAGAGCCTACTCCGGAGACCTCGCAGACCTGATGATCAAGGACAGCGAGTGGGGCGGATTTATCGAGCGTGTCTACTATCAGCTCGCAGACATCATCACCGATCCAAAGTGGAATCTCGCTGCAAACTATGCCGCCGGTATCACCGACTATGCAGCTGCAGAGCACGGCTTTTACCCCGTCAAGGCTGAGGCGACTGTATTCCAGGAGGCAGTGCCGCTCCTGACTCCTGTGTCAAACCCGGTCGACCAGCTCAAGGAGGCATGCCGAGGCGAGGATGAGATGAGAGCTCTGATCAACGGCATCCGCACTGCGGTCAATAACACGATCGCTCTCGGCATCCAGTCTGTCCGACACATGCTCGCTCAGTGTGCGATCGCTGTGTCTATTGCTGGCACGGCGACTGCAGTCAACCTGCTCAGCGTCTACCAGACCGAGACCGGAGACACCTCCGTGACGGCTGCAAACTGGCAGACCTCCGAGGCATTTCAGGCACATGCCCTCAAGACCATTGCAGAGACCCGAGACAACCTCAAGGTATTTAGCAAGGCATTTAACGACGGCTCTGTGCCTGCATTTACGGACGATGAGTACAGCAAGCTGATCCTGCTCAACAAGTTTGACAAGATTTGCCGCTTTGGCGTCAAGGCATCGACGTTTAATCAGCAAAACCTTGCCCTCGGTGAGTACTCGACTACGACCTGCTGGCAGGGCTACGATGCCGGCTCGCCGCAGACCCCGTTTGACTTTGCCTCTGTCAGCAAGGTCATGATCGCAGCAGACGCCACCGAAAAGCTCGGCATCGGCTCGAGTGCATTTACCGCAGAGGGTGTAGTCGCTCTGCTGTTTGATCGCTATGCCCTCGGCATCAGCCCGTACAAACGCAAGGTTACCTCGCAGTACACGGCGGTCGGCGACTACCTCAACGAGTTTCATCATACACTCATCGGCACGATCCTTGACCGCAAGTATCCGATCGTTGCTTTCTACATTGCGACTCCCTGAGTCATTATCCTTTTCTTTGCAGCACGCCCTCTCCGGAGGGCGTTTGCTGTAGGAGGTGATACCATGCAAGAGCTTATACAGATGATCTCAACGGTAGGTTTCCCGATCGCCTGCTGCTGCTTTTTGCTGTGGCAGGGATCAAAGCAAGATCAATACAACCGTGAGCAGATGGACAAGCTGCGAGATACTATCAACTCAAACACAAAGAGCATCGAGGAGCTCGGTGCTCTGATCCGTGACCTGATCGCCGAGAGGAGGAGAGCACATGCTGCCGAGACTGCAGATGCCGACAAAGGATAACATCTTTTACATCGCAAAGACCGAGGGAGGGATCAATCCCTGCGTACCCAGACCCGCCGGGTCACCGCTCCGCTTTGCAAACTGCGTCTTTTACGCTCTGGGACGGTTTGCCGAGCTGTGGGGCTTTTGGCTCCCGTCGTGCAATGCGGAGGACATTGCAGCACATGCAGCAGCAGCCGGGCTGACGGTCGACTCCGATCCCGTGCCCGGTGCTCTGATCGTCTGGCGAGCCGGCAAGCTGCAGCAGGGCTCCGACGGTGCAGGTCATGTGGCTGCCGTCGAGATGGTCGGTGACAAGTCGATCGTCACGTCTGAGAGCGGCTGGCATGCAAAACAGGAGTACTGGACGACGACAAGGCTGCCGCAAAACGGATGGGGAGCAGCTGCCTGCACAGCGTTTGTCGGCTTTGTGCATCCTCCGGACCCTCTCAAAAAGGGCTGCAAGGGTCCGCAAGTATCCGATCTGCAGCGACGGCTCGCAGCTGCCGGCTATCTCCGTGCATCCGAGGTCGACGGTGATTTCGGCAGGATCACGCTCGGAGCTGTGCTTGCTTATCAGCTCGAGCATAAGCTGCAGGTCGACGGCATCGCAGGACCGGCGACCCGCACAACACTCGCAAGGGAGGTATGATACATGTTTGACCTTTACGATCTCTTGATGCTGACGATCAACTCCAAAAAGCGCAAAGGTGTCGAGCGTGATGTCCGCTCGGCAGCATACTTTGATCAGCTGCTGCGGATCGATGTAGCAATGTGGCAGTATGACGGTCTTGACCTTTATCAGGCTCGCTGGCTCGAGCGGTATCTGACGACGACCGGCTCTGTCGGCATCCAGCAGCGAGACGGCAAGATCATGATCGCTCCGGACCCGTCCCGGATCAGCCCGCTCGATGAGTACGGAGACGGCACCCAGATGATCGGCGTGCTCCGCAACGGCGAGACGCAGCTGCAGGGCACCGTCGGCGTCGACTGCGTCATCGGGTACAATAATGCAGACCGCACGCCTGACCTCGATCTGCTCTATTATCCGAGGATCATGTCAAACCTCGACACAGCACTCGACGTCAACGTCGATCTGAGCAAGGCTGCTCCGATCTTTGGAGTTGACAACGACGTCACGCGCAAGACGCTCGAGACAGTGCTGCAAAAGATCAGAGAGGGCGTCCCGCAGGTCGTGCTCTCTGACAATGTCCTCAAGAGCCTCTCAAAGACGGCGAGCTCTCAAGGCATCTACAGCGTACACCTCACTGACCCCGACACGATCCGCAATGCACAGTATATAGCGGAGCTCTGGGACATCCTGCTCCGACGGTTTTGCAATGCAAGAGGCATCGACACCCGCAAGACCACAAAGCACGCACAGGTCAGCACGGCAGAGGCAACCGGCATGGAGGCTGTAAGCTGGATTTTGCCGATCGACATGCTCCGCAGCCGTATGCAGATGTGCGATGAGGTCAACAGACTCTATGGCACGACTTGGCGAGTCGGATTTGCGGAGCCGTGGGCGTCACAGTGGCTGGCATATCAGGCAAATCTTATCCCGAGAGAGGAGGAGACGGGCAATGACGATCAAGCAGATCATAGCGAGGCTGACGGTCCTGCAGACGAGCCTCGCAGTGACGAGGAGTGACGGCACGACGATCATCGACGACGGGATCGTCAAATACTGCATGCTGCTGCAGGGCTCTTGGGAGTATCTCTACACAGATGCAGGTCAGCCGGAGGCAGCATACCAGACGGACTGGGTGCTGTACAATAGCCTCTACAAAGACGACCTCGACCGTGCGCTGACCGCTCTCTACTCTACATACGACCCCATCAGCAATTATGATATGATCGAGGAGGGAGCCGACGGTGAGCGAAAGGCAAAGATGACCGACACGACGACCCCGCACGGCAAGATCACGACAGACGTGACGCTCTCCGGCACGCTGCAGACGGACACAACGATTTATAAGTCCGGCGTCGACAGCTCCGGCGACGGTGTGCTGACAGACAAGAGCACGACCGTCGAGACACCGACGACCCGCAAGACGACCACGGAGACAAGCTATCAGACCGGCACGGACAGCGTGATCACGCATCAGTCGGATAATGACAAGAGTGCAACCGCAGCCGGCACGACGCTCACAGGACTTGACACCGGCAGAGAGCACGTCCTGAGCCGCAAGGGTAACATTGGCGTGACGACGTCGCAGCAGATGATAGAGAGCGAGCTCGAGCTCCGCAAGCAGGACTTTATCCTGCAGTATATCCGGCGGTTTATTGCGTATCACTGCAGCTACATCGGGGAGGCAGAGACATGGTGACACTTAACCTTTATAAGGTCAACTGCGACCCGCACACAGTCGACAAGACGGACTACATCACTGAGACGGCAGCGGTCTCCGGCACGATCAGAGGAGACCTTGACGTGCAGCAGCCGATCATCGACGTCGAGGGCGACGTCAGCGGCTACAATTATGCAGAGCTCAATGATCGATACTATCACATTGACAGCTGCAACAGAGTGCGCACCGGTCTGTCTGTGCTCACACTGAGCACGGACGTGCTCTGGACTTACAAAGACGCGATCTATCTGCTGCCGGCTGTCGTGGATCGGTCTTATCGCATGGTCAATGCGTATCTGCCGGACAGTCGGCAAAAGGTCCGGCAGTATACGCAATGCGTCAATAAGGCAATAGGCACGACCGTGCTGGACCCTAACAGTTTTCACTATTCCAGCAGCGGTCACATTCTGTTGACAGTGGGGTGATCGTATGGCAGCAACAAGAGGCGTGTATCTCACGCGCAATAATGTGCGGTCTCTGTATCCGTGCGCTGAGGTCGATATGGAGGCACTGATCACAGGCGGATATATGTCGTCTGTGATGCTGACGATCGAGGGGATCAGTCAGACCGGATACAAGGGGACCGGCATCACGATCACGGACCCGACGTGGATCACGGAAGGCATCACTGACCCACGCTCTGACCGGCAGATCGTCTGGTTTAACGAGGATCACATCAATGACTGTTATGAGGAGGTTACACTCACAGCAGAGCCGGACGACTTTTTTGTCAACGGCATCGACGAGATCGCAGGCACACCCAGAGCTGCAAACGTAACTTATTATACCGGATCGCAGTACAGCATCAGCAGCCCGCGCCTGACGTGTGCGCTTGATCAGACGTATGCTGACGGTACCTATCAATACAATAACAGCATGTGCTGCATCTGCAAGACGGAGACGGACTACTTTTTCGGCTTGGCGTTTAACAACGTATACAGTCCAAACAGCTGGTTTGACTGGTATCAGTTTGATGCATGGTATATCTGGCGATGCAATTATAACGGGCTCGATGAGTCAACCTTTAATACGCAGCCTCAGTACGGATTGCAGATGCCCGGCATCGGCATCTCACCCGACGCATACACGCGCACCTATTGGCAGTCGTCCGGTCTGTCAGGTGATAACCCGGAGACCCCGACGACATGCATCACGGAGCTCGTGATCGGCGAGTATAATGACGAGACCTTTGTCGGCTTTTGTTTTCATCAGATCGATCAGGACGGATTGCCGACCGGCACGCTGCATATCTGGATGATGCCGCTCGACTTTTGGGGCGAGGTCGTGCCCTACTCGCCGGAGCCGCCCGGACCGGATGTGCCGGAGCCGGGTGACTTTGGTCCCGACAGCACACCGGATGCAGGCGGTGACGGTACATACACCGACACCAACGACAGCCCTGTGATCCCTACACCGTTTTCATATACAGACACATTCGGCGGAAATGGCGTGCATCTGTATGTGATCGATGCTTCGAATTATGGTGCTGTTCTGGATGCACTGTGGGGCACAGGATCGCTGTCGACTGCTCTGTGGTCCCGCTGGCAAAATTACAAATTCAACCCGCTGCAGGGCATCGTCAGCAGCCACTATATCCCGACAGAATTGCTGCCCGCGACCGGTACGTCAGCTGTCATACGTATGGCAGGTGTCGATCTTACGCCTCACGTGGCAGACCCATGCACGACCCAGATCGGCAGCCACTATCTTGGCACACTGGCTATACCGGAATTTTTCGGCAGTGCGCTGGATTATAGCCCATACACGCAGATGCGACTGTATTTGCCGTTCTGCGGCTGGATCGACATCGACCCGGACAGGGTCGTCGGAGGATCGCTGGCTGTCACATATCTTTGCGATGCAGTCAGTGGCGATGTGTGTGCATACGTCATCTGCACGGATCGCACAGGCACCGCGTCATATATGTACACCGCGACCGGAAACTGTGCTGTGACACTGCCTGTCACAGGCAACGATCAGGGAACAGGACAGGTGCTCAGCTCGCTCTCCGGTGCGGTCATGGGTGCCGTGATGGGTAACCCGCTCGGCGTTGCAGGCGGTCTGCTCGGAGCTCTGTCAGCTCAGCATCACATGCAGATGACCGGCAGCTTTTCCGGCTCTGTCTCTCTGATCAGTGACCTGACGTGCCGCCTGCAGATCATCAGACCGGTACAGTCGACACCGGCACACGGTCAGGAGCTGAGAGGACGTCCGTCAGACATCGGCTGTCTGATCGGCGATCTGATCGGCACAGGATGGTCATCCTTTGATGCCGTGCACGCAGACATCGAGGGAGCGACGGTCGACGAGTGCAGAGAGATCGAGCGGCTGCTGCACGAGGGCGTCATCCTCTGATAATAACAAAACCCCTCCGGTGATCCCGGAGGGGTTGCTTTTATTTGTGGACTTTTGTCGCCCAGACGGTGAGGTCTGTCTGCGTGACCTTGTTTTTGTCGATCCAGTCGCCTGCCTGCAGCCTGCCGTAGACGTGGACCCATCCCTTTGAGTAGTCGCCCTCCTCGATCTGGGTGAGCGGCGACTTGTCGGTCGGGTTGCTGATCCGTGCCATGACGGAGACCCGGATGCCCTGCCCTCTGTCGTCCTTGCCGGCTCCCTGCGGTGCCTTGCTCGGCAGCTTGCAGGAGAGGCGCACATAGTCGCCCTTGACCGTCTGCTCAAAGCACCAGAGCAGCAGGTCGACGACCTCGTTGCGGACCTCGGCTCTCTGCTCGGAGCCCTTGCTTGCGTTGTTAGACCATGCCATGCTATAAACCTCCTCAGTGTCTGTCTGCTCGTCTGAGCAGCTTGTTGATATAGTCGTCGATCGATGCCTGATCGACCTTGCGGATGAGCTCGTCAAACTGTGTCGGCTCGTCGGTGCCGGTGATCCTCTGTGCGTTGATCTTTGCGCTCAGCAGTGCGAGGCGGAGGATCGTCACCTCATAGTCGGAGAGCTTAATCGTCATCGTACTGCACCTCCCCGATAATCTCGCCAAACGTGAGCAATGTGATGAGGTTGCACACTCTCTGCGGATCGAGCCCGACGACGTCCGGCTCACCGTCGACCATGCCCTCTGCGACGACCAGAGCGTCACCGACAAGCCCGTACGGATAGCGGCTCAGGATAGACGCCCGGGCATTGTACGGGCTCTCCCGGATGTGACCCTCGTCGTCGACGAGCATGATCGAGTTGCCGTGTCCGGGCATCCTCACGATATCATAGCAGTCGATGTTGAGGAGCTTGTAGACCGCCTCGTTAAACCCCTTGCGGGGCAGCTTGACGATCCGGCAGGGGTGAGCACCTGCGGGGATGTACACACCGATAATGTCAGTCATGACGACACCCCCTCGAGATCGCAGTACTCCTTAACGGAGCGATAGTAGGTCAGCTTGACGGTTGCCGGCTGACTCCATCCATCCGCGTCCTTTGCAGGGATCGCGCTGTCCTCACGGTATCTGCCGAGATAGACCGGTCCGTCCGACATCGGATAGAGCTTGCAGACACCCTCAGCAGCCTTGCGGCTGTTAAAGCAGAGCTTGCGGGGTCTGCTCCATGTTGGATGCATCACCCATGCACACCAGATTTTGATCATGATAAAACCTCCTTTATGATCCCGTGAGCCCGTCCCTCGGGCTCTGACTGTAGTATACTACAGAGCGGCAGCAGATGTCAAGCGTTATACAGATAAACCTATTTGTCGAGGGCTTTGTATAGGTTATCTGCTGCCGTTTTTGCATACTGTGCAGCGATCTGGACCTGATATATCAGAGCCTCGACAAAGCCAAATGAGCCGAGCCGGATGCTATCAGCACGATACTCGCGCAGGGCATCCGCGATCTCGTCGAGCTTGATCTGAGCTCCTCTGCAGGCTGCTGCTGCCTCTTGGATGCTTTTATCCATTGTCCACACCGTCCATCCTTGCCCCGCAGTTGCTGCAGTATATCCGCCACCCGGAACCACTCCTACCCATATTACATTCCGAGCAGTAGCTACCTCCGTACACGGGCATCACCCATCTGCCATGCCGGACCGGCTGCACGTCAATCACGGGCTGCATATTGATAACAGTGAGCGTGTGGCACCACTCTTGACAGTGATCGTTTGCATGGCAAAGACCTGCGCACATGTCGTGTATAAGAGTATCCTTATCGATATATCTTGCCATTGTTTTACCTCCTCCTCGCCGCGATCAGCGACGTCACATAAGACACATAGCTCTTGACGATCTGCCCGCAGCCATTTGTCGCGTACCAAAACCGACCCCGGGCAAACAGGTCCCAGATGATCTCGAGCTCGCTGCCCTTGCCAAATCCCCAGATATACCGCTTGTCATGCAGCTCGCCACCGGTAAAGATGATACTGTCGTCATGCAGCCGTGTCGCAGGCATCACAAAGACTGCGATGCCGAGCACGGGATGATCGACGAGCTGCAGCCGGAGCAGCGTGCCTCTCTGCTCGATGTGCACCGTGCCGAGCAGGATGCGCTCATGCTCCTCGTCCCTCTTGGGGATGTGCTGATAAAACTCCGTCGCCCACTCTCCCCGACCGGTCAGAGCGTTGAGCCTCGGGTTGTCAAATCCCCAGAAACGGCGGTTTACCGTCTCTCTCTTTTCGGACGTGTCGGGTGTCAGTATCTCGATGTACAGATGTGTGCCGAGGTCTGTGCTGATCGTCACCGGCTTGCCGGGCTGCAGCGTCTGCATGATCTCTCTGATCCCAAACTCGTCAAACCACGGGGACTGCCTGTTTATGGTGTTTGCGCTCATGTAGATGACCGGTCCCTTGCGGTCTCTGATGATGGTCTTGCACAGGTCAGTAAAGTTAATAAAGTCATCATAGCCGTATGCTGTCGTGATAAACTCGTCAAAAAAGATCATATCCCCGACCGGGTCGTTATAGATCGACTTGAGCTCCGGTGCCTCGTCGATGCCGAGACAGATGCAGCAGTGATCAGGATCGGTCTCCAGGACGTCGCCCTCGAGCTCGTCGATCAGGCAGAGCCGCCAGCGTTTGCCCTTGTAGGTGATGCTGTTGTATTTGCCGCCGGTCATATCCTCAATGTAGCCTCCGCTGAGTATCACGTCATACAGCTGCCGGATGTTCCTCGGCTCGCATTGCTTTTCCTTATACCGGAGATAATGCAAGTGGATGCCGTACATTAAATAGAGGATCAGTCCGACAATGAGCTTGTTTGTCGTCTTGCCTCGCGATCGGTCGGAGAGGTCGACGGAGTATCCGACGACCCCAAAGTCACACTTGAGCGGGTCTTGCCATTGCGTGCAATCCATGCCGAGTCTCTTGGATGCAGATGCAAGGACCTTGTCATACTCTTTGCGGACCCGCTGCCAGTCGATCTGGATGCCGTTGGACTTGTCTCCTCCGATGTATTTGATTTTTGCAGGTTTTACCATACAGGACGCCTCCTCATGTTTTGATACTCTTTGACGAGGTCCAAAAACGCCTCGTCGATGTGCAGTGCAAACGGGATCGGCACGATCGCAGCTCCTCCCTCCTCGTGCATCTCCTCACCGTTGATGATATCGCTATAGGGCTTGCTGCTGTACTTGCAGGTCGTCTTATGCGATATGTATTGATTGATCAGCAGCGTCCTGTCAAACTGCCGGAAAAAGTCGTCATAGGTGACATATCGCTTATCTTTGGTCAGTACACCGTCGACAAAGTGCTCGACCTCGATCTCAAAATGATCCTCCTCCGGCTCCTCGAGCATGCTGATGCTCTCCTCAAAGCTGCCTGCTTTGAGACCGGCGACGGTGACCGTCGTGTGACCCTGAGCGTCGACCTTTACGTATCTCTTTGCACCGAGGGTCTTAAAGCGGTACAGCGTGCGGTTGTCGATCCAGTCAAAACAGCCGAGGTCTGAGCACTGCTCCGGGAGATCGGCATTGAGAGCAGCGATCTCCTCGTTGTATGCTGCGATCGCAGAGATATTATCCGGGCTTGCGATCATATAGATGCTGTCCGTGTCGCAATAGATGACATTATCGTGATGCATGTCCGGGTCGAGCATCTTGACCGCTCTGAGCAGCTGATATCGGGCATGTGCGGTCACCCAGATGCCGTACCACGGGAGCAGGAATTGATCTTTGATCAGTTTCTCATAGCTACGATCTGTCGGAATCGGTTTCCAGCCCTTTTCCCTCGTCCATGTGTAGTCAATAAAGCAGAGACGGGTCACCGTCATGCCGTAAAAGCTGTTGACAATGCTCTTTGCATTTGCATACTCGGGGGTTTTGTCGAACCCCTGACGCTTGAGGTCGCACTTTTTGAGATAGGCGTCAATGAGCGGCTTTGTGAGATACTCCGGCAGCCGTCCCTTTTTGGCACCGTGTGCCTCTTTGATCTCGATCCGGTCCCACTCGTAAAACATGCAGTAAATGCGGTAGTCAACGTCAGTAAGAGCGACGACAATGCGGTCCGCACTGATCAGCCGTCCGTTGTCAAATGCGGCTCCGTCTGCATATATGATCTTGTGAGAGCTCTCGATGTGATGATGCGTCTTTGATCGGACTCCGTGCAGCTCGACCGTCATCCAGCAGCACAGACGCTCGAGCTTGTCGTCGATGATCCGCTTGCCGTCGGTGCGGAGCTGGATGTCGTAAAACCTGCCGAGCGGATACAGGTTGTGCAGCATGACCGCCGGGTAGCTGCTCGTAAAGTCGGCACCGATGACGTCCGGTATCTCCTCATCGACCCAGTAGATGTTGGCATGCGTAAAGCCGCCCCGGAATAGCCATGTCATGACATAATTGTACTGATTTGCACTCTGAGGATAGTCCTTGCGGCATTGTGTGATGATGCTCTCGAGCTTGTCTCCGGCAGCCTGCTTGCAGGCATCACGGCAGATGCCTGTTGCAGTGAGCGGTATCTTGCGGTCATACCGTTTATTACCTCTGATCCAGCGGTCAAGGCAGTAATCGCCCCACTCGGAGAGGATCGCGACGTCGTTGATGCAGTAGCCCTCCTCAGTCGGTGTGAGGATGTCGTGACTGTTGCGGAGCTTATTATAATCGAGGTCACCGACAGCTTTTTTCGTCGTCGTGTAGTTTTTGGCAAGGTTTTTGAGACCTCCGATGCCGGAGAGCGTCAGTGCCTCTCTGTACTGGATGTTGCCCTGCCATGCTGTGAGCGGCTGATGTGCATCTCTGGCAAAGATTTTGCCCCACTCATAGCGATAGCACAAAAAGGCAAACTCATGCCCCAGATTTGCGACCCACATGATGATAGCAGCATCATACTTTTCGAGCCATTTTTGCAGATAGTATATGAGCGTGTCGTATTGATCCCACGTCCTGCCGAGCATGATCATATCACCGAGCGAGAGCTGCCAGTGATACATAAAGGCATGATCCCCGAGCCGGGTCGTCTCGATGTCCATGCCGGCACCGATGCCAATCCACTTGCGACGTTGTGATCTGTAGGTTGCCGGAAACCTCGGCAGGGCTCCGGCAAATTCGTGCACGTCACGATAAAGCCGGTATCTGACTCCCTGAGCTGTTGTATAGCGCTCCATCCTTTTACCTCCATCCTTTTCCCTTTGCCTGCTCGTCGTGCTTGTCAAGGATCGCTCTGAGCTCCTCGTGGATGCGTCTCCACTTGGCAGCACCCGACATCTGCTCGACAGCTGTCAAAGCAAGCAGGATGTCACACAGAGTCCCTCTTGTGATCTGCACTCTCACACTCTCATTATTGACGATATGCTCTAACATTATTTTCACCTCCCTCAATCAAAGTCGATTCCCTGCTCCTCAAAGTAGCTTGCGGCGATCTCTTTTTCCTCCTCAATGTGCTCCTTTGCAAGGTCGATCATCCGCTGCTTGTCCGCAGCCGTTGTCCACTTGCCTCGGGATATCGATCGGATATCGTCGACCGCCTCGACGTTACCGGTCTGCTCGATGAGCTTATAAAGAGTCTGCAGAGCACTCTCAAGAGTATCATTGAGCTCACGGTGCACTGCTGCTATCTGTTCGATCGCAGCAGCCTGATCCTGTCTCCTGATCCTTGATCGCTCTCTTGCCTTGCGTTTGGCATCCTCGAGCATGCGACCTTTGAGACCGAGTCCCTCGATTTTGCTGAGCTCCTCTTGATATCGCTGCTCTGTTGCCTGCTTGAGGAGCCGTTTACGCTCCTCTTTGATGGTCGGCTGCTTGTCGATCTTTGTGAGGGCTTTTCGTTCTCCTCCCTCGAGAGAGAGGATCGTGAGCGACCGCCGGGAGCGGCTGACCTGAGTCACACCGTCGACCTTACGGAGCATATCAGGTTCGACGAGGGACCGGAGCTGACTCTCAGCATATTGCACCTGCGAGCTCTGCGGACCAAAGAGCCGGGATGCCTCCCTCAGATAGTTGTTGACACGTCGGACGAGCTTGTCCGTCTCGGTCAGTCGTGGATCACGTTTGATGCCGGGTTGCTTGTTACTTGCCATCGCAGACACCTCCTCACTCTCATTATACAGGCGGTTATATGCAATGTCAATATGTTGATAACTTGTGCAAACGGTTGATATTGTGCATAAGCTGTTGATTTGATGTTGATATGCTGTTAATTTGTGTTGATTTTGTGCGGATTGCACAGAAGTGTTGAAAAACCTGTTGAAAATGTTTGGAGGGGTACCCTATTCTCTCTTCTTTAAGTCGGAGG
>JAZQSX010000009.1:0-16964 GCA_045630285.1 Acutalibacteraceae bacterium | reverse complement strand
CCGGTGAACAGCTTACCAAGCTGATGCCATTGGGACCCCCTGAGCAGGAGGGGGAAGAACAGATCGCCAGGGGCTCCTTGAAATAAGGGCAAAACGCCCCGCCGCCGGTAATCGACGGGGGGACTTTGTTTTATTCAAGCTCCGGCTCTTCCTCTGCCACAGACAGAATCGTCCAGGAATCATCTTCATTTTGTTGAACCACAAACAGCTGCACGTAGGAGCTCATCTCGACGGTCGGTTCCAGCTCTTTCCCACGGTAATCGTATCGAATATCCTGTGCCAACACGTAGGCAACACGCACGGTATACGTATCGCCGTCGCTGTCAATGGTGTCCAACACCGGTACGTATCCCGCCGTAGTATACTGGAGCGGCACGTGATAGCACTTGGTCGAATCGTTATAATCCGCATCACCGATCGCGTGGTGTGAGCGGATCTTTTTCTTGCCAAACAAATGGGCAAACGCTTCTTCCACCGTTTTTTGCGGCACGATCAAACGGCCGATCTCGTCACGCTCATAGGTGAACTTACAGTTGTCGCCGTCGTGGAGCCACGCCACGTACTCCGGTTGAGAAATGCTATAAATGGCGGCTCTGACCAACGCATCCTGATTCTCTGCTCTGCCGGCATCCTCAAAGGTGTCGGGACACATTTGTGTGACTGGGTTCAGAAAATACGATAATTCCGCACGCAGTTCGCTGTCATCCGTCCAGCTTTGTACCAGGCGAACACCACCAACACACAGTGCGATCACGCCGGTCAACGCAAGAAACAGCACCAAAAAGCCCAGTGGCGCCGCATAACGCACCTTGCGGCGCTTTTTCTTTGGCTTTTCAGGCGCTTCGCTCTGCTCCCCGCCTTCTTCTGTCGACGACTCCAAAACAGCATTTTCGGGGACTTCTGTGGCAATTTCTGCCGCAGGCTCCTCCACCATTTCGGTCACAGCCGACTCAAGAACCGCTTCCGGAACCGACGTTTCGTCAGTATCCAAAACAACGTCCTCCAAAATGGCAGCTTCCAAGCCACGCACTTCCAGCAGCGTTTCCTTCAACGCTTCTGCCGTTACGGTTTTTTCTTTTTTAGAGCCCGGCTTTTTTGAAGTACTTGTTGCTTTTTTCAAGGGTGTTTTCTTACGGGTCGGAGATTCGCTCATAACGCACTCCTCCTATTCAAAACAGATTTATCCCAGCAACCGAAGGACCTGCAACTCTCCCTCGGCAGGGGTTCCCAATCCCAAAAACGTACGGTCCGGTGCATAAACACGGGTCACATCGTCCAAGACTTGTCCGCCCAAACGATCCGTTGATAGGGCGCCACCGTTTGAAAAACGGGTTGCCTGCGCCTGTGAAACGCAGATCGCCGGATAGGATGCAAACGCTGTATCCACCGGACGAACATATTGTTCCAGCACGCCGTCACGTGCAAATTGTTCCCATTGCTCAAGGGTATAGCAATCGGCTTCACTATATCCCGCCGCCTGCAATCGCCGCAGGGAGGTCATAACGGCGCCGCATCCCAATGCTGCACCAATATCGTCGCACAGCGTACGGATATACGTACCCGCCGAACATTCGCATACCACGGTCAGCTCGCCGCCGACAGCATCGTAGGCTTCGGCCTCCAAACGGTAGACCGTGATCGGGCGTGCTTCACGCTCGATTTCTACACCTTGTCTTGCCAGCTCATACAGCCGAACGCCGTCCTTCTTGAGGGCCGATACCATCGGTGGTACCTGAAGAATATCGCCACGAAATGACGGCAACACTGCTTCAATCGCTACCAATGTCGGCAGCGGTTTCTCGGTAGGTGTCACCGCACCCCACACGTCCAACGTGTCACTTGTAAATCCGAAGCGCAACGTCGCACGGTAGCACTTGTCGTGTGTCGGTAACAGCGGAATGGCACGGGTCGAACGTCCCAGCATCAGCGGTAGAACGCCGGTCGCCATAGGATCCAGCGTTCCGGCATGGCCGATTTTTCGTTCTCCCGTGAGTCGACGCAAAATCGCACAGCAGGTAAACGAAGTCATATCCTGCGGTTTATCCACACATAGTATGCCATTCATCGTGTATTCTCCGTAAGTCGCGGTACCGACGCATAGATCGCTTCACGCAGTCGGGCAACGACCTCTTCGGCAGAGCCGTACACCGTACAGCCAGCCGCACGTGCGTGACCGCCGCCACCAAGCAAACCGCAGATCACGGCGGCATCGGCGTGGGCGCCGGTGCGCACACTGACCTTGTAGCTGCCGTCCGCTTTCTGGCGTAGCGTCAGACCGATCCAAACACCCTCGATCTGCCGTGACAGCGGGGACAGGCCCTCCATATCAAACTCGTTGGCGCCGCTTTGCAGCACCATTTCCTCGGTGATCTTCATCACGGCCACACGGCCGTCATCATAAAACTCCATGGACTGCAACGCTTGCTGTTCCAGCGCAAGACGTGCACGGGATTTGATGTCAAACATCGCACGGTTGATCTGTTCCGTATGAGCGCCGACTTCCATGAGTTGCGCCGCCATACGGTGAGCCAACGGTGTGGTGTTGCTATACTTAAAGCAACCGGTGTCGGTAGCGATACCGGTGTACAGGCAATCCGCCATCACCGTATCAACCGTCACGCCCAAGGCTTCGATCAACTGCAGGATCAGCATAGCGGTGGCGCCCATTGTGGCATCCAGTACCAGCTTGTCCTCAAAATCCCGATGCGAGCCATGGTGATCAATGCACAGCGCCGTTTGCTCGGCGTACACCTGCAAGCTATCTCCCAGCAGTTTGCTGTCCGCCACATCCACGGCGCACACAAAAGCGGGATCAAACGTCTGCTCCGCCAAGCCCTCCATCATATAGTCGTACTTTTCAGGAATGGGATCGTTGCAGATCACTGTGGCTTGCTTACCCAGCGCACGCAGTGCACGGCACAGCGCATAACCCGACCCCAACGTATCACCGTCGGGAAATTGATGCGTTAAGATCAAGATCCGATCTGCTGTGCTGAGTATCGCTGCTGCTTGGGCTACGCTGATGCGCTCACTCATCGGAGGCCACATCCTTCGTGCCCAGTTGCTCCAACGTACGGGCAATCTGAGAACTGTAAGCAATGGAATCGTCTGCCACAAACCGCAACTCCGGCACATGGCGCAGCTTCAGCGCCAGTCCCAACTGCCGCCGCATATATCCGGCGGCAGAGGTCAGACCTTTGACCGCCGTTTTGGCGGATTCGATGCCGTCCATAGCGCTGACAAACACCGTGGCATACGACAGATCACGGGTAACATCGACCCGAACGATGCTGATAAGCCCCGTCACACGGGGATCCTTGACAGTACGGAGGATGGCGGTCAGCTCGCGCATAATATCCTCACCGGTACGGTCCATTCGATAACTGGGCATGACTGCCTCCTTTCGGAATCCTTAATCGCGGTATTCCTCAATAATGTAGGTTTCGTAAATGTCGCCCTCTTTAATATCGGTGAATTTCTCCAGACCGATACCGCACTCGTAGCCCTGAGCGACTTCACGCTGGTCGTCCTTGAAACGCTTGAGCGAGATCATCTTATCGTCGCCGATAATGATGCCGTCACGCACGATGCGAAGCAGGTCGTTACGGTAGACTTTGCCGTCCAAAACATAGCAGCCGGCAACCAGACCAACGTTGGTAATGCGGTAGACCTGACGTACCTCGGCACGGCCGTGCAGCACTTCACGGGTTTTGGGAGCGAGCATACCCTTCATAGCCGCTTCGATCTCATCCAAGCAGTCGTAGATGATGCGATACATACGCATATCCACCTCTGCCTGCTCGGCGGCAACCTGCGCCAGCGGATCGGGACGGACGTTAAAGCCGACAATGATCGCACCGGACGCCTGCGCCAGCATAACGTCACTTTCGCTGACAGCACCGACGGCACCGTGGATCACACGCACACGCACCTCGTCGGTGGAGAGCTTCTCCAGCGACTGACGCAGCGCTTCAACCGAGCCCTGTACGTCAGCCTTCACAATGATCGGCAGTTCCTTGCGATCGTTCTCCTGCATCTGCGAGAACAGGTTATCCAGCGTGACCTTCTGGTACTGCTTAAACACTTCTTCCTTGGCGGACTGCTTGCGCTGTTCCACCAGTTCACGTGCCAAACGCTCGTCGCTGACGGCGTTGAACTCATCACCGGCAGTGGGAACCTCGGCGAGACCCATGATCTCAACAGGCACCGACGGACCGGCGGCATTGACCTTGCGGCCGCAATCGTCGGTCATCGCACGAACACGACCAACGGCCGTACCCGCAACAACAATGTCACCGGCGTGGAGCGTACCGTTCTGCACGAGCAGCGTGGCAATCGGGCCACGGCCCTTGTCCAAACGGGCTTCAATAACCGAGCCCTTGGCGGCACGGGCGGGATTCGCCTTCAGCTCACGCATTTCCGCCACCAACAGCACCGATTCCAACAGCTGGTCCATACCCTGACCCGTAAGTGCCGAAACCGGCACACAGATCACGTCGCCGCCCCACTCTTCCGGCACCAATTCGTGCTCAGTGAGCTGCTGCATAATGCGATCGGGGTTCGCCGTGGGCTTATCCATTTTATTGATTGCGACAATGATAGACACATCCGCCGCCTTGGCGTGATTGATCGCTTCAATGGTCTGCGGCATAATACCGTCGTCCGCCGCAACAACGAGAATTGCCACGTCGGTTACCTGCGCACCACGGGCACGCATTGCCGTAAATGCGGCGTGACCGGGAGTGTCCAGGAAGGTGATGTGCTGACCGTTGATCTCGGTACGGTAAGCACCGATATGCTGGGTGATGCCGCCCGCCTCGCCGGAGGTAACCTTCGTCTTGCGGATCGCATCCAAAATCGAGGTCTTACCATGGTCAACGTGACCCATAACAACCACGATGGGATCACGGGGCTGCAGCTCGCTGTCATCATCCTCATGATCGTCGATGATCTGCTCTTCAATGGTCACAACGACCTCACGCTCAACCTTGGCGTGGAATTCCTCAGCAACCAGGAACGCCGTGTCGAAATCGATCTCCTCGTTGGCAGTCACCATCATACCGAGACCCATGAGCTTCTTGATGACCTCAGCAACCGTCGCCTTGAGGCGCAGTGCCAGTTCGGACACGGTGATCGTCTCACCAACGGTAATGGTCATCTGCTTCTTCTGACGCTCCATTTGGATGCGCTTCAGGCGCTCCGCCTCCGTCTCACGGCGGCGCTGCGGCTTCTTATACTGCTGCGATTTCTGGTTGATCTTCTGCTTCTTGATCGCACCGCCGTCGCCACGCACACGATTGGAGGTCTGCGCCATCACGTCAAAACGCTCGTCGTACTTGTTGCCGACATTGGTCTGCACGCTGCGGGTATCCACCGTGCGGCGCTCGATCTGCGCACGGGGCTGCGGCGGATTCTTCTGCTTTTTCTCCACCTGGGGAGCCGCCGGAACGGGCGTGGCACTTGCAGCAGCGCCTGCCACCTTCTTTTCTTCGGCAACCGGTGCTTCCACCACGGGAGCCGGCTTCGCAACCGCTTTTTTCTCCTCACGGGCACGGTCGGCAGCCGCAAAATACTCGTCCAGATTGTCCTTGTTGTATTTCTGCGTCAAATAATCAAAAACGATATCCAATTCGTCTTCCTGCAGTGCGGTTGCACTCTTTTTCGGGGTTTCGGAAAAACGAGAAAGCAGCGCAATAACTTCCTTGCTCTGAATGCCGAAATCCTTGGCAACCTCGCTGACGCGATATTTAATCATCATAGTGGGATTCCTCCTCTTGTGGTGAAGTTAAGAGAGCGAGCAACGCTTTGATAAATCCGGGATCGGTCGTTGCCAGAACCGCAATCGGCTTTGTGGAACCAATCGCACGGGCAACATCTTCGCGGTCAAGTGGTAAGCGATGCACGGGCACCGTTGCCGCTTGAAACGTCAGTTGCCGCTCGGTGCGCGGCGAAGCATCCTTCGCCAGCATCAGCAGCACCTGCGGTTCGCCACAAAGCGCTGTGACGGCATCAAACCCAACTGTCAATCGTCCCGCACGGCGGCACATTCCCAACAAACCGATCAGTTTATCAGTTTTCATGCGTGTGCAGCTCCTCTAAGGCTTCGTATAATGCATCGGGTACACGGCAGGCAAATGCCTTTTCCAGCCGCCGTGCTTTGCGGGCTGCTGCCAAACAAACGGGATCGGTGCAAACATACGCACCACGACCCGGTTTTTTACCGGTAAGATCCAGCGACAACTCGCCCTCAGGGCTTTTTACCACCCGCACCAATTCACTTTTCGGCTTCATTTCACCGCAACCGGTACATTTGCGGAGCGGTATACGTTTGACAGGCGGCATAGTGCCCTCTCCTTTGCTTGTAAACTTACTCCTGATCCTCGCCGTAGAAGCCGCTTTCCGGACGGATATCGATCTTCCAACCGGTCAAGCGAGCAGCAAGACGGGCATTCTGACCCTTGTTACCGATCGCCAGCGACAACTGCGCATCCGGCACGGTAACACGGCACGCCTTTGCACCATCCGGATCGATCTCCACGCCAACGACCTTGGCAGGTGCCAGGGCAGCGGCAATAAACTTCTCAGGCTCTTCGCTGTATTCGATGATGTCGATCTTTTCGCCGCCGAGTTCTTCCACGATCTCAGCCACACGAGCACCCTTTGCACCGATGCAGGCGCCAACGGCATCCACGTTCTCATCGTGTGCAATAACCGCCATCTTCGTGCGGGAACCGGCTTCACGGGAAACCGCTTTGATCTCCACCGTGCCGTCGTAGATCTCCGGCACCTGCATTTCGAACAAGCGTTTAACCAAACCGGGATGTGTACGGGAAATCAGCACACGGGGGCCTTTTTCGGTATCCTTCACGTCGACCACGTACACCTTTACACGCACACCCTCACGCAGCTCCTCGTCGCCGACCTGCTCCGTCTTGGGCAGCACCGCTTCGGACTTGCCGATTTCCACCGTAGCAGCACCGGTGCGGGGATCCACACGGCTGACAAGGGCCGTGACGAGCTCCTGATTGTGACGCTGGAACTCGAGGAACTTCTGTCCACGCTCCGCCTCACGGATACCCTGACGGATCACGTGCTTCGCCGTCTGTGCCGCAATACGGCCGAACTGACGGGTTTCCAGCTTGATCTCCACGGTATCGCCGACCTTGGCGCTCTTCTTGTACTTCACTGCCTCTTCCTGCAGCATTTCCTCATCGGGATCTTCCACTTCCTCCACCACACGCTTAAACAGCGATACGGCGAATTCGCCGGTGGTCGGATCGGTCTTGACCACAATGTTTTCCTTGCCGCCGAAATCCTTTTTCACTGCCAGAATGATGGCCGCCTGGATCTTTTCCAGCAAATACGCACCGTCAATACCCTTTTCCTTTTCCAGCAGCTTCAGCGCCTCAAAAAATTCCGCATTTCCACTCATGTCGTGTCATTCCTCCGTTATACTATCTTCGTCCCAAAGGTCGACAGCGCGAACCGCTGCGATATCCTTTCGGGAAAATTGCCGTTGTTCTCCGCTTTCCAGTTCCAAAGAAAGCGTGCCGTCGTCCAAGCCTAACAACAGCCCGACGAACTCTCGATTGCCGTCCTCCGCCGGACGGATCAGCCGCACCGTGACCGGTTCGCCCCGATACGCCTCAAAATGCTCAGGACGTGTAAGCTCACGCTCGATACCGGGCGACATCACCTCCAGGCAATATGCCTGCGGAATCGGGTCGGCTTTATCCAGCACCGGGTTGAGCAAATGTGTCAGCTCCACACAGTCGTTGATGCTGACGCCCTCCGGTTTGTCAATAGTGTAGCGCAAAAACCAATCCGCACCCTCTTTGACAAAGCGAACATCCCACAGAGACAAGCCAAGCTCTGCTGCATACGGCTCCGCCAGTTGGCGGCAGACCGTTGCAATACCGGCACCGCCGGTCGGTTTCTTTCCTGCCATGATGACACTCCTTACAAACGCAAAGGAGCGGGTCACCCCACTCCTTTACTACAATACTATCATCGTGGTTAGTATACCACAGCTTTTCGGAAATTGCAAGTCTTTTTTCAAAAAAGCATCGGTCGATGCCGAAACACCGACCGATACCATGAACTATTACTTGTTCTTCCGACGACGTCTGCGGGTAAACCACAGTGCAATGCCGCTCAGCACGGCAAGAACCGCTGCGATAGACAGCGTCCTACGCACACCGGTGTTGGGAGACTCCGGCATGCCGCCACCGGCGATGATCAGTGCATCTGCCAGCAGCTCGTCGAAGGTGGGCTGACCCAAGCTTTCGAGATACGCATTGATCTCTTCCTTGCGGTTGTCGGCCAGTTTCTCCCAAATCTCCCGGCCATTCAGAATATTCTGGTAGTTCTCCTCGGTTGCTCCAACAATGGGATCGCCCCAGTCATCGGTGCAGTAGTTGTACCAGAAATCCTCTGCTTCCATATCCGTGTACTCAGGCTTTTCGTCCTCTTCCGGCTCGTCGGGCGAGATCACGGAGCCGTCGCCCTGCCAAATGCGAACGTAATCCACTTCCATCGGATTGTCCTTGTGACCGGACAGGTACAGCACATCAAACTGCTCGTCGATGATCGTAAAGACATCCGTCTCGTCGGCAAACAGCGTAAACTGATCGCCGGGTCTGGGATCGGGGCCTTCGGGGCCGCCCCAGTGCTGCTCGGACACCTTAACGCCGTCCAAATACGCACAAAGCTTACCCTTTTCCCAACGCCAGCCCATGACGTGCCACTGCTCGTCACCAAGGCCGTTCTGATAACGTCCGGCGCTGCCCGTGTTGGTATACCAGGTCTTCATATCGCCGTTTTCATAGGTCTGATCGTGCAGCGTGATGGTATAATAACCGTCGGGACGGGTAGGCCACTGCTTGGTATCCAAGCCCCAATACTCCATCCAGTCCATTTCGACGTAATGGCTCTCATCGATCGCCATATGCTTCGTATCGGGGAACGACCAAATGGTGGGAATGTTGCCCGCATTGTTCGTCTGTCTGCCGTCAGCATCCGGAATACGGAAGCGGACCTCCAAATAACCGGTGTTCCAGCTGAAGCCGTTGCCGGTGTTGATGTCCATCGTGCTCAGCGTGATGTTGTTAGGCGTTGTCGTCTGATGCAGGGTAATGATACCGTCTTTAATGGAGTAATCGCTCGGCTGAGCCGTACCGTTACCCCAGCGACGGGTCACATACCACTTATAACCGGCATCACCGGTAGCATACATATCGATCGTATCCAGCGTGTCAAAATCGTCGCTGAAGATCAGATCGGTCATACCCGCTTCCAGCGCATACTGAGGAACTTCCAAACGCTCCTCAGCGATACGGAGGTTTACCTGATAGGTGTTATTGGCATCATTAATTTCCAGCACCGACAAGGTCGGGTTGACGTGCGCCGAAATCACGTGATCGCCGATACCGTCAGCCTCCCACGGCACCTCACTGATAACAATGGTAGAATTGCCGGCGGCCAGCTTGCCGGTGTAGGTCATCGTCTGGATCACCTTGCCGTCCAAGCAGATATTCACGTCAAAGGACTGATTGATCTTAACCTCGTCCTCACCCTTGTTGGTGATAGTCGTCGCAAAGGTGAGCTTGTCACCCGGCTTGACCTGGCTGTCGCCGCCGTCCCAAATGATGCTGTTAACAACAAGGTCAACAAGCGAAGCCTTCTGTGCCAGGATGATGTTATCCACGTACACCGGGCCACTGCTATTAGGCATCGTGACAGACAGCGTCAGCTCAGCAGGAACCGTCTCGCCGGTGGTAAACTCATACACCTTCTTCGACCAATAGGCCGAGTCACCGGTGAAATCATCAACCAGCTTGGTAGTGCCGTCCGACAGCACCACGCTCGCCGTGCTCTTGTTGGGCGTGCGATAACGCACATACAGCTGATAGGGCGTGTTCGGCTTGAGCTCGCCCGTGATCTTCTGAGAAACCGTAGAACCGGTCACGATCTCCGCCGATGCGGAGTTGGACACGCCGGTACCGGGAGCGACCGCAGCACCGCCTTCCAGCTTCCACGAATCATCCGTCTCATCGTCAAACGTGCCGTTGAACACAAGGGTTTCGTTGCCGCTGACGGTTACGGTGCAGGAAGCACTCTTACCATTCTTGGTAGTACCCGTGATGATCGCGGTACCCTTACCGACGCCCGTGACGACGCCGTATTCCACGGTCGCCACATTTTCGTCGCTGGAGGTCCAGGTCATCTGGTTGGTATCACCTTCCAACGGGTTGGCAAACACAGCCAGAGCGCCCGTGCGACCGGGGATCAGCGTCATCGTGCTCTTGCTCAGCATAATGCTTTCCGCTTCTACACCGCTGTTGTACAGGCAGAGAGTGATGTTATCGATCACAGCCTCCTCGCTGCCCTTACCGTCGCATACGATACCCAGATCCCAGTTCGTATTCAACGCCATATCGGCAGGAGTAGTAAAGATCTTCGTAGCAGTGCACCATTTGCCCAAGTTTGCCTTGGAATCGCTGGTGTAAACGTTATCGAAGCCCATGGTACCGCTCCACAGACGGATCGGAGCACCTTCGGTTGCAACGTAGTCGAACTTGAGGATATACGTTGTGCCGGGATTCAGCGGGATCGCCTTGCGATAGTAGACCGTCGCCTTTTTGCTCTCGCTGGTATTGTGCAAACGCAGACCGTAACTGCCGTCTTTACCGATACCCGGCAGGATCGCCTGACTCAGGTCGATATTGGAGCAGTAATACAGCGTATTGCCAAGCTCGAAATCGCTGTTGACCAGCAGGTTGGCATACTCATCAATAACAACCTTAGCCGTGCCGGTCTTACCTTTTTCGTTGGTCACGGTGATCGTCGCTGTACCGGAAGCGGCCACTGCGGCGATGTTACCCTCCTGGTCGACCGAGACCACGGAGGGATCACTACTGGTCCAGGTCAAAGCGCCAATATTGGACAGCTCCGGAACTGCCATCACCTTCAGCGTGGAGGTGCCGTTCGGCAGCAGCTTGACTTCGTCGGGCGTGATCAGCAGGCTCTCGGCATCCGGAAGCTCTGCCCATGTAATATCGTCCACGGTCAGCACCGAACCGCTGCGGTTGCTGATACCAATGGCGTAGTTCTTATTGGGAGAAGGCTTAGTGGTGAAGACGAAACGAACTGTCGTCCACTCGTCCGCTTTCAGCGTGGTAGTCCGCTCGCCCAGATCGCCCGACGCATTGTGCGTAGCAATGACATGGGTACGAATGGAAACGCCCTTAGCCTTCAGCGTCACCACGTAGGTTTTGTTGCCTTCAATGGGAGCCGGTGCGAAATACAGCGTGGAGGACAGCTCGGCAGGGATCTGCAGCACGCTGTTGCCGTCCGCTTCAGTCACGACGGAGCCTTTGCCGTCCTTGATAATGTTGGTGGTCAACGTAGCGTGATTCCAGTCGAGGTTTTCAAAATTACCACCGCTCAGGCGCTCGCCGTACGCATCGACCTTCACGGTAACCGTATCGGTCACGCCTTTGTAGTTGGTAGCGGTAATCGTCACCTCGCCGGCAGCCACGGCCGTAATCTTGCCGGTGGCATCCACCGTCACGATCGCATCGTCACTGCTCTTCCAGGTCAACGGGCCGGCACTGAGACCGCCGTCGGTAACAATACCCAGCGTCTTGAAAGTACCGGGAGCAAAATGCAGGGACTCATCCGACAGAGTAAAGGTTTCCGCAATCTGCGGGACCGTGATCGTGCAAGTAGCACTCAGCGTACCGTCGGTGACGGTGATCGTCGCCGTACCCGAAGCGATCGCTGTAACCTTGCCGTTCGCGTCCACTGTTGCCACGGCTTCATTGCTGCTGGTCCAGGTTAAAGCGCCGGCGTTCGCCTGCGCAGGGACAGTAGTCACCGTCAGATCCAAGGTCTCGCCGTGATTGACCACAGACTCAGCAGGTGCCAGCACCAGTTCGGTTGCTGCGGGAAGCGCAACCAGCGAAAAATCATCAACGTACACGGGTGTCGAACCGGTATTGCCGATCGCAACCGCATAACTCTTGTTGGGAGAGGCTTTCGTCGTGAACACACGGGTAATGGTAGTCCACTCGTTTTCCTTCAGCGTAGTATTCTGCCAACCGCTGCCAGCCGCAATGTGCGTGCCGGAAAGTGAGGTGCGTACCGTGCCGCCCTTTGCTTTGTAGGTTAGCATATACGTGGTGTCACCCTTCACGGGAATACCCTGGAAATACACCGCATTGGTGGAAAGCTTCAGACTGAGCACGAGGTTGTTCGCATCATCAGGATCGGAAATCACGGAACCGGCGCCGTCCTTGATCAGGTTGGTCGTCCACAGCGGAATGTTCCAATCCTCGTTTTCAAAATCACCGCCGGTAATCGCCTCGCCGTACTCGTCCACTTTGACGGTCATGGTTGCCGACAGCGTACCGTTGGTCACGGTGATCGTCGCCGTACCGTTTGCCACAGCCGTGATCTTACCGTCTGCCACCGTAGCGACCGCTTCGTCGCTCGAAGTCCACGTCAAAGCACCGGTCTCGGTGCCTTCGGGAGTGACAATAAGGTTCAGAGTCTTCGCCGCACCGGGAGCCAGGTGCAACTCCTTCGGCTCAACGTCCAGACCGGTAGCCAGCTGCGGAACCGTAACCACGCACGTGGCGGACAGCGTACCGGCCGTTGCGGTGATCGTCGCAGCACCGGTACCGGTTGCCGTAACGACACCGTCTACCACCTTGGCGACATTTTCATTGCTGCTGGTCCAAACGACCGCTTCATAAGTACCGCCCTCGGGCGTAGCAACGACCTCCAGCGTCTTGCTCTCACCCTCGCCCAAAATCAGCGTTGCGGGGTTCAGTGCAATCGCCGTTGCCGGAGCAGCCGGCTTCTTCATGATTACAATATCGTCCACATAGGTACCGTCCGTGCTGAGAGTATTCTGCAAGCCGATACCAAAGCCGTACGTATCGTCCGTCACCGAAGCGCCGGTGGAGAAGGTCTTGGTGAAGGTCTGCCACGCCGTATTGCTCTCCGGCACGAAATTGAACCAAGCGCCGCCTTCCACGGTAAAGCCCTTACCGGTGTTGATATAGAACGACACAGGACCACCGTACACACGGGCCGACAAGACGTATTCCGTGTTGGGTTCCCACGCATAGGTCTTACTGCCGTAATACTTCGCCGCCTGTTTCGGGAAGGTGGACGGAATATACAATGCCTTGTTGCCCGCCTCGCCGGGAGCATCCTTTACCGATGCACCGTTCTGGATCGGCAAGCTCCAATAGCCGTTGTACTCATACGACATATCCGCATCAAAGTCGCCACCAATCAGCAAATTATCGCTGGCGGCGTCGCCCAGATCAATAAGCTTGATATCATCAATGTACGTATTCGTCTCTGCGTTCATCTTGAACGAATAGCCGTCATTAGAGGGCTTATTATTCGTCTTGAAATAATACGTGATCGTCTGCCAATCGGTAGTCGTGGCATTGGCATTGGCAGCAGGGCCCATAATGCCCTTGCTGGACACGTTGAAGTTCACCACCACCGGGCCACCGAGCACACGAAGCTGCAGCGCATACAGACGGTCGGCCTGTACGCCCAGCTTGCCGCCGGACCAGGTATTGGTCATCTTCGACGTCACACGCAAGACTTTATTGGTGGCGTCCTTCGGATCCTCCGTAACGTTGCCTTTATCCACCCAGTTTTTGATGGCAGCATTCGTCGTCGCGCCTTCAAAATCCTCGATCAGTGTGACGGTTTCCGCCGAAGCCGGCAACACCAATCCGGAGATGCTGCAGGTCACTATCAGTGCCAGCGCCAGCACCCAAGAAAGCGCCCGTTTAGAAAGAAACTTCATAAACAGATCCTCCTCTGCTCCTCCGGGGACTAAAAAAGCAGCACAGCGCAAGACCGTGCCACTCGTCGAAATCTCCCGGTGACTTTAATTAAGTAAAGTATATCATGGCTTTTATTTCTTGTAAAGGGATTTTTGTTGTTTTCACAGAAAAATAACTGCCTTTTTCTGAAATTTTCGTATATTTTTTGACGTTTCATCCGCTTCTGTTGCAAAAAAACGAGAGGACTGAATCCTCTCGTTTTTGATGCGTAATCACGCTTATACCGCCTTGACGTCAAACGAACGGGCGATCGCCTCACGACCTTCTGCCAACGAAGCAAACTCACCTGCCGCCAGCATCTGCACAAGCAAATTGCCGAGTGCCGTAGCTTCGATCGGACCGGCATAGACAGCCTTACCCGTTGCCACAGCGGTCAACTCATTCAAATACCCGTCCTGGCAACCGCCACCAACGATATGCAAACGACTGTAGGTTCTGCCGGTGACCTCTTCCATTTGACGCACCGCACGACCGTAGCACTGGGACAAGCTAAGGTACACAACCTTGCACACCTCTCCCACCGTTTCCGGCACCTGCTGCCCCGATTCAGCACACAGCGCCTTGACGGTATCGATCATGCTCTTGGGTGCGAGGAAACGCATATCGTCCACGTCCACCAACGAGGTAATCTCAGCGGCGCGTGCCATATCCGACAGCTCGCCGAATCCATACGCATCGTTCAGCTCACGCTTAATGGATTGCAGCATCCACAGACCCATGATATTCTTGAGATAACGGAAGCGGTACTCGACGCCGCCTTCGTTTGTGAAGTTCAAGTTCCGGCTCGCTTCGCTGCAATCCGGCGTCATACGCTCAACGCCGAGCAACGACCACGTGCCCGAACTGATGTACAGGAAATCGTCGTCATTCGCAGGCACTGCCGCCACCGCAGAACCGGTATCGTGCGTAGCGGGCAGGACCACATCGCAGGTATATCCAACCTTGTCGGCAATCGCTGCCGTCAGCTTGCCCACGACCTCGCCCGGCTGGCCGATACAACCAAATAACCGACGGGGAAAGCCCAGCTTATCCAACAGCTCGCCGTCCCACTCCTTGGTATCGGCATTGACCAGGTTGGTGGTCGTCGCCAGTGTGTATTCGTTCACGCCCACACCGGTGAGCAGATAGTGGAAATATGCCGGAATCATCAGCATCTGCGCTGCCTTTTCCAGTAATTCGGGCTGCTCTTTTTTCAGGCTCATCATCTGATAAATGGTGTTGTACATCGCCTTCTGGATACCGGTGTGCGCATACAGCTCCTTCTCCGGAACACACGCATACACCGCTTCATCCATGCCCTCGGTACGGCTGTCACGGTAGGCTACCGTGTCGCCCAGCACCTCGCCCTTCTCATCCAAAAGAACAAAGTCCACGCCCCAGGTGTCAATACCCATCGACCGCGGGATCTTGCCGAGCTCACCACATTTTTTCATGCCCTCGACGATACCCGAGAACAGCATCTCGGTATCCCAGCACAAGTGGCCGTTCCGCTCGACCAAACCGTTTTTGAAACGGTGTACCTCCTCCAGAACGATTTTTCCGTCCTCCTTGTGCGCCAAAATATGGCGACCGCTGGAGGCGCCGATGTCAACGGCCAAATAATATGTTTTACTCATACAAAACCCTCCTTAAGGCTTGTAAACTTTTCCTGCTTCAGTATATCAAACACTGTAAAAAATGGCAAGTATTCAGCGAAAAAAGAAAAATATTCCCTAATTTCCCGGAAAATCACCCATGCAGCAGCCGCAAACCCTTGGGATAGCGGTTCTTCAGCCTGCCACCCGACACCTTGCCGAAACCGGTCATCACGCCCTCGACAGCCACGCCTGTCCAGCCGTCGGGTGTGTCCACAGCGATCTCTTCACCACGTAAAAAAGCAAGCAGCCGTGGGTCATCCCGTGACAGATCCACCAAGCGGCGGCAATCCGACGGTTGAGCCGATTGAAAGAGTGCGTGCGCAGGCTCAAGGCGCATCGTCCGTCCTTGCATTACCTGTGCCGCTGCCACACCGGCGCACAGCAGATGCACGCCTGCCGCTTCGGGCAGGTCCGGCGGCAACAGCCGCACCGTATCGCCCATCCGCACGAACACGCCGTTGGTCGGCTCGGCAAAGCATTCCGCATACAGCGTTGCAGCCGCAGCCGTGGCGCCGCTACGATCCGCCACCTCTTTCGTAGACGCTTTCGTCGGGAATGCCTCCCCCTCACGCCGCAGCAGTGCCAGAAAATGGCCTTCGCCCCCGTGCCACGGGAAAATACGGCGACACCGCTGAAGCGGTACCGTCCGAGCGAAATCCGCCAGTGTACCCTCACCAAACGGTGCGATCACCTCTGCCGCAAACCCCGCCTCTCCGAACGGCAACGCCGCCGATTCCAGTGAAAACTCCGGGTGATCGTGCAAAAACCGCACGACTGCCCACTCGTTTTCTTCCGGCGCAAAAGTACACGTAGACATCACCAGTCTGCCGCCCGGACGCACACACCGCGCAGCGTTGTCCAGGATCTCCCGACTGCGTTCGGCACACAAGCGAATGTTGTCCTCGCTCCAGCCCGTCAATGCTTCGGGCTCCTTACGAAACATTCCCTCGCCGGAGCAGGGCACATCCGCCAAAACGGCGTCAAACCAACCCGGCAGTGCCTCTGCCAAACGGGCGGTATCGCCGCACGAAACCACGGCGTTGCGCACACCGCACCGCTCAATGTTCTGTGCCAAAACCCGGGCACGGTTCGGAACATACTCGTTGGCCCACAGCACACCCCGCCCTTGCAAAGCGGCGGCAATCTGCGTCGACTTGCCGCCGGGAGCGGCACAAAGATCCAGTATCCGCTCGCCGGGTCGGGGAGCCAACAGCGTAACCGCCGACATCGCCGACGGCTCCTGCATATAATACGCGCCCGCGTGATGAAACGGATCGCCTCCCGCGCGGTAAGCGGCATCGACGAGAAATCCGTCCGCCGCAAACGGCGACGGTGTCAGTGCCCCCGTAAACAACGCGGCAAACCGCTCGAGCGACACCTTCAGCCGATTGACACGCAGCCCCTTGGCCGCGATCGGCTCGTCGGCCCACGCTTCCATCCACGCGTATCG
>JAZQSX010000008.1:0-26513 GCA_045630285.1 Acutalibacteraceae bacterium | reverse complement strand
TTTGACAAAAACCCGCCGCAACTCTTCAGTTGCGCGGGTGTGCTTAGTCTTCGTCTTCGTCCTCGTCCTCGTCGGTCGCCACGATCTCACTCGTGCGCAGCCAATCACTGTCGGGACGGCAGATGAGGCGGGCGTCGATGTAGGCAGCCTGCAGTGTCAGAATGGTCTGACCCTGGTAGCTGCCGGAGCGGGTACGCTCCACCACCAGCGCCACGTCGGCGACGTCGTCCTGCACCAGCGCCAGCGGCAGCATCAGGCTCATCGCATTGCCCTGCGGATAGAAGCAGGGCAACGCCGTTTTGAAGTTCCACCGCACCCGCTTCACAGCGAGGTCAATGGCATCCTCCATGCGGTTGCGCAGGCGGTTGTACAGACGGTTGGACTCCTCCACCACGTGGCGAAGCTCGTCGTACAGCGGCTCCCGTGTACCGGCCGACGCCTCGGCGATACGCTCCACCAGCTCCTGTGCCGTCTTGTTGCCACGCATCTCCTCCCGCAAGAACTCGATCGGCAAACGATCGATGTTATCCACGATCATATGGCGATAATCGGGATAGATCTCACGGTCGAGGTCAAACAGCAGATCCTCCTTCACGGTGAAGTAGGACGCCGGCTGCGGCAGGGGATCAAAGGAATCCACCAGGTACTTACCGAGTCCACGCTCGCCCGCAATGCAGAAGCCCTTGAAATACCATTTCTGGTATCCGGGGTTGGCGTTGAGCGTGAAGCAGGCGAAAATATCCTCGTAATGCGGGTCCACCAGACCGGTGTTGAAGGCGGCAAACGACCCGTCGTCGCTGACGGCAATCTTGTCCTCCAGCTGCAGGTGGTAGAAGGTGAACTTGATGTACTGCTTGAGAATGGTGTAATCGTCGCTGCGAGCGTCCTTAAAGCCCCACTTTTCGTCCAGCGCCTTATCGGCGAGCGTCTTGAGGAACTCCTGCCACGGGCCGACGAACGCAAACTGCGTCAGTGCGTCGCCCGGCTTGGAAGGACCGCTGCTTTCGGTCACACCGCCCCAGTTGAGATACCAGTCGGTATCATCACGATCGGACACCTTGATGCTCACCGAGATCGCCTTGCCGCGGCTGTTTTTGAGATCGGTCTTGAACACGAAGGTCTCGTCCGTCTCAAACAGCGTGTTCGGCTTTTCGGCGGCGGCGTAGGCAGCACGCAGATCGTCAATCACGCTCGGCGGCGGCACGGCGTCCACGCCCGTCATCTGCAAATAGATCTTGGACAGCGTCTTACTGGTCAGCGCGACCTCATCCAGCGTGGCGGGCAACGCGATCGCCGCCTTCTTTTCCGTGCTGACGGGCGGCAGCTCCTGCTCCCACTCGGTCACACGGTGCAGCTTGACACGGTCGTTCGGCACACCGTTGGTTTTTTGGGTATCGTCCACCACGAGGAAACGACCCAGCGTTTCCAGCATCGTTTTCATCTTGGTAAAGCCGAATCGCTCCTTATTGTAGCCGCAGCGGTGCAGCTCGAGGTTGACCGATGCCATCGGCAGCCATTCGCCCACCGCAAACTTACGGGTAAGCAGGCTATAGATCTCCTTTTCGATCGCCGTGGTCAGCGGCTCCTCCTCGGCGTCATCCGCCCCGACTTGGAACTGCAGATAATACGGATACGGTGACTCGGCGTTTTGGTTGACCTTCAGCGTGATCTCGGCGGTCTGCGTCTCAAAATGCAGCGCCGCACCGTCCTCACCGATCATACCGTGCACGTACGCAATGGCGAAGGTATCCGCCAGCGTCTCAAACGTCTTTTCGGGGGTCTCCTCCAGCTGCCGTGCCAACGCCTGCACCGGTGCGCTGTGCGGATCGATCAGCTCGGAAAGCACGCCGCTGAAGGTGTAGCCGATATCACCGACGGCCACTGCCACCTCGTCGCTCGCCTTCAGGCGCAGCATCACGGTGGTCGCATTGACCTGCTTGACCTCAAACAGCGAGTGCAGCGACGGCATCATCAGCTTCATCTTGGAGAACCCGAACCGCTCCCAGTTGTACCCGTTGCTGGTGAGCTGATGCGCCACCGACGGCATCGGGATCCACTCGCCGACGGTGTAGTTTTCCTCCATGATCTTCCGAATTTCCGCCACCACGTCCTCGGTCAACTCCTCGACCTCGACCTTGGTCGCTTCGGTCGGCACGAAACGCAACGTATACGGGAACGGCGCCTCGTCGCCGTTGCGATTCAGCAAAATTACCGCCATTTTGGAAGCGAACGACAGATCGTCGCCCACACGGGTGATCGCACCGTTCTCATAAGCGGCATGGAACTCCTCGCACAGCTGCTCCGCCAGCACCGGCGCCGTTTTGCCGAAGCGGCAGCCCATCATCATCAGCGCACTGCCGGACAGATCGGTCAACTCACGCAGATCGTCGGAAAACGAATACAGCGCCGCCCCCGCCTCGGCCACCGCAGGCGTGGCTTCCTCTTCCAGCTCCACGGCCGGCTCACTCATCACCGGCGCACCGCAACCGCTGCAAAAGCGGGCGTTTTCAGGAATTACCTGACCACACGACGTACAAAACATAATGAAACCTCCTGACTTTTGGTCGACGTTTCGTCGCCTTACATCAATAAAGGGGAGGCAGACCCTCCCCCGGTTTTATAAACTCAAAAATTTTTTACGGGGTACCCTGCCATGGCTACCGCCGCACGGGCAAGCACGTCGGTCGCATCCAGGGCATCGGGGGCGTGGATACCGTAGCGGGCAACCGCCACAGGCAGCTCGGTACAGCCAAGCACCAGCCGTTCGGCGCCGGCATCCCGCAGATGCGCCAACACCCGCTCGACGGGCGCAATGTCAAACGTCGGTGCGTTGGCCTTGATGCCGTCGTAAATCAGGCTCATCACCGCCGCCTGCTCCGCCCCTTCGGGACAGATCGCTTCGATCCCGCAGGCGTTCAGCTCCTTTTGATACACACCGGAGCGCAGCGTACCGTCGGTCGCCAGCACGCCCACACGGCGCACCCCACAGCGGCGCAGCTCCTCGGCCGCCGTGCGGATCATGTTCACCACCGGCACGGGAGAGCGTGCCGCAATATCGTCGTAGTAATAATGCGACGTGTTGCAGGGAAGCAGCAGAAAATCCGCTCCCATAGCGGCCAGCTTTTCCGCCGACTCCGCAATATACGGCACCGGCGACTCGCCACCCTCCAAAATGGCACGGGTGCGATCGGGAATGCCGGTATGGCAATCGATGTACACACGAATGTGCTCGGCATCGCACGACGCATCGGTATGGCGGATCACCTTGCCGAACAGATCCAGCGTGGCCTCCGGCCCCATGCCGCCGATGATACCAATGGCTTTTTTGGACATTCCCGTCACCTCCTCACCCGTTAAGTTTACCATAAAAATCCTGCCGATGCAACCGGTAAAATTTTTCGAGAAAAAAGTGACACTTTTCGACCGAGAGGACTTGAAAAGACGGTCGCTTTCCTTTATACTGTATACTAGACATATATACGTAAAGGAGGGGACGATACACCGTGGTTTTCAGCAGCTTGGAATTTTTGTTTGCGTTTGTCCCCGCCTTTTTTATCCTATACTACCTCCTGCCGCAGCAGCTGCGCACGCCGCTTCTGCTGCTCGGAAGCCTTGTGTTTTACGCCTACGGCACACTGGATCAGCCCCTGTACATTCTGCTGTTCCTCGCCTCGGCGGCGGTCAACTGGTTCGTGGGGCTGTGTATCGCACGGCGGCGGCACCCAAAGCTGTGGCTGGTCATCGGCCTTCTCTACGATTTCGGTTGGCTGTTCGTGTTTAAGTATGCGAATTTCCTCTTTTCCTCGGTACAATCGCTGCTGGACAGCTGGATCCCTACCGCCGGCATCGAACTGCCGGGTGTCGAGCTGGTACTGCCAATCGGCATCAGCTTCTACACCTTCCAGATCGCCTCGTACATCATTGACGTCTACCGCCGCACCACTGCTGCGGAGCGCTCGGTGCTGAAGCTGTCCACGTATTTGTATATGTTCCCGCAGCTCATTGCGGGCCCGATCGTCACTTATTCCTCCATTCGGGATCAAATGGACAAGCCCCGCCTCTCCCTCGCCCGTGTGGACGAAGGCCTCAAGGACTTCACCTACGGTCTCGGTCTCAAGGTCCTGCTTGCCAACCGCATCGGCGGCTTGTGGACGGACGTCGGCGACTTTGGCTTTGATTGCATCTCCACCCCGCTGGCGTGGCTCGGTATCATCGCCTTCAGTATGCAGCTGTATTTTGATTTCTACGGCTACTCGCTGATGGCGGTGGGTCTCGGCAAGATGCTGGGCTTTGATTTCCCGCAAAACTTCCGCCACCCCTACACCGCCAAGAGCATGACCGAGTTCTGGCGCCGCTGGCACATCACGCTCGGCTCCTGGTTCCGTGAATACGTGTACATCCCGCTCGGCGGCAACCGCAAAGGCACACTCTTCACCATCGGGAATATGCTGGTGGTGTGGGCGTTCACCGGCCTATGGCACGGTGCGAGCTGGAACTTCGTTCTTTGGGGACTGGCGCTGTTCGTGCTGCTGGTGGTCGAAAAGCTGTTCCTCAAGCGGGCTCTCGACCGTGTGCCGCTGCTCGGACACACCTATATGTTCTTCGCCGTCACGCTGACGTGGCTCATCTTCGCCGTCACAGACTTCTCGCAGATGGCACAGTATTTTGAGCGTCTGTTCCCCTTCCTGCCCGGCGAACCGTTTATGCTGGTGGAAGGCGACTGGATCACCCTCGGCAAGCAATACGGTGTACTGCTCCTCATCGGACTGCTGTTCTGCACCAAGCTGCCGGAACGCCTGTACAACCGTTTTAAAAACACCGTTGTCGGCTCGATCATTCTGCTGGCGGTGTTCTGGGGCTCGGCGTATTATCTCTACCTTGGCCTCAACGACCCGTTCCTGTATTTTAGATTCTAAGGAGGATTTCTTATGAAAAACCCGCTGTCCCGTGTGCTGGCGCTCGTGCTGACCGTAGCCTGCCTGCTCACCTTTGCCACCGCTTGCCAAAGCGAGGAGACCCCCGATATTCAGGTCAGCGAAAACAGCAATACCACCTCGTCGAGCAGTACCACGTCGAGCAGCACGGAGCCGTCGGGCGAGCAGTCGACCACCACGTCGACTACTGCGTCGACCACGGTAACCACCACCCCCACGACCTCTACCACCACGGAGCCGACCTCACCGTCGACCTCCGGCACCACCACGACCACCACGACGGGCACCACCACCAAACCGACCGCCGGCAATGCCGAGGCACGGTTTGATGACACGCTGTTCATCGGTGACTCCCGCACCTACGGCTTTGTCTGCTATCACATCGACGTCCCCGGTGCCACCTTCTTCTGCGCCGAGAGTCTGAACGTCTACACCGTAATGAAAAACACCGTGGACGTCCCCGGCGTCGGCAAGGTCACGCTGGAGCAGCTGTTGAAGCAAAAGAAGTTCAAGCAGGTCTATATCATGTTCGGTCTCAACGAGATCGGCTCGGATTACAAGACCACCGTCAATAAATACAAGCAGGTCATCGACCTGGTAGGCGAAACGCAGCCCAATGCGAAGTTCATCATCCAGTCGTCGCTGCACGTGTCCAAAGCGACCAGCGACAAGAACCTGAGCAAGGGCAAGGTGTTCAACAACACCCGTATCAATGCGCTGAACGAGCAGCTGAAGGAGCTCGTCGATAACAAGACCGTATTCTACGTCGACATCAACGCCAAATTTGACGACCAAAACGGCGGTCTGTCCACCCAGTACGCCGCCGGCGACGGTATGCACGTCAAGGTCGGCGCTTACAGCGTGTGGCGTGATTATCTGTATGCCAACCGTATTCCGTAAAGCGAGGGACTGATCGTGAAAGTAGTTTCCACGTATCTTTTCACCATATTGCTGATCGTATCGGTGGTGATCACGGTGCCTTACGTGCTCGTGCGGGATGAGCTGAGCTCTGCCGAGGAGGGCGTCACGGCGACCACGCTTGAGTTCGTGCCGTCGACCCGCCCCCGCCCGTCCACCACCCTGCCAACCGCAGGGACCACGGCGACCACCGTCCCCACCCTGCCGAGCAGCGGCACGAACGACAGTCTCGCCACGGAAGGCTCCACCACGGAGTCTACCACCACGACGACCGTGCCGACCACCACCCTCTCCCAGACCATGGAGGAAGCGTTTGCGGACACGCTGTTCATCGGCGACTCCCGCACCTACGGCTTCGTCAGTTATAAGATCAAGGTGCCGGGTGCCACCTTCTTCACCAGCGAGGGTATGAGTGCCTCCGGCGTGCTGAAGCGGACGATCGACGTCCCCGGTGTCGGCAAGGTCACGTTTGACGAGCTGCTGAAGCAAAAGAAGTTCAAGCAGGTGTACATCATGTTCGGTCTCAACGAGATCAACAACAAGCACACCAACGAGACGATCGCCGCCCACTATCAGCAGATCATCGCCAAGATCGCCGAGGTTCAGCCCGAAGCGAAGGTCATCGTGCAATCCACATTGCACATCACCAAAAACAAGAACGACGCCAACGTCAAATCCCACAACCGCATCACCAACGCCCGCATCAACGAGCTGAACAGCCTGCTGAAGCAGCTGGTAGATGAACCGTACGTCTACTATCTCGACATCAACCAAGGCTTGGGCACCGACGATGGCACCTTAAATGCGACGTATTCCGCCGGCGACGGTATGCACGTCAACGTGCGCGGCTACACCGCTTGGCGTGATTTCCTGTTTGAAAACCGCATTTTGTAAGCAAGCCCTGCACGCCTCCTTTGCCACGGCATACGCTGTGGTAAAGGAGGTTTTTTCTATGATAACGATTCCACACCGCCTTCCCGATGCGGCGGCGGTGCTGCACGGCAGCGCCGCTTATCCGTCCATCCACGGTTTGGTGCGGCTGTATCAAACCCGCCTTGGCGTTCTGGTCGCCGCCGAGGTGCGTGGTCTGCCGTCACCCGACGACCCCTGCCAACGTCCCGTGTTCGGCTTTCATATCCACAGCGGCGAGAGCTGCACCGGCAACGAGCAGGATCCGTTTGCCGATTCCCTGACGCACTATAACCCCGGAGCCTGTCCGCACCCGCAGCACGCCGGCGATCTGCCGCCACTGTTCGGCAACCGCGGCACCGCATTTTCAGCGGTACTGACCGACTGCTTTACCGTGCGTGAGGTGCTCGGTCACGCCGTCATCCTTCACTCCGCACCGGACGATTTTACCACCCAGCCTGCCGGTAACGCCGGCACTAAGATTGCCTGCGGCGTGATTTTACCGACACGGCGTTAATTTTCCGAAAATCCCTTGCAAAGCCGGGATTCGTAGGCTATAATAGCCTCGAAAGTGCACTGCAAGGAGGATAAACCGATTATGCTCAATGAGATGTTGAAGGCACGGGATCTGCTGCCGATCACCACGATGAACGACGGCACCCCCGCCACCCCCGAAACGTGGGAACAGCGCCGCACCGAGATGAGGGAAGCGCTGGAGATCTACTCCTACGGCCATACCCTGCCGAAGCCCACCCGTGTGTGGGGCGAGGTGATTGCCAAGGAAGAGGTCGCCTACGCCAACAAAGCCACCCAGGAAAAGCTCGCTATCTCGTTTGAAACGGAGCGTGGCGTGTTCACCTTCCCCTGCTGGCTGTTCCGCCCGAAAAAGGTGGAAAAACCCCGTGTGATCCTCAACATTCACTTCCGCTACGGTATGCCCGTGAACATGCCGCCGATCCACCGTGTACCGGTTGAGGACATCATCGACAGCGGCTATGCGCTGCTGTCGCTGGCGTACTGTGACGTAGTCAACGACCGTCTGCACGGCGATTATTCCGACGGGTTGGCGGCGTATTTCGGCGTGACGAAGGAGCGTGGCGCTGAGGAATGGGGCAAGATCGGACTGTGGGCGTACGCCTGCAGCCGCACGCTGGATTACCTCCTCACCCGTGACGACCTCGACGCCGAGCACACCACGGTGGTCGGTCACTCCCGCCTCGGCAAAACGGCGCTGTGGACGGGTGCGCAGGACGAACGCTTCTGGTGCACCATCTCCAACAACTCCGGCTACGGCGGCGCCGCCACCTCCAAGCACGGCAACGGCGAGCGGGTCACCGACTTCCTGCGTTGCGGCAGCTGGGACTGGTATTGCGAAAACTTCAAGCTGTTTGCGGACGATAAGGAGGATTTCAAGCCGTACGATCAGGCGTGGCTCCTGGCGCTTGTCGCTCCCCGCTATCTCTGCGTCGGCTCGGCGATCGAGGACCACGGCGCCGACCCCGAAAGCGAGTTCCTCACCACCCTGTGGGCGTCGCAGGCGTGGGAGCTGCTCGGCAAAACGGGCCTCGTCACCCCCGACCGTATGCCGGAGCCGGGCGACAAGCTGTTTGACGGCACCGTCGGCTATCATCTGCGTGCTGGCAGCCATTTCTTCGCCTGCGAGGACTGGCGGGCGTATCTCCGCTTCCTCGACTCAAAACAATAATCCGAAAAGCAAAAGAACCGCCGCCCACACGGGCGGCGGGTCTTTTTTTGTCTTTTTTACGCCGTTTTCTTCTTTTGCAACAGCTTGATGCCCCACAGCACCGCAAACAACAGTACCATACAAACGGGCAGCACCACCCAGGCGCTTTGGATAAAGCCGCACAGCACGTAACCGACGAACGACACCGCCGCAGCCAACAAGGCGTACGGCAGCTGCGTCGACACGTGTGCAATGTGATCACACTGCGCACCGGCAGACGCCATAATGGTGGTATCCGAGATCGGCGAGCAATGGTCACCGCACACGGCACCCGCCATACAGGCGGAGATCGCAATGGTGGTGATCACGCCGTCCTGTGCGCTAAACACGCTGAGTACGATCGGAATGAGGATGCCGAACGTGCCCCAGGACGTACCCGTGGCAAAGGACAGTCCCACCGCAATGAGGAACACCACCGCCGGCAGGAACATCGCAAAGGCGCTTGCCGAGCCCTCCACCAGTTGCGAAATAAAGATCTTGGCGCCGAGGCTGTCGGTCATCACCTTCAGCGTCCAGGCACAGGTCAAAATCATGATCGCCGGCACCATCAGGCGGAAGCCCTCCGGCACGCAGTCCATGCACTTGCGGAAGGACAGCACACGGCGGCACAGGAAAAAGATCACGGTAAAGATCACCGCAAAGAAGGAGCCATAGGCCAAGCCCACCGAGGCGTCACAATTCGAGAACGCACCGACAAAATCACGGTACATCTCGCTATCGGCGGTGAAGAAACCGCCGGAATAGATCATACCCACCACGCAAGCGAGGATCAGGAACACGATCGGCACCACAAGATCACACACCCGACCGCGCGGATTGGCTTCCATTTCCTCCACCGCTTCCCGCATCTCCGCAGAAAACAGGTCGCCGTTTTTCGCATTGTCCTCGTGCTTCTTCATCGGACCGAAATCAATACCCGTCACTGCGAGGAATACCAGCATCGCAATGGTAAGCAGCGCATAGAAGTTATACGGGATTGCGCTAATAAACAGCTCGATACCGCTCGTGGCACCGGTGCCCTCCACAAAGCCGGACACCGCCGCCGCCCACGAGGAAATCGGCGCAATGATGCAGATCGGAGCGGCGGTCGCATCGATCAGATACGCCAGCTTGGCACGGGACACCTTCTGCTTGTCGGTCACGGGACGCATCACCGAGCCGACGGTCAGGCAGTTGAAGTAGTCGTCCACGAAGATCAGCACGCCAAGACAAACGGTGGCGAGCTGTGCGCCGACACGGGTCTTGATGTGCGACGTTGCCCAGCGACCGAAAGCAGCCGAGCCGCCGGCGTGGTTCATCAGCGCCACCAACGCTCCCAGCATCACCAGGAAGAACAGAATACCGACGTTGTACGCATCCGACAGGCTGCCGATAAAGCCGTCGTTGATGACGTGGTTGACCGTACCCTCAAAGCTGAAGTTGGCATACAGCAAGCCACCCGTCACGATACCGATCAGCAGCGAGGAATACACCTCTTTGGTAATGAGTGCCAGCACGATAGCGATGACCGGCGGCAGCAGTGACCACACCGTGGCATACTGCGGCACGTCCTCACGCACCGTTTTCATGGCAGTCTCCAGATGCTCGTCAAAGGCAGGGTCTGCCTGCAGGTTGTCGGCGTAGTTGGACGTGTAGTCCATCGCCGATCCGCCGTCGGAGAGATCGTACGTCACGTCTCCCACGGTAAAGACGGTGTCTGCGGCTTCGGTCGCCGTCGCCTCGCCCGAGGCGGACAGCCCCAGCGTGGTCATGGCAAACACGATGACGCACAGCACCGCCGTCACGACGAAGCGTGACAGTCGTTTATTGCGTTTCATTGTTTCCTCCTCCCAACAAAAAAGCGGCCGCACCGTAACAGAGCGACCGCAATACCCCCATCAACGCAGAACTATCCGCCTTTGACGTGCCGTATCACCCGATAGCGCTCCACAACTGTGACAGTCGTCCGCATCTTTTGCGGACGCCCAGCAACACCCCGACAGGCAGTCAGCGGCGTCACTTCGGCGATCTCCCCTTTCACACGCCGCACTGCCTGTGCCCCGTTGCGTGCTACTGATGTCGACCGCGCCTCTACCGACGATTCTTGTTGAATTTTTCTATACCATACCACACAGGTCAAAAAATGTCAACACTTTTGCCGAAAAATATCAAAATATGGCAAAAACCGAAGATTTTGCCAAATTTATCCAACCAAAAAGCCACCCTCCAAAGCGGGAGGGTGGCTTAGTCGTATACGATCAGTTGTCGTACTTCTTGACAATAGCGTTGAGCTCGTCCATTTTATCCATAATGTCCGCCGCCAGCTTGAACTGGGTATGGCAGCGGTCGAGGTTCTGCTCGGGATAATGGATCTTGAAGTAGGTGTCGCCGTCGAGGTAGTCGGTCAGGAAGCGGATGCCGCATTCCAGCGTCATCAGGTAACCGCCGAAGGGCAGCAGTTCCTTCTCCTTGGCGGTCAGGCTGTCGCCGCACGCCTCGAGGTAGCCCTTGGTGTACTCCTCAAACAGATTGACCTGGCAGAACACCTTGGACAGATCCTTCTCATCCTCAGCGCAGGGGTTGGTGCCGAAACGGATGCTGTCGCCGAAATCGTACAGCGACGAGCCGGGCATCACGGTGTCCAGATCGATGACCGCCATCGGCTTGCCGGTCTCATCGTCCAGCAGGACGTTGTTGAGCTTGGTGTCGTTATGAGTCACACGCAGCGGCAGCTCACCCGACTCAAGCAGAGCAACGACCTTTTCGGTATCTGCCTTGCGGGCACGGACGAACTCGATCTCCTGCTGCACCTCAGCGGCACGGCCCTTGGCGTCACGTGCCACCGCCGCCTCAAAAGCGGCGTAGCGGGAAGCGGTATTGTGGAAGTTCGGGATCACCTCGCACAGCGTCTCAGCAGGGAAGCTGGCGAGCTGCTTCTGGAAGCGACCGAACGCCACGGCGGAATAGTAGAAGTGAACGGGATCCTCCACCGTCTGCAGCGACAGCGTACGCTCCACGAACACGTACATACGGTAGTAGTTGCCCTCAAACTCGAGGTAGGCCTTGCCGTCCTTGGTGGGGATGATCTGCAGGCACTCACGGTCGGGATCGCCGCCGTTTGCCAGCACCTGCTCACGCAGCATAGCGGTGACACGCTGAATGTTGTCCATCAGGCCCGCCACGTTGGGGAAGACGTTGTGATTGATGCGCTGCAGAATGTAGCGCTTGTTCTGCGAGGTCACGCAGTAGGTGTCGTTGATGTGACCGCAGCCGTACGGCTCTGCCGCCAGCGGCTCCTCGTCCATCGCAAACAGCTTGGCAATTTCTACGATCGTCATAGGTGTGTTCCTCACATTTCCACAGGGTACTGACCCTGCTCGGTCATAGCAGCGATAGCGTCCGCAACGTCCTGACGGTCGGCGGCGTAGGTCATGCCGTACCAACGGTCGGTGGTCTGCAGAACGGTAACCTCAGCGATGCCCTCGGCGACCATGTCGTTGACGACCAACGGCAGGTAGCACTCGGACTTCAGCGGATTTTCCTTCGCCGTGGTGGCGAGGAACTTCTCAAACCGCTCCTCCAGCAGATCCAGCATATTGGACGGGAACGCCCAGGCGTTCATCGACACGGTGCAATCCTCCGACAGTGGCTCGTAGGTAGCGCCGCCGTCCTCGGTGAACATCGGCTTGCCGTTGACGTACTCAATGCAGGTACGCTCGTCGAGGCCCAGCAGCTTGCCGTCCTCGCTGACACGGCAGACGCCACGTGCGACGGAGCCGTTCTCGGTCAGCGTGTTTTTCAGAATATAGCCCGCCATAGCGAACTGCAGCTTGTCGCCCTTCGGGGGGTTCGCCAGGAACTCGCCCAGGATGCGATAGCACTCGCTGCCGTAGAAATCGTCCGCATTGATCACCACGAACGGCTCGTTGACAACGCCACGGCACAGCATGATCGCATGCGCCGTACCCCACGGCTTTTTACGGCCTTCGGGAACGGTGTAGCCTTCCGGCAGCTTGTCGAGCTCCTGGAACACGTATTCCACGTCGATCTTCTCCGCAATGCGATCGCCGATCAGCTCACGGAAATCCTTTTCGATCTCGTGCTTGATGACGAACACGATCTTGCCGAATCCGACACGGATCGCATCAAAAATGGAATAATCAATGATCATCTGGCCGGAGGGACCCACGGGGGTCAGCTGCTTGAGGCCGCCAAAACGGCTGCCCATACCTGCCGCCATAATTACCAACGTCGGTTTCATAAATTATAACTCCCTTTCCAATATACTGGGTGTATCTACTGGTATCGTACCGCACCCCACCCCCTGCGACAATAGGGATTTTGTCAAAAATAGTGTACTTTTCGTCATTGCCGGAACAAAGCATTGCAAAACCCGAAAAAAGTTTATATAATGAGACCATAACCAAGCGATATAAGGAGGATTTTCTATGTCGATTCTCATTACCGGCGGCTGCGGCTACATCGGCAGCCACACCTGCATCGAACTGCTGAAATCCGGCCACGACATCGTGGTGCTGGACAACTACTACAACTCCTCTCCCGAGGCTCTGCGCCGTGTGTTTGAGCTTTCCGGCAAGGAGTTCCCGTTCTACGAATGTGACATTCGCGACGCCGAGGGTCTGCGTGCCATTTTCCGTGCGCACGAGATCGACACCGTCATCCACTTTGCGGGCCTCAAGGCGGTGGGCGAATCGGTGCAAAAGCCCCTGGAATACTTCGATAACAACGTCAACGGCACGCTGGTGCTGTGCGACGTGATGCGTGAGTTTGGTTGCAAGCGTATGGTGTTCAGCTCGTCCGCCACGGTGTACGGCATGAACAACCCCTCACCGCTGAACGAAACTATGGAGGTCGGCGCCGTCACCAACCCCTACGGCCGTACCAAGTTTATGATCGAATGCATCCTGCAAGACCTCTGCGTGTCGGATCCCGACTGGTCGGTGGTGCTGCTGCGCTACTTCAACCCCATCGGCGCACACGAAAGCGGCCGCATCGGCGAGGATCCCAACGGCATTCCGAACAACCTGGTGCCGTACGTCTCGCAGGTCGCTATCGGTAAGCGTCCGCAGCTGTCGGTATTCGGCAACGATTACGACACGCCCGACGGCACCGGCGTGCGTGACTTCATTCACGTCGTCGACCTCGCCCGTGGCCACGTTTGCGCCGTGGATTACGCCCGTGCCCACACCGGCATCGAAGCGGTCAACCTCGGCACCGGCACCGGCTACAGCGTGCTGGATCTGGTGAACACCTTTGAGCGTGTCAACGGCGTCAAGGTCCCCTACGTCATCTCCCCCCGCCGCCCGGGCGACATCGGCACCTGCTATTCCAACCCCGCCAAGGCCAAGGAGCTGCTCGGCTGGGAGGCACAGTACGGTCTGGACGATATGTGCCGCACGGCGTGGAAATGGCAGTCCCAGAACCCCAACGGCTACAAAGACTGATAACAAACACAAAACAGCGACGGTCATCGACCGCCGCTGTTTTTTTATTCTTTGTACCCCCACCCGTTGATACCGGCTTTTTGCATGGCGGCGGTGATCTTTTCGCTGACGTCGCCGTACTCTTTTGACAGCGAAGCGATCAGCTCCTTCGTGCGTTGACGGTGGGTGTCGCCGTCCACGGGACACCGTGATTTGACCACGGGAAGTCCCTCCCGCCGCACATACGCCTCGATCTCCCGCTCCTCGGCAAACACGAGCGGACGGATCAGCGTGATCTCCCGCCGATCGAGGTAGCTTTTCGGGGCAAAGCAATCCAACGTCGCCCCCGACAGCAGGCTCATCAGCAGCGTTTCGGCGGCATCGTCCTGATGATGCCCGAGCGCCACCGTCCGACACCCCAGCTCCGCCGCCGTGCGGTGCAAAGCGCCCCGCCGCAGCCGTGCGCAGAGACTGCAGGGCGTCTGTCCGCTCTGCTTTTCCTGCACCACGTCCCACAACCGGGTACGCTTGATGACGTACGGCACCTCCAGCCGTTCGCAGAGCGCTTCTATGGCACGGTAATCCGTCTCCCCGTCAAAGCCGGGATCGAGGGTGATCGCCGTCAGCGAAAACGGACGGGGATAATACCGCCGCAGCTCAGCAAGCAGCACCAGCAGCGCCACACTGTCCTTGCCGCCGGACACGCCGACAGCGACCGTATCGTTCTCGGCGATCATATCGTACCGTTCCACCGCCGCACGCACCAGCGCCGACAGCTCCCGTCTTCCTGCCATACCCTCACCTCATTTCCTGCTCATCGTACCACAAAACCGCCCTCTTGTCAAAGGGCGGATTATGCAGTTATACTTGCACCCTGCCACCAAAGTATGGTATACTACACTCAGCATCGGTACTCACCGAGCAAGGAGGGTGTTTTTTGTGAAAAAACGTGCGACCGAACCGAAAGAAACGGCTGTCAAAAAGCCGTTTCGCAAAAAAGCGATACTCGCCGGCATCATGGCGGGTATTCTGCTCGTTGCCTTGGGCGCCGGAGCCTTCGTGCTCTCGCTCCAACCCGACACGACGATCAGTGATCTCACCGATCCTGCCTCCAAACCGGTGGCGGGCGATACTGCGACCGATGCCCCTGACGATGGCAAGGCGCAGGCGGTGATCAGCAACAACGTCACCGTGTTTGATGAGACTGCTTCGGCGAAGATCAATACCGCCATTCAGTCGGTCAAGCCCACCAATCAGGGCCTGTTTTTAGAGGTCAAGGACGGCACGTCGCTCGGCTCCGTCAGCAACGGCGACATTTTCTTCCTCAACGGCTCGGAGGCGACCCCGCTGGGTCAGCCGTATTTCGGCAAGGTCGTTTCCGTCAGTGACGGCGGCGCCGTAGACACCTACTGGATCGAAACCCCTATGGTGGACGAGGTGTTCGACTCGCTGGATTTCGATTGTGAAAGTGCGCTGACGGGTGACAACGTCGAGGAGATCAAAACCGCCGAGGGCGTCAAAGCCGAGGTGGTGGACAAGCTCGACCCGAGCCTGATCTCGTCGGGCGCTCACGGCGAGTTTGCGCTGACCGAAAACGATATTTCCACGGCGCTCGGTAAGCCGCTGACCCCCACCGCTCAAACGGTGGATAAGGAAACCGCCGGCGGCAGTCTGCTGTTCACCTTCAACATTGACCTGCTGCGTGTTTTCGGCTTGAAAAAAGCGGCCGAGCACGAGAACGAAGAGTACAGCGAAGCGATCGCCAACGATCTGAAGGTGTACACCACGAAGACCGGCTCCTCCTATCATCGGGAAACCTGCATCTATCTGCATACAAGCAAAAGCGAAACCAACCTCACTAAAGCGACCAAGGACGGTCTCACCGCCTGCAGCGTCTGCCGCCCCGGATACCTCAAGACGGAGGACGGCGACAAATCGCCTATCGACAAGGAGCTCACCTTCAGCGGCAAGATCGGCCTCAGTGAGCTGAAATTCAACATGGATTTTGAATGGGACATCCTCAGCGGCAAAGGCATCGAGGAGCTCGGCGTGGGTCTCAGCGGCAAATCCGTTGTCAACGCCTCTCTGGACGGCAATGTCAAGCTGGAGCTCGGCGGCGATGACACCGAGATCACCGTACCCTTCGTCAAGCTGCAGGGCCTCAAGGAAAAGCTGTTCCCGCTCGCCTACATTGATTTCAAAACCGGCCTGACCCCCATTATGACGTACGGCGACAAGGATATGCTGGAAAACGTCACCACCGTCTCGCCGCTGTCCATTATGGCGGTGCTGTACGTGGACATTCAGGGCAACATTACCGCCGGTCTCAACGCCTCGTTCGATTACGAGCAGCCTTTTGAGTATAAATTCACGCTGGTAGAGGACGGCAAGCTCAACACCGACCCCTCCGACCTCAAGGTCGGTCCTCCCCAGGTGGATTGGGGCATCAAGGCGGAGATTTCGGGCGATGCCGACGTCCATGCGGGTGCATCGCTCATGGTATACATCTTCAACCTGAACATTGTCGACGTCGGCGTGGTCAAGTTCGGTGCGGAAGCGGAGGGCAAGCTGGCGCTTGCGTTCGGCAGCAAGGTCCTCGATAACGTCGAGCCATGGGCGGAAGCCTCCCTCTACGCCCGTGTGTACTTAAAGCTGATCGACTTTAAGCTGCTGCTGAAAAGCAAGATCGATTTCGGCTTTGCCGACTTGGGAACGGAGTTTAAGCTCGATTTCACCCTGCTCGACCACACTTTGAAGGAGTGGGGCGAGAAGCGGGAGACGTTCTACGACTCCGACACCATGAGCTACACCAACATCACCGCTACCGACCAAACCGCCTTGTATTACAAGGATCTCGACGGCTCGTTGGTCAAGGAAGCGAAAAACGGCACCCGCTCGGTGCTGTACAACGAGCCTTTCGTCGTAATCTGCGCCATTGACGACTCTTACGTCTATCTGCTCCGCCACGTCAAGGGCAACGAGTTTGAAATGGTGCGTGTTGCCAAGGACGGCTCCACCTCCAAGGTGGTTCTGGACGGCATCGCCCGTGTGCTGAGCAGTGACGACGAGTACATCTACTACGTCGGCACCTTCGACGAAAGCATCGCCTACCGTTACAATCGTGAAACGCAGCAGACCGAACAGTTCCACGATTTCGATCAGGACGTTGTGTTCGTCAAGGAGATCAACGACCGCAACTACTACGTCGTCACCCAGGGCTTCAGTATCTTCTACAGCAACAACCGCTACTACATGCTCGACAAAAAGGGGAACATCCTGGAAGATTATGGCGCCAACCCCGAGCCGGAAAACCTGCGACTGACAAAGTACGATGACTATTATGAGGCCGCACGCATGGTCGGCTACGGCACCATGCGCTACACGGCTTCTGAGGTGTACTGGCTCTCGGCCTCGAAGAAGGTCAGTATACTGACCGAGCACACCACCGGTTGGTATGATTCGAAGGCAGGTATCTTCACCACCCTGCGCAACAAGGACGGCAACGGCGGTTACCGCATCGTGCTGTACCGTGCTAAGGACGGTCAGCAAGTACCCGTCACCACCGTCTCGCACGACCACGCCTTCTTCACGCTGGAGCAAAGCCCCGACGGCAGTTGGTACTATTTCGACCAGATAGACCGCGAGCTGGTGCTGTATAACCTCTCGGCGGACTTCCGCACCAAGACCGAGATCAAGCGCTTCTCCACCGAGGAGATCAACTGCAATCTGAGCGATTGCGACACCGTATTGGAAGGCAATCGCTTGTACTTCTACACCATGCCGAGCGAAAGTCAATCCACGGTCTTGTACCGTTACGACCTGTATTAAGGAGGTGGCTGTTATGAAACGCATTCGTATTCTTGCTCTCCTCACCACCTTGGTGCTGTTGCTGGTCTGTCTGCCCGTCAGCACCGCCACCGCCGCTCCGAGCGACTCGGCGTTTGCCGGCGTGCGTTCCGTGAGCTTCACGGTGGATAAATCCGATCTTAACAACTTCGTCAACGGCGGCCGTGCGGCGTTCGACCTGGCGCTGCGCAAGGCGTCCCCCGCCTGGTTGACCTACGGCTGCCGCTCCGACGGGTACGATCTCGTCGTCACGCTGTCCTTCGCCTTCGGCTCGTTGGACGAGTACGAGGCACGGCTGAGCACCCTGCTCGGTCAGGACGCTTCGGTGGTATACTCCGACGCTGACGGCGTGTTCCTGCTGGAAAGCCACACCACGACCGCTCTTCTCGGCTTCATCCAGCCGCATATTCCGCTTGTCAACAACGCTTCGGCGCCGCAGTTTGACACCTTCTTTCACATCACCGAGGACATCCTCACCCTGAACGAAACGGCCTACCCGGTAAACGGCAAGGTGGACATTCGCCCCGTCGGTGAAGAGGTCATCGTTCTGAATTACCTGACCGTCGATACCACCGTGGACGAAAACGGGCTCTTCACCCGTACGCTGTCCGCCTTTCCCCACAACGACGAGGAGCGTGAGCTGCTGGAAGAGCGTTTTGCGGCGGTCGGCGAGGTGACGACCCACGATTCGTACTACGGCTCGCAGCCCATTGAGGTCGTTTTCACTGCTTCGAGCGATGCCCAGCTCGCAAAGCTGACCACCAGCTGCCTGCGTTCTGCGGACATCATTTTGGAAAACGAGGTCACGCTGGATTCGCTCAAAATGAAAGTGCAACGCACCGAGTTCTTCGATCTGGAAGAGCTGATGACCGAAAACTCCCGTTTTCACTTCACCTTCACCCCCGCTCCGTATTACAGCAACCTCGCCCCCGTGGACGATTATACCACGTGGGACGACGAGGTCGTCGCCTCCTACGACGGCGACATCGTGTTCTCCTACGAGCGTGGCTTCCGCTTTGATGCGGTCAACGTGGAAACGGATCTGACCGATTCGTTCGGTAAGATGCGCCGTGTCATCACACTGTCAACGCTCGCCGCCACGGCCGAGCCGCACCACGAGGCGATCAAGCAGGGCCTCACCAAAAAGCTCTCCGACGGCACGGCCTTTACGATCGAGGATGTCGACGGCGTCCGCCGTTACACGCTCGCTTTTGAAGCGTGGTTCTCCTCCGACGTTGACGAGTTCACCAAAGCGATCCTCGGTGACGACATCGACAGCGATTTCAGCGAAAGCTTCTTCCCCTACGGCTCCAGCAGCATCACGGAGCGCTTCGGCGCTTCGCCGATCGTCGACGGTATGGCGCCAACGCAAAATCTCACCGCCACCTACCGCTTTGCCTCCTCCGCCTCGGTGGAGGGTGAGCTCAGCAACGGTGGGACCGTGACCGTCAAGGACACCGTGCTCACCGCCGCCCTCGGCAGTGACGTCACCGTCACCGTGGAGTATCATCGCCTGCATTGGCTGCGCACCATTGTGCTGCTGGTATTCCTTTTGTTGCTTGTTCCGTTCGTCATTCTCGGCGTTCGCAAGCTGAAGGTATGGTGGCGTGGCTACAAGGAGACGCTTCCCGAGAAGCGTGCCGCCAAAGAGGCCGCCCGAGCCGCCGCCAGAGAGGCTGCGGAACAAGCGGCTGCCGAAGCGGCAAGGGCTGCCGAGGAGGCTGCCCGAGCGGCCGAAGAAGCCGCACGGCAAGCGGCGCTCACACAGCCGCCTGCACCTCCCGCACCGCCGATGCCGAACTCCTCGTTTGCTCCGCCGCCTGCCCCGTCGGCACCGGCGACGCCCGCTGTGAAATATTGCCCCGACTGCGGCACCGACAACCCCTACGACGGGCGTTTCTGCCGTGGCTGCGGCAAAGCCCTGTAAGTATCACAAAAAGGACTCACCCGACGGGTGAGTCCTTTTTCTATGCCGTTCCCAGCTGTTCTCGGATCACCGCCGCCACCGCCTCAGCCTGCGCACGTGCCAGGGCGGCGTCCCGCGCCTCCGTCATCACACGAATCAGCGGCTCGGTGCCGGACGGCCGCACCACGATGCGCCCGTCGTCACCCAACGCCGTTTTGGCGTCGTCGATCGCCGTTTTAATGGCGCTGCTGGTAAAAAATTGCCGTTTTTTCTCGGATGTCACCGTCAAATTGAGGCTGTATTGCGGATACTGCGGTATACGCTGTGCCAATTCCCGCAGCGGCCGTCCGCAGCGCTTGAGATACGACAGCACCTGCACCGCCGTCAGCTGTCCGTCGCCCGTGGTAGCAAAATCCCGAAAAATGATATGCCCCGACTGCTCGCCGCCGAAGGCGTACCCGCCAAGCAGCATCTCCTCCAGCACGAAGCGGTCTCCCACCTTGGTTGCCACAAATCGCATCCCCTGCTCCTCGCAAAACCGCACGAAGCCGAGATTGGACAAGATCGTCCCCACCACGGTGTTCCCCGACAGTTTCCCCCGCTCCCGCAGGTCCAGCGCACAAATGGCCATCAAGCGGTCGCCGTCCACCTCGGTGCCGGCGTCGTCAACACACAGGCAGCGATCGGCGTCGCCGTCAAACGCAATACCCAGATCACACCCGTGCTCCCGCACGAACTGCGACAACTGCGCAAGGTGCGTCGAGCCGCATCCCTCGTTGATGTTGACACCGTCAGGGGTACCGCTGAGGATCTCCACCTCGCACCCCAACTCCCGAAACAGCCGCCGTGCCGTGACCGAGGCCGCCCCGTTGGCGCAATCCACAGCGACCCGCATCCCCTCCGGCATATACAGTGCCGTGCTTTTGAGATGCTCAATGTAATCCTCCACCGCCTTGGCAGCCACCGTCACCCGTCCCACCTCGCCGCCGATCGGCTGGGGGTACTCGGTACGCTTGCGAAGCACCAGCGCTTCGATCTCCTCCTCCAGTTCATCCGGCAGCTTATATCCGTCACCGCTGAACAGCTTGATGCCGTTGAAAGCGGCCGGATTGTGCGACGCCGACACCACGATCCCGGCATCCGCCTTGTATTTTCCCACGAGATACGCCACCGCCGGTGTGGGGATCACCCCCAAACGGATCACGTCCGCCCCAACCGAGCACAGCCCGGCCGTCAGCGCCGCCGTCAGCATATCCGCTGACGCACGGGTATCGGTACCGATGACAAACACCGGCCGCCGCCTGCCGTCCTTGGCAAGCACCAGCGCCGCCGCCCGACCGATGCTCATGGCCAGCTCACAGGTGATCTCGGCATTGGCAATGCCCCGCACGCCGTCTGTTCCAAAAAGCCGTCCCATATCACACTCTCCGCCCTACAATGTTATCTGCCGCCTTGTAAATGTGTCCCGCAGGCACACAGCCACGCACCGACGACAGCGGATAGATCTGTGCGGCGGTACCGATCACCGTTCCGGGATTCAGCACGCACCCGCATCCGATCTCCGCACGGTCACCGATCATCGCCCCGCACTTTTTTAGTCCCGTTTCCAGACGCTCCTCGCCGTTGCGGATCACCACCGGTGACCGATCGCTTTTGACGTTGGAGGTCACCGCCCCTGCGCCGAGGTGCGCCCGATATCCCAGCACCGAATCCCCCACGTAGTTGTAATGCGGCACCTGCACACCGTCAAACAGCAGTGCGTTTTTCAGTTCGGTGGAGTTTCCCACCACCGCTCCGCGCCCCACCAGCACCGACCCCCGCAGGAACGCCCCCGTGCGGATCCCGACGTCCTCATCAATGATACACGGCCCAACGATCTCCGCCGACGTCGCCACCGTTGCGCTTTTGGCGATCCAGATCTCCTCACCCACCCGTTCAAACCGATCGTTCGGGAGCGACGCCCCCAGCGTGCGGATATGCGTCGCCAGCTCGGGCAGGATCTGCCATGGATATACGTACAGCGCCAGCACGTCACCCAAGCGACTGCGGCGCACTTCAAACAACGAGGTTGTAAACAGCATTCGTCTCACTCCACCGTCACACTTTTTGCCAGGTTACGGGGGCGATCAATATCGCACCCCCGCTCCAGTGCCATAGCATACCCCAGCAGCTGCAGCGGCACCACCGACAGCGACGCCGCAAACAGCGGTTCCCCCTCAGGGATACGCACGACGTCCTCCGCAGCGTCATCGACGTCGGACGCCGTCGTCACGAGCAACACACGGGCTCCACGGGCACGCACCTCCCGCACGTTCGCCAACGTTTTGGAGATCAGCGCCTCCTCACAAGCGATCGCCACCACGAACGTTCCCTCCTCGATCAGAGAGATCGTTCCGTGCTTGAGCTCTCCGGCGGCGTATGCCTCGGCATGAATGTAGCTGATCTCCTTGAGCTTCAGCGACGCTTCCAAAGCTGCGGCGTAGTCGATACCCCGCCCGATAAAATAGGCGTCCTGCAGCCCGACGTACCGTTTCGCCAGGGCGTGCATCCGCTCCGCCGTATCCAGCAGCGTGCGCAGGTGATGCGGCAGCAGGCGCAGTGCAGCGGTCAACTCCCGCTCCCGCTCCCCGTCTGCCTCCCCACGCAGCACCGCCAGCCGTATCGCAACAAGGTACAACGCCCCCAGCTGCGCCGTATACGCCTTGGTCGTCGCCACAGCGATCTCAGGACCGGCACGGGTGGGCAGCACGGCGTCGCTCTCTGCCGCCAAGGTACTTCCCGCCACGTTGACGATCGACAGTGTCCGTGCCCCCTGCCGCTTCGCCTCACGCAAGGCGGCGATCGTGTCCGCCGTCTCGCCCGATTGGCTGATAAAAATCACCAGCGTATGCCGATCCAGCGGGGTGCTTCGGGTGCGAAATTCAGAGGCGATCTCCGCTTCGACGGGCAGCGCCGTCAACCGCTCGATCACCTGCCTCCCCACGACCGCAGCGTGGTACGCCGAGCCGCAGCCGACCAGTATCACCCGCCGCAGCGACCGTGCCGTCTCGGCGTTCATCGGCAGAGCGGTCTCGGTGACCCGTCCGTCACCGTCAACGTGCTGAAACACCGTCGCCGCCAACGCCTCCGGCTGCTCGTCGATCTCTTTTCGCATAAAATGGGCATAGGCGCCCCGTTCCGCCGCCTCAGCGTCCCACGGTACCTCCTGCGCCTCACGAGCGACGCTCTGCCCCTCACCGTCACGGATCGCAAACCCCTCGGGCGACAAGCACGCACTCTCCCCGTCGGCGAGCGGCACGACTGCCGTCGTATACGGTAAAATCGCCGGTATATCCGAGGCGAGAAATACCCCGTCCTCACATACGCCCAAAACGAGCGGGCTTTGCCTCCGCACCGCATACAACCGCTGCGGCTCACCCGCATACAGCACCCCCAGCGCAAACGACCCTCGGAGCCGCTGCGTCACACGGCACAACGTCTCCCACACGTCGCCGTCAAACTCCCGTTGTAAGAGCTGAGCGATCAGCTCGGTATCCGTCTCGGAGCGCAGCCGCACTCCCTGCTCCACAAGCTCCCGCCGCAGGGACGACTCGTTTTCAATGATGCCGTTATGCACCACCGCAAACCGCCCGTCGGCACTGAGATGCGGATGCGCATTGACCGTCGTGGGCCTGCCGTGTGTCGCCCAACGGGTATGTCCGATACCCACCGTTTGCAAAAGTCCCTCACCGCCACGCAGCCGTGCCGTCAGCAGGGCGAGCCGTCCCGCCTCCTTATACAGCGCCAGCCCCGTCTCGTCACACAGTGCCACGCCCGCCGAATCGTAACCACGGTACTCCAAACGGGACAACCCGTCCAAAAGCAGCGGCGCCGCCGACCGCTTTCCGCAGTATCCCACGATCCCACACATATTACCGTCCCCTTTCTCATCTAGTATTCATTCCCCGCTATCCGTTATTCATAATTTTCCAAAACCGCCCCGCCGCAAAAAAATAGTTGCAATTTTGTAATTATTCCGTTATAATGAAAACAGAAGGAAGTTTTTTCCCAATTTTTTCACGAAACGGGGTATGCTGTATGACACGTAAACGCCGCTTGCTCACTGTGCTGACGGTGGTACTGCTGTTGCTGCTCACTGCCTGCGGCAGCCCCGCAGCAAAGCCGTCCGAGCCCACGACGAAGCCGTCGGCGGTCGCCACGTCGTCCGTCGTTTCGACGACCGAGGCGCCTCTTGACACCACCGTGACCGAGCCGTCGACCACCGATACAACGGCAGCGTCAACCACGGTTACCCCGTCATCGACCGGGACGACCCGCACCCGTGTGACGACTTGGACAACCCGCCCCTACTCCACCCGTCCTCTGCCGACCACTGTGCCGGGCACACGACCAATCGTTCCGGGTGGCTCCAACCCGCCTTCTGTAATCATCACGCCGACGATCGCCTCGACCGAGCAACCGATGATCGACAACCTGCAATTCGGCGGTGCCACCTTCACCTTTGCCGATTACGGGGCGCTCGGCACCATCCCCGAGGCGCAGATCGCCGCTTTTGAGGCGGCGCACGACGTCAACCTGACGGTAGACCACCTTCCCACCGACAGCTATCTGGAATCTGTGCTTGCCGCCTCGGCAGCGGGCAAGCCGTACAGCATCGTCCGTGTCAGCAGTGAGACGTTTCCCGAACCGATAACCGCACGGGCCGTACAACCTCTGGAATCCTACCTGTCCCGTGGCGATCTGTGGACTCCCGCCAAAAAAAGCGGATTTTCCTGGCAACTGATGAACACCACCGCCTTGTACGGCCATGTTTACGCCGTCGGCGGCAGCTATCGCCAGGCGCCGTCGGTCATCTACTACGACAAAGCGGCGTTTGCCGCTGCGGGCTACACCGGGAAACAGGATCCGCTGGCGCTGTACACTGCCGGCACCTGGGATTGGGAAACGCTGCACGAAATGCTGCTTGCCGTTCAGCGACCGGCCGACGGCGTCTACGGTATATCGTTTTCGGCGGCGTCCTGGGGCCCGTTCCTCAACAGCTACAACACCGATCTCACCAAAGCCTCCTCGGTTGGGCAGTTCGTGGAGAATCTCTCCGATCCCAAGCTCTACGAAGCCTTTGAGATGCTGCAGGACTACTGCTACGGCAATCGCAAGGTCATCAGCCCGCACACGGTCGCAGGCTCTGATGAACAGCAGTTCCTCGACGGCACCACCGTCGCCCTGCTGTCCGATACGACCTTCTACGGCACCGCTCTTTCTTCGCTGCCGGGCGGATCTGCTAATCTGGGCGTCGTTCCTCTGCCGACCCACAAAAACAGCGGCCCGCATTCGATCAGGCAATGGGACGGCTTCGGTGCCGGCTTCGGCGCCTCCGAGGACGGCGTGCGGTGTGCGCTGATGTTTGCCAAGCACGATTCGGCGTATAACCACACCGGTGCCTACCACCCGTCGATGCCCGCCGAACTGAAAACGGTGCTGTGCGCTATTCTCAACAGCGATGCACTCATCGCACCGTACAGCGGCTTCCCCTCCTCCGCCGGCTCGCTCGGCAATATCCGTGCCACGATCGCCGATCTGATCGCCATCAACGATCAGAACATCACCGTTGTCCTGAAGGGCTACAAGAAGATCACTCAGACCATTATCGACACGGCTTTCTGATCCCCAAAGCGGCAAAAGCGAAGCTTCCCTCGGAAGCTTCGCTTTTTTGATGTAGCTTGTCCACTTGACCCCCGCCGCAAACACTGGTATACTGGTACTGATCGGGGGGATCGTTATGTTATTCACCTATAACCTTGCTATCATCGGCGGCGGCGCTTCGGGGCTGGCGGCGGCGGTATTCTGCGCCCGTGAGGGCGTCCGTGACGTCGTACTGCTGGAAAAACAGCCCCGTGTCGGCAAAAAGCTGCTTGCCACGGGCAGCGGCACCTGCAATCTCACCAACCGCACCGCCTCACCCGACAACTATCACGGCGACGGTGCGGCGGCGTTCGTCACCCCCGCCCTCACTGCCTTTCCCCCGGAGGCGGCACTCTCGTTTTTCCGCTCCCTCGGCGTGCTGTGTTCACCCCGTGAGGAGGGACGGGAATATCCCCTCTGCCAGCAGGCAAGTGCGGTGCTCGATTGCCTGCGTCTGGAGCTGTCCCGCCTCGGTGTCACCGAACGGTGCGATGCGGCGGTCACCGCCATTCGCCCCCACGGCGACGGCTTTGCGCTCTCGCTGGCAAACGGCGAGACGGTTACTGCCAAGCAGGTGATCCTCGCCTCCGGCGGTGCGGCGTCGCCGTCGCTCGGCGGCTCGTCGGACGGCTATGCGCTGGCGACCGCTCTCGGTCACCGCAAAACTCCGCTGTTTCCGGCAATCGTGCAGGTGCGCACCGACACGACCTTCGTCCGTGCGATGAAGGGCCTGCGCACCGATGCCACCGTCACCTTTTGCTTGAACGGGCAGCCGCTGTGCTCCCACACGGACGAATTGCTCTTTACCGAATACGGCATTTCCGGCCCTGCCGTGATGCAGGTCTCCCGTGTCGTCGGCGATTGGGAACGCCGCAAGAACGGCACTATGACCGCCGAAATCGACCTGCTTCCCACTGTCAGCGAGGTGGAGCTGCTCTCCCTGTTGGCGGAGCGCCGTGCGCTCGGCCGCACCGCCGCCGACTTCCTGACGGGACTGCTGAACAAACGCATCGGTCAAACCGTTTGCCGTGCGGCGGGACTCTCGTTGGAGCAGCCGACCGAAACGCTGTCCCCCAACGCTCTGCGAGGCCTTGCGGCAGCGATCAAGCGCTTCACCCTGCCCGTCATCGGTACGCAAGGGTTTGGCGGTG
>JAZQSX010000007.1:0-7368 GCA_045630285.1 Acutalibacteraceae bacterium | reverse complement strand
TCTCCCCGCGGGGGCTCTGCGCAGGCGGCGTTTTTCATGTTAAAAACGCCCCCGCACGAACGGTGCGGTGGCATTATAATAGTTCTGTTAGAAAAAACGAGGGTGTGAAAATCTTTTCGGTTTATCCTCCGATCAGGCAATCATCCAATCGGCCGAGGGCCAGGGCGAGCGCCTTGATACCACCAAGCAACGCCTCGATCGACAACGTTTCGTCGCTTTGATGCGCACCGCCGTGGCCGGCAGGAAGATTCAGTGCCGACCGATCCCACGGCAAGCTGTGATCCACCGCAAAGGCGTTGCGCAAACGACGTGCGTATGTGCCGCCGTAGGTCTTATACGGCGCAGCATCGGGACGATCCGCCGCATCACGGTAGGATTGCAAAATGCAGCTCATATACGCACCGCTCTCGTCCAGCAGGAAGCCGGGAGAGTTGGATTTGATGACCGCATCAAATCCACGGGCATCCATTGCCGCCACCAGTCGGGGAATTCCCGCTTCGTGGTCGAACTCGTTGCCGTAACGAATATCCAGCGTAAATACCAAATGACCGTCCTCGATACGAACGATACCGTTGGCACAGCTCAGCTTGCCAAACGCACCCTCGCTGAAAATGTCCACTTCTGCGCCGTGGCAACCGCAAACGGTGTCACGAAGACCGATCAGAATGCGACGATCATCGTCGCACAGGTCTGCACGCTCACACAACGCTTCTGCCGCCTTGTGCGCTGCATTGACACCACGCTCCGGATGTGCCGCATGTGCTGCCAAGCCTTCAAAGATCTGCTGCTTACCGTTTATTTCAACAGTGACTCGATCCAGAACAACGTTGTATGCCTGACCGCCCTCAAACTTGGTGATCGCCGTCAGCGCCTCACGGCTGCGGCACTCCACGTGAAGGATGCCCTTCTCCCCCACACTAACGGGATAATCACTGTCCGGCGTGATGGAAACCTCCGGCATGCGTTCACGCTCGACAAAGGCCTCCAGATCCTTCATACCCGTCTCTTCACTACCACCAACGTACACCGTCAGACGGCTCTTCAACTCCACGCCCGCAGCTTTCAGCGCCCGCAAAGCATACAAGCACGCAATAACGCCTGCTTTGTTATCGCTGACGCCACGGCCGTACAGCACGCCGTTTTCCTCCAACGGCTCGAACGGTTGGGTCTTCACCCAATCATCGTTGACCGGCACCACATCGGCGTGACCAAACAAACCGATACCGTCGCCTTGACCGTCACACACCGCAAGGGCATATCCCGCATCGTGCTTGACTTCCATGGGAATCCCACTGTCGGTAAACAGCTTGGCGGCAGCCAGTAACGCTTCATCAACCTCTTTGCCAAACGGCAGGCCGTCTTTCCCCGCCTTGGAGATCGACGGGATTCGTGCCAACGCTTTGAGATTTTCAACGATCTCATCTCGATACTCTTCAATATAGGCGGTAACCGCCGGATACCAAATTTCCATAGAGCTTTCTCCTTTACAGGCCTAAAATATCATACACGTCATCCCGAATGGGAGCGTAGAACTCGCCCATCAGACGGGGCCAGTTGCGCATATGCTGCACAAAAGCGAAGGACAACCGATTGTCCGGATCAACGATCAAGAAGGCGCCGTTGGCGCCGTCCCAGCCAAACTCACCAAGCGGACTGCGCTGTCCCTGGCTCTTGTCGATCAACGTGCGCACACCCAGTCCATACCCATAGCCGGGACCGGCAGCACAGGAGAAGGTGGGATCCTTCGCCAATTTGGTGAGCTGCTCGGTGCGGATCATATCGATCGTTTCCGGCTTTAGAATGCGTGCACCCGTCGCACCGACACCGCCACAGGCCATGGCATCGGCAAACAAGGCGTAGTCATCCAACGTAGAAATCAAGCCGGAGCCGCCCGCTTCAAATGCATCGCCCAGGCGATAAGGATGCTCCAAGCCGAGATATTCAATCTCGCCTGTCTCCTCCACACATCCGTACTGCTCGGCAAGCGGTGCACGGGTGGAATGATGAAACGCGAAACCCGTTTCGGTCATACCAAGCGGCGTGAAGATCTCCTTCTGCAGCCATTCACCGAAGGTCATGCCCGATACCGCTTCGATCACAGCGCCCAGCACGGTGTGACATAAGCTGTATTTGAACTGCTCACCCGGGTGGAAGCACAGCGGCTTTTTCGCAACCGCCGAAACAAACTGACGTGTCGTAATGCCGACACCATATTCCCGAAGCGCTTGGCGAATTGGCTCGGCGTGCACGTCATAATCCAACCCGGCGCTCATCGTCAACAGATGTCTCACCAAAATCGGCTTATCCGCTGGGACAAGCTCGCCGCCTTTTGCGACCAGCATATTCGAAAACTCGGGCAAATAATCGGCTACGGGACGATCCAGCTCCAGCAGCCCACGCTCTACCAACTGCATGGCAGCAGCCACAGTGATAGGCTTGGTGCAAGAAAACAAATAAAACGCCTCTCGCCCGTTCATCGGCTTGGTTCCCTCACGGTCAGCGGTGCCACACACATAACGGTATATCTCTCGATGGTCCCGGCGCACCGAGATCGCACAGCCGGGAACACCCAGCTCCAATAAGGCATGTAATCGGTTTGAAACACGTGAAAAATCCATAGTTTGCGCCTCCCTATACCGTTCTATTGTAGCATAAGAAAATACGTTTGTAAACTGTTGACATCACTCTTTTCCTTTGCTAAAATGAAAGCAGAAATGGGGGTATCTCCGTGAAACTGCTTCAGACTTTCTGTGAAACGTACGTATCAAACACACTGGCTGCCGGCGGTAGCCAGCACCATTTTTTACCGTCCGATCCCCGGGCGGAACAGGTGGGGCGCATCTACTATCGTGTATTTGAAGGCGGCACGTTTGCCTATTCGCTCTTATTCTCCAACACCATCGACAGCACCTTTGCCGACGGTCAGCACAGCTATCAGGGATATGAGTGCGGCGACTGGGAGATCACACACCTAGCGATCGGTGTTGTCGATCGGTGCAGCGGGGACACGGCAATCGAGCCACATGCTCTGCAGCCGGTCACGATCGGCGGTTCCCCCACCTACACCGTGCAAAAGGGCGAGTTATTTGCTACCGATCCGCTACCCGTTACCGCCGCAAGCGGCGAGTATCTCTGCGTGGAGATCGGCTTCCGTGGTCGTGACATTCCCAATCACGAGGAAGCTATGATCCCGACGTTTATCCGTCAAAACGATCGCTGGGTCGCCTCACGCTCGCTCCCTTTCCCCTCTATGATCGGTTGCGATCGATCTGTGGACCGACGCATTGCGTATTTGGGCGATTCCATTACACAAGGCATCGGCGTCGCCTTCGGAAGCTATGAGTTTTGGAACGCACGTGTATCTGAGCGACTCGGTCACCACTGTGCGTATTGGAATCTCGGGCTGGGCTTCGGGCGGGCAATGGATGCAGCCGCAGACGCTGTGTGGCTCGCGAAGGCCAAGCAGAACGACGCTGTGGTCGTATGCTATGGCGTCAACGATCTGGGCCGTGGGCGTAGCGCCGAACAGATCCTTGCCGATCTTCACACCGTTGTCAGTAAGCTTCACGAAGCGGGCTGTCGGGTACTGTTACAGACGGTGCCACCGTTTGATTATTCTGAGGACATCCGCAAAAGCTGGGAAACCGTCAACCACGGTATTCTTCATGAGCTGGCAAGCGAGGTTGACGCCGTATTTGATGTCGTGCCGATCCTACAGTTGGATGCCGCACACCCGCACTGCGCACGATACGGTGGACATCCGAACGAGGACGGCAGCCGTGCGTGGGCAGATGCTCTGTATCCCGTTCTGTTGGATTTTCTGCGTTGACATTTGGAAAAAACAACCGTATAATGAAGAAAACAGCATAAAAAGGAGGATTTATTATGAATCTCAAAGGAACCAAAACCGAAGCCAACCTGCAGGCTGCTTTTTCCGGCGAATCGCAGGCTCGTAACAAGTATACGTACTATGCTTCCAAGGCTCGCAAAGACGGTTACACCCAGATTGCGGAACTGTTCGAGGAAACCGCCAACAACGAAAAAGAGCACGCCAAGCTGTGGTTCAAACTGCTGCACGGCGGCATCGGCTCCACCGAAGCAAACCTGCTCGACGCCGCCGAGGGCGAAAACTACGAATGGACCGACATGTACGCCACCTTCGCCAAGGAGGCCCGTGAAGAAGGCTTCGACAAGATCGCCGATTTGTTCGAGGGCGTTGCTGCGATCGAGAAAGCTCACGAAGAGCGCTATCGCCGCCTGCTCGCCAATGTCGAAGGCGGTCTGGTCTTCTCCCGTGACGGCGATTGCATCTGGGAATGCGGCAACTGCGGTCATCTGCACATCGGCAAGGAGGCTCCTGAGCTTTGCCCCGTTTGTGCGCATCCGAAGGCCTATTTCCGTCTGCGTGCTACCAATTATTAAATAACAAGAAGCCGGTTCGTAAGAACCGGCTTCTTGTTATTTTTCTCCCAACAAGAGATTTCGTGTAATCTTATTCTTCTGAAGCAGATAAATCATAACCATACAAAGAGCCAGCCACACCAACGCAACAATCACCGCACTTGGATATAAGCCAATACCGTTTACCAAAAAACTGTACAGCGGGAGCGGCAAGCTAAAGAAAATACACCAGTGAATGGCATATACCGGGAGTGTATTCTTGCCAATTTTCTCTACCAGCCCTGTCAGCTTTTTAAGCCACGGAACGGCATAGAGCAATCGGCAAACAACGTAGCACGCCGCTACACCGCTGAAAGCCATACTTTTATCGATAAGTACTCGGAAAACACCTTGAGTTTTCGCAAGTAAAAAAATGCTTACTACAAATAAGACTGCAAGTATCCATGACAGTATGGTAAATGCGGATCGATATGCCTTGGCATCATATTTATTAGAAAGCTTATACAAAAGATTGCCCAACACAAAAAACGGAAGATAATTTAGCAAAGAGCCACATCCAGGAATGCGAGAAAGGAGTATGGCGAGAATGGCAACTGCCGCTGAAGCAATCAACACCTTGAGGAGGCGACTCGAAAGCTTATGTAATACCCGATAAATTACGACAAAGGCCCAGTACACCAAAAACATTAAAAACAAAATGCGCAAAAACCAGAATTGTGATACCAGCACACTTTTTATCTGCGCAACCACACTGTAGCGACCGGATACACATGCTGTAAGAACATAATGGAACTGTGTCCAGACAAGATAAGGTAACAAAATCCGTTTAACTTTGCCCAACAAAAATTTTTTGCTATCCTTCATTGGCTCGGAAAAACCCGAACTAAAACCGCTAATGACGAAAAGCATCGACATTTGAAAGGTTTGAATAAGGCTGTGCAGAGGGTCATTTGCAGCTCCATAACAAAGCTGAATGGCGTGTCCCAAAACAACGATGATAATTGCTATTCCTCGAAAATAATCCAAAAATAGGTTGCGCTGCTTTGTCATTGCACACACTCTTCCTTCTTTTCTTTAGTAACAATCATACCATATTGCCCAATATGTGTCAAATTTTTTACACTTTCCCCTTTCACCCCCTTTTATTTTAGGACAGGGTGTGCTATACTCTAGTGAGATGGGATCGCCCATCGTAACAGGAGGAATAAACCTATGCTGGAACTGAAAAACATCTCCTACGCCGTCGACGTCGACGGTGCGAAAAAGGAGATCCTGCGCAATATTAATCTGACGGTGGACGAGCGCTTCGTGGCGTTTACCGGCCCGAACGGCGGCGGTAAATCCACCTTAGCAAAGGTGATTGCCGGTATTCTCACGCCTACCTCCGGCTCGATTTTGCTGGACGGCAAGGACATTACTGATATGACCATCACCGAGCGCGCCAAGCAAGGCATCAGCTTTGCTTTTCAGCAGCCGGTACGCTTCAAAGGTATTACCGTTCACGATCTGCTCTCGCTGGCTGCCGGCGAACCGATGTCGGTCACCCGTGCGTGCTCGTACTTGTCCGAGGTCGGTCTGTGCGCAAAGGATTACATCAACCGTGAGGTCAACGCCAGTCTGTCGGGCGGTGAGCTGAAACGCATTGAGATCGCTACCGTTATGATCCGTGGAACACAGCTCTCGATCTTTGACGAGCCGGAAGCGGGCATTGATCTGTGGAGCTTCCAGAACCTGATTCAGGTTTTTGAGAAGATGCACGCCAAGGAAGGCGGCTCCATTCTCATCATCTCGCATCAGGAGCGTATCCTGAACATCGCCGATAAGATCGTGGTTATCGCCGGCGGCGAGATCAGCCGCATCGGTACTCACGCCGAAGTGATGCCGCACCTGCTGAATGCCAATGTGGCATGCCAGGCGTTGACCGAGAAGTTGAAGTAAAGGAGGAGCGGTATGGATAAGATCGAACAAACCCTGCTGGAAGCAGTTGCCGAATTGCACGAAGTACCCGAGGGTGCTTATAATATCCGCTCCAACGGTCAACTGGCAGGCCGGAATACCACAGCCAATATTGATATCGAAACCAAAACGGATAAGCCCGGTATTGATATTCGCATCAAGCCCGGCACCAAAAACGAAAGCGTGCACATCCCCGTCGTGCTAAGCCAAAGTGGCATCAAGGAAATGGTGTATAACGACTTCTTCATCGGTGCGGATTGCGACGTCACCATCGTGGCTGGCTGCGGCATCCACAACGCTGGCGACGAGGAATCCCGCCACGACGGTATCCACACCTTTTACGTGGGCGAAAACGCCCGTGTGCGGTACGTAGAGCGGCACTATGGGCAAGGTGACGGCAACGGCCAGCGTGTGATGAACCCCAACACGGTTATTCATCTGGAAGCCGGCGCCACCATGGAGCTTGAAACCACACAGATCAAGGGTGTTGACTCCACCAAGCGCATCACCACCGCCACCGTCGGCGATGGCGCTACTCTGCTGATCCGTGAAAAACTAATGACCCATGGTGTCCAAGTCGCAGACACTGATTTTACGGTGTACCTAAACGGTGAAGATAGCTCTGCCAACGTCATTTCCCGTTCCGTGGCACGGGAGCAATCAAAGCAGACCTTCGTGTCGCACATTTTCGGCAATGCCCGTTGCGCAGGTCACACGGAATGCGATGCCATTTTAATGGACAACGCCAGCGTTTGTGCCGTCCCTGAGATCACTGCCAACCACTTGGATGCCAGCCTCATTCACGAAGCGGCAATCGGCAAGATCGCCGGTGAACAGCTTATCAAGCTGATGACATTGGGACTCACTGAGCAGGAAGCGGAAGAACAGATCGTCAACGGCTTCTTGAAATAATGGCAAAAAGCCCCGCCCTCGGGAATCGACGGCGGGGCTTTGTTTTATTTAAGCTCCCGCTCTTCCTCTGCCACCCACAGGAACGTCCAGGAAACATCT
>JAZQSX010000006.1:0-20471 GCA_045630285.1 Acutalibacteraceae bacterium | reverse complement strand
CCACAATCTGAAAGGAGAAATATTCCATGTCCAATACCATTACCTACGCTTCCAAACTGACCGAGGAGCTGGACAAGCTGTTTGTCCAGAGCGCCGTCACCGGCTTCCTCACCGACAACGCCCTGCGTGCCAAGTTCGTGGGCGCGCACACCGTACTGATCCCCGATATGGAGCTGTCGGGTCTCGGCGACTACGACCGTGACGGCGGTTTTGCCGACGGCTCTGTCACCGTTTCCAACACCTCCTTCACCCTGACGCAGGACCGTGGCCGTTCCTTTATGCTGGACGCCCAGGACGAGGACGAGGCCGGCGCCGCCAACCTGGCGGGTCAGGTGCTGGGCGAGTTCGTCCGCACCAAGGTCGTGCCGGAGGTCGACGCCTACTGTCTCGCCAAGCTCGCCGCCGTGGCGACCGAGCAGGGTCAGACGGTGTCGCTCGGCGAGGGCGAAGCCCTGTCCGACAACGTCTTTGCGCTGCTCCAGAAGATGATCAGCCGTGTCCGCCAGACGGTCGGCTACGACGAGCCGTTGGTCGCCTTCTGCGATCCCACCGTCTACGATGCGCTGCTGTCCACCCCCGAGATCAACCGTACCCTGCGTATGGACGAGTTCTCGAAGGGCGGCATCAACCTGCGTGTCAACCACATCGACAACGTGGCGATCCTGCCGGTGCCGTCGGCACGGATGAAGACCGCCTTCGCCTTTGCGGACGGCGTGTCCGAGGGCGAGCAGGACGGCGGCTTTGCCGCAGCGGCAGACGCCGAGAGCATCGGTATTCTCGTGATGCCGAAGCGTGGCGCTTCGCTCATCCGCAAGACCGAGAAGCTCCGCACCTTCACCCCCGACCAGAACCAGAAGGCGGACGCCTATAAGTTCGATTATCGCCTGTACTACGACCTGCTCGTCAAGAAAAGCCAGCAGAACGTGATCGTAGCGTATACCTACTCTGCGTAACGCAGCATAAGCCCTGCGGGGCGCAGCACGGCCCGCAGGGCGGCGTTTCCCACCCCATAACACGAGGATAACCAATGAACAAACGCTGTGACCCCGCACAGGTGTTTGCCGAGTACGAGCAGGGTGTTTCGTACAAGGCCGCCCTCGGTACACGGGGTATGTATGAACAAAACCGCATCAACGAGCGGTTTATGGTGGGCGACCAGTGGCACGGCGCCCGCTGCGGCAACGATCGCCCGCTGGTGCGCCACAACGTCATCAAGCGCATCGGCGATTACAAGCTGGCGGTGGTGGGAGCGTCGCCCATCACCGTCAATTTCACCGCCGAAGGCGTTCCCAACACGTCGGAGATGCGCAGCCGCCTCCACCGTGTGCGGGAGGACCTCGCCCGTGGCGGCGCTCCCGCCTTTGCCACGCCGCTGGCGCAGGCGGAGGAGATCAACCTCGTGATGTCGGCGCTGTCCGACTATTTTCGTGTCACGGCAGAGCGTGTGCGCTTCGACGACCTGCGTGAGCGTGCGCTGCGGGACGCCTACGTCACCGGTACGGGCGTGCTGTACACCTACTGGGACGACACCGTCCAAACGGGTCAGTACGCCGACGCCGCCCGCACAACCCCCATTCGGGGCGACGTCGCCTGCGAGGTGCTGGACATCGAAAACGTGTATTTCGGCGACCCGTCCTGCGACGACATCCAAAAACAGCCCTACATCATCCTCGCCCAGCGTCTGCCGATCGCCGACATTCGGGCGATCGCCCGCCGTGACCGCCGCCCGACGGAGGAGATCGAGCGCATCGTCGCCGACACCGAGCGTGGCTACCAGGCGGGTGACTACGGCACGGTGGAGCAGGAGGGAACCGACCGTGCGCTGCTGCTGACCAAGCTGTTCCGTGTGACCGACGAGCGTGGAGGCACCGCCGTGCATGCGGTGCAGGTGTGCCGTGGTGTCGTCGTCTCGAAGGAGCGGGACATCGGCGTGCGCCGCTATCCGTTGGCGAAGTTTTCGTGGGAGCGCCGCAAAAATTGCGCCTACGGCGAGAGCGAGGTCACCTACCTCATCCCCAACCAGATCGCCATCAATCGTATGCTCACCGCTTCGGTGTGGGCGGTGATGATGATGGGTATGCCGATGCTGGTGGTCAACGGTGACATCATTTCCCAGCCGCTGAGCAACGAGCCGGGGCAGATCGTCAAGGTGTTCGGCAACGCCACCGACGTGCACGGTGCGCTGCGCTACCTCGATCCGCCGCAGTTTGCGCCCGCTTTTGAGGGCAACATCGCCTCGCTTATCGCCAACACCCTCACCCAGAGCGGCGCCAACGACAGCGCCCTCGGTGACGTCACGCCCCACAACACCTCCGCCATTATTGCGGTGCGGGAGGCCGCCACGCTGCCGATGCAGACGGTGCAGACCCGCTTCTACGGGTTTGTGGAGGACATCGCCCGCATTTGGGCGGAGTTTTGGGTGACGCACTACGGCGACCGTCTGCTCAAGGTGCAGGAGGCGGACGACGTGTGGTATTTGCCGTTTTCGGCGGACCGCTATCGGGAACTGCTCATCAATGCCCGTGTGGAGGTCGGTGCGTCGACGCTGTGGAGCGAGAGCGAATCGGTGCGGACGCTGGATAACCTGTTCAGCCGTGACGTCATCACGGCGGTGCAGTACCTGAAACGCCTGCCGAAGGGGACGGTCCCCGACGTCTCCGGGCTGGTGCGTGAAATGGAGGCGGCAAACGCCGTTGTGGCGGAGGCGCCAGGCGCCTCCGAGGTCATTGATGCCCTTGACAGCCACAGCCGTGCGGTGTACGACGCCCTGCCCGAGGAGCAGCGTGCCGCCCTGCTGCGTGAAGCGATCGGGGAATAACGCCCGGGAAATGCGGATAACGGAAGCCCCCGTAAAAACCAATCAAAGGAGATAACCATGACCGGAACCGATATTGTACGGCAGGCGCTGAACCTGCTGAATTATACAGACACCCACGGCGACGGCGGTGTCCCCGGCGGTGCGGCGCTGTACAGGCGTGCGCTGCCGGTGCTCAACCAGATCGTTGCCGAGCTGTGGCACATCGGCTCGAAAGAGCCGTTCGTGCCGCTGACCGCCCTTTCCGACCCCATTCCGCTTCCGACGCCGGTGACGCTCACCGTGCTGCCGTACGGCGTGGCGATGCTGTTCGCACAGATCGAGGGCGATGCCGACAACTACACCCTGTTTGCGGCGCAGTACGACGCACGTCGCTCGACGGCTGCCACCGAGACCGCCCGTATGCAGGATCGGTTGCCGGTGTGTGGGGGGTGACGTGATGAAGCATCCGCCTCTTGGGCGCACCCTGCGCCGCCGCCTCACCGTTCCGCCGCTGTCGGGCGGTGTGGAGCTGTCGTCGCCGCCCCACCTCATCGGGGACGACCGCCTCAGCGATGCGTACAACCTATGGTGGCAACACGGCACGCTGCGCACCCGTCCCGCCCTGCGGGATCGTGGTCTGCTGGTAGGCTACGCCGACGTGCAGACCGCCACGCCGCTTGACCGCCGCACCCTGCTGTACGGACGCACGGCGGAGACCCACCGCTTCGTGCTGGCAGACGAGGACGGCTCGCTGCACGGCACGACCCACACCGTCGCCGGTGTCAGCACGCTGCTTGCGGTGCCGTCGGGGCGTGACATCGCCGACGACGACCGCCTGGAAGCGTTCTTGTTTCTCGACGGCAACCCCCGTCGGGTGATGGCGCTGTCCGACGAGGGCGACCTCTACCCGCAGACGCCGTACGTTCCCACCGTCCTTGCCGCCGCCCGACCGACGGCGGAGCAGGTGCGGGAGGAGAGCGGTGCGGCGACCGAGCCGTTTAACCTGCTCACCGACGAGTTTTGCTGCCGCTACACCTCCGACGGAACGGGGCTGTACTACTGGTTGCCGGAGGGCGTCACCCTCGACCACACCTGTCCCGTCACGGTGTACCACACCGATGCGGTCGGCACCACCTTTGCCCACACGCTGGACTACCGTGCCGACGACGGACTGTGGAAGGAGGCGACCGACGTCAGTCAGATGCCGCCGGACGAGCTGGCACTGTACTACGACCCCTACCGCCGCTGCTTTTGGTTCGTCCACGCCCACGGCGGCGGGGCAGCCCCCGTCGCACGGGCGGCGGTGTCGGGCAACGTCTGTCTGTCCGCCACCCGCACCAATACCGACGCCACCGCCCTGCTGTTCGGGATGCGCTTCGGCACGTGGTACGACGTCGACGGCGGCGCACGGCTGTTTTTGTCGGGCAACCCTCGCACCCCCAACCTCGTGCGGTGGAGCGCCCTCGGCAATGCGCTGTATTTTCCCGAAAACAACTACGCCTACGTCGGTGACGCCGGCAGTGCGGTGACCGCCTTCGGCAAGCAGAGCGACCTGCTCGTCATTTTCAAGGAGCGGGAGACCTACGCCGTGTCGCACAGCGGCAGCGTCTCCTACACCGCCGACGAGCTGCTGTCGGGAGCGATATCCGACACCGAGGTGGCGGCCGCCGTGTTCGCCATTCACCGTGTTCACCCCGCCCGTGGCTGCGATTGCCCCGACACGCTGTGCCTGTGCGGTGACCGTCTGGTGTGGGCGAGCTCCGACGGTCACGTCTACGCCCTGCAAAGCGGCGGCACCTACGACGCCCGTCACGTGCGGCTGATGTCCTCGCCGATCGAGGCGCAGCTGCGCCGCTACCACGCCCCGACGCTCGCCGCCGCCACCGCCGCCTGCGTGGATCACCATTACGTGCTGTACGTCGGCGGTCTGGCGTTTGTGCTGGACACCCGTTCCCGTGGCTTCGTCAGCAACGCCGCTTACAGCACGGAGGAGCGAGCCGCCGACGCCGTGGCGTGGCAGGTGTGGGGCGTCACACCGTCGCCCGCCGCCGTGCGCCGTCTCATCACGGTGCGTGGCACGCCGTTCGTGCTGTCGTCGCTGAACGACACGCTGATGACCCACGCCTTCGCCCCCGACGCCGTCTGTGACAGCCTGCCGAAGCAGGGAGGCAACGTGCTGCGGTTTGCGGATGCGCCCATCGCCTGCGACCTCACCACCAAGCAGTACCCGCCGAATGGGGCGACCTACCGCCAGTTATGCGGCGTGACGCTGTGGATCAGCGGTGCCGAGGGCGGTGAGGTGACGGTCAACGTGTGCGACGGCACCACCGTGCGCACCGCCACCCGTTTGCGGCTGACGGGCAGCTTGCCGGAGGCGACGCTGCCACGCTATCTGCCGTTGGATCTGCCACGGGTGCATCTGTGCGGCATACAGCTGTGCAGCACGGGACAGATCGCCGTAGACGGCATTGAAATGACATTCCGAGACAGGGGAGAGATCCGTGTATGACGAAATACGAAAAAAACGCCCGTGCCGAGGCAGACGCCTACGAGGCGGAGCGTAAAGCACAGGCGCAGACGACGATTGCGTCGATCAACGCCGCCGCCGAAGAGGAGCGTCAGGCAGCGCTTTCCGACACCGCCGCCTCGATCGACGAGGAGGAGCGCACGCTGCTCGACACCGTGGACATCGCCGCCGTGGAGCGGCAGGTGACACGCCGTCAGGCGAGGGAGGCGCTCTCGCATCTGGGGCTCGGCGGCTCCGGCTACGAGGCCGCCGCCCTCACGGCAGCCCGCCGCACCGAGGCGCACAAGACCGGCACCGCCCGCCGTTCTCGGGACGCCGCCGTGCAGGCGCTGACCGACGCTCTGGCCCGCCGTGAAGCGGAAATCGAGCAGCAGCGTACCGCCGCCGAGCAGAAGGAGATCGCCCAAAGCAACAAGGACGTCCAGACCCAGCGCACCAGCCTCATCAACGCCGCCGTCAAGGCAGAATCGGCCGAAAAGCGAGCGGCGCTGCGTGTGGAGGAGGCAAAGGTCAACGCCGAAGCCGCCGCCGAGCGACAGGCGGCGTCGAAGAAGGAGACCGCCCGCAAGCAGGCGCTGCGTGAGCTGTATAAGAAAAATCTCATCCACCAGTACATCTATACCCGTGCGCTGGACAGAGGTTGGGATACCGATGAAACGCTGCGTCAGCAGGTGGCGTGGACGGATTGGCGCCGTCGCTCCGCCCCGCTGGTGGAAGCGTATTTGCATCACGGCTACGACAACATGATCTTCCAGCTGGCAAAAGTGGAGAACGTCACCGACGACCAGTTGTCGGATCTGTGCTTTGAATTGAAGCTCGACATCGACCGTGTGCGTGCCGACCTGGCGACCGAGAGAGGAGAGTAACGATGCCACTGACACCTCATATCATTCAACTCACCGTGGCGGATGCGGCGGTGACCCCGACCGGCCCGCACGCAGCGGGTACGGCGGGCGACGAGTGCGCCACCCGCCTCAACCTGTATTTCACCGCCCCCGCTCTGGACAGCCGCTATCGGCTGGAGATCGTGCGAGGCGACGGGGTGTACGATATCACCGAGCCGCTGACGCTGCCGGGAGAGCCGGAGCTGAACTTCGACATTCCCTCCTCCTGGACCGCCGCCGGCACGGCAGCGGTGCGGCTGGTCGAGTTTACCGACGACAACGGCGTGGAGACCGCCCGCCGCTATTATCCGCCGTTTTTTCTGCAATTTGCCTACCGTGACGAGGGCGTTGCGGGGCATCCCACGCCGCTGTACTGGCAGGCGCTGCTCACCCGTGCGGAGGAGGCGGTGCAGACGGCGGAAACGCTGCTCGGCATCACCGACGACATCAAAGCGACGCTGGGGGTGGAGTAAATGAGCCTCAAACAGGAGCTTACAACCATTCGCACCGCCACGGAGCAGCTGCTGACCGATTGTAACGCCGTGCTGGCGGAGCATCTGCCGACCGCCGAGACGCTGTCGGCGCTGCCGCCGCTGATGCAGGACCTGTACGGCGTCGGCTACACCGACGGTGACGCTGTCGGCAGCGAGGTCGGCTACGCCGTCGGCGTGGAGGAGGGTAAAAAGCAGCAGTACGACGCTTTTTGGGACGAGTACCAGCAGTACGGCAGACGCACGGATTATTCCGCATCCTTCGGTGCGTGCTGGAACGATACCAACTTCAAGCCGAAGTACGATATGAAAGTTTCCTTTGGTCCGTATATGTTTGCGTATTCGCCGATCACTGATCTCGTGACACTGCTTGAGCGGCAGGGAGTATCGCTGGATTTTTCGATGTGCACCGCCAATTCTGCGTTGAACAATGCGTTTTACGAAAGCAAGATCACACGGCTCGGTGTGGTGGACCTATCGGGTCAGGGAAACTGCAACTACGTTTTTTATCGTGCGAGAGACCTGGTACGCATTGACAAGGTGATTTTTAGCAGCACCAAGGTGAACGACAACCTGCATACCACCTTCACCGATTGCATTTCACTGACCGATGTTGTGATCGAGGGTTTGATCTGCCGCAGTATCTCGTTCCGGTGGTGCCCACTGTCGAGAGCGAGCATTGAAAGCGTGATGACCGCCCTTTCCGACACCGTGACGGGGCAGACCGTCACCTTCAATAAAGCGGCGACGGAGGCGGCGTTTTCCGCCGAGGAATGGGCGGCGCTCGTCGCCACCCGTCCCAACTGGACGGTGGAGGTGGTGTGATGAGCCGTGTGCTGAAAAAGGGCGATGACCGCATCACACAGGGGTACAAAGCGACCCACCGTGGCATCGACCTCGGTAAAAACCACCGTACCGAGCCGATCACGGCGCACTCGGCGGGCGTGGTGACGTCCTGCGTGACGGGCAAGCGCAACGCCGTCGGCTCGACGGGCGTCGCCAGCTACGGCAACTACGTCAAGCTCGACCACGGCGACGGGTACGAGACGCTGTACGCCCACCTCGATTCCGTCTGCGTGAAAAAGGGCCAGCGCCTGGCGGCGGGGGAGGTGCTGGGGGTGATGGGCAACAGCGGCAACAGCTACGGAGCGCACCTGCATTTTGAGGTGCGGTTTCGTGGCGAGCGCATCGACCCGACGCCGTATCTCACCGCCGATCTGCCGCTGACCGAGCGCATCGACGTGCGCTACCGTGTGTACGTGGACGGTCGGTGGCTGCCGTGGGTGACCAACTGCGGTGACGGCCCCGACGGCTATGCCGGTCTGTTCGGCAAAGCCGTGTCCGCCATCCAGATCGCACCGGCCGTCGGCACCGTGACCTACCGTGTTCATCGCACGGGTGGTGGGTGGCTCGGTTGGGTGCGCAGCGGCAAAAGCTGGGCGGGGATCCGTGGCAAGCCGTTTGACGCCTTGCAAATGGTGTTCAGCGACGGCGCCTACACCGCCCGCTACCGCACGACCTCGCTGAAAAGCCCCGACTGGCACGGCTGGTGCGAGGGACTGCAGGACGCCACGGGCGACGGCTATGCGGGCGTGTTCGGCTCATCCACCGACGGCGTCCAGCTCGAGATCGTGCGGAGGTGAGCGCCGTGGACGAGCTGCAATGGGAGCATCGGTTGTCGGTGGTGGAGGATCGCTCCAAATCCAACCGCTATCGGCTGGACGAGCTGGAAAAGCGGCAGGAAAACCTCACCGAGCTGGTGAAAAGCGTGGCGACGATCGCCCAGAAGCAGACGGATATGGACGACGATCTGCAGGAGATCAAGCAGGACGTCAAGGGCATTCTTGCCGTGCCGCAAAAGCGGTGGGACACGCTGCTTGCCGCCGTGATCACGGCGATCGTCACCGCCGTCCTCACCGCCCTCCTCGCTGCGTGAGGGGGCTGTCGACGCAACCACCTCCCTCGCCCTTACCAACCTGAAAGGAGAACGGCTATGAAAGAGTTTCTGTCCCGCTTTCACTCGTGGGCACTGTGGCTTTCGCTGGCGGCGTTCGTCGTGTTCTGCGTCAAGGAGTTCGGCGGCGTCGACATCAGTGACACCGTCGACGGCCTCTTGAACGTGCTGCTGCCGGTGCTGACGGCGTTCGGCATCGTCAACAACCCCACCGACCGCCACGGGATCTAAAAAAGAGTGGCACAACGCACGCCGTTGTGCTATACTGAAAGGAAAGAAAACCCATTGCAAAGAGTGCTTGGTGCCGGATAACTGCCGGTTTGCTACGCCGGCGGTCTTATCACGCTGAATACACCATGGGGAGGAAAATAGTATGAAAATGATGGACAACGTTCGTGTTATCGTGGAAAAGGAAGAATATGCCAAAGACGGCGTGCACAAGGGGATGTACGGCTGGATCTGTGACGAGCGTTTCATCGATGGCAGCTGGCTTGTCAATTTCCCCCAGTGTGGTGCGCATGCCGATATTGCGACTCTCTCAATGCTTGAGACCGACCTCGAACTTACTCCCATTCTGTATGCCGAGATCAATGAGAAGATCAAAGCGCAGTTTGGGGATTAAGCCATCCAAATCCCCGCCGCAAACAACAAAACACCGCCGCTGTCGAGCCTGACAGCGGCGGTGTTTGTGTGTAACTTATTCTTTTGCGGTAGCATGCACATTACTATAATCAAGATCAGCGATCGCCTTGGCGTTGACTTCCTCGGCGCTGTGGAAGGTGGGGACAATCGCATGCATCGCCGCCACCAGCTCGTCGGGCGAATCGGTGTCCAGCGCAGCGTTCAGCCGAGCGAACTTTTCCTGCAGCTCCTCAGGCGTGACGGGCTGCTTCTGCCGCTCGATGAAGATCTTGCGATTGGTGGTGTCGGTGAGGTTTTCGCTGCGGGTGAGCAGCTCCTCATACAGCTTTTCACCCGGGCGCAGCCCCGTTTCCACAATATCCATATCCACGTACGGCGTAAAGCCGGAGAGGCGGATGAGGTTTTCGGCGAGCTCCTGAATACGCACGGGCGAGCCCATATCCAGCACGAAGATCTCGCTGTTTTTCGCCATGGCACCGGCGAGCAGCACCAGCTGCGCCGCTTCGGGGATGGTCATAAAATAGCGGATGATGCGCTTGTCGGTGACGGTGACGGGGCCGCCGGCGGCGATCTGCCGACGGAACAGCGGGATCACCGAGCCGTTGGAGCCGAGCACGTTGCCGAAGCGCACGGCGGCGAAGCAGGTCTTGCCCTGACCCGCCATACTCTGCACGATCATCTCGCACAGACGCTTGGTGGCGCCCATGACGTTGGTGGGGTTGACCGCCTTGTCGGTGGAGATGAGGATGAAGCGCTCCGCCCCAAACCGATCGGCGGCGGAGGCGACGTTGTAGGTGCCGAACACGTTGTTGCGCACCGCCTCCTCGGGGCAATGCTCCATCAGCGGCACGTGCTTGTGCGCCGCTGCGTGCAGCACCACCTGCGGGCGGTAGCGGTCAAACAGCCGATCGATCTTGTGCGCATCACGCACCGAGGCGATCTCCACGCACAGATCCAGCTTATCGCCGTACTTGTAGCTCAGCTCCTGCTGAATATCGTAGGCGTTGTTTTCGTAAATATCCACGATCACCAACCGCTTCGGGTTGTGTCGGGCGATCTGGCGGCACAGCTCCGAGCCGATCGAGCCGCCGCCACCCGTCACCATAACGACCTTGCCGCCGATCAGCGAGGCAATGCCCTCGGTGTCGAGCTGAATGGGGTCACGGCCCAGCAGGTCGTCGATCGACACCTCACGCACGTTGCTCAGCAGGGGAGCGTTGTCGCTCCACTCCATAACGTCAGGGAGCAGGCGCACACGGCATTTCAGCGACGCGCACAGCTCAAAGATCTCACGCACACGGTCTTTACTGACCGACGGCATGGCGATGAGCACGTCCTTGGTCTTGTAGTGGGTGACGATCTCCGCCATGCGGGAGACGGGGCCCTCGATGTGCAGGTTGCGCACGAGCCGCCCGACCTTGCGGGGATCGTCGTCCACGAGACAGACGGGGCGGTAGGTGCTGGCGCTGTTGCGGGCAAGCTCGTCCACCATCATAACGCCCGCATCGCCGGCGCCGATGATGATCAGCGGGGTGCGGTGCTGCGTCTGCGCACGGGCGAGGAGGCTTTCACGGTAGCGGCGGTACAGCATCCGCACCGCCACGATGCCGAGCAGCGGCAGCACGGTGGCAAAGAGCGCAAAAATGGGGGGCAGGGAGATATCCATGATTCCACGGGTGATGATGAGATACAGCAGATACCCGCACGCACCGGAGAGGAAGATGAGCAGGTACTCCCGGCTGGACGCATACTTCCACAGGCTTCCGTACACACGGAACACGATGAAGAAAAAGAAGATGCAGAAGATCAGCAGGGCGAACTGGATGAGCAGCATATGCTCATCGGCGGTGCGGCCGCCCCAGAAGAAGCGGGCGTCCCGTTCGCCGGTGCGCACCAGAATATACAGCACCGTCGAGGTGCCGGCGAGGATGAACAGATCCACCACCGCCATCAGTAGCTCACGCACACGGGCAAAGATGTCGAAGAACCAAGCAGAGAAGCTGCGTCTCGGCTTGTCGGCACTCATACAAAACACTCCTTATCCATACAAAGTCGATCGGAGACGAAAAAACCGCTTCGCAGCGGTTCTTTCGGGAGATATACGCTTATTTCTCGGGCTCGGCGGCGGTGGCGTAGGAGTAATCGTACGCCTTGTAGTAGTGGTACTTTTCATACCGCCCGTAGGAGCGGGGATTTTCCCGCATATCCGAGATGACCACGCCGAGCAGGTTGCCCTCGACGTCACGGACGCTCTTGATTGCGTTTTCCAGCTCGTCGTAGGTGGTCTGCCCCTGGCGGGTGACCAGCACGGTGCCGGCAGAGACGTGGCACAGCACCAGCGAATCCGACACCACGCCGAGCGGCGGCGTGTCGATGAAGATGTAATCGTACAGCACCGACATACGGTCGAGCAGCTCGGTCATAGCGTCCGAGCCGAGCAGCTCGGAGGGGTTGGGCGGGATCGAGCCGCTGGGGAGGAGATCCAGCCCACGGGCGACCTCACGGCAGATGCACTCCTCGGCGTCCAGCTGGCCGCTGAGGATGCGGGAGAGACCGTTCGACTTCTTCACACGGAAGGTCTTGTGCTGCGACGGCTTGCGCATATCGGCGTCGATCAGCAGCACACGGGCACCCGTCTGCGCCATGGTAATGGCGAGGTTGCAGGAGACGGTGGACTTACCGGCATTGGGCTCGGCACTGGAAACGACCACGACCTTGTTATCGGCGGGCGCCAGGGCGAACAGCAGGTTGGTACGAATGGTTTTGTACGCCTCCACGATCTGGAAGGTGGAAGCAATGGGGCGCTGACCGCCCGAAGCTTTGGTATCCTTAGGCATGCGTGCGACCCCCTTTGGCAGTCTTTTTCTTGGCGAACTCGAAGCTCGGGATCTCGCCCAGCACCGGCACATCCAGGCGGGCAACGAGATCGTACTTATCACGAATGGTGTTGTTGGTGAACTGGCGAATGAGGATAACGCCGACCGTCAGCACCAGACCGAGCAAACCGCCGATAATGGCTGATTTCACGGCGTTGGGAGCGGTCTTGCTGGCGTCGGTCACGTCGCACACCTTAACGTCGATATTATCCAGGTCGCTGAACCGCTTCGCCGAAACCTCGGCCAACACCTGGCAGGCCTCTTTGACGAGCTTTTTGTCATTCAGGGTTACGGAAAGATTCAGCCACGAGGTTTCATCCACACCGGAAGCGGAGGCGGCGGCGGACAGTTCACCAACCGTCAGCTTACCGCCGAGCTGTTTCGTTGCCTCTTCCAGCACGGGCTTTGTCTTGAGGAAAATCGTGTAGTTATTGACGAGCTGCTGTGCCGCCGTGAGGTTACCGGTGGTAGTACCATTGTACTTATCACTCTGGATATACTCCTCCTTGGTATTCCGCACGTATATCTTGGCGGTGCTGGTGTACTGCTCGTCCACGAAGAAATGCGAGTAGCCGCCGAACAGCAGGGCGAGGATGACCACACCGGCGACGATCCAGCGGAGGCGTGAGAGAAGCAGAATAATGATAGATTTGAGATCGATCTCCTTCATAAAGCGAAGCTCCCTTCATAAAAAGTGAGACACAAATATACATACTACTATTATAAGGGCAGATTTGCCATTCGTCAAGGGGCAATTCTTCCCAAAATATGGACAAAATCCGACACCTCGCCCGTCATGCCTCCCTCATTGAGGGAGGTGGATTTCGCCGCAGGCGAAAGACGGAGGGAGTTTCCGTCCGCCATCGAAAGCCCGTTTCGTAGGGGCGGGGTTTCCCCGCCCGTCAAGGTCTGTGCCAATCTTGCGGGAGGGCACGGAGACCCCCCCCTACAAAACCAAAGGAGTTCCCGAACTCCCCCAGTCTCGCTCCGCTCGACAGCCCCCTCATCGAGGGGGCCATATAAGCCTCCCTCGTTGAGGGAGGTGGATTTCGCCGCAGGCGAAAGACGGAGGGAGTTCGTAGGGGCGGGGTTCCCTACCAAGCCCACTTTCGGTTTCGTAGGGGCGGGGTTCCCCCGCCCGCCAAGGTCTGTGCCGATCTTGCGGGAGGGCACGAAGCCCCCTTTTGAAATCCTCCGCCACAAACAAAAAACCGGAACGGATACCCGTTCCGGTTTTGTCTTACTGTTCGCTGAGCGCGCGCTCCAGCCAGATGCTGCCGATATCCATGGCGTTGTACAGGCCGTTTTTCTCGCTCTTTTTGACGATGCGGTCTTTCATCCGCACCTCGGGATCGGTGAGCAGAAGCTGCACCTGAATTTTATCCGCCACGTCCATATCGCCCACCTTTTTGGTGGTGAGCACCTGCAGAACGATGACGCACTTTTCCGTCATATCGCCGTAGTACAGGACGTTGCCGCTACGCACGAGGGGACGGCCTTTGTAGGTCAGCAGGGTTTCGGTTGTTTCGGCCATGTTGCCACTCCTTAATCGTTGAGATAGGTACGCACCATCGCGCGCAACAACTCATCGCGGTCCACCTTGCGGACGAGACTGCGGGCGTTGTTGTGGGTGGTGATGTAGGTGGGGTCCTCGGAGAGGATGTAACCTACGATCTGGTTAATGGGGTTGTAGCCCTTTTCCTTGAGGGCGTTGTACACGGTGATGAGCACCTTTTTCATTTCCTGATCCTTGTCATCATGGATCGAGAAGGTCATGGTTTTATCCAGCATACGGATACCTCCCATCGTATGAATACACCATAAGTATACGGGATTTTTTCGTAAAATGCAAGAGGAAAACGAACAAATGTGCATTTTTTAGGTTACACGGAAAGAAGGGGGTGTGTGCGGGGGCGTTTGAGAAACTCCCTCCGTCACGGCTACGCCGTGCCACCTCCCTCAACGAGGGAGGCATATGGCCCCCTCAATGAGGGGGCTCCCGACGAAGTCGGGTGGGGAAGTTAACTTCTCAACGTACAACCCTTTTCGGTGAGACGGCGCATGATGCGGTTCATCGCCGGGTCGATGTCGGCATCCGACAGCGTACCCTCCGCCGAGCGGAAGGTCAGGCTGTACGCTACGCTCTTCTGACCGGCGGCGATCTGGGCACCCTGATACACGTCAAACAGCGTCACGCACTCCAGCAGCTTGCCGCCGGCGGCACGAATGGTCGCCTCGATCTCGGCGGCGGGCAGCGCCTCGTCGCACAGCAGAGCGAGGTCACGCTCCACGGCGGGGAAGCGGGGGAGCGGCTGATAGCGGAGCACCTTGCCCTCAAGTGCCTTGTAGATCGGCTCGAGCTTCAGCTCAGCGACGTACGCACGCACGCCGATGCCGTAGCCCTCGGCGGTGTCGGGGTGGACCTCACCCATCACGCCGACGACCTCGCCGCCGACGGTAACGCTCGCCTGGCGACCGGGATGCAGATACGGCTCCGCACTGCGGGTAAAGCCTGCCTCGGCGCCAAAGGCGGCGAGCAGGGCTTCCACAGCGCCCTTGAGTGTGAAATAATCCTCGCCGTCACCGTACAGACCGATACACAGCGCCGGCACCTCGTCGGGCTGCTCGGTCAGCGGCAGAGCGTGGGGGATAAACCACTTGCCCACCTCAAAGAAGCGGACGGCGGCGTTTTTGCGGCTGTAGTTGGTGGCGAGCACCGTCAGCATGCTGGAAACCAGCTGAGTACGCATCACGGCGTACTCCTCACCGAGCGGATTGAGCAGCGCCACACCCTGACGGCGGACGTCGTCAGCGGCAAGCGACAGCGTATCCGGCGCCTTGGCGCTGATGAAGGAATAGGTCGAGATCTCGTACAAGCCCTGAGCGGTGAGCGTCGCCTTCAGGCGGTCGGCGGCACGGCGCTCGGGGAGCTTGGTGCCCCGCACGATCGCACCCTGCATCGGGGTGGGCACGATGTGATCGTAGCCGTACACACGCACGATCTCCTCGGCGAGGTCGGCACGCCCCTCGATGTCGTCACGGCGGGAGGGAACGTGGCAAACGAGCTTGCCGTCGACGAGCGAGGCGTCGAGGTCGAGGCGGCAGAGAATATCCACCATCGTCTCGGCGGGCACCTCGATACCGAGCAGGGCGTTGATGTCGGCGGGAGCGACGACCAGCTCACGGGGAGCGGGCAGTGCTTCGCAGCGGTCGATGACGCCGTCGATGATGTCGCCCGCATCCAGCTCGTCGATGAGCTGGAGCGCACGGTTCATGGCGTATTCCACGCCGTGAATGTCCACGCCCTTTTCGTAGCGAGCGGAGGACTCGGTGCGCATACCCAGCGTACGGCCGGTACGGCGCACGTTGTCACGGCGGAACTTGGCACATTCAAAGAGCAGGTCGGTGGTATCGTCCTTGATCTCGCTGTTGAGGCCGCCCATGATGCCGGCGAGGCAGGAGGGGGCTTCGGCGTCCGCAATGACCAGCATATCGGGGGTCAGGGTGTGCGGCTTGCCGTCCAGCGTCGTGATGGCCTCGCCGTCCTTGGCACGGCGGACGATGATCTGCGCTCCGCGAATGTCACGCAGGTCGAAGGCGTGCATCGGCTGCCCCGTTTCCAGCATCACGAAGTTGGTGATATCGACGATGTTGTTGATCGGGCGCATCCCCGCACCCTTCAGGCACTCCTGCATCCACACGGGCGAGGGAGCGATGCGGAGGTTTTTGACGATGCGGCCCATATACCGGGGGCAGAGCTCGCCGTCCTCCACCGTGATAGCGATGTGATCGTTCACGTCGCCACCCACCGTCTTGTAGGACGGCTCGGGCAGACGCACGGGCTGACCCAGCGCCACCGCCACCTCACGGGCGATGCCGAGCATGCTCTGGCAATCGGGGCGGTTGGAGGTGATGCTGAAATCGATGATGACGTCGTTGAGATGCAGGATCTCCCGCATATCGGTGCCGGGGGCGACGTCCTCTTTGAGAATGAGGATGCCGTACACCTCCGCACCGGGGTAATCGGCTTCTTTGAGGCATAGCTCCTCGCCGGAGCAAAGCATACCCTCGCTGGGCAGACCACGGAGCTTGCCCCGCTTGATGACGGTGCCGTTCGGGAGCAGCGATTCGTGCAGTGCGGCGGGGACGAGAGCGCCCTCAAACACGTTGTCCGCACCGGTGATGATCTGGATCGGCTCGGCGGCGCCGACATCCATCGAGCAGACCTGCAAACGGTCGGCGTCGGGATGCTTTTCGAGCTTCAGGATGCGGGCGGCGACGACGTTGTGCATCGTTTGGGAGAGATCCTCCACGCCGTCGACCTCGAAGCCGCTCATGGTCATTTTATCGCACAGCTCTTCGACGGAGACGGAAATATCCACGTAGCGACGGAGCCAGTTTAACGAAACCTTCATGATTATTTCCCTCCTTCCTTGAACTGAGACAGGAACCGCTGATCGTTTTCGAACAGCAGGCGAATATCGCTGATTTTGTAGCGGGTGGTGGTGAGTCGGTCAAGACCGATACCGAACGCAAAGCCGGAATACTCCTCGGGGTCGATGCCGCAGCCGGCGAGCACACGGGGGTGCACCATACCCGCACCGAGGATCTCGATCCAACCGACGCCCTTACACACACGGCAGCCGGTGCCGCCGCAGGCGGAGCAGGAGACGTCGACCTCGACGCTCGGCTCGGTGAAGGGGAAGAAGGACGGGCGGAAGCGCACACGGGTGTCCGCACCGTAGATCTCCTGAGCGAACTGAGTCAGCACGCCCTTGAGGTCGCACAGCGTGATGCCCTTGTCCACGACGAGACCCTCCACCTGGTGGAACACGGGGGAGTGGGTGGCGTCGACCTCGTCGGCACGGAACACACGGCCGGGGCAGATGATGCGGATCGGGGGCTTGCGGTTTTCCATCACACGGATCTGGGCTGCCGAGGTCTGGGTGCGGAGCAGCAGCTCCTCGCCGAGGTAGAAGGTGTCCTGCATATCACGGGCAGGGTGATCCTTCGGTACGTTGAGCGCTTCAAAGCAGTAATGCTCGGTCTCCACCTCGGGGCCGTCCACCACGTCGAAGCCCATGGAACGGAAGATGTCGATCAGATCCTCGAGGACGATCGAGAGAGGGTGCAGACCGCCCTTTTCAGCGGCTTTGCCGGGCAGGGTCACGTCCAGCGTTTCGGCGGCGAGACGTTCATTTTTGAGCTTCAGCGCCACCTCGGATTCCCGAGCGGCGAGGGCGTCCTCGATCTCGGCACGCAGGCTGTTGATGAGCTGACCCATGGCGGGGCGCTCCTCGGCGGGCACGGCGCCCATGCCACGCAGCAGCGCCGTGATCTCACCCTTTTTGCCGAGTAGACGCACACGGAACTCCTCCAGCGCCCGCGGCTCAGCGAGCGTGGCGAGCTCCTCAAGCGCCCGTTCACGCAGAGCTTGCAATTGTTCTTTCATAGAGTAAAACCTCCTTATAAATACGAAGTATTAACTCCCTCCGCCTCGTTGAGGGAGGCATATGGCCCCCTCGTGAGGTAGCGAAGCGGCCGAGCGGTAATGAATGACAGTCCGGGGGACTGTCAGAACCGCGAGGTGACCGAGCCGCAGCGAGAAGCTCAGCCGCAGGCTGACTGGGGGAGTTCATGGCCCCCTCGATGAGGGGGCTGTCAGCCGCAGGCTGACTGGGGGAGTTCTAAATCCGCCGCTTTACCGCAGCGTCAATATACAAACACACGCCCTCAAAATTGCTGGTTACCTCGTTGTTGGGGACGCGTAACACCGCAACACCATGTGCCTCCAATGCCGCAGTACGCTCGGCATCGTTTATCGGGCCATCGTCTGTGTAGTGCTGTGACCCGTCAAGCTCGATGACCAGTTTTGCCTCGGCGCAGTAGAAATCGACGATATAGTTACCGATGGGTTTCTGCCGTTGAAAACGGAGGGGGTAGGTTCGCAAAAACTCATACCACAGCTTGCGCTCCTGCTTTGTCATGTTCTTGCGGAGTTCTTTGGCTTTGTCGACAAGATCGTGCCGATAAGGTAGAGGCATAACAATTCCTCCGTTTTTACTCCCTGTGCCTTGTTTCACTCGACACCTCTCCCGAGGGAGGCAGACTCCCTCCGTCACGGCTACGCCGTGCCACCTCCCTCTCGAGGGAGGCAATATGGCCCCCTCGTGAGGTAGCGAAGCGGCCGAGCGGTAATGAATGACAGTCCGGGGGACTGTCAGAACCGCGAGGTGACCGAGCCGCAGCGAGAAGCTCCGCCGCAGGCGGTGGGGGAGTTCATGGCCCCCTCGATGAGGGGGCTGTCAGCCAACGGCTGACTGGGGGAGTTTATGGCTTTGATAAGAGAGTTTTCCACAAACAAAAAAGCCGCCCGCCCCAACAGGGACGAAGCGACGCTCCGTGGTACCACCCACATTCCCGCACCACAGAGGGTGCAGGCACTCAACCGACCGTAACGGGGTCGTGCCGTCGCCGCCTACTGCCCATCTGGGGTTCGGGGCGCCGCTCGGGAGTGAACTTCGGTGGGGTGCGGGGCAGGTCGCTTTCAGCCGGTGACGACCCTCTCTGGTGCGCCGTGGGTACCCACGTACTCTCTCCGTCGGTGCGTTTTGCGTATGTACACCCCAGTATAACAGATACTTTCCGAAAAAGCAAGAGAAAAAACCGCACGGGATTTACCAAAAAATATTTACACATGGGAAAAAATGTGGTATACTACCAATATCTGTGGAAAAACAGCAAAGGAGGGGTAGTATGATCTCGGTCATCACATCGGGCAAGGGCGGCGCCGGCAAATCCACCGTTTCGGGTGGTTTGGGTTGTGCGCTGGCGCACCGTGGGCGTCGTGTGCTGTTGGTAGACGGCGATGCGGGGCTGCGCAGCCTGGACGTGATGCTCGGCATCGCCGGTCAGGCGGTGTACGACATTGCTGACGTCATTGCGGGCAACTGTCCGCCGGCGGATGCGGTGTACCCCTCGCCGATCTGCCCCAACGTGTTCGTGATGCCGGCACCCGTCAGCCTGGAGCGGCTGGCACGGCCGGAGGATATGCGTGACCTGTGCCAGGGCCTCTCGAAGTACTACGACGAGGTCATTATCGACTGCCCCGCCGGCATCGGTGCGGGCTTCGAAACGGCGGTAGCCGGTGCGGCCCGTGCGTTCGTGGTGTCCACGCCGGATATGGTCTGCGCCCGTGATGCGCAGATCCTCGCCCGCCTGCTGCGTGAGCGGGAGATCCCCGCCCGCCTGGTCATCAACCGTCTGCGCCCTGCGCCGATTTTGCGGGGCAAGATGCCGGACATCGACGAGCTGATCGACACCGCCAGCCTGCAGCTGATCGGTGTTCTGCCGGAGGACGAGGCGGTGGCCGTCGCCAATGCGTACGGCAAGCCGCTGCCGATGGATTGTCTGGCCGCCCGTTGCTTTGCCAACATTGCGGCACGCTACCTCGGTGAGGACGTCCCGCTGACCGACCTGAAGAAAGCCTGACGAACGAAAAGAAAGGATGGTTCAAAATGAACATTGCGTTAATCGCCCATGACTCCAAGAAGGAACTGATGATTCAGTTTTGCATCGCTTATTGCGGCATTTTGAGCCGCCATAACCTGTGTGCCACCGGCACGACGGGGCGTTTGGTTTCGGAGGCGACGGGCCTGCAGATCACCCGCTATATGAGCGGCTCGCACGGCGGCAATCAGCAGATTGCGGCTCGTGTTTCCTGCGACGAGATCGACCTGCTTTTGTTTTTCCGTGACCCGCAGGTGGAGTACGACCAGTTTGAGAACGATATGTTCCGTCTGTGCGACACCCGCAACGTCCCCGTAGCGACCAACATCGCCACCGCCGAGGTACTGATCCACGGCTTGGAGCGTGGCGACCTGGATTGGCGCACCATCGTCAACCCGACGCATTATTGAGAACTTAAGATAAAGGAAGTAACGACACATGGCACTCATCACCAAAGCGATCCGCGGCACGCAGGACGTGCTGCCGTCGGAAAGCGCCGTATGGCAGTATATCGAGCGCACGGCGCTCAGCGTCGCACGGGACTATGGTTACCGTGAGATCCGCACCCCCGTGTTTGAGCACACCGAGCTGTTCACCCGTTCGGTCGGCGAGACCACCGACGTGGTGCAGAAGGAAATGTACACGTTTGACGATAAGGGCGGCCGTTCCATCACCCTGCGTCCCGAGGGGACGGCGGGAGCGATGCGGATGCTGCTGGAGCACGGGCTGCACAACGAGGTGCTTCCCGTCAAGGTGGCGTATGTCACCTCCTGCTACCGCTACGAAAAGCC
>JAZQSX010000005.1:0-27391 GCA_045630285.1 Acutalibacteraceae bacterium | reverse complement strand
CTGCTCGAATATGCTTTGCAGAATGGCTTTGAGATTGGAAATCATTCCTATGACCACGCGAACTTGAGTAAATGTTCTTACGAAGAGGTTGTGTCGCAAGTGCGAAGAACCAACGATATTATAGAACGGAGCGTGGGAGTAAAACCGAAATGGTTCCGACCGCCATATCTGGCGAGCAATTCCACGATTCGGGCGGCTTGTGCTGCTAATGGTTGGATGCACGTGGTTAACGGTAACAAAAACAGTACAACCAACACGTGGTACAATGTAGAGGATGGCGGAAACGTACTTCGTGATGCTGTGAATAATGCGTATGATGGTGCTATCTACGTGATGCACCCTGCGCGAACGGCAACTGCTCTCTCGATGGACGAGATTTGTAAGCAACTCTACGATCAAGGGTATCGCTTCTGTACGATGAGCCAACTGTTCGAATACAAAGGTGTTGAACTTCAGTACAACAAAACGTATCACGATGTTAATGGATAATGTAGTCGACCGTTTTCTTGATTTTCTATCTTATCAAGCGTATAATTAAAGAAAAATCAAGCTAACAAGGAGCTTACTCTATGAGAGAAATTATTTTTCATGGCAAGATGCCCGATCCTTTTTTAAAAGAGGACGGTACACGAATGACACCTGATGAGTGGCTCAGGAACAAGGATGCCATTCGTCAGAAGATTGTTGATATTGAATATGGCGGTATGCCGCCTCGTCCCGAGGTCTTAGAAATCGAATACTTAAACACCTTCCGCCGATCAACCTCAGATCACGCGGCCGGAAACTTTATCAGAGTTCGTGCAGGAACGCCCAAAAAGCAGCTTACGTTTTGTATTGAGCTGTTCGTTCCCGTTGTTAAGGGGATAAGCCCTGCAGGGGATTCCGAGCCACTATCGAGCGAGGAAAAATATCCCGTTATCTTAACAGGTGACGGATGCTATCTCAATATGACTCCCGACGTAATTTCAAATATACTCAAAAATGGCTTCATCGCCGCTCGTTTTAACAGATTGGAGATTGCTGCCGATTCGGGATGCGTCCGTGGTGACGGAGCGATCTACAGCGTCTATCCGGGCGATTATTCCGCCATCTCGGCTTGGGCTTGGGGCTATATGGTATGTATGGACGTATTCGAAAAGCTCTCTTACACCGATGAGAGCGAGGTTGCCATTACGGGACATTCCCGTGGCGGAAAAACCGTTATGCTTGCTGCGGCAGTTGACGAAAGAATCAAATACGTCTGTCCCAACAACAGCGGCTGTCACGGTGCCAATTCTTATCGTTGCGAGGTTCCTGCGCAGGAAGAATCACCCCACAGAACAGAAACCTTAAACGATATGCTCAATAGGTTTAATTCTTGGACGGGTCTTAAGCTCGAAGCTTATCGCAACTGCGTCGACAAACTCCCCTACGATATGCACTATTTCGGTGCGCTGATTGCGCCTCGCTACTATCTGCAGTGCGAGGGTATGCAGGACTATTGGATTAACCCGATTGGTGCTTGGCAGAATTTTATGGCGGTCAAGGAATGCTATAAGTATTTGGGTTGCGAAGGTAATGCAGGCGCTTGGTTCCGTTCCGGCGGTCACCGTCACAAAGAGCCCGACTACGCAGAATTTATAAGTTTTATCGTTCGTGCGAAAAAGGGTCAGCCCCTTAGCGAGCACCTTAAATTAAATCCATACCCCGACGTTGAAAGAAATTTTGATTGGTAATATGTGATATTGAAAAAGGCGGGCGCCTCATCAGCGCCCGCCTTTACTTATTATATCTCCATTATTTTCGTTTAAAAAGTCCTTGGTTTTGCAGTTGACTCACTGGGAAAAAGCATTGAAATTAGGATTCCGTTTGTGCCAATTACAATGATCTTCAAATGGAGAAGCCCTTTTCATTTTGATTATAAAAATCGATTGGAGCATCAATTTTTAGTTGTATATATCAGATGTCGACGGTGTGGCGCCCGGGGGTCAGTGTCATAGGCTGTCGGTCGGGCAGCTCCAGAACGGCCGCGGTATCGAACGGCACGGTCACCGTCACCCGATGGCCGCCGTCGGTTTCTTCCCAACCGGTCTCGATGGTGCCCATAGGGGAGGCGTAGCTCATAGACACGTGGGTGAAACGGTCGGTGAATTCCGGACTGATGCGGAAGGTTTTAAAGCCTGGGGAGGTCAGGGTCAGACCGCAGATATGCTCGTACATCCACCGAACGATGCTGCCGTAGGTGTAGTGGTTCAGCGAGTTCATCCCCGTGCCGGAGATTTTACCGTCGGGCAGTACGGAATTCCAGCGCTCCCAAATGGTGGTGGCCCCCATATCCACTTCGTACAGCCAGCTGGGGAAATCGTTCTGGAACAGCAGCGTGTAGGCGGCTTCCGTGTAGCCCGCCTCGGACAGGGTGTGACACAGGAAGGGTGTTCCCACAAAGCCGGTCTGCAGGTGCATATGGCTTTGTTCCAAAAGCGCAACAAGGGCGTCTCCCACGGCGGGGCGATGCTCCTCCTTCGCCAGGTCGAAGGCCAGGGCGAGGATGTGAGCCGTCTGGGTGCGGATACGGATCGTGCCATCCTCGGCGAAATAGGCCTTTTGCATAGCGGCCTTGGTGCGGTCGCTGATATGCTGATAATAAGCGGCATCCTCCGCGCGACCCAGAAGGCGGGCGGTCTCGGCTACCAGGCGGGCAGAGTAGGTCAGGTAAGCGGAGGCCACGTAAGTGGTATCCGTGCCGCCGTAGCGGTCGTCCTCCTGGTTCGGATCGCCGTCCAGAGCCAGCCAGTCGCCGAACTTAAAGCCGTGCTCCCACAGACCGTCCTCGTTTAAGACGGTGCGGTCGATCCAGTCCACCCATCCGGTCATACTCGGATAGTATTCCTCCAGAATGGCGGTGTCACCGTAGTGCTCGTACAGCGTCCACGGAATGATGACGGCGGCGTCGCCCCAGGCGCAGGAGCCGCCGCGCCAGAAGGTGTTGAATTTGTTGTGATCCTTGAAGAAGGAGGGGGCAACGTGGCCGACACGGCCGTCGCACGCCTTCTGCTCGACCCAGATGTCTCTTAAATACTTGCGATAGAACGCATACGTGTCCATATTGTAGCAAGCGGTCTTGCAGAACATCTGGGCATCACCGGTCCAGCCCATGCGCTCATCCCGCTGAGGACAGTCGGTGGGTACGTCCAGGAAGTTATCCTTTTGGCTCCATTTGGCATTGAGGTACAATCGGTTGATCCGGGCATCGGATGTCGTGAAGAAGCCGGTTTCGTCAAGATCGGAGTAGACCACGCAACCCGAAAAATCATTCAGGTCGATAGGCTTCGTGTTACCGGATATTTTTACATAGCGGAAACCGAAAAAGGTGAAATAGGGTGAAACCGTAGCTTCGGTGCCGTCGGATATGTAGGTGTATTCTGCTTTTGCTCGGCGCAGGTTTTCGTTGTAGAAACAGCCGTCCTGCAGGATCTCGCCGTGCTGGAGCGTGATAACCGTGCCCGCAGGCTCGTTGACACGGAAGGAGACCCAACCCGCGATGTTTTGTCCCATATCCAGCACCGTCTCCCCGGCGGGGGTGTGGATGATTGCAATGGGATTGACGGTTTCTTTGATGACAACGGGGAGTGACAGACGGTCGGTCAGCTCGCCGATGCCCTCCGCGTCCGTGACGAGCACGGTATCCCAACCGCTGTCGTCGAAAGCGGCATCGGACCAGTTCGCGATGGCGCGGCGGGCGTCGTAGATCTCGCCGCCGTAGATGCTGTCATCAACGATGGGCGAGGGGGCGCACCGCCAGCTTTCGTCGGTGGTGATGATCTGCTCGGTGCCGTCAGCGAGAGTCAGCCGCAGTTCGGCTTTGAGAAGGTACTTATCGATAAAAGGGGCTTGCTCTCGGTGGGCGGCGTTAGCACCAAATTGAGCCTTGTACCAGCCATTGCCCATCATCAGACCGAGAACATTGCGGCCATCCCGAAGGTAGTCGGTCAGGTCGTAGGTATATATCTGACCCAAGCGGTCTATTTGCGTGCAGCCGGGAGCAAAAAAATCATTGCCGACCTTTTTGCCGTTGACCTCCAGGTGGTAAAGACCCAGCCCCAGAACATACAGCCGTGCCTTCTGGACGTCGGCCGCCCGAAAGGTTTTGCGGATATAGGGGCTCTCCGTCCACGGAGGCGTGACCCACTGACCTGCCAGCGGTTCCTCCCGTTTGCCGGTTTCAAAGCAGTTGACCTCCGAAACGGCGGTATCACCGCCATCACCCCACACCTGAACCGTCCAGTAATAGGCGGTTCGCGGCGTCAGGGTCAGCGGCAGCTTGACCCCGGTGCAGGAAAGGTCGGTCTCCGTGCTGTCATAAAGAACCTGCGTCATCGCGCTGTCGCGCGCCACCAGCACACGTGCCTTCGTCTGGTGCTTGGAGATATCGCTTTCAGTCACCCACGACACGGTGGCACTATCCATTGAAAAGCCAAGCGGTGCGGAAAGGTGATTGACTTTACAGTTGAAAATTTTCATAGTAGGGTTTCCTCCCTTGATACGCAAGAAAAGTAACTGTTATAAAAGTGGTTTAAGATGCTGAGTGGTACCAGAGCATTATACCACCACAATAAGCCGTTGTAAATATCCAATCGCCGCGCCGACGGCGAGAAACAAGCGTGCTACAGAAGCGAAAGCCCCTCCTTGCCATCGATTGGCAGGGAGGGTGTCTCTGCTGTGAATCAGAACATCACTCGTCCTTCATTCGCATATATTCGCTTGGTGTTATACCGAATAATTTTTTGAACTCACGGCAGAAATAGCTGTCATCGTTATATCCCGATAAACGACATACCTCACTTACGGTATAAAATTGCGACTGCAGCAATTCCTTCGCCCGAGTCATTTTCAGATTGCTGATATATTTGATTGGCGAGATAGCAAATCGTTTATAAAACATATTTCTCAGGTGTACCGAACTGATATGGCATAATGCTGCCAAATATTCAACGCCTATATTTTCCTTGTAATAATTTGCGTGAATATACCGTATGGCCGGTTCGATGATTTGAGTGTTTGCGTAGGGAATCGTGTATTCGGACTGCATTTTGTAAATGATGTTATATAGCTCGGCTTTGATTTTCGAATCATATCCGGGACCCTTTTGTACTTGCTGTTTTCGCGCTTGCCGGAAGCTTTCCAAATACGGGGAGGCGTTTTTGATTTTGAACGAAAAGGGTTCAAAGAATACGCCGTCGGGCATTTCAAAATTTATGGCATAGCAGTCAAAAGGCGTTTTTTCTTTAATAGTATAGTTTGAACCCTCAGGGAAGTAAACGATTGTGTTTTTTTCAACCTTGATTTTTTTATTGTCAAAATAAAATGTTCTTTCACCACCGAGAAAAATGGCAAGGCCGTGGCTTTTTCTGTTTTTGTGAATTTTTGCGCCTGTACCCGCTTTGACAACATTTGCAAATGTGATTTCCGCAATCGTAAAATTATGACTCATAAAATTTTTCATATAATCACCGATATTATTATATATTTTGCTTTCGAAATAGTCAATTATTTTTCTTTAATTTATGGTGATATGCATTGTTTTGTTATATCATAAATTTGAAAGGCGGTGCTGATATGATTACTGAAACGGACCGATATTTTATTGAAAGAAAGTATCACGACCCCGAAGAAGAATTTAATGCTTTTGCAAGAATGGCCTATCATGGTGTTGGTTACATAGAAGAAAGTGGGCTCGATGATGCTGCGATTTTAGAAGGTCTTAAAAAGCTTTCTGATGAAACCACTCATTTGCCTCATCCGGTTGCAAAAGCATTGGCGATCAAGTATGTATTGGAAAATGAGCGTGTGTATATAAACGAACACGATTACTTTGTGGGGTTGTATTCGCTGAACCGTTTGGCGAAACATTCCACTTTTAAAAAATGGGAAAGCGAATCCAAAAGTTATCGGGATCCCGAAACAATTACGACAGCAGATGCCTTCAATCAATCAGGCGCGGTGATGATCTGGACAGACTACGACCATGTTGTGCCGGATTGGCAATCGCTCGTGGAGCTTGGGTTCTCAGGCGTTAGAGAAAGAGCGAGGAAATACAAAGCGCTTCACGAGGAAAACGGAACATTAAGCGAGGAAACGGCGGCATTTTTTGAGGGGATAGAAATTCAGTATACGGCGATTATCGAGCTTGTGGACAGGATGTATCACATAGCACGAAAGCAGGATTTTGATAAGGCGGGCCGTATTGCTGCTTGTCTCAAAAATCTTCGCGACGGTGCGCCTGCCTGTTTTTACGAAGCGTTACAACTGATCTATCTTTACTTTATCATTTCCGAAAGTGTTGACTGCTATCAGGTGCGTTCCTTGGGGAATGGTTTGGATCATACGCTGTACAAGTTTTATAAAAGCGATCTCGAAACCGGTAATTGCACAAGGGAAGAGATAAAGAATGATTTATCCTATTTTCTCCTGCAGTGGTCGGCCATCGGCAACTACTGGGGGCAACCGTTTTATATGGGTGGTACAAACCTTGACGGCAGCACAAGGTATAACGAATTGTCGGAGCTGATTTTAGAAACCTACGATGAACTTGATATTTACAATCCCAAAATACAATTAAAAATCAACGAAAATACGCCTGACTGTATTTTCAGCAAGGCGTTTGATATGGTGCGCCGTAAAAACGCCAGTATCGTTTTCTGCTGCGAGCCGGCGATGATAAAGGCGGCTATGGGGTATGGTGCGACCTATGAGGAGGCCTTGGAATATGATGTTCGTGGCTGTTATGAGATCGGTATCCGAGCGAATGAGGTTTCCGCCTCTTCCGGATACGTGAATGCAGCAAAAGCGGTTGAGTTTGTGTTTACAAATGGTTTTGACACCGTCACGAATAAACAAGTCGGTATTAAAACAGGCGCCGTCTCCGAAATAAAAACATTTGAAGATTTTTATTTTGCTTTTCTGAAACAATGGGAATATCTGATTGAGCAAAGTATGAAAATCACCAACGACGCCGAACGGTTTCTCTCCTTTGTTAATCCGTCGTCGATGTACTCGGCAACGATCGAGACGTCGCTTAAAAACGGCAAAGATGGTTACGGCGGTGGTGTAAAATTCAACAACAATGCGATGCTCAACTGCGGCTTTGCCAGTGCTGTTGATAGCTTAATGGCGGTTAAGGAATTTGTTTTTGATAAAGAAGAAATCTCTTTGACCGAATTGGCAAAGGCATTGAAAAACAATTGGAAAGGTTATGAAATCTTACGGCATAAAGTCAAGAAATCACCGCATAAATACGGCAATAACGATACGATCGCCGATACTTATGCAAGTGCAATGGCAAACTATTTTGCCAACAAAGTGAACAATGTTCCCAATAGCAGAGGCGGTGTTTATAAGTCCATCCTCCACTCGGCACGTGCTTTTGTTGTACAGGGAGAAAAGACGGGAGCCCTGCCTGACGGCAGGCTTGCGGGTGAGGAACTTTCCAAAAATGCAAGCGCTGTTCCGGGTGTAGATAAAAGCGGCGTTACCGCTCTTGTTGAATCCGCGGTGAAACTTTGTCCGTCAAATTTTCACGAATCGTTTTGTCTGGACATTATGCTTCATCCGAGTACTGTTGCCGGGGAAGAGGGATTTACGATTTTCAAAGGACTTTTAATGACCTATCTCAAAAAAGGCGGCCAGTCTATTCAGTTTAATATTTTTAATACGGAAACGCTTCGTGATGCTCAAAAATATCCCGACAAATACAAAAATCTGCAGGTCAGGGTATGTGGCTGGAATACTCTTTGGAACAATATGAGCCGTGAAGAACAAAATGCGTATATTTTGAGAGCGGAGAATATACAATGAAGGCAATGATTTCTGACATTAAAAGATTTGCCGTGCACGACGGAGATGGTATCAGAACGACAGTGTTTTTTAAGGGTTGTCCACTGAAATGTGTGTGGTGTCACAACCCCGAAAGTATTTCCTTCAAACCGCAGACCGCTTTTTATAAAGACAAGTGCATCGGATGTGGTGAGTGCAAAAAAGAAAGCTTCACTCCCGACGATTGCTTGGGCGAAGCGCAAGTCCGGTACGGTAAGGAAGTAACTGTAGAAGGATTATTGCCAATCCTTTTAGAAGATAAAGACTTTTACGAATCATCGGGTGGCGGAGTGACACTTTCGGGCGGCGAATGTCTTTGCCAAGCAGATTTTTGTGCGGAACTTCTGAAAGCATTAAAAAAAGAGGGGATCAACACGGCGGTCGACACCTGCGGCTTTGTACCGCGAGAAGCAATAGATAAGGTAATACCTTACACCGACACTTTTTTGTATGACATTAAAGCAATAGATGAAGATGTGCATATCCGGTGCACCGGACAACCCAATAAACTTATTTTAGAAAACCTAAAATATATTGACTCACTTGGAAAAAGCATTGAAATTAGGATTCCGTTTGTGCCAAATTACAATGATCTTCAAATGGAGAAGATTGCAAAGTTTTTATCAACCCTCAAAAATATAAAAGCTGTAAAAGTGTTGCCTTATCATAATTATGCCGGCTCAAAATATGAAGCACTTGAAATGGAAAATACTCTGCCCGAAACATTGCCGACGGATGAGCAAATACAAAAAGCCGAACAAATGATAAAATAATGCGGTTGCGCCGATATACCCTCCATCAGCAGGGAGGGTATTCCTTTAGAAACACAGAAGAATTTTCTTTGTTCGTCTTTGCAAGAAACGACCTGTGTGAGTGTTTGACAAAGCTTTATTGTTGTGGTTTAATGGTGGCGTGGGGTGAGGATATGCACAAGGACATATTAGCGCAGTTAGCGAGAATCACACCGGAAGAGGAGAACCTCCTTAACGGTTCTCCCGCCATTGATCGCGATTTATATATGATGGGCACAGAGAATACCATCTATGCTGAGAAGCTGCTTTCGACCGGTAAGTTAATTGATATTCGTCCGCATACTCGATTTTGTGATTTTCCTGAGCATACGCATAACTACGTTGAGATTGTCTATGTGTGTCAGGGTACGGCTACCCATATCGTGAACGGCAAGAAGATAGTCTTGAAACAAGGCGATTTGCTTTTCTTGAATCAGGGTGCCGTTCATGAGGTCTGCAGAGCCGAGAAAGAGGATATTGCTGTCAACTTTATCGTGCTTCCCGAATTTTTCTCGGCCCCCTTGTCGATGATTGGCGAGGAGCAAACACCGCTTCGAAATTTCCTTGTTGAATGCTTGTGTGGCGATGTGGAAGGTGCAGGATACTTACATTTTGAGGTGTCGCAAATATATCCCGTTCAGAATCTGGTTGAAAATCTGCTGTGGATTCTCATTGAAAACACACCAAGCAAGCGCAAGATCGTACAAACAACGATGGGCTTGCTGTTGATGCAGTTGTTGGTCAACACCAATGCCTTGACAACCGACAATGATGATGACGCTGTGATTTGGGAAACGCTTCGATATGTGGAAACCAATTATCCTCATGGTACATTTGCCGGATTGGTAGATCAACTACACTACGATCCTTCGTGGCTTTCGCGTAAGATCAAGCAAAAAACAGGGAAGACGTTTACTCAACTGATTCAGGATAAGCGGATGTCGCAATCGGCGTTCTTGCTTAAAAATACAACGAATACTATTTCGGAGATATCCGTTTTGGTTGGTTACGAGAACGTTAGTTACTTTCATCGTCATTTTGCAAAGGTATTTGGATGCTCTCCAAAACAGTATCGTGAAAAAAGCTAGTTGCAAGAGAGGACACTTTTTTACACAATATAAGACCTACTTTTTCTTTCAAACTGTGATAAAATTAATTTGGAAGACGAAGTAGGTCTTTCTATATTTATATGAAACGCAAAGGGGATACGGAGCATAATGTCCTATATCGATACGAAATTACACTATGCAGAGCTTGGTGTGGATACCGATTCTGCAATCGAAATTCTGAAAAAAGTGCCGATCTCGTTGCACTGCTGGCAGGGTGACGACGTGCGTGGTTTTGATACCGATCCGTCTAAGCCGCTGACGGGTGGCATCCAAACGACCGGCAATTACCCCGGGCGCGCCCGCACACCGGACGAACTGATGGCCGATTTGGATATGGTTATGAGATTGTGTCCCGGCACAAAGAAACTAAATCTTCACGCCAGCTATGCCATTTTTGAGGAGGGTGAGTGGGCGGATCGCAATGCGCTGGAACCAAAGCATTTCCGCCGATGGGTCGATTTCTGCAAAAAGCGGGGGTTAGGTTGTGATTTTAATCCCACGTTTTTCTCGCATCCCAAAGCCACCGGCTTAACACTCAGCTCTCCCGATGAAGAGATCCGCCGCTTTTGGGTAGAACACGGTAAAGCGTGCATTCGCATCGCTTCCTACTTGGCAAAAGAATTGGATCAGCCGTGCGTGATGAATATCTGGACGGGCGACGGTTTCAAGGACAACCCTGCCGATCGGCTGGGACCTCGTATGCGGTACAAACAGTCTCTGGATGAGATCCTTTCCGAAACGTTTGATTTTGACGAAGTAAAGCCTTGCGTGGAATCGAAGGTGTTCGGCATCGGTGTGGAGGCGTATACCGTCGGCTCCGCAGAATTTGCCCTTGCGTATGCCGCAGCCAACCAGGGCCGCTGCATTCCGCTGATGGATAACGGCCATTATCATCCCACGGAAGTCGTTTCTGATAAGATCCCGGCGCTGCTTGCGTTTTTTCCCGAAATCGCCTTGCACATTACGCGTCCGATTCGTTGGGATAGCGATCATGTGGTGCTTTTCGACGATGAGACCCGTGAAATCTGCAAGGAGATCGTTCGTTGCGGCGGCTTAGATGGGTGCGTGAAGATTGCACTGGATTATTTCGATGCGTCTATCAATCGTGTAGCGGCGTGGGTGGTCGGCTTCCGCAACCTGCAAAAAGCACTTTTGAACGCCCTTTGCACGCCGGATCTGTCTGCTATACAAAACGCCGGCGATTTCACGAAGCTTATGGTCGTGCAGGAGGAGCTCAAAACGATGCCGTTTGGGGAGGTCTGGTCTGAGTATTGTAAGCGTTGCGGCGTGCCCGACGACAGAGAGTGGTACACGCAAGTCAAGCAATACGAAAACGAGGTCCTGTTACAAAGACGTTGAACGTCGAACTGAAAGCCGTGAGTATATCCCTACCGATGAAAGCTGGCAGGCCACAATGAATGAAAGAAATCCGAAACCGCAAAAGCGGTTTCGGATTTTTTATTATGACAAGAAAAAAGTGCTTTTATTTTTTCAAGTTATCTGCTATACTGTATTCGAAAGGTAGATGTATGCTTTATGGCAGTTGGTGAAACGATCCGGATGAATAACAACGAAAACTCGCTTGACGGTATTTGTGCAGCGCTTGCGTATGCGATGGGAATTGAGCCGCCTCACTGTGCCGCCCCGAAAAACGAAGAGCTTTCGTGTTATATCGATCAGGCTTTTGACGGGGAAAAGGCCGATCGTATCGTGATGTATAATCCTGATGCGATTGCGGAGTGGATATATCAAAAATACTCTTCGTTGTTTGGCGGGGTGAAACGTTGTGCGGAGATCGAGGTGCCGTTAGCGTCGGTGATGCCGTCGGTTACACCGGTCTGTTTTGGAACGATGTATACCGGCGCACAACCGGAGATCCACGGGATCCAAAAATACGAGAAACCGGTGATCACGATCGACACGCTGTTTGATGCGTTGATCAGAGCAGGGAAGAAGCCGGCACTGATTACCTATGGCACGTGTAGCCTGAGCCGTATTTTTCTGGAACGGAATATGGACTATTTTCACTTTGAAACGGGCGATATTGCACAGGTCAACGCCAAAGCGGCGGAGGTCATTCTGCGTGATGAGCACGATTTTATTGTGATCTACAACGGGAACTATGATTCGGTGATGCATAAAACGGGCCCTGAAAGCGTTGAAGCGCTGTCTGAGCTGCGGACCAACTGCCATATGTTTGCGGTACTTTCGGAGCTGATAAAGACCCATTGGAAGTCGCATAACACCCTTGTTGGCTTTGCTATGGATCACGGTTGCCACGAGATCGACGGCGGCTGCGGTTCTCACGGTTTGGATATGGCAGAGGATATCAATATCGTTCATCTTTATAACGGCTATCCGAAAGGGAAAGACTGATATGCGGATTTATCTGATTCGGCACGGTGAAAGCGAAACCAATTTCAAAAAATGCTGGTGTGGCTGGATGGATGTTCCGCTTACCGAAAAAGGCAGGGAGGACGCCGGGCGTGCAAAAAATACCCTGCAATCGGTATCGTTTGACAAAGTATACGCCAGTGATCTCCGTCGTGCTGTCGAAACGGCCAGGATCGCTCTTCCGGGCTATGAACTTGAAACGTGGCCCCTGCTTCGGGAGATCAACGTCGGCAACATAGCCGGTAAGCCCATTTTGAGTGTTTCGGAAGAGCAAAGGTTGCGTGCCGTTCAGGACGGTTATGCAGAGTTTGACGGCGAATCCAAAGAAGAGTTCAATGCTCGGATCTATCAGGTCATGCAAGAATTGGAATCGTCGCCTTATGACACGGTTGCGTTGTTTACACATGCAGGTTTTATGCGTGGCATGCTGGATTCGGTGCTCGGTATGTGCCTGCCACGGAAAAATATCTGCTGTAACAACTGCACGATTTCGATTTTCGAGTATGACGGTGAGCGCTGGCTGCTTCACAGCTGGATAAATACACTGTAAAATATGTGACCGTATTATCTTTAGGAGAATTTATGAATCACATATCGACACCCCGGCCCGTGACGGACGCCAAATACAGTTTCAATGAACGGCTGATACGCACCTACTCGTTGTTTATCAGTCTGTTTTTCTTGCTCGCTGTACCGCTTGCCGTGCTGTATACCAAGGAATGGGATTTCTTCGATAATCTTTGGCGAATACTGTCCTCGCCCTCCAAGCTGGTGACCGACTATTTTGCGCTCGGTGGGTTGGGGAGCACGCTGTTCAATACGGCGGTTTGCGGCCTGTTCGCCAACTTGATCATTTATATTTGTAAGGTGCGTGCCAACGCTGCAACGCTGGCGGGGTATATGCTTGTCATCGCTCACGGCTTTTACGGCCTGAATTTCATCAATATGTGGCCACCGTTTTTCGGTGTTCTGCTGTACTGCGTCATAATGAGGAAAAAGGTCTCGGAAAACATACACGTTGCCTTTTTTGCTACGGCATTGGCACCGTTTGTCAGCGAGATGCTGTTTCGGTATTGTGTTCCCGTTTTTGATCCTTCTATTGTGCAAACGAGTTGGCTCGGAGTGACACTTGCCCTTGTGTGCGGCGTTGCCGTTGGATTTGTCGTGTTACCGCTTCTGCCGGCTACGGCGGCGATGCACCGCAGTTACAGCCTGTATAAGGCCGGATTGGCGATTGGGCTGCTTGGCATATTTATTTATGCCTTTTTGTACAATACATTGGGGATTGAAGCGCCGTCGGTGGTCCCGATCGATAACCCCGGCTATTTTGCCTTGCCGTACGCTTATCGTGGATTTATGAACGGTTTCTTCATCCTCTTGTTCGGTACCACGTTTATCGCCGGTTACCTTTTGAATCACCGCCGTGTACGGGAATACGGCAAGCTGCTGCGCTGTACGGGGTATGGTGCCGATTTTTCGGATAAATTCGGTATGCCGCTGTGCATGATCAACATTGCGGTGTACGGTTTTGCACTTCTTGCGTATTTGAACTTCATTTTTGTTCTGCCGGAGCTGTTTCCCGTGTTGCCGTCCGGCGTCGGCTTTACCGGTCCGACGGTTGGCGTGGTGTTTGCTGCTTTGACGTTTGCCGCTGATGGGCAGCATCCCCGCAACGTATATCCCATTGCCGTTGGGTATGCGTTGCTTTCTGCCATCGTTGTGGCGATCTGCTTGTTGACTGATCTTGAGGTACCGTGGACGCTGTCAACACAAGCCTATATCAACGGGTTCGCTTTTGCCACGGGCTTGTGCCCGATTGCGGGAAAATATGGGGTCCGCTACGGAGTTCTTGCCGGTTTGCTGAGCGCTTTGATCTGCACGGTTACGGCGGATATGCACGGCGGCTTCGTGCTGTACAACGGCGGTTTTACCGCCGGTCTTACGGCACTCATTCTGATTCCGTTACTTGATTTTTATAATGTCAAGCCCAAACTTGAGGATGACGTGTAACAAAAAAGGCACCCCACCGGGGTGCCTTTTTGATAAGAGTGGTTATTGTCGTTGGAATTGCGACATAATGCTGCTGTAATCTGCCGGCGGGAGAACGGCGTAGAAACCGTTTCCGACGTAAGCAACGTCATCAATAGCAATGACCTTGGAGCGCTGACCGTAGGTGAAGTTGACAACGCAGTTACAGCCACAGCGCATAGCCGTTTGAGCCATTTCCGCCTTGAGGTCGTTCAGGTTGCGAAGCTGAGCGCCAAAGCCGCCGACACGGGTCTCAGCCGTGTAGTATTTTACCGCACGGGGATGATCGCCTTCGATGAAAACGATCCCTTGAAATACCGTGACAAAAGCCATTTAGCCAACCTCTCTTTCGAGAACGGTGATAAACTCCTGTCTGGTAGAACCGAAACCGGTGATATCCGCAGTCGCACAGCTGATAACACGCCAGCCCTGCTGAGCATAGGCGTTGATTGCCTGCTCGAGCAGCATGGGATCAAACTTACCGGAAAACCACTTATCCTTCTGGGACAACACCTTATATTCATAGCGTTTGCTGGAAGCAACGGTCGCCGTGTTGGTGTTGAAGTCAAAGTTCATACCCTGCGACGGATTGGGGTTGGCATACGCCGGAGCCGGAGCCGGGGCGGGAGCGCCAAACGTCGTACCGCAAGAAGGGCAAAACTGGCTGCCATCGTTGAGCTGAGCACCACAGGTTGTACAGAACATAGTAATTTCCTCCTCATATTTCATAAGACTATGTAGAAATCATAGCATTTTTGTCGGATAATGTCAAATCATAAATATGCAAAACAGCAGGAAAATACCTTGGTGTTGCGATTTTGTTGTTCGTGTGCTATACTATACCTATGCACGAAGCGGACATTTTAAGCGGGGTGATATCTTTTGGATGAGCGTGTATGGGAAACGTACGAGGCGAAGCATCGGGAATTAAAGAAAAAATACCGTCGTTTGCATCTGCTGGCTTGGGCGTTCTGGGTTCTGTATTATGCTGCAACCAGTATAACGGTATGGCTGATCTGCTTTGACCAATACGTTAATTTTTTGATCTATTTTTTTGTGATCAATACGATGTACTCGCTGTTTTTGACGATGCGTCGTATCGCTCGCCTGCGCAGGGATAAGGAAACGGAACGCCGTGCACTGGTGGAAAGTGCGCCGATCGGGCGATTCCAATTGAATTAAATAGGATACATATTCCGAAATGAAAAACGACATACCGCGGTATGTCGTTTTTGCGTTGCATAAATGGGGGTAGACGGTCAACAATCACAATAGTTCAAACTGATTCTTTCGACTGATGAGAACGCCCTCGTTTCGCAGTTTGCTGATTTCCGCCGATAAGCCGCTGCGATCCACCTCCAGGTAATCGGCGAGCTCTTGGCGGTCAAATGGAATGCGGAAAATATTGCTGTCAGCCTTTTTTGCTTGCAGATTCAGATAGGTCAGCAGCTTGTCACGAGTAGTTCGCTTGGACGTGATCTCCAGCTTTTGATGAAACAGGATCGCTTTTTCGGCCAGATCCTTCATGAGGTTAAAGATCAACTGCTGGTGAAAGCTGCAGTGGTTGGAACAGGTGCGCAGAATATGATTGCAGTCGATCAACATGACCTCACTCGGCTCATTGGCGATCACGGTGATCGGAACGGCGGGAACGCCGGCACAGGCAAACTCCTCAGCAAACACTTCCGCGGGGGCAACATTGGCCAGAATACTGCGATTGCCGTAATAATCGATCTGCATGATCTGTGCAGAACCGCTCAGTACGATGCCGATGTACTTGGCGGGCATATCCTCAGCGATTACCGTATATTTTTTGTCAAAAGCAGCTACTTTGGCACCGAGGCAGGTGAGCATACGGAGTAGGTCGCCATCCTCGATGCTGTGAAATAGGGGACAGGAACGCAATACCTCTAAATATTTTTTCATATTTTTCTCCGTTTGTTGAAAATTCAACATACTTAGTGTTTTCATTATAGTATAATTCCATTTAGAAAGCAAGGAGGAAATGCTGTGAAAATTGCTTTTTTTGATACAAAACCTTACGACAAACCGTCGTTTGATATGTATGGCAAAGCCGCCGGTGTGACTTTCAAATACTTTGAAACCAAACTCAACGAGGATACGGTAAATCTGGCGTACGGTTATGACGGCGTCTGTGTTTTTGTCAATGATACGGTCAACGCTGCCGTGATTGACAGACTGGTGGAGGGCGGCGTTCGGGTGTTGGCTCTGCGTTGTGCGGGCTTTAACAATGTCGATATGAAATACGCCTACGGTAAGCTTCACGTTCTGCGTGTCCCGGCATATTCGCCGTATGCGGTGGCGGAGCATACAATGGCGCTGCTGCTGACGTCGATCCGCCGTATTCACAAGGCGTACATTCGCTCCCGTGATTACAACTTCAGCCTCGCCGGCTTGACGGGTTTTGATCTGCACGGTAAGACGGTTGGCGTGATCGGCACCGGACGCATTGGCAGAGTGTTTATCGACATCTGCCGTGGTTTTGGGATGAAGGTGCTGGCGTACGACAAGTTTCCTGTACCGGGCCTGGACGACGGAGATACGGTGCGGTATGTTACACTGGATGAACTGTTTGAACACAGTGACATTATTTCGCTTCACTGCCCGCTGATGGAGGAAACGCATCATATCATTGATGATGCGGCGTTGGAGCGGTGCAAACGGGGCGTGGTAATTCTGAATACGTCCCGTGGCGCTTTGGTCGATGCCGAAGCTTTGTTGGCAGGTATCAAATCCCGTAAAGTTGGTGCGGCTTGCCTGGATGTGTATGAGGAAGAGGCGGATTTGTTTTTCGAGGATAATTCCGGTCACATCATGGAGGATGACACGTTGGCTCGTCTCATCTCGATGCCGAATGTGATCGTTACGTCTCACCAGGCGTTTTTAACGGAGGAGGCATTGGAAAACATCGCAGAAACAACGGTTCAAAATATTGTCGGATTTTTCCAAAACGGACAGTGCCCGAATGAGCTGTGTTACCGTTGCGGGAACACCGAGGACTGCAAAACCGGAACCTGCTTCTGAAAGATTTGAAAAAAGGTGGATATATGATCCGAAAGATTATACGAATTGATGAAACAAAGTGTAACGGTTGCGGCGCTTGTGCTGCAGCGTGTCACGAGGGTGCAATCGAAATGATAAACGGCATCGCTAGGCTGACCCGTGAAGACTATTGCGACGGCTTGGGTGATTGCTTACCGGCGTGTCCCACGGGGGCGATAACCTTCGAGGAGCGTGAGGCACCGGCATACGATGAGAGGGCGGTTAAACTGGCGAAGGGCAAAAAGCCCGATACGAAATTGCCCTGCGGCTGTCCGGGTACCCAGACAAAATCCATCGTGCGTGAGGCGCCTGTTCCTTTCGGGAAATCTGCGGTGGTGTCGAGTCAGCTCTCTCAGTGGCCTTGCCAGATCAAGTTGGTTCCCGTCAACGCCCCGTACTTTGAGAACGCCAATCTGCTGATAGCAGCCGATTGTACGGCGTTTGCGTACGGAAACTTTCATAACGAGTTTATCCGCAATCATATCACGCTGATCGGTTGTCCGAAGCTGGACGAGGGTGATTATTCCGAAAAACTGACGCAGATTATTGCGGAAAACAATATTCGAAGCGTGAAGATCGTACGAATGGAGGTGCCGTGCTGCGGTGGTCTCGAAAACGCCGTAAAACGGGCGTTGCAGGCGAGCGGTAAGTTTATTCCTTGGCAAGTGGTAACGATTACAACAGATGGAAAAGTCCGAGAATAATTGAGGCGTAGTGAATATGGTTATTGCGGAAGATATTCTTTACATAGGGGTCGACGACAGAGAACTGGATCTGTTTGAGGGCCAGTATCCCGTGCCGAACGGTATGTCATACAACTCCTATGTGATTTTAGATGAGAAGGTAGCGGTTTTTGATACGGTTGATGCCCGCTTTACCGACGAGTGGCTGAACAACTTGAAAAAGGCTCTTAGCGGCAGAAATCCGGATTTTCTGATCGTACAGCATATGGAGCCCGATCATTCTGCCAATCTTATTAACTTCGTCAAGGCGTATCCTACAGCGAAGATCGTCGCCTCTGCTAAGGCGTTTACTATGATGAAAGGCTTCTTCGGCACAGACTTTGCGGATCAATGCATCGTTGTCGGGGAAAAGGACATCCTATCATTGGGGCGTCACGAGTTGGTCTTTTTGACGGCGCCGATGGTGCATTGGCCCGAAGTGATCGTTACCTACGATCGCACCGATAAGGTGCTGTTTTCCGCCGATGCGTTCGGAAAGTTTGGCACATTGGATACGAACGAACTGTGGGTAGATGAGGCGAGACGGTATTATATCGGCATCGTTGCCAAATACGGAGCCCAGGTTCAAATGCTGCTGAAGAAAGCGGCGGAACTGGAGATCTGGACAATCTGCCCGTTGCACGGCCCGACATTAACCGAAAACCTGACGCAAGTGTTTGACCTTTACAACGCCTGGTCACTCTATCAACCCGAAGAAAACGGTGTGGTCATCGCTTATACGTCTGTGTACGGAAACACCAAGCGTGCCGCACTGATGCTGCAGGAGCTGTTGAAAAAACATAGCGATCAGCCGGTTGTTATTTACGATTTAGCCCGTTGTGATCAATCGGCAGCGGTTGCCGATGCTTTCCGATACAACAAGCTGGTACTGGCAACGACCACCTACAATGCCACGATTTTCCCGTTTATGCGTGAGTTTATTGATCATTTGACCGAGCGTAATTTCAGCAATCATACGGTCGCATTCATCGAAAACGGCAGTTGGGCACCGATGGCAGCCAAGGTGATGCGCAGTATGCTGGAAAGCAGCAAAAATCTCACGTATACTGAAACAACGGTCAAGGTGATGTCTGCCTTGAATGAAGAAAGCACCAATCAGCTGAAACGGTTGGCTGAAGAATTATATTAACGATCAGGAGGAACGACCATGAAGGAAAACAGGTTCTATGTCTGTGAGCATTGTGGGAATATCGTTGGTATGATCCACGATGCCGGTGTGCCGATGATGTGCTGCGGCAAGAAAATGAAGCAGCTCGAGCCCGGCACTGTGGAAGCCAGCACGGAAAAGCACATTCCTGTAGTTACTCGTGAGAGTGATACAGTCAAGGTGTGTGTTGGTTCGGTTGCACATCCCATGACGGAGGAACACAGTATTTTATGGGTGTATCTGCAGACGGACCGTGGCGGTCAACGCAAATGCTTGGCAGGGGGCTCGGAGCCGACCGTGTCCTTCGCCTTGCTGAATGAGACCCCTGTTGCTGTTTATGCCTATTGCAATCTTCACGGATTGTGGATGGCGGAATTATAAAAAACGGAGGAAAGTATTATGAACGCAAAAGTACACGAATTGCTCAACGATCAGATCAACAAGGAGTTCTACTCGGCCTATTTGTATCTGGAGTTTTCGAATTATTTCGAGGACAAGGGCCTGGATGGCTTTGCCAACTGGTATATGATCCAGGCGCAGGAAGAGCGTGACCACGCTATGCTGTTTTACACCTATCTTCAGAACGAAAACCAGAAGGTAACGCTGAAAGCTATTGACAAGCCCGACAAGGAGCTGGCGAGTCATATGGCCGTTTTGGAAGCAGGCTTGGAGCACGAGAAATACGTAACGTCGCTCATCAACGACATCTATGCGGCGGCGTACGACGTCAAGGATTTCCGCACGATGCAGTTCCTGGATTGGTTCGTGAAGGAGCAGGGCGAAGAGGAGACCAATGCCAACGACCTGATCACCAAAATGGAATTGTTTGGCTCGGATCCCAAAAGTTTGTATATGCTGAACCAAGAATTGGCAACAAGGGTTTACACGGCACCGTCTTTGGTGTTATAATGAAAGGAGACACGACGATGAAATACGTATGCGATGTGTGTGGTTGGACTTATGATGAGGCGCTCGGCGATCCCGATAACGGTATCGCCGCCGGTACGAAGTTTGAAGATCTTCCTGAGGATTTTGAATGCCCGCTGTGCGGCGTAGGGAAGGATAGCTTCAGCGCAGAGTAAGCACAGGATCATCTCCCGCATGACACCGTAGTGGCGTGATGCGGGAGATTTTTTTGTTAAGGAGTGGTCGTATGGAAATGGTTTTGCTGACAGCGTTGGGCGTTGGCGGTGCCACCGTGTTCGGTTCGTTGATGGGATTTGCTTTCAAAAAAATATCACATCGCTTTTCCGATATCGTGCTGTCATTTGCGGCTGGTGTTATGCTGGCGGCGGCTGTGCTTGGCCTGATTTTGCCGTCCGTAGAAAGCGGCGGAGAATGGGGCCTGCTCATCACCGTTATCGGTATTTTTGCGGGCGCTTTGTGCTTGAATCTCATTGATAAGCTGGTACCGCATCTCCATCGCTTAATGGGAACGGAGGATGAGGCGCATCAGAATGCCAATCTGAGCAAGGTGCTTTTGTTCGTCACCGCCATTGCCATACATAACCTGCCGGAGGGTATTGCCGCCGGAGTGGGTTTTGGCTCCGGTAACGATTCGCAGGCGCTGATCATTGCCGGCGGTATCGCGCTGCAGAACATCCCTGAGGGCATGGTCATTATTGGTCCGATGCTGGCGGCGGGCGTAACGCCGAGAAAAACGTTTATCTGTGCGATGTTTACCGGTTTGGTTGAGGTAATCGGCACACTGATCGGGTATTTTGCCGTCAGCGTTTCAGCGGCGATTTTGCCGTTTGCGTTGGCGTTTGCCGGCGGCACGATGCTGTACGTTATCAGCGATGAGATGATCCCGGAAACTCACGCACATGGCAGTCAACGGGGCGCTACTTATGCGCTGCTGATCGGTTTTTGCACAATGCTGGTGACTGACGGCTTGCTGGGATAATTGTGCAAAAAATATTGCAAATACCGTTTTTTGTGTTATACTTACATTGATAGATACGTGGGACGGTGAGTGATGCTGATGCTTGCCAATTATCATGTACACTCTACCTTTTGCGACGGGAAGCAAACACCGGAGGAGATCGTGCGTGCTGCTGTGGAACGTGGATTTTCGGCAATCGGATTTTCTTCGCATGGTCACACGCCGTTTGACTTGCGCTATTGCATGAAGGACACGGCTGGCTATCTGCGGGAAATTCGCCGTCTGAAGGATGCGTATCGCTCCAAGATTCAAATCTATGTTGGCCTGGAGGAGGACGCACACGCCCTCGCTGATCGCACGCAATTTGAGTATTTGATCGGTTCTTCGCATTACACCGTAAAAAATGGGCATCACTATCCGATCGACTCGGATTACACCTATTTCAAGGCCTGCTTACGTGCGTGGGATTATGATGTTTTAGCGTTTTCTGAGGAGTATTATTCCTACTTTTGCGACTACATCGTCAAGCGCCGCCCGGATATTATCGGGCATTTTGATGTGGTGACCAAGTTTGACGAACTGGATGCCTCGTTATTTTTGGAAAATGCTGCTTACCGTGCGCTTGCCGAGCGTTATGCGAAAGTAGCGTTGAAGAGCGGAAGCTTGTTTGAGGTTAACACCGGCGTGATCTTTCGACAACTGCGGAGTTGCCCACATCCCAGCGAGCACTTGCTGCATACGATTTGCCGCCACGACGGGCGGGTGATCCTGTCTTCGGATTGTCACACCGTAGACTCGTTGGATTTTCATTTTGATGAAACTCGCCATTATTTGCGTGATATTGGATTCCGTGAGGTTTATATTCTGTTTGATGACAGATTTATTGCACAGTCAATTTGAGGTTTGAAAGGCCGGATGTTTTATGAGAAAAATTGCGTTACTGGTGATTTTGGCAATGCTGCTGTCGCTGTGCGTCGGCTGCTCTTCGGAGACGGCACAGCCGGGGACACCCTCTGCCGACGGTACACCGTCGACGCCCGTGGCGAAGAACGGTTGGGTCGAGAACGAGGGGGTGCGCAGCTATTATGTCAACGGTGCGCCGCTCGTCGGCTGGCAAACCGTTGAGGGTACGACGTACTATTTCTCGGAGTCCGGTGCGATGACCACCGGCTGGTTGGAGATCGGCGGCAAGCGCTATTATCTGGACGAAAACGGCTCTCCGCTGTATGGCTGGCAGGATATTGATGGCAAGCGATATTACTTTACAGACTCCGGTTCCGCTCATACCGGTTGGTTTGAGACGGAGGATGAGCGGTTTTATATGAACGCAGACGGGAGCATGGCCCGTGGTCAGGTGACTATCGACGGCGTGAATCATTTCTTCACCTCGACGGGTGCTCCGATCCTCGTCGTTAATCCGTGGAACTATGTTCCGGATGGTTATGAGCCGGATCTTGTGGATATCAATGACAGCTATTTGGCGTACGAAGGACAAAAGGTTGATCGCAGCTGCTACGATGCACTGATTGAGATGATGACGGATTGCAATAAGCTTTCCGGCGCCCGTGTGTATGTTGTTTCCTCGTATCGTACAATGGCTCGTCAAACGCAGAACTACAATCGCAAGGTGAATTACTGGAAGAGCCAAGGTTACAACGAAGAGGATGCGAAAAAGAAGGCAGCTACCAGCGTAGCGATTCCGGGTACCAGTGAACATCAGTTGGGCTTGGCATTGGATATCATCGATACCCGCTCCTGGTCGCTGGACTCCAAGCAGGAGACGTTTTCGGGGCAGCAATGGTTAATGGCTCATTGCTGGGAATACGGCTTCATTTTGCGGTATCCTAAGGATAAGATCGATATTACCGGCATTATCTATGAGCCGTGGCATTACCGCTACGTCGGCAAAGAGGTTGCTGCCGAGTTAAAGGACAGCGGATTGACGCTGGAAGAATACATCGAATCATTAAGCTGATATAATAAAAACAGCAGTGGACGTCCACTGCTGTTTTTTGTTTATTCAACCATTGCTGCCAGTCGTGAGATGGCGGTATACGCTTTTTGCAGATAATCCTCCACCGATACGGTGTCATACCGTGAGGTGACGGAAGCGATGACCTCCAGCATAAGAGAACCCTGAAAGGACGAGCGACGCAGCTGCCCGGCAATGCGCTCAAAATCATTGGTACCGTCAAACGGGATGAGGTGGAGATCCTCGTTATATATGCCGCTGTTGTCGTGAATATGGGTGCAGATCAGCCGATCACCGAATAATGGCATATATTCCCGACCGGGTGTAAAGCAGTTTTCGTGACCGCAGTCCCAGCAAAAGCCGACGGTATCGGTATCCGTGAACGTTTCGAAAGCCCATGATAAATTGGCAAGCTTCCGCTGATTTTCAAAAGCGATACGCACACCTTTTTTGGCAGCGTAATCCACAAGCGATGAAAAGCGTGCACGTCCGAGATCTGTGATCGAAGGGGCGTTATCTCCGGAGGAAAGATGCACAACGGCAATATCAACACCGGCAATTACGCATGCGTCAACACAAGCGGTCAATTCGCGGAGCATAGCGTCACCGCCTTCGCCTTCCAGCCACATATCGTTGATGTGATCAAAGGGAGCGTGCAACGTTTCGTAATGAATACCGTTGGCGGCACAAAGGTCAGCGATCTTTGCCGCCCGTTCCATACTGCCAAGGCGGCTGCCGCTGAACAGGGAGGTGAAGCCGAGCGCAGCGATCCGATGGATATATTCTTCGTCACTGAGGCCGGCTTTTGCGTGTAAATTGATTCCAACTTTTCGCATATCACTTCACCAGATCGCCAACGCCGTTGATAATGTACTTCGGACGGTAGGGGAAACGGTCGATGTCCTCGATCGAAGTAACACCGGACAGCACCAGTACGGTATCCACGTTGGATTCGATACCGGCGATAATGTCCGTATCCATACGGTCGCCGATAAAAGCGATCTCATTGCTGTGACAGTCGATCATTTTCAAGCCGTGGCGCAGCATCAGGGGGTTCGGCTTGCCGACGAAGTAGGCCTTCTTGCCGGTGGCGATCTCGATCGGAGCGATCAGTGCCCCCGTTGCAGGCATAATACCGTGCTCTGTAGGGCCGGTAATATCGGGGTTAGTACCGATGAGCTTAGCGCCTTTGTTGACGAGCTCAATCGCTTTTTCGATCTTTTCAAAGCTATACGTACGGGTTTCGCCGACAACGACGTAGTCAGGGTTGACGTCGTTCATATAGATCTGCTGATCGTACAGGGCTTTGGTAAGTGCCGCCTCGCCGATAACGTACGCCGTGCATCCGGGACGCTGGCTGTTGAGAAACTCAGCCGTTGCCATAGCGCTGGTATAGAAATGATCGGCCGTTACCGTTAGCCCCATACGCTCCAGCTTCATGCTCAGCTCGTGTGGGGTGCGTTCGGAGCTGTTGGTCAGAAAAACGAACCGTTTTCCATTGTCGATCATCCAATTGACGAACGCAGGAACACCGTCGAGCACCCGATTGCCGTGGTAGATAACACCGTCCATATCGCAGATAAAACCGGTTTTGTTCAGAATTGCATTCATATACAACACCTCAATTTCTTTCCATATTGTAGAATAAATTGCGCTCAAAGTCAACGGTTGCTTGACATTTCGGTTGTTTTTATATATCATTTTTGTGTCAGTATGGTGAAGGAGGCGAGTTTGTTTTGTACACAGAAACATATTGCTTGTGGGATACGGTCCCCGGAGGCTTCGATGCCGCCCCGACGATCACGTATTATAAGCCGGATGCACCTGTTTCCAATGCGGCAGTCGTTATTTTTCCGGGTGGCGGCTATACGCATTTGGCAGAGCACGAGGGCCGGGGATACGCCGAGTTTTTGGCGGAAAACGGCGTTGCAGCGTTTGTGGTGAAATACCGTCACAGTCCGTTTTATTTTCCGTTGCCACTGCTGGATGCCCGTCGAGGCGTGCGATACGTGCGATATTATGCCGAAAAATTCGGCATCGATAAGCACAAGGTGGCGGTGATGGGATCTTCTGCCGGCGGGCATTTGGCGGCTTTGGCTTCGACGTATACAGCACCGATCGATTTTGAGGGTGTCGATGCAATTGATAGGGAGGACTTTCTCCCAAACAAGCAGATTTTATGCTATCCCGTTATCAATCTGTATGATAAACAGTGTGCACACATTGGCTCAGGCGATAATTTGATCGGCATTCCGTACGAGGTGTCAAACGATGCGGAAACCCGAAAGGCGCTGACGCCAACGCTGCTGATCAATGAGACCACACCCGAGGCGTTTATCTGGCACACCTTCGAGGACGGTGGCGTGAGTGTGAAAAACTCGTTGGAATACGCTATGCGTTTGCGTGATTTCGGTATTGCAACGGAGATGCATATTTTCCCGCACGGAAGACACGGGCTGGGACTCACAACACATAGCGATGCCGTTGAAGATCATGTTGCCCGTTGGGGAGATCTGCTCGTTGCGTGGCTGCGCTATATCGGATGGTGAAAAACAAAGCCGTTTACTGAAATGTAAACGGCTTTTTACTTGACGAAAACTGTTGGCTATGGTAAAATAACATGATGGTTTTACAAATGCATCAGGAAGGGTGTACAGTATGGAAAGCAAAAAAGAATTCCAGCCGTACGTTCCTGCCAGTAAGATCACACCGGAATTGACGGTTACGTCGATCATTATGGGTGTGTTGTTGGCGGTGATCTTCGGCGCAGCGAATGCCTATTTAGGCCTTCGTGTGGGTATGACTGTGTCGGCGTCCATTCCGGCGGCGGGTATTTCCATGGGCGTGATTCGTGTGATTATGCGCAAAAACTCGATTTTGGAGAGCAATATCGTGCAAACCATTGGCTCGGCCGGCGAATCGCTGGCGGCCGGTGCGATCTTCACGATGCCTGCCTTGTTCCTGTGGGCAAACGAGGGCGTTATGGAGAAACCAGATATCATTGAGATCACCCTGATCGCCTTAATCGGCGGTTTGCTTGGTGTCTTCTTTATGGTTCCTCTGCGCAATGCTCTTATCGTTCGCGAGCACGGTGTGTTGCCGTATCCCGAAGGCACGGCCTGTGCCGAGGTGCTGCTCGCCGGTGAAGAGGGCGGCTCCAACGCCTCCACCGTTTTCAAGGGTATGGGCTTTGCAGCGCTGTTCAAGTTTATCATTGACGGCTTGAAGCTCGTTCCCGGTGAGGTTTCCCTGCAGGGCACGCAGAAGACCTATCCCGGTGCGATCGGCACGCAGATCTATCCCGCTGTTATGAGTGTGGGTTACATTTGCGGTCCTCGCATTTCGTCTTATATGTTTGCCGGTGGCTTGGTCAGTTGGGTCATTTTGATTCCGCTGATCGTGATTTTCGGCAGCAGCCTGATTATGTTCCCGGGCGAAGTGCCGATCGGTGAGATCTTTGCCGCAGACGGTGCCAGCGGTATCTGGGGCACGTATGTTCGCTACATTGGCGCCGGTGCGCTGGCAGCAGGCGGGATCATCAGCCTCGTCAAGTCTCTTCCGCTGATCGTGCGCACCTTCCGCGATGCGATCAAGGGTATTTCTCTCACATCTAAGGCCAGCACGGCACGTACGGAGCAGGACCTTAACATCACAATTGTTTTGACTGCTATCCTGGTGCTGACGCTTGCTGTGTGGTTGGTTCCCGCTATCCCGGTGTCGCTGATCGGTGCTATCATCGTTGTTATTTTCGGCTTCTTCTTTGCAACCGTGTCCTCCCGTATGGTAGGTATCGTCGGGAGCAGTAACAACCCGGTCTCCGGTATGTCGATTGCCACGCTGCTGATCGCTACGCTGATCCTTAAGTTCACGGGCGAGGCGGGTGCTACGGGTATGCAGGCGGCGATTGCGATCGGTTCGATCATTTGCATCGTTGCTGCGATTTCCGGCGACACGTCGCAGGACCTGAAAACCGGCTATTTGCTTGGTTCCACGCCGAAGAAGCAGCAGTACGGTGAAATTATTGGTGTTATTGCTTCGGCATTTGCAATCGGTGCAACGCTGTATTTGCTGGATGGCGCTTGGGGCTTCGGCTCGGAAGAGCTGGCTGCTCCGCAGGCAACGTTGATGAAGATGGTTATCGAAGGCATTATGTCGGGCAATCTCCCGTGGGGTCTTATCTTCATCGGCGTCTGCCTGGCGCTGGTTGCCGAAATTATCGGCATTCCCGTCCTGCCGTTCGCGATCGGTATCTACCTGCCCGTGCATCTCAACGCCTGCATTATGGTCGGCGGTCTCGTGCGCTTGTTTGTGGATAAGATCAAGAACGAGTCGAAACGTAAAGCAGCAACCAACAACGGCATTCTGTTCTGCTCCGGTATGATCGCCGGCGAAGGCCTGGTCGGTATCC
>JAZQSX010000004.1:0-1019 GCA_045630285.1 Acutalibacteraceae bacterium | reverse complement strand
GACGGCGGAGCATATCCGTCAGGCGGCCACGTTGTTTGAGAGCCGTTTTGAGCAGGCGGACAGCCTGGTGTCGGTGAGCGAGGCCGCTTTTCCTCCTTCGTTGGTAAAACCGGTGGGAGAAGACTTGAGCTTGCGGTGCTTTGATGAAGATTTTGCCAACTACCGTCGGCAAGGGGGACGGTATTACAGCCCCAACGGAGCCATCTATATGGCGAAGTTTGCAACCTATCTGGAGAAAAAGCACTTTTACGGTGAGGGCGGTATCGCCTACGTGATGGATGCCGCCTGCTCGGTGGATATCGACGATCACGTAGATATGAAACTGGCGGCTCTGCTGATGGAAGAGCACAAATGAAAAAAAGCGAGGCGCTCCGTGTGCCTCGCTTTTTCGCAAGAATGGAGTAGAAATACGACACGGGATTTGGTAGAATGAGAGTGGTAAAGGAGGTGGGAGCATGATTCGGATACTGAAGTACATCCACGAGCATATCCGTGAGCCGCTGTCGGCGACGGATACAGCGGCGCAGTTCGGGTATTCCCGTTGGTATTTTTGCAGTTGCTTTAAGCAGTACACGGGGCGTACGTTTGTGGAGTACGTGCGGCATTGTCGCATACAGTTGGCGGCTCTGGAAATATTGAGCGGCGCCAAGGTGGCAGACGTGGCACTGGCGTACGGGTATGACAGTATCGGCGGATTCAACAAAGCCTTTCTGAAAGAATTTGGGTGTTCTCCCACCGAATACCGCAAACAAGCCAAAGAAAGCCAGTTGTATTACGAAGAGAGGAGAGCGTCTATGTTTCCTTTGTCCGATCGGTGTGCGGCGCTGCGTGAAGATGCCGTCAATCAAAAATCCTATCTGAAGTACTATGCCGTTCAGCGCAACGTGTATTTTACCCTGGGGGTGTCGGAAGCCGCCGCCGAAAGAAAGAGCCGTACCGAATCGGTGGCGCAGGGAATCGTGCGTACGCTGGATTCCTTTACCCCCGTCATTCGTTCCGGCGAACTGATTGTCGGCTTT
>JAZQSX010000003.1:0-12939 GCA_045630285.1 Acutalibacteraceae bacterium | reverse complement strand
CCCCCCTCTCATTGCACCAACATCCGAGGATGATCTGGATCTGTTGGTGCGTTGTGGATTTTGCCAAAAACGCGCGCGCCGAAAATTTTTACGCGAATTTGTGACGATTGCACAAAAAACACGTAAACGCGAGGATCTAGTGATTTGATTTTCAAGGTGCTGATCTAGCCGGCTGCGTGCCGGCTATGGCTGCGAGGATCTCACCAGATCGCGCCGGGTGCTGCACAAATAGTCGAGATACTGCCATAATAGCAGCGCCTCAGCGTGCCGGCTGCGTTGCGAGAGAGTGCCTGTAGTTGGATACAGTATAGCACATTTGCGGACGTTTGTCAATATTTTTTTTCAAAAGTATTGACTAAATCACGCAAATGTGCTATAATAAGAGTGGGGAAATATGCCAAGGAGGTGATAGCATGAAGGGAAAACGTGCAACGGTGCTATGCGTGAACACTGGAGAGATCTATCCGAGTGTGACGGCTGCTGCAAGTGCTTCCGGCGTTGACAAGTCGGGCATGAGCAGACACCTCTGCGGAAAGCAGGACAGTGTAAAAGGAAAGTACTATGTCAAGATCGATCCGGATCTCACCGAGCGCCAGATCGAGGACGCCAAGAGGGCAAAGCTGGAAGAAATCAAGCGGAAACGGATAAAGGATCTTAATGAGATCCTGATCTTTTAAGGAGGGCATGATCATGAGAGTATACTGTGCGAAGCTGATGTATAAGAGCGAGCTGATCAAGGCGGTGTATTTTACCACCGAAGAGGCAGCAAGGAAGATCTGCGAGGACTGGCTGGACGAGCTGCACATGAGAGCGACGGACGGAGATCCGGAGGCGTATCTGTACAAGGTTGGCGTGATGGACTACACCCACAAGGCGGATGATATCCTGGAGTACTATCAGACATTTGGCAGCGTCGAGGACTACTACAGAGAGATCGCTGCATAAGATCGGACGGGATCAGCGCCGGATCTTCCGGCGCTGCATCTGATGGAGGGCACATAGATGGCTAGACGATCGAACATTTTTGTACCACAAACAGGGATCATATACCCTAGTATCAATGCAGCAGCTAAGGCGCTGGGCGTGGATCCGTCAAACATCGGCAAGGCGCTTTCTGGCAAACGTAAGAGCGCCGGCGGATATAACTTCACTCTTGTGGATCCATCGATCAGCTCGGAGAGCTTGAGATTTATCAAAGAGGCGACTGATCAGAGCCTGAGCGAGACCCAGAAAAAGCGACAGACCAAGCTGAGAGAGCAGACAAAAGCCAAGAAAGCAGCACGAGACAAGGCGCGTGGACAAGCTGCCCGGATGCTGCAAGGCACGCTCAAAGAGGCTAATATGTTAATGGGCGAGTATCAGAGAGCCGGACTGTCAGGAGTCTCGAACGTGATCCCGGAGCTTGAGCAGCTTCAAAAGCTGATCGGCACAAAGAAGGGCGGAGGGTTTAACGCAAGTTTTAAAAACCTTTCTAAGTTTGGGCTAAAGGAATTGCAAGCATTACAAGCGGCAATCAATAAGCAGATAAACCGGAAAGGATTTAAAGATCTCAAAGACGCTGCCAAGAAAAAGCAGGGAGTCGCTTATCAGCTCGGTATATCATCCGAGGAGTTGGACAAGTATGCGGAGTCTCTGCCGGCGTTGTGGCATATCTTGGAGATGGCGGAAAATGTGCAGGGCAAGGGCTATGATAGATCCTTGTATAATGCTGTACAGGCTGCCATGCAGGGCGGTATGGATCCGGAGGATCTCCAGCAGATCCTCGGAGATATCGAGGCAGCATATAAAAGATATGATGATCTGGAGGAAAGCGACAACCAGGAGCAGGCACGCGACGATCTGGATCAGGAGATCGAGGATCTGATCGAGTCGTTTGTGGAGCAGTCTGGAGAGCTGGAAGTCGAAGACCTTTGGACGGACGACGACGAGGAATTAATAGATTTGAGGTGATGTGCATGAGTTTTCGGAGAGTACCCTGGACTGAGTTTGACTATAAGCGACTGCCGACCACGACGGCGAGCTATAGGAGAGATCACAAGTACTGTGATCTGATCGCCGGCTTTGACCTGGAGTCAACAAACTATCATGATTTGTTTGCGTTTATGTATGTATGGCAGTTCGGAGTAGGTGATCAGATCGTATACGGACGGACGTGGGCAGATTTCCGCGAGTTTCTGGCAAATCTGAAAGCAGCGCTTCATTTAAACGTTGAGTTTAAACTGATTGTATTCGATCATAACTTAAAGTTTGACTTTGGATTTTTCTGCCGAGAGGTGCCGGTGGACGGATCAATCATAGCAAAATCGCGCTATGAGGTGCTGCTGTGTACTGTTTTTGATTGCTTCGAGTATCACGACTCATACAATTACTCGGAGAAGTCCCTGGAGGCAATGGGGGAGGAGATCGGGATCCCAAAGATCTCCGGGTATGACTACGCCAAGATCAGACACAGTGAGACCGAGCTGGACGAGTTTGAGATAGACTATATCTGCACAGACGTCGAGATCCTGATCCGGTACTACACCAAGCAAGCAGAGCAGTATGGAGGAGTTGGACGGATCCCCCTGACGGCTACACAAAGAGTAAAGCGTCTGATCTATGATCAGATGGTGCAGCATGACAGCAAAAGTAAGTTGATGATGTGGAAAGTACGTAAACGGCAGCTAAAGCCGGACGATCCGCAGGATCAGACACTACTCAAAATGTTGCGAGTAGCATTTTTCGGAGGTTTTAATTATTGTACCACGATGTACAAAGGGCAAATGCTTCCGGACGTTGAGGACTATGATGCGGACAGTCACTATATAGCACAGATCTTACTGCACAAGTATCCGCGTGATCGCTTCGCGCCTCTTCCGGTTCCAAAGGATCGGGAGCAGCTGGAGGATCTCAAAAAGCACAGAGGAATCTATCAAGATATGGCGATGCTGATCACGTTCGTGGCTGAGGACGTCGAGGCAAAGCTGGACGACGTGGCATTTTTGCCGGTGTACTCAAAAAACTATATCGAGGCTCCCCTGGCAGACCGTCGGAGCATGGTGACTAAAAAGATGGCACAGGCTGGACGGATCGAGGCGACACTGACAGACGTAGACTTTTATTTACTCTTTAAATATTACAATATCGCAAGGATCAAGATCAAGGCTATCATGGGCACGCATTACGGAGTTTTACCTGACTATATCACAAATAGCTGTGTAGATCTCTATACTCGTAAGAGAGCAGCCAAGATCACAGTAAAGAAGATCAAGGAGCAGCGAGAGCCGACGGCAGAAGAGCAAGCAGCCTATGATCTGATCAAGTCGTTTTTAAATCGCATTTACGGGATTTTTGTGCAAGACCCAGTAAAAACAAACTACGTTTTTGTTGATGGATCCGTGACGATCGACAAAGCCAACAGGATCAACATCAAAAAAACGCAGTTTGCACCAGTATTATATCAGTGGGGTGTATGGGTGGCGAGCTGGGCACGTTATGAGCTGCTGACGCTATTTAGTGCCCTCTGCCTGGACAAGGAGGATAGTGGGAAGTCTAAATATAATCATAGGATCCTATACTGCGACACAGACAGTATAAAGGGGTTTGATTTAGACACTACCATTATAGCACAGTATAATGCAAAAGTCAAGGAGCGCGTGCGTAAGTTCTGCGAGCGTAAACGTTTAGATTTTAGTCTGCTCGATGGTTTAGGCGAGTTTGAGCAAACACACTATGATTATTTCAAGACGATCGGGCAAAAAAGCTATGCTTGGATCACGCCGAAGGGTGAGTTTAGATATCACATATCCGGACTATCTCAACCAAAGCCGGACGAGCAGGGGATCGAGCGCTGCTACTTCGATAAGTTCGAGACGCTCTACGACAAAATGGAGGCTTTTGACTACGATATGCACGTACAGCCGGAGGAGTCCGGACTGGTAGAGTCTATCTATGGGGGAGAGCTGAATCCGCAGGAGGTGACGGACTGCAACGGTCAGACCATCACGATCAAGATTAGATCCTATGTGCTGCTACAGCAAAAAGGCTTTAAGGCGGATAAGGATCTGCTGGAGATGCTGGAGGACTGTGACGAGGATCGCGTCCTGATGATGGCTGCTAAGTTTGGAACGGTAGGAGGTGGATCTGATGACTATTGAAGAGTTTGAAAATCAGCAGTTGATCGGAGATGATTACATTGTCTGCATGAGACTTAAATATAGCTGGGAAAAAGAGTATAGACAAACAACCGAAATTTTAGAAATTCAAAATGATGGTTCTCGTGTTTGGCAAAATGATTTTTGCGAAGGCGAGAAAGATATAATTGTGGATGCTGCTTACCCTCTTATGGATATTACTCCCGAAATGCTTTACAATAAAATTATTACTGTTGACAATTATGATAATTTGTGATATACTGGAGGTAAGTATAATCATGAGAGTTTACGGATGCACGGATGAGATGACGTGCAAAAACTATAGCCCGTCTAACTGTACAATGTGCGAGCGCTGCACAAAAAATGCAGACTGCTATGATCTCTACGAGGATCTCTACGAGGATCTCCTGGATCCTCTGGCTGAGGAGGCTGATCCTGATGCCGAGTAAGTACTATAGTTTTAGTAAGATCGACAAAACCGGCGCAACCTATCGCCTGATCATCGGACAGAGATCCAACGGCAAGACTTACGGAGCTTGCCGGAAAATCTTGGAGAAGTACCTGGAGACCGGTAAACCGTCTGTATATATCCGGCGCATGGAGGAAATGATCCGACCCATGAACATAGAAGGATTGTTTACTCCGCACAGGGATTGGATCGAGCAGAAGACCGAGCACAAGTATAACGCGATTGTATACCGTCAACATAAGTTTTACTTGGCACGATACGACACGACCGACACCGGGAAGTATGTTAAGACCGCACAGGATCTTAATCCGTTTTGCATTACTTACGCAATTAGCACGGTAGAGACGACCAAGGGCACAGATCCAGGTGAGATCTATTGTGTCCTCTTTGATGAGTTTATCACACGTACTTTTTACTTGGCTAACGAGTTTGTTAAGTTTCAGAATTTGCTTTCCAGCGTGCTCCGTGACCGTCCCGGCGTCATTATCTATATGCTGGCTAATACGGTTAGTAAGCATTGCCCCTACTTTCGAGATATGGGACTGTATCGGATACAGTCCCAAGAGCAGGGATCTATAGACGTGTACACGATGGGCAAGTCTGGGACTAAGATCGCGGTGGAGTATTGCAGCCCCAGCAAGGCAACGAGCAAAGTATCAAAGTATTTTGCTTTCGATAATCCGCAGCTCGATATGATCACAAAAGGCAGCTGGGAGATAGCAATGTACCGGCACGCGCCGGACAGGATGGACGACTATCCGATCATCTTAACCTTTTTTGTGATCTACGACGGCAAGACGATCCAAGGCGATATCTACAACTATAAGCAATACCCTATCATTTTTTGGCATGCAAAGACAACGCCTATCAAGAAGCCAGACGAAACGATCATATACATGGAGGACCACGAAGACAGCAACCCCTTACACCAGATTGATCTCCGTGCCGGCTCTACGCGAGCACAAAAGCTGATCTTCGACCTCTGCCGGCAGCGAAAAACCTTTTTCGCGGACAACGAGACAGGCGAGGTAATCGCGAGTTGGATCAAGTCCGCATTATCCAGTACAGCAAAGGTGGCGATTTAATGATAGAATACAGTGATAAAATGAGCAGCGATTTTCATGATATGATCAAAGAGGCAACACGATTTAAAGAAGTACTAGAGTTATACGTTCTAAACGTCACGCCAACAGACAACACACTATTTGATATTGCTATAATGGATTTACTCAACTCAAATAAAGATTTTATAAAAGATCTGAGGATGGTATCCGACATTCTAAGATGGCAAGGTAAATTTGTAGGGATGCAAGGCGCGTCTGAATGGAAAAATAAAGAGGCTAAACCAAACCGTGTTACATATCGTAGTATTGACTTACTCCAGGAAGAAAATGGAGGTGAAGATCAATGATAATAGTTTTAGATACGGAGACGACCGGACTACATCCGGAGCTCGGTGACGAGCTTCTACAAGTCTCGATCATCGGAGACGATGGCAGCACTATATTTGATAGCCTGATCCACCCGATCTTTGCATCCAGCTGGGAGGAGGCTATGGCAGTAAATCATATCAGCCCGGAAATGGTGCAGCACGCTCCATATATCGGCGACGTCTCCGACGATCTTCGGCGGATCATCCAGAGCGCGGATACTATAATCGGATATAATACGCCTTTTGATATTGGATTTTTGGATTACTGCGCCGGCATAATTCCAGATGTGACCACCAAGATCATAGACGTTATGGCAGAGTTTAAGCAGTTTATGCAGATAGAGCGCTGGGTTAAACTGACAGAGGCTGCTGCATACTTTGGATTTGACTGGAGTGCAGCACCGGCGCACAATTCGCTTGGTGACTGCTTGGCTACGCTGCACGTATACAAGTGCTTACAGGAGAGGAGGGAGGCAGATGGGGCAGAGCTTACCAAGAATAGAGTACTCAAATCTTGATCCCCCTTTTGGGGTGATCAGTTTCAGCATGGATTTTGATACACTCTATAGGCACTACTTCGATCAGCTGCTCTATATCTCGATGCGTCTGATCTTACTCAATGATCTGCCGGAAACGATCGAAGAAACATTTTTAAAATATCTGATCCTCGTCAATGGCAAATCGGTATTTTTTAAGCTGCAAGAGGATATCGGCGATGGATATCAGTCCGAGGTGATCCCTCTCCACGAGGGTGATCTGGTAGCAATGAACGGAAACAAAGCGGAAAACCAAACGTTTTACTACCAAAATCGGCGCGTTTTAGTCGCAAATCCCGCACTTAAAAAGTCGTACAACCTAACGCCCGGAGTGGACTGTGAGATCGTCTACTGCACGGAGCCGGATAAGTATAAGATCTTTGGTCGTGGCGGACTGTTTGCCCTGATCGCCCGGACTGCGACGCTCCTAGCAGATAATGATATCTCGATCAACTGCGCACAAAAAAACACCCGTCTATGTAATATGATCGGCGCCGACGATGCGCAGACAGCAAACTCGGCGACCATAGCTATAAAGGCTATGTATAAGGGCGAGCCTTTTGTCGTGGCTCAAAAGTCCCTTGTATCGGATCTCGTTGGGATCCCAATGACGCAGCGAACAAGCACCTCGGATATAGTGCAGCTGATCGAGATGCGCCAGTATATCTATTCCCATTTTTACGAGAGTTTAGGGCTTCAAACCCACGACAACATGAAAAAGGAGAGGCTGATCACTGACGAGATCAACGACAATGAGGAGATATCTGCATTAAATATCGATGATATTTTGCACACGATCCAGGAGGGACTCGATCGAGTCAACGCTCTATTTGGTACGCAGATCAGAGCAGAGCTAAATCCGATAGTGCAGCGAGCCCACGAAAAGGACGATCAGATTAAGGACAATCCGGAGACTGATCTGGATCCAGAGGAGCCGGAAGATATTGAGGATCCGTTTGAGTATTATGACAGCGCGGAGATCCGGAGGATCATCAAAGATTTAAAGGCAGTCCTAGACGAGGCGCCGGAAGATCCGGCAGCAGAGGAGCCAGACGATCAGACCGAGGACACCGATCCGGCAGCAGCTGAGGATCAGACTGAGGACGACGACGATCAGACCGACGAAGATCCAGAGGAGCAGGACGACGACCTGACCGAGGATCAGACCGAGGACACTGATCCGGATCCAGAGCCGGCAGCGGAGGAGCCTGACGATCAGACCGAGGAGGATCCAGAGGAGCAGGACGACGACCTGACCGAGGACACCGAGCCGGATCCAGAGCCGGCAGCAATGCCCGAAATCAAGATAGAGATCCAAGCAGAGGACGAGGCTGAGGTCAATGTCCAGATCGATGCAGTAGAGGGAGGTGATCCGAATGTTAGTGCAGGATCTGACCCTGACGAGATGGGCGGACGTGTATCCGACTCTACAGGATAATCCTTTCGGACAGATTGCAAATTTTTTGTATTCGCTCGGATTTGATACGAGCACAGAGGGTATGGATGATCTGATCAACGACTTTAATTGGTCATACGCTGACGCCTTGTGCTACTTTACAGCTGAGACGGATATCAATCGGATCTTTAAGATGATCTTGCTCGACGCCAAAAAATACAACCTAGCTAAACAGATGTACACGGCGACCAAGACGGAGACCAGACTGAGGACGCCACAGCTGACGACCAGCACACACGGCAGCGCCAACGGAAAGACCACTATGCAGCGTAAGCAGACCGAGACCCAGACCGAGACGCCAAACTCTTACGGGATGGATAAGACCCACAAGGTAAATCCTTATGATAATCCGGGACTCACCGAGGCGTACAAGGATGAGACTCTATACAAGGGGAATAAGACAATATCTACAAGTTTTACAGGCAACCCTGATGAGTCGATCAGTACCAGCAGCGCCAACAGCTCGACCTCGGAGACCGGCACAGACACCACAACGATCACCACGATCGGCAGCGACGGTAAGACCCTAGCGGAGCAGATCGAGGGGATAGAGGCAGTAAATACACTTTGGCAGATGATCAAAACAGACATTGCCAAAAAACTTTTTATGCAAGTATGGAGGTAGATACATATGACAGTGACACAGATCGCAACGCTGCTTAATACAGCGTACACACAGACAACAGGCTTAACTGATGTGACGGTAAACGAGGATCTATCTAATGTGGTAGATTTGGGTACTACCGTGTTTAACAGCGCATGGAAAGATAACTATGTAAAAAACATGATCGACCAGATCGGCAAGATGGTTTTTGTAGACCGTCCCTATACTGGATATGCTCCCAGCGTTTTAAAGTCTGATTGGGAGTATGGCAGCATTATGGCAAAGGCACAGACAAAGGACTTCGAGGCAGTTGATAATCCGTCTTGGGCGCTGACGCCGGGTCAGACTGTCAACCAGTTTGAGTATAATCCGCCGGAAGTAACTCAAAAATTTTATAACAAGCGTGAGGCTTGGCAGATCGAATGTAGTTTTGCCGAGCGTCAGGCAAAGAGCGCTTTGAAAGACGCAGCACAGGCAGGTGCATTTTTCAATATGATCGAGAGCACGATCGACAGCAGTCGCCGGTATAATATCGACAACCTTGTAATGCGTACTTACAATAACTTTATGGCGAACAAGATCAACGGAAACAACGGCGTTATTGATGTACTTGCAAATTATAATCGTCTCTATAATCAGTCTCTCACAGCTGAATATGCTTTTGTTGATGATAAGTTTTTGCGTTTCCTAGCGTTCACTGTCCTCGACATTAAGGATATGCTCAAGGTTAAATCTCATGCTTTTAATATGGGCGCAACCGGGTACACAAAGAGCACGCCGGCGGATCGTCTCCATGTAGTGCTTAATTCCCTCTACGGCAGAGCAACCGAGATCTTTATGATGGCGGACACATATCACGACGACCTGACAAAATTCGGATCTTATGAGACTGTACCTTTTTGGCAGGCTTCGAGCCGTCCGTCGCTGCCGGAGAGTTATGAGGCGCGGACATCTATTGATGTAACTATCGACGCTCTTGATCCGCCTACTACAGTATCTCAGCCGTGGATCATTGGAATCCTCCACGATGATGATGCAATAGCAGTTAATAACACAGATATGCGCGTTACAAGTGCCTACAACGCGAACGGCGAGTATTACAACAACTTTTACAAGTGTGACACTAACTGTCTTAACGATCTCACCGAAAACGGCGTGATCCTGATCTGTGGCACTGGAGATTGATACTCACAGTAAAATAAATACGATGGCAGCGTCTCCGATCGGGGACGCTGCAAGCATAAAAGGGGTGATTTTATGCCTTTAACTATACAAGTAGGATATACGACGGAAGACCCCAGAAAGCTAGACAAGAGCTCAAATTTTAATAGCAGCAGTCCAACACCATTTACAGCAACTATAAAAGATAATTGCAGCGTTATGAGCCCGGATTTTATTGTATCGGCTTCTCTGGTAGATCTAGCAAACTGCAATTACTTGCATTGTGAGGGGTGGGGACGTTACTATTTTATAGACGATCTGATCACCATGCCCGGAGGACGTGTCTCGATCAGATGCCGGGAGGATGTCCTGACGTCCAACGCTGCACAGATCGGCAGCCTTTACGCCTATTTGGATCGCACGGAGCAGGAGAGCGACAGAGCCAAGTATCTGGCAGATAGCAGCGTGCCGACGGAGCTCAGACGGCAGTGCATTACAATGGAGTTTGATCGGACGCCTTTTAGAGCCAATTATGCAGTTGATAGAGTCTATGTGCTGACCGTCCTCGGAGGCACAGAACACCAGATGCCGGAGGGGGGAGAGTAGTATGATAGTAGGATCGTTATATCCTGATTACAGTACAAGCTATATACCTACAGGCGTTAAGATTGCACAGTTTACCGGCGGGAGCACACCAAGTCAAGGGAATAATGCAGTAAGCGCCTATCTTATGGGGTTTGTAGATCCGGAGACTTCTGGCTTTAATTATAAGTCGATTGAAGTATCAGGGGATACAACAACAGGACAATCATTGAAATTGGACTCTGTTAAAGCAAAAACTGGATGGTTTTACGGGTGCCATAATTCTACGCTTGGACCGCACGGATACAGAATTTATAGTAATTATGCAGCTCAATGGCTGCCGGCTGCTAATATTAGTTTACCATATTTGTTTAACGATATCGAAATGGCAAAGCTAACAGAATACAACGATCTTGGTATGTATTTGGAGGTAATGCAGGATAATCCGATTAGTGGACATGAAAATTGGAGCTTTATCACTGGATCTGATTATATAGGTAATGGTATTTGGAAATCAATCGCAGCAGATAAACTAGAAGATTGGCTAGATGGATCTACAAAAATATCAATAACAATTGATGGAGATGACTATCAGTTAGGCATAACTGATTTTAATGCAGATACAAATAGATTTGAAATACCAGGACAGGGATCACACGCAGACAAGACCCTTTTGATTTATATACAATCATTTTGGTTTACACCAAGTAAAACATTTTACGATGGATCAGAAGTAAATCAATATTCTCCATGCATGAGAATTGACAAGTGTTTAGTTTTCAAAGTCGGAGATGCATATGCATATGTGTCAGCGTCGAGCATGGAAGGGACTGCACAATACGCATCATCAAATGCTTGCATAGAGCTGTCAGCTAATGGAAAAGGTGTAAAATGGTTATGGGCATACAACAGCGGAGCACCTTCTGGATCTGGAACATATGGAGCATATACGGTTGATTATTGGGATAGATCCGATGGAAAAGGGTACACCGGTTTAGCACATCCAGATATAGAGATCGAGTCAGATTTCTTTCAATGGATTTTCGGCTTACTGAATTATAATAATTATTTTATCTATAAAGGCTTGACATTCAAGTATATTGGCGGATCCTCATCAAATCCCATTTTTGCTATAGCTCAAAGGTGGAACATAAACCAAATCAAAACAGCGTGGTATCTCCAGAACAAACAAAACACAGTACAAGTAGCGGTTAATGGATACACATATTCTATAGCAACAGCAAAATTTACACCAGAGAACAAGCCAACAGGGACTAAGATGCACGGGACTGATGCATCATTAGATCAGCAGCTCAGGATCTGGCAAAAGTTAGGGCACAAAATCACAGAGGATACATTTACAGAGGAAGATATACCAGAGGGAGGAGGAGGAGACGAGCGTCCAGATCCGGAGGGAGTACCGGACAAGGAAAATAGCGGAGACGATATATACAGACCGGACGATCTCAGCGTAGGCAGTACCTTGGGATTTGTTACACAGTACACAATGACAGCAACACAGATCACGCAGCTTGGACAGATCCTGTGGGCGTCATTCTTCGAACAGGACTTTTGGCAAAATCTATTATTTAGCCTGACTACCACCGGATCTATAAACGTCTCGGAGATCCTCAACTATTTTATATCTCTTCGTGTTTATCCTTTTTCACTCGTAAATATCCCAGGGCATACAAACATGGGACAGGATATGTATATCGGTACTGGATTTATACCGATGCATTTCACCTCGGATCTATTTGCCATAAATTCATATGCAGCTTACATAGATGCCGGCAAGGTTAAACTTCCGTTTTATTTTGGAGATTTTAGAGATTGCAAAAACATTGAGATCACAATGTATATACCGTATTGTGGCACAGTACAATTAGAGCCGGCGGACGTCCTCGGTGGCACGATCTCAATAGAGTATGCAGTGGATTTCGCAACGGGAGCTTGTACAGCTTACGCGGATATAGATACATGGGACGGAGAGCACTATCAGATAGCAGCAATCAATGGGCAGATAGGCGCCGACGTTCCACTCTCTGGCGGATCTGCTGCTGCTATTGCTGCACGTCTCGGATCTGATATACTCAACGTTGCAGGCATACTCACGGCAGGAGCCGGAGGAGTAGCCCAGGGAGCAATGATAGCAGCAGCTGGAGACGTTGGTGCAGGTATCGGCATAGCAGCAGCCAGCACGTTGGAGGTAGGGTTAAAAGGAGCGGAGCAGGCTGCACAGATGGCAACACGTCCCGGCATTGGAGCGCCGGCACTGGCAGGAGGGCGAGGATTTGCGTCCTTCGGATCAGCACAAACTGCATATATTCAGATCAGATTCCCGAAGTACGAAAAACCCACCAACTACAGCAGCACAGCAGCCAACCCAGCAGCCAAGGAGGTACAGATCAGCAGCTGCCGAGGGCTATGCAGATTTATCAATCCCAACGTGGCAGCTATCACCGCGAACGAGGAGGAAAAAAGGCAGATCAGAGCAGCACTACAGACTGGCATAATAATCTGACACAACACCCACTAGGACAACAAGAAGTCGGAGGCCAAGCGG
>JAZQSX010000002.1:0-10484 GCA_045630285.1 Acutalibacteraceae bacterium | reverse complement strand
CCCAGAGCGTCTTAGCTCTTCTTACGCTTGCGCGTTCTCTGTTTGGCAATCTTCTCGATCGCCCGGATTTCTTCTTCCGTGTAAATTAACGGGTAGTTAATTTCGTTCTTTGCATTGTTTAATTTTCAAGGTCCCACGCTGTCCCCTTCCGAGACAGCTTTGCTATCATACCACTCCATTACCCCTTTGTCAACACTTTTTTGACGGTTTTTTTGATTTTTTTTCGAAACCTACCAAACATACAGAAAAACAGCTCTTGCTTGCGCAAAAGCTGTTGTTTTTGCCTATATATTACGCTTGGAAGCACAGTCCCCGCAATAACCGTAGATTTGTACAACGTGATCCGTCGCCACAAAATCCGAACCTGCCGTAACACCTCGCAGACTTTCCATTGGACAAATCGGAAGATCCTGCATACGGTTACAATCCCTGCAGATCATATAGTGGTGATGCTCCGACCCTGCCAGACTGAAAAAGCTTTCACCGTTTTCTAAAAACCCACGGCACAGTTCTCCGCGCTGTACCATTGTTTCCAGATTGCGATATACCGTGGATTTGGCGAGCGTGGGGCAACGGTCGACCGCCATCGCATATAGCTGCATCGCCGTCAGCGGTGCGTGATCGTTTAAAATATCCAAAAGCAACTGCTTTTGTTTTGTGCGACGCGGTTTTTCCATGACAGTCCTCACTCCGCCTTATATTCGATCTCCCATTCCACCGGATCCGTATCCTTCAAGATCGTGCCGTCCATCGTATCGGGATCAAAATAGATCGTATAATTCTGGGTTTTGCCAACGAGAATCTTCCCGTTTTCAACCAAGAAGACATCGTCTGCCACCAGAAGCTTCTCCTCCAGCTCCGAAATCGACGTATAGAGCTTTACGGCGAGCTCCTTCACGTCCACGACGGTATCCGTGCCGTTAGCGAAGCCCAGCGTAACGTACATGCCGCCCTCGTTGGTATGATACGCTTCCGTCACTGCATAGGTTACCTCGTTTGCCTTAACCGTCGGCTCCTCACCTTTGATCGACAACGCATCGTCCCGCTTTTCAAGAGCAACCTGCTGCGCTTCTTCATCCACCTCGCAGGTGATCTCAAACTCCCATGTAACGTCAATGTCTTCCTCGAGATCAGTAATCTTGACCAAACTGGGATCCAGATAGAACTGATAGTCTACATCCCCAACCGCCGGAATCACCAGATCCACGATGTTACGCACCCGGCCGGAAGCGATCAGTTCATCACCACGCTTGAGCCAAACGTTGATTTCCGTCACCGGAACAGCCACTTCGTGGCCGTTGGCAAAATTCATGGTAATGTACATACCGTTCTCATTGCTGTAGCACGCCTGAATTCCTGACCAGGTCACACGGTGCGCCAACAGCTCCGGCTCGTCACCATTGATATAGATCGTATCCGCAGCGACGTCCTTCGGATCCTCCTTCGGCGTATCCTCAGTCTCCTCAGTCGGAGACAACACCGCAGCAAGGACGACGGCCGCTATGATCGCCACAATCACGCACAAAATCACGATCGTGCTGACAATAGCGCTCTTTCGTGCCGGGTCGTTTTCCCGAATCTCGTCTTCCAACGGCTCCGTCGACATACGGGCACTATTAGTGTTCAAAATCGACTGCGGATCCGAGGACATCGGACGATTCTTTTTGTCGTGCTTCATCTCGTGTTTCATATTATATACACTCCTTAATTATAGCGTTTCCTTCTCGCTAAGACCCAATCCGTACAAGAGCTGTGCGGCCGCTCCACGCTGTGCACCGCTTACCGCATTCACTTGCTTCCATTTTTTTGCGGTTCGTTTTCTGCTTTTGCCAAACAGCTTACTTCCCAGCCGATGTACCAAACAGAACGGATACAACCACGCTCTGCGCTGCAAGATCGGGTATTGATACTTTAGATAGCGATACCGTGGGAATATCAATCCGAACAAATACGCAAACCGTCCACCTTTGCGGTTTTGCTGAACCGCCGTGTGCGTCTCTACGTTTCCGTAGGCACCACCGTACAAAATAAATGCTTCCAGCGCCAGGCAAAGATCGTCTGCTACGCCCTCGGAAAACCAGTGTTCCGACAATCGCTCTACCGTTTCGGCAAAGCGGGAAAGTCCTCCCTGCTTAAGAAGGCGAGATCGTCCCGCCGTATCGGCGGAAACACGATGCTGCAGCACCCATACGTCCATAAAGGTGCGTACACCGCAGCCACCGGTTTCTATATGCTTTGCCATATGCGCAACGTGGTAAAAGTAAAACATCGCATCGCTCATACGGTACAGCGTACCGTTCTCAGTCGAAGCGTCTTCCCACACATCGCACAGCACTTCCGCCGCACGAGCCGCCCGATTTTCCTCGACCGTTTCGTGGTGCAGCTCCACATGGAGCCCGCCCGGCGCAAACAGTGCCACATCATGAGAACCTTCTATGCCTTTCTGATAGCCCAACTGCTCGACAAATACCGTCGATGCCCGCTCCAGGTCCTGCGGATGCACCAGAATATCAATGTCACAGCTCGTACGCATCCACGGCTCGGGATACCATGCCCGTATCACAGCGCCTTTCAGCGGAATATACGAGATCTTCGCCGCATCCAGTGCGCCGCAAGCCGCCTGCAGCTCGTAACGCAGCTGCTCATAGCGATATACCGCCGCATACCGTGCTTTTTTGAATTTTTGAGACACCTCGTCCTCACCAAGCAGACCCAGCTTGTCCAAAGCACCGGTCAGCATATGCGCCAGATCGTGTCGCTGCGCCAATGTGTACAGCGCAGGCAACGCCTCAGCGGTCAACTCGCCGACCACGTGCTTATCCGGTGGCGTCCCTGTGATCTCAGAGCGAAGAAGCGCCAAAAACAGCCGTTCGGTTTGTATGGACATATTCCCCGCTCCTTTCTGATTAAATCGTGTTATCGGATCCCGGTGTAAGACTGTTGCACAGCCTCATAGCTTTCCAAATTGCCGATGTCGTACCGTGCTCCCGGCATTTCCATAGCGTACACCGCCGTTTGCTTACACAACCAGGCGATATAACTGCCCGGCGCATCCGTGCCGCATCCCGCCCGAATACCGGCTTCTACCAGCTTGGCATCCTCACGGGTGTAGAAATAAAACGGCGGGCAGCACCAGTGCGTTGCGGGCGTCGGTGATTTTTCCGTCATTTCGGTGATGCGATCGTCTGCATCCACCGTGACGACACCACATTTGAGCAGCTTTTTCTCAGACGGCTCATAATACCGCATGATACAGGATGCCTGCTTACGCTGCGCATACGCTATAAACTTCGTCAGGCTGAAATCCAGCAGATTGTCACCGGCAATGACCAGCATATCGTCATCCAGTTGCAGCGTATCGATAGCGAACTGGATATCCTTCACCGCACCGAGACGAGTCTCGTTGCTGGAGGTTCCGTCATCGACAACCGTGATCTTTTGCTGCTTATTGGCAGCCCACGTATCGAAATGATGCGCAAACTTATGATTGGAGATCACCACATACTCATCCACTGCGCCAAGCGTGTCGATATCATCGATCAGCCAATCCAAAATCGGTTTTCCCTGCACCTCCAGAAGCGGCTTGGGGAAATTTTCCGTCAACGGGTACAGCCGTGTTGCATAACCGGCCGCCAAAATCAAACATTTCATAAAATACCATCCGCACTTTCACACATATGCACCGAGAACTTATCCTTCAGCTCGGGAAAAGCTTTCAAATAATCCCGTGTCACCGCCTCCGTGATCGACGCTTCAAACGACGGGTCAATCAGCGCCATACAGCAACCCTTAAACCCGGCACCAGAGAAGCGACCGCCGTAAATGCCGTCGGTACGGGTCATGATTTCATACAGCGTTTTCAACTCATCGGAGCCGGTCTCCCAGCTCTCAATAGAGGATCGACCGCTTTCAAATGACAGCCGACCGTACTCCTCCAGATCACCTCGGCGCCACGCTTCGGCACCACGCTGTACACGGTCATACTCGGTATAGTAATGCTCTGCGCGCTTGGCAAAGTTTTCCGGCAAACGATCCTTGTACTTGTGGTACACCTCAACCGGCACATGACGCAACGCCGCCTCGGGGAACTTGCCGTATTCCATGCCGCTGAACGCCATCAGCGAATACGCCGCCGCACGGCATTCATCAACACGCATATTGAACTTGCTGCCTGCCAGCGTGCGCTCTACGCCGGAGAAGAAGATCGCAATGCGGTACGGCTTCATCTGCGGATGCGTGGGAATCAGCTCGTACGTATCGTCCAGTGTATCCAGATACAGCAAATGATCTTTTTTGGAATACACCTCACACGACTGATCCAGCTTTCCGCACGCCACGCCAACGTAGTTGTTTTCCGCCGCCAGCGCCGTCATAATCATCTCGTGGGGCGTCAGCTCGATACCGTTGACCTTGCACAACGCCGACAAAAACGCTAAAATCACCGCCGCTGACGAGGACAAGCCGCCGATCGGCAAACTGCCTTCAATGACACCGCACAAGCCGTATTTCAGCGAATGCTGCTCAGAAAGGGCGATCGTTGCACCGCGAAGGTAATCCGCCCAGTCGTTTTCCTTCTCAGCCGCCACCGATTGTACGTGCCACTGGGCACGCTTTTCGAACTGTAACGACGTGAGCTCCACGATACCGCTCCGCTTCACGGCGTAAGCAATGTGAATACCCTTGTCGATCGCCAGACCCGTTATCTTACCAAACTGATGGTCACTGTGTGCTCCGAGCGGGCAGATTCGATACGGACAAAACGATACGTTTTCCGCCTCACGCTTATAAATCTCTAAAAACTTATCAGTACACTTCACACCAATTCTCCTTGCTGTCATCTTCAATGATCAGGGGGTATTTCTTCGCATACACAAATAGTGTAACACATTTCTCGTTTGGTTGCAAGTCTTTGTCGAGCAAATAAACAAGCGGCATCGAAAACCGTCGATGCCGCTTGAACGTTACTCTTTGCGAATGGTGATGCTTTCGATCACAGGCTGCTGGCTCGGCAGAATCTTGCCATTGCCGTCCACCGGCTGTGCCGATTCACACACAGCATCCACTACTTCAATACCCTCAACAACCATGCCGAACGCCGCATAATCGCCGTCCAGATGAGGGCTATCCTGGTGCATGATAAAGAACTGCGAGCTGGCGCTGTTGGGATCGCCGGTGCGTGCCATGGAGATCACGCCACGCTTGTGCGACAGAGGATTGTCGTAGCCATTGCTGGAAAACTCGCCGATGATCGTCTCCTGATCGTCATCGCTGTACCCGTCTCCACCGGGGTCACCGCCCTGCATCATAAAGTTTTTCATGATGCGGTGGAAGGTCAGTCCGTCATAAAATCCGCTCTCGGCGAGTTTAATAAAGTTTTCTACCGTGATCGGCGCCATATTCTGATACAGCTCCACGGTGATCTTACCATAATCCTTAATTACGATATCCGCATAATAGCTGGCGTCGGGATCCAAATTGCCACCACCGTTTTTCTTCGGCTCCTCCGAACACGCCGTCGCCATAGCAGCGATCAGCAGCACACTGAGAAGCACACACGCCATACGGCTCCAAAACGATACCTTCATACGTTACACTCTCCTTCGTTTTATCCTTCCCTACTATATACCATTTCCTCAAAAAAAGCAACCGGAAATCACTGCTTTTCCCCACGGCATCTTACAGGGATTTTCTGTAGCGGTACTCACGTGGCGATACACCAAACGCCTGCCGAAATCGCTTGGAAAAATAGAATTGATCTGAAAACCCATAGCGTTCACTGATCTCCCGCATGGACTCTTCCCCACGTTTCACCCGCCGCTCCACTTCAAACAGCACCATCAGGTCAATATATTCCCCAACCGACAGGGATAATTCTTTCCGAAATCGCTTGGTCAATGTACTGACAGATACCGAAGCCGCCGCCGCAATGTCATTGACCGTCAATTGCATCGACAGATTCTGCTTAATGTATTGCAGCGCCGCAAATATGCACGGAGAGTAATCCTCACCAGTAACAGCAAGCTCCCGCAACGCCGGCAGCTCCAATAAGATTCTCTCCACCTCGTGACGCAATCGCAATGCTGCCACAACCGTATCTTCATTCAGCAGCTGCTCCGCCGTTTCGTGAGGCAATACCGCTTGCTGCGGTGCAGCGCACACCGACAACAGATCAACCTCATCAAAATCCGATACTTTCAAATGAAAGTACATATGATCCATATGACCGACGCACTCGTATTCAAACGAACACCCCGCCGGAAGCAGATACCACCGCCCCGGTTGCAGCGACAACTTATCTTCCCCGGCAATGATATGCGCCGTACCACTGAAAATGTAATAGAGCCTCGAAAACGGCGGATTGGCAACGTACCCGTTCCACAGTTCATCCACGGTGGCACGCCCTGCATCCAAAAGCTGCAGCCGCAATCGATCCGCTTGACGCATTCTTTTTCTGTCCATACCAAAAACTCCATATTTTATACTTGAATTTCCATTGAATTTGCAGTGCTTTGTCAATACAATATACCTACAATTATATATTATCCGTCTTTTTGCGGTATTTCAAGAGTGAAAGGAGTTCTTTTATGCGACTGCGTGAAAAATTTTGGTTATGGGGACATCCCGAAGGTGTCTATAATCACATGTTCGGCAATGAAAAAGAATCCCGCATGACACCAATGGAGGGGTGCCTGTATTTAGGAGTACGCAACACGTTTATGGTGCCGGTAGGTATTACGTTAGACCGTCGACAATACAACAAGTCGTTCACCACCCTGCGTGAGGTAGGCTGGGAATGCTGGGACGCCTGGAAGAATCCTGAGCTTATCGAAGCGCTGATTCGTGAAGCGGGTGATTTTCCGAACATCGGCCGTGTCGTTTTCGACGATTTTCAACGCAATGATAAATACAAGGAGATCGATCCCGCTGCGCTGTGGGCAATCCACGAAAAACTGCACGACAACGCTGTTCGTCCACTGGATATGTGGATGGTGCTGTACACCCATGAATTTGGTTTGGATCCTGACAAAGACGAGGATTTCAAACGATATATCGCACCGTTTGACGGTATCATCATGTGGACCTGGAAGGAATGCGACGTTCCGCTGATTCCCGAAAAATACGAGGTGTTTAAACGCCTGACCGAGAATAAGCGGCGCTTATTCGGTTGCTACCTGTATAATTTTGGCGAAGAGAAACAAGCCACCGGTGCCGCTGTCACCTGGCAATTGGATTGGTATCGCCAAAAAATCCTGGCAGGCGAAGCTGAAGGTGTTGTACTGCATACCAACACAATGGCGGATCTCGACTACGAAGCATATGATGCGGCACTTGCGTGGATGGCTGAGCACGGTGACGAAGAAATCCCTGGGTGATCGATAGGATAAAAAAGGAGTCGCTGCTTGAGCGACTCCTTGTTTTTTGAAAACCGAAAAAAACTTTTCACAACCATCCGGATCTAACAGCAGCACCGCACAGAGATCTCTGTGCGGTGCTGTAATGCGTTTAGATATTATCGTTGCACACGACCGGAGCCGTCGCCGCCGGCGAGTTTTTCCACTTCGGCAACGCCAACACGGTTGTAGTCGCCCTCAATGGAGTGCTTCAATGCGGAAGCCGCCACAGCAAACTCGATCGCTTCCTGCGTAGACTTGCCGTTCAGCAGCGCATAGATCAAGCCGCCGCCAAAGGAGTCACCACCGCCGACACGGTCGACGATGTGCAGGTGATACGACTTGGAGAAGCAATAGTTCTCGCCGTCATACAGCCTACCCGCCCAATCGTTGTCGCTGGCAGAAATGGAGGAACGGAGCGTAATAGCCACCTTCTCGAAGCCAAACTTATCAGCGAGCTGCTTCGCCACCGACTTATAGCCCTCGTGGTTGAGCTTACCGCCGTAAATGTCGGTGCCCTCCGCCTCGATGCCGAACACATCCTTGGCGTCCTCTTCATTAGAGATGCAGACGTCAACGTACTGGCACAGATCGGTCATCGCCGCACGTGCCTCGTCACGAGTCCACAGCTTGCCACGGTAGTTCAGATCGCAGGAGATCTTCACGCCACGGGCTTTTGCCGCCTTACACGCCTGACGGCAGATCTCGACGAGATTTGCGCCCAGTGCAGGGGTAATACCCGTGAAGTGGAACCAATCAGCGCCTTCAAAGATAGCATCCCAATCGAAATCCTCGGGAGCCGCCATCTGGATCGCAGAATACGCACGGTCATAAATGCAGACCGAACCACGCTGCGAAGCGCCCTTTTCCAGATAATAGATACCCACACGCTCGCCGCCACGGACGATCTTGGAGGTGTCCACGCCGAACGTGCGCAGGGAGTTGACAGCCGCCTGACCGATCGCATGCTTCGGCAGCTTGGTCACGTACACGCTATCCATACCATAGTTGGCAAGCGACACAGCGACGTTGGCTTCGCCGCCGCCGAAGGTAGCCTGCATCTGATCGTTCTGGAAGAAACGATAGTAGCCGTTGGGGGCCAGACGAAGCATCAGTTCGCCAAAGGTTACGATTTTTGCCATGATGTATTCCTCCTTATGTTATGCCTGCACCAGATGCACAGCGAAGCCGCCGATCTCATCCTGCAGATAAATAGCCTTCAGTGCGCCTTTCGCATCGGTCTTGGCGGATTCGGGATTCATCTTCACACCCTTGGACTCGAGATAACGCACGGCACGGTCGATAAATTTGGTGCGGATCGCAATGTGACCCTTAGCGCCGTAGCCGGGGGTCTTCATCACTTCGATAATGTTGTTAACGAAGGTGGAGCTGTTGCCCTCCTTCTTCGTCATATCAAACAAGGTGCTGAACGCATTGGCAATGCCGTTGGCCTCGCCTGCATCGGCAGCGTTGATGCCAACGTGTGCCAGCTCGAAGCCGAGCATCGTGGTCACCGCTTCACGGGTCAGGCGCTCGATCTCGTCGAACTTCCCGTCGTTGATAAGATCCGCCGTCACCATCCAGCTACCGCCGCAGGCCAGGATCTTCGAGAAGGACAGATACTCGTTGAGGTTCTTCGCACTGATACCGCCGGTCGGCATGAACTTCAGCTTACCGTAAGGAGCCGACATGGCCTTGATCATCGGCAGGCCGCCCGCCGCCTCCGCCGGGAAGAACTTAACGACCTCCAAGCCAAAGGACAGCGCCACTTCCACCTCGCCGGGGGTGCAGACACCGGGGGTAATGGGATAGCCCTTCTCCACGCAATGACGTACGACCTCGGGATTCAAGCCGGGGCTGACAATAAACTTCGCACCTGCGGCGACCGCCTCGTCCGCCTGTGCCGGCGTCAGTACCGTACCGGCACCAACGAGCATATCGGGGAAGGCTTCACTCATCGCTTTGATAGCAGCCGCTGCCGCATCGGTACGGAAGGTAACCTCCGCACACGGCAAGCCGCCGTTGATAAGCGCACGTGCCAGCGGCACGGCATCCTCCGCACGGTCGATCTTAACGACAGGGACAATACCGATTGCTTCGATTTTTTTCAATACTTCATGCATACGTTTCACCCTTTTTTATAGATTCAAGCTGAAAAACGTCCGTTTTTCCTCAGTATTTATTGTACCGCATTTTAATGGAAAGTCAAGAGAAAGAACACGCTAAATAAGCCTTGCACTATAAAAAGATTTATGCTATACTGGTGCATGTATTTTAAGGAAGGGAAGTCATATCCATGTCCGGACATTCCAAGTGGAACAATATTAAACGCAAAAAAGAAAAGACCGACGGTCAGAAAGCGAAGATCTTCACCAAAATGGGTCGTGAGATCGCCGTGGCGGTCAAGGAAGGCGGCAGCGCCGATCCCGCCTCCAACTCCAAGCTGAAGGATGCGATTGCCAAGGCCAAGGCCAACAACGTGCCCAACGATAACATCGACCGCATCATCAAAAAAGCGGCAGGCGAAGGCAACGCCGACAACTACGAGGCACTGCAGTATGAGGGCTACGGCCCCTGCGGCATCGCCGTCATCGTAGAAACGCTGACCGACAACCGTAACCGCACCGCTGCCGACGTGCGCCATTATTTCGACAAATTCGGCGGCAACCTCGGTCAGAGCGGCTGTGTCAGCTTTATGTTTAACCAAAAGGGCGTGCTCGTCATCGAGGCCGAAGGCCTGGATGAGGACAAGGTAATGGAGGATGCGCTGGAAGCCGGTGCCGCCGACTTCGCCGCCGATGAGGACGTGTTTGAGATCACCACCGAGCCGGACGATTTCTCCGCCGTGCGTGAGGACCTCGAAGCCAAGGGCTACACCTTCGTTTCCGCCGAGGTGGAAATGGTGCCCGACGTCTACTCCGCCATTCCCGACGAGGAAGCCGCCATCAAAATGGAAAAGCTGCTCGATGCGCTGGAAGACAACGACGACGTGCAGAACGTCTGGCACAACTGGGAGCGCCCCGAGGAATAAGAACACCACAAAAAAACACCTTCGGAGGGATCCCTTCAAGGGGGGTGTTTTTTTAATCTAAG
>JAZQSX010000001.1:0-28226 GCA_045630285.1 Acutalibacteraceae bacterium | reverse complement strand
ACTCTTGATTGCTACCACACAACATTTTCAGCCAACACTAAAGTGTGCGAAAATAGAGCCTGCATTTTTACCGAAAGATAAAAATGCACACTTCGTGTTAGCAATATCAAAATGTTGTGTGGTAATTTCAGTTTATCATGTGTCGTTCTAAAAATCAATAAGCAGTTGTTCGCATTGCAGATGTTGCGAAATAACCTTCTTGTGCTGTGGCGGGTTCCGAAGCGTTGTAAGAAAAAGAGGGAGCGGCACAAAGCCGCTCCCTTTTATCATGTATCAACACTATAAGCTTACAAAATGGCTTTCCGTCAGAAGCGGAGGCCGATATTTTTCTCTTCGATATAACCGGCTACCCGCTCATATTCCTCGTCGGTCATTCTCTTCAGCACGGTACCTTCGCCGTCATCAGTGACCACACGGAGAAAATCGCCCTCCACGTACATATATCCGCTGCCCGAATCGGTGTCGGTCTCTCCGAGCATGGTGGCCTCGACCGTGATATTGTAACGGTTGTTCTCATCACGGGTGTAGGTGACCGTACCCGTCACCAACCCCAAAAATCCGATGAAAGAGCCGGTACCGTCGTCGAAAAAGCTGTACCACACGGTGCCGAAAACATTCTCCCCTTCCACATACTCGATCCACCTGCCGGTGATACCGGTGTTTCCGCTGTCGGCGGATCCGCCGGAGCCGGTGGGCCGAGTGGTGCCGGTGGGTCGAGTGGTGGCAGTGGTGTTTGTTGTGGCGGTGGTATCGGGGCTGTCTGTAGCCTCGGTAATTTCGGTGGTGGAGGTGGTGGTCCAACGATCCCCTCCGTTATCGGGGCTGAGAATGGCAATTTCGTCAAGCGCTATATCGCTTCTGCTGAAGACGGTCAAGGTGATACGAACCGCCTGGATGGTGGTAGGCTCAAAGCGAATCAACTCGGTCGTATGCATACCGGTGGGCGTGTCGTACTCTGTCTCAACCTCCACGGGGGCCAAGTGGTCGAGGTCGGGCCCGAGCTCCAATTCCGAGAAATAGCCGATATCGCCGTTTTGCAAGACCAAGCAGCTTCCAATCTGGGTGCCGTCGTCCTCAAAGGTGATTTGGACACGGTGCTTGCGGATGTTCGCAAGCACGACCCGCTTATCCTCGCCGGTCCCGTTTTCCAATTCGGCTTGGCTGCGGTAAAGACCGTCGTTCAAGCGTCCTCCGTCGCTGAAGGTGTACTCCACCACGGTATCGGGCATATAGTAGTCTCTGCATTCCATCGTGTAGGGCAGACCTTCCAAAACATCGACGTAATGTCCGTCTGTGCCGACGGTATTGCCGTTGGTGGTGGCAGTCGTGCCGCCGGAGGTGCTTGAGGACGGGGTGGCGCTGTTGGTGTCGCCGACGGAAGAACCAGTTTTGTTGTCGTTTTGCCCGCCTGCCGCCTGACAGGAGCAAAGCATGCTGATTACCAGTAATACGCACAGTAAAAAGGAAAGTTTCTTCATAAAGGGACCTCCTTTTATTTTCATATTGAATGGTTGCTACTTTCAGTATACAGCCCGTCTCTGCTTTTGTCAAATCACGGCTACGCCGTGACGTTGCCGAGGTGCCGTGATCCATAACGTGCCGGTTTTTTGCTAATTGATATGTGTTTTGCGATAGGCGGTGGGGGTTGTTCCAAAGGCGGCTTTGAATAATTTGTTGAAATAGGTCACGTTATTAAATCCGGTTTCGGTGGCGATCTCCATAACCGTGTGCGGGGTTTCTCTCAACAGGGCTTTGGCTCGGTGTAGCCGTTCGGTGGTGAGATACTGACCGAGGGAGACCCCGGTTTCCTTTTGGAACAGGCGGCAGAGGTAGCGAGGATTATAGTGGAACGCTGCGGCGACGTGCTGAATGCTGGTCCCGAAAGCGAGATTTTCGTCGACGTACCGCTTGATGTTTTTGATGAGCGGTTTTTCGTCAGAGGACGCATCGGGAAACTTCTCAAGAAGAAACCGCAGATAGCCGTCGATGAGCTCGGCGGCTTTTTGACATTGCTCGGGGGAAAAATCCGCCTCGAGCGTGTCAAGATACCGATCGCTCCCCAACCGTTCCCGCAGTTTTGGCAGTCCCGCTTCACGGTCGAGAATGTTTCCGATGAAGATGACCGCCGCAACATTGCCGTCGATGACGACGGGATGCGTGTACTCGTAAATGCCGTTGACGCACAGCCCGCCGAAGGCGGTTTTTTGAATCAGCGCCTTGTCGAGCGCCAGATTGCGGCATCGGACGCACCGAAAATACGAATTGCGGCTGGCAGTTTTGAAGGTATCGCACAGCGGGCATTCGTGGATCTCGTGGTGGTGGGGAAGCTCACAGGCAGCGTTGCCGTAATCCCCAAAAAACAGCACGCCGATGTGGAGGTGTGTTCCGTACTCGATTTGACGGATCAATTCATACAGCGGAGAGGCCATAATTGAACTCCTTGACATATAATTTGTTAAATTATAGCATAGATGTATCGTTTTTTCAAGTTTTGCGCCGTTTTTTGAAAGATAACCGCCACGTCGGGTGGTATAGTGAAAGGGAGGTGATCAACAATGAAACGATATGATTTGATCGTCGTGGGCGGCGGCATTGCCGGTGTTGCAGCGGCGGTAAGTGCGGCACGGCAGGGATTGTCGGTGCTGATCGTTGAAAAGTTCGGTTGCTTGGGCGGTGCGCTGTGCCACAGCTTGGTGTACCCGTTTATGCAGCATCGAACGCTGAAGAGCAAGAAACTGCTATCTGACGGCATTTTTGGTGAGATCAAAAAACGACACGCAGCGTATGGCGAGTCGTCCTGGGAAATGTTCAAGTTTGTGTTTGACGATATGGTCACCGAAGCGGGTGTCGACGTGCTGTTCCACGCAACGGTGTTTGAGGCACAGACGGACGGGCGCACGGTGAAGGCTGTTTCGGTGGCGACCAAATCCGGCGTTATGACGTACGAGGCCGATTATTTCTTGGACGCCTCGGGCGACGGTGAGCTGATGACGATGGTGCAGTGTGATTACCAGCTCGGCCGGGAGAGCGACAGCCTTTGCCAGCCGATGACTACCTGCTTCCGTATGAACGGCGTGGATATTGAGCTATTTAAGCAAGAACACGAGCAGCTGATCCAACTGTACAATCAAAAGCAGCGGGAGGGCTCGATCGTCAATCCCCGAGAAAACATTTTGGTGTTTTACGGGCAGGGAAGCGACATTTTGCATCTGAACACTACCCGTGTGGTGAAGCTCAACCCGGTGGATGCGGTCGAGGTGAGCCGAGCTGAAATGGAAGCACGTCGGCAGGTATACGAGATCTTTGCGTTTCTCAAAGAAAACGCCGAATCGTGCAAAAACGCAGGTATTACCTCGATCGCCAGCCACATCGGCGTGCGTGAAAGCCGCAAGCTCAAAGGCGTCTACGTTCTGACGGGCGAAGATCTGCGGAACATGGTGCATTTTGAGGATACGATCACGGTCGCCAACTACTCGATCGACATTCACAACCCGGCGGGCACGGGCACGACGATGTACAAATTCGAAGGGGACGACTACTATTATATTCCGTATCGGAGCTTGCTTCCTAAAGAGTATGACAATATGTTGGTGGCGGGTCGCTGCCTTTCTGCAGATCACGAAGCGCATTCGGCGGCCCGTGTGATGCCGACGTGTGCGTGCATGGGTGAGGCGGCCGGCACGGCGTTTGCTGTTGCCAAGGATACGAATACCAACGCCCACACATTGGATGTGTCCGTCTTGCAAACACGCCTTTTGGAAAACGGCGCAATTCTTGGATAAGGAGTGATCAGTATGGCCCAAGGCTTAGATATTATTATTCCGATTTCAATGAGCAACGACTGGCAAACCGAAGAATGCGTGATTCACGACATACTGGAACAGAACAAGCGGTACGGTTTTACCAAATTTGTGTTAACTGCACCCGGTCATGTTTTTCGTCGACTCGGATACCCATCAAAAGAGCATTATGCGGAGCTGGCACAACGATTTTTACGGATCAAAGAGCACGTGGCGCCGTACGGCATTACCTGTGGCTGGTGGGCAGCACTGACCTTCAAATCCGGCACGTCGAAGGATTTCCAAAGCATCGTCAAAGCAGACGGCAGTGAGCACCCGTTTGCCAACTGCCCGTTGGACGAAGCGTTCAAATATCGTTTTGCAAGCGACGTTGCCGATTTTGCGGCCGTGGCTAAGCCTGCGTTTATCATCACGGAGGATGACTTTTCGCTGTCGGCGGCAGCGGGATGCTATTGTGATCTTCATATCAGCGAGTTTAACAAACGCTATCGGTATTCCTTCACCCGTGAGCAATTGGTAGAGGTGTTGGCGGAGCGCACGCCGGAGGCGTTGGACGTTATCCGAAAATGGCGTGAGCTGGCGAAGGACAGCCAAGTGGAATTTGCTGCGGCCATGCGTAAAGCGTTGGACGAGCAAAGCCCTGAGATCCCGATGGGATATTTGCAAGCGAGCCTTGCTGACCACGACGGCGATTGTACGTACGAGATCGCCAAGGCTATGGCGGGCGATCGTCACGTGCCGTTCTCACGGTTGCACGGCGCTACTTATGGCGGTATCATTACCCGTGAAATTCCACAGCTGGTGTTTCACGTGTTATATTCCAAGCAACACATTACCAAAGAATTTTCGCATTATATGGAAGCCGACACGTTTCCGCACACCCGCTTTTTCTCGGCGGCTTGTCAGATGATGTCCGCCATGGCGGTGGCGTTTTCCTACGGCGTTGACGGAGCGCTTTTTATCGTTCGTCAGCTGCTTGACGGCGGCAACGAGGAAGCCGCTTACAGCAAGGGTTATGCGAAGGAGCGCAAGCGTTTTGAGGCTTTGCACCGGACGGTGCACAACTGCGAGCTGAAAGGTGTCAACGTGCGCTACGATCCGTTTTACAGCACGTTGGATACGGAGCCGTGGTGGTCATGGTGGACGCAACCGGTCGGGCGCTTTGGCATCCCGTATGTGACGACCGATTCGCCGGTCTCGTTTTGGGATGACCGTGTGGCACGGTATGCCAACGATGAGGAGGTCAGAGAGGCGCTTTCCAAGGTGTTGGTGCTCGACGGTGCGTCGGCAAAGGTGTTGTACGAACGTGGCTTTGGACAGTATCTCGGTGTTGACGTCGGCGACGACGTGAAGCAAGGGATGTTGCGATGGGATTTGGCGACACGCGAAGTGATCGTTGACGACTACGTCGGCACGTTGCCCGGTCGGAATATGACGGCTCCGTGGATGCTGGCGCCCAAAGGAAACGGCTGGATGCCGAAGCTTACCGTTACCGATCCCGCTTGCCGTGTTATCACGGAATTATATAACGGCGAGCATGAGCTTATCACGCCGGCTATGACGAAACATCAAAACGCTCTTGGCGGCACGGTGATCGTGATGGGCCTGACGGTGGAAAATAACGGCTCGCAGGCGTTGTTCAATTATCGCCGCAAATACCTGCTGCAAACGTTGATCAGCGAATGCTGCGACGAGTATTGCTTTGTCAAGGACGCACCCGACGTGCTGATCGTGGAAAACGTGGCAAAGGACGAGACGTGCGGATTCCGTGAGCTGTTAACGGTTGTGAATATGTGTGCGGACCCCTTGGATGAACTGGCGCTGCACCTGCCGCCGCAGCTTCGTGATCTGCAAGGTCTGCAGATGATGAACGAGAGCGGAGAGTGGCAGGACGTAGCGTATCGCCGTGCTGACGACGGTATTGTGGTTGCCACACCCGTGGCGTACTGCCAACCGCTGTATCTGAAGCTTCGCTAAAGACGGTGACGGTTGCGCCCCGAACCCTAAAAATTCTCTTTTTCTTGCGGTGTGGGATTGCTTGTGATACAATGGATGTATAACAGGAGAAAAGGAGAGACGGATATGAAAAAGCAGAGGCGAATTATTGTGTTAGCGCTGGTGCTGGCGTTGTTGCTGGTCGGTTGCGGAGCGGAAACGCCTACCGATAACAAGACCACTAAGCCGTCGGCGTCGAAGCCGACCGAGCCGACGCCGCAGCCGACACCGCCGGTGGCGGAGGTGCCTGAAGCAGCGAAAGAGGCGGGGTATACCTCCCTTGTGTTTTACGACGATTTTGACGATCCGTCCACCGTGGACTGGAAAGGCACGGGCGAGCCGGGCTATAAGTGGTACATTGACCGTCCGTTCGGGTGGCCGACGCTGCTGGATGGGGACGTGGTAATCGAGGATTCGGTGGCGACGATCGCACAGCAGAAATCCTGCGCCAACTGGGCACTTTCCACGTACAGTGCCAACGGCGATACGGGCTCAGCCTGGACGTACGCCTATTTTGAGGCACGGATCCGCATCAACACAGATATGGTGCGGGAGGATTTGGTGGAAAAGGGTCAGCCGGCGTTCTGGAGTTTTTCCAAAGCCCATACAACAGGCAAGGACGAGGGCCGCTGGGGTGAGATCGACTTCTTTGAAGTGACCTTTGAAGCCGACGGCACGTTCAATAACACGCTGGTGACCTCGATGCACGATTCCCGCGTGGTGAACGGCAAGCAGGAAAACCTCAGCAACACGAATAATATCCACCCGTACTTCGTGTCTGACGATTGGCAGACGATCGGTTGCCTGTGGACGCCGGGCTCGGTGTCCTGGTATCTTGACGGCGGCTTTATTTCCCGCACCACCTACAGTGCGGACGGTATGCCGGATCCGGCATCGTCAACCAACCAGGAGGTTGGTTGCTTCAGCATCCTGGACCAGGAAGAGATGCTCGTCATCCTCGGCAGCGGCCCGTGCTGGCCGATGGAGGTTGATTGGGTGCGTGTCTGGCAGGCGGAGAAACAATAAAAACAGCGGCCTATCCCGTTTTTTGCGAGATAGGTCGTTTTTGTCCGAAATGACATTGAATTTGCACAAACGGTGTGTTAGAATGCACATACACTATTGGAAAATTAAGGGGGAGTTTTGATGAATAAGGTCCCGCAGCCAGCCGAGGCGGTCGGCTTTACCAATCTGGTGTTTTATGATGATTTTGACGACCCGTCCACGATTGACTGGGAAGTCACCGGCAAACCGGGCTTTAAGTGGTATCTGGACAGACCGTTTAACTGGTCGCCTATGATTCCCGGCGATCTGGAGGTCAAGGATTCGGTTGCGATCGTAAAGCAGAAGCAATCCTGTGCTAACTGGGGGATTGGCTCCTACAGCGCCAAGGGTGACACCGGCTCGGCGTTTCGGTTTGGATATTTTGAGGCTCGCATCCGCTTTGATATGAACAAAAACAAGAAGGACGTATCGGGCTTCCCGGCTTGGTGGAGCTTTTCGGTGGCGCATACCACCGACCGCAACGACGAGCACTGGGCGGAGTTGGATTTCTTCGAGGCAATGACCAATCCCACGGCCGACGGAGACTACACCGGCACCTACGTTGCCACCATACACGATTGGATCCGCCGTGACGGCATCCCGCGGAACTGCCAAAATCCTAACAATTGGCACGACAAGTGCGTGACGGATGGTTGGCACAACTATGGTTGTTTGTGGAAGCCCGGCATGGTCGAATGGTACTATGACGAGAAATGCATTTCTCGGGTGACCTATTCTGCTGACAAGCTGCCGGAGCCCACCAACGTGTCGGGCAACTTTGTCGGCGCCTACCAGTACATGGAGCAGGAGGATATGATGCTGATTCTCGGCAGCTGCTCCGAGTGGCCGATCGAGGTTGATTGGGTGCGTGTCTGGCAGGAATAAGGCAGAATGACGAAACAATGTGGCGTTTTAACGCTTTTTCCGTTAAAACGCCACATTTTACCACAAAAAATAATCGTCATTTTTAAAAGTTGAATAAAAAATGCTAGTTTATTGCGGCAATTTTACTATATTATATTCCAAAAAACAGTATAATGTTAGTGAGGGCAATGGCGCAACCGGGCAACGAGAGATCGTTTGGCCGGCTATTTGTGCCATTGTTAGAAAAATCTCACGGCAATTCGACACGAGAAATAAGGGTGTGTGAAGATGAAACTCAGCAAAAAAACAACGAGGATCTTGGCTGTGATGTTAGCGGCAATTATGCTGCTGGCAACACCGGTGTACGCCGAAGAGGGTACATCCGTCTCCACCGCCGGCCGCAATGCCGGTGGCAGTTATGTCTTCGCCGACGGTGAAGAGGTAACGTTCGACGGTACGCCTTCTTATATGGAGTACTATGAAGCGCTCAAGGGCGCTGCCAGACCGACCGAGAAGATCGAAGCGACGATCGACAATGTTATCGGTTGGGGCGTTATGGACGGCGAAGAGCTGATCGATTACTCGACCGCTGCGGGCGATGATGTTTCGAGCATCGTCGTGACAAAGACGGATGAGGCTCGTGAGGGTGAGTCGCTGACGGGCGCCGAGGTGACGGCGAACGGCATCGAGTTGAACGCCAACAACAGATATGTTGAATGGTTGATCAATGTTCCGACCTCCGGTTTCTACAACATCACGCCGTTCTACTATCCGCTGGACGACATTGCTATCGGAGAGGTTGAGACGATCGGCCGTGCTATCACGTTGGATCTGACGATTGACGGGGCTTTGCCTTATACTGAGGCGAAGGCTTTTTCGCTGTCCAGAATGTGGTACGACGACCCCGAGGATATCGGCGCAGTGGATCAGCTGGGCAACCACATCCGTCCCGGTCAGAACGAGGCGAAGCGCTGGATCGAGGCTTCCTTTGTGAACGAGCTGGGTATGTACGGTGATCCGTATTTCGTGTATCTTGAGGAAGGCGAGCACACCCTTCGTCTGACTCGTGTTCGTGAGGCGTTGGCGGTCAACAAGATCGTTTTCAGCAACGCCGAAAAACTGGATGACTATAAAACCTATTATAAAGAGATGTCCGCTCTGAAGGGCACTGCGAAGAACACCGGCAAGTTTGCCACCCTGCAGGCGGAGAGCACGTATGAGAAGAGCGATACCACCCTGTACGGTCTGATCGACCACCAGGACGGCGCTACGACCCCGAACCACCCGACCCGCATGCTGATCAACACCATTGGCGGCTCGAACTGGGGTACCACGGGTCAGTCGATCACCTGGCAGGTCAACGTTAAGACCGCTGGTTGGTACAAACTGGCGATGCGTGCTCGTCAGGACCTGAACCAAGGTATGGTTTCCTATCGTACGCTTAAAATCAACGGCGAGATCCCGTTTGCAGAAGCGGTCAACCTGCCGTTCGAATACGATTCGGATTGGCAGGTCCACGTGGTGGGCGGCGCCGAGGATCCGATGGAGATCTGGCTGGAGCCCGGTGACAAGATCACGATGACCGTTGCGGCCGGTGAACTGTGTGACGTGCTGCGTAACGTGCAGCGTTCCGTGCTGGATCTGAACGAGATCTACCGTAAGATCATTGTTATTACCGGTACGGCGCCTGACATTTATCAGGACTATTATCTGGAAGACGAAATCCCCGGTCTGAAAGAGTCGTTTATTGAGCAGAAAAACCGCCTGACCGCTATTGCGGATCAGATCATTGCGGTAACCGGCAAGACCGGTTCGCAGACTTCGACCTTGCTCGAGGCTGCTGCACGCCTGGAGATCTATGCGGGTAAATCGTATGAGATCACGGCTGACCTGGGTGCGTTCAAGAGCAGCATTGAAAGCCTGAGCTCGCTGCTGCTGACCTTTGGTACGCAGCCCCTGGAAATTGACTGCTTCTATTTTGTCCCTGCAAACCAGGAAGAGATTCCGGACGGCGAGATCAGCTTCTGGGATTCGCTGTGGTTTGATATTCAGAAGTTTATCGGTTCCTTTACAAATGACTATCAGGTCGAGGGCGGTGCCGACACCGTTGAAGTGTGGGTTTCCACCGGTCGCGACCAGATGCAGATCGTCAGCTCGATGATCACCGACTTTACGGCAAAGACCGGCATTTCGGTTCGTTTGAGCTTGGTTTCCACCGGTGAAACGCTGCTGGAAGCTACCATGGCCGGTAAGGGTCCGGACGCTGCTCTGATGATCGGCTATGACCAGGTCGTCAACCTGGCCATGCGTGGAGCGTTGGTGAACCTTGACAGCGAGGAATATAACATACGACAAAAAACGGCGGGCGTCTTCTCGGAGGCGGCTTGGAAGCGCTTCTTCTACGAGGGGGGCTACTACGCTATCCCTGAGACGCAGACATGGCCGATGTTGTTCTACCGTACCGATATTATGGAAGAACTGGATCTGGAGGTTCCGGACGATTGGCAGGAATACCGTGAAATGCTGCGTACCCTGCAGGGTCAGAACCTGAATGCGGGTATGGTCGAAACCTCCTCCGGTACGCCGGGCGTTTCGGGCAGTATCGACGTGTTCCAGAGTATGCTGTTCCAGCGTGGCGGTACTTACTACAACGAGGATCGTACGGCAACCTTGTTTGACACGATTGAAGCTTATGAGTCCTTTGAGGATTGGTCGGAGTTCTACTCCAAGTACGGCGTCGACCGCAGTATCGACTTCTACAACCGCTTCCGTACCGGTGACGTGCCGATCGGCTTCAGCTCCTACGGCACGTACAACCAGCTGATGGCGGCGGCTCCCGAGCTTCGCGGCTTGTGGACCATGGCTCCCATTCCGGGTATGGTCCAGTATAAGAAGGACGCTAACGGCGAGTACATTTTGGACGAGGAAGGCAAGAAGATCGTTGCTCGCGGCACCTGGAAGCTTGCTGAAAACGGCGAGCTGGCGCTGGATGCCAACGGCGATCCGATTCCGGTGTACGATGACAACGGCGAGATCCTCATCAACCACATGTCCGCTTCCGGCGGTACCGGCTGTATGCTGCTGACGGCTGCTGCGGATCGCGGCGTGGCCGAGGAAGCGTTCACCTTCCTGAGCTGGTGGACTGATACCGAGCAGCAGGTCCGCTACGGTCAGGAACTGGAGGCAACGATGGGTGTTGCGGCGCGTTACACGCCGGCTTCCATTAAGGCGTTCCATAGCATGGGCTGGACGCAGGAAGAACTCGACATCCTGGAAGCTCAGCGCATTTGGACGGACAACGTTTACTCCGTCCCCGGTGACTATTTGTTGGCACGTTCTTTGACTAACGCCCTGCGTTCCACGCTGGACGGGAAGTTGGAGCCGCGCCGTACGCTGTCGAAGTACAACCGTGACATCAACGCGGAAATCACTCGCAAGCGTAAAGAGTTTGGTTTGAAGTATTGAGAGGAGGGGTCAATGTATGAGCGCTAAAAAGAAAACTGCCAGTCTGAGCGCCCAGGCGCGCCAGAGTTACCTGGCACACTATGCGATGTTGTCCCCGTTCCTCATCGCATTTATCACCTTTACCATTCTTCCGATTTTGTCCTCGATCGTGTTGAGTTTCACCAACTTCAACATGGTTCAGTTCCCCGGTTTTACCGGTATTGAGAACTACATTCGCTTGTTGTTTGAAGACGATGTGTACATGATCTCGCTGAAGAACACCTTGATCATGGCTTTGATCGTCGGCCCCGTGGGCTACATCCTCAGCTTCGTGGTCGCATGGTTGATCAACGAGCTGGGCTACCGTCTGAGAATTATGTATACGTTCTTCATGTACACGCCGGCGTTGTGCGGCGGTGCGGCCGTGATCTGGACGTACATCTTCTCCTCCGACTCCCAGGGCTTCTTGAACGACCTGTTGCTGAAGCTCGGCTTGATTTCCGATCCGATCCAGTGGCTGACCGACTCGACCTATACCATGACGGTTGCGATCGTGGTCGCTATCTGGGGTAGCTTTGGTACCGGCTTCCTGTCCTTCGTTTCCGGTTTGCAGTCGCTCGACCGCACCTTCTTTGAAGCGGCGGCTATCGACGGTCTGCGCAACCGTTGGCAGGAGCTGTACTACGTTACCTTCCCGCAGATGAAAGAATTCCTGCTGTTCGGTGCTGTGCAGTCGATCTCCTCGGCGTTCTCAATCGCCCCGACGATCACAGGTAACCCCAGTACCAACTACTCGACGCATACGTTGGTCTTGCACATTCAGGACCACGCCAACATCCGCTATGAAATGGGTTATGCCTCAGCGGCGGCTGTTGTGCTGTTCTTGTTGATGTTCCTGACGTGGAAATTGATCAACAAACTACTGTCGAAGGTTTCGGCGTAAGGAGGGGATAGAGATGAAATTGAAATTGAAATTCGGCAAGAAAAACAAGCCGGTTAATCTCAAGCGACTGAAAACTCATCGCGTCATCCTGTCCCGTTCCAAGGGCGGTACGATTACCATTGGTATTTTCGTTTCGCTGATGTCGCTCTTTATGCTGCTGCCGGTTATTTACTCGGTAATTCAGGCGTTTAAGCCGATCGAAGAAATCTATGCTTATCCGCCGAAGTTCTTCGTGCAGAACCCGACCATTGAAAACTTCAAGATGGTTTTGAAGTTGGCCGGTAACTTGTGGGTCCCGTTCAGCCGTTATTTGTTCAACAGCTTATTGGTTGCGGTTGCCGGTACGTTTATCTCGGTGTTTATCTCCACCTTGGCAGCGTACCCGTTGGCAAAAGGCCGTTTCCCCGGCCGCAAAGGCATTTCCAGCGCAATCATCATCGCTATGTTGTTTAACGGTAGCGTTACCACGATGCCTCGTTATTTGATCATCGCCGGTCTGGGCATGGTCGATACATACTGGGCAGTTCTTCTCCCGGCAATGGCCGGTACAATGGGCGTTTTCTTGATGCGTCAGTTTATGGTGACGGCGATCCCGGATTCCACGCTGGAAGCCGCTCGTATCGACGGTGCAAACGAATACACCATCTTCTTCCGCATCGTAACTCCCAGCGTTCGCGCCGGTTGGATGACGTTGATCATCTTCTCCTTCCAGAGTTTCTGGAACGCCACGAACGCCACGTACATTTACAGTGAAGAGTTAAAGGCATTACCGTCGGTTCTGTCCTCGATTGCAGCCGGTGGTATCGCACGTGCCGGTGCAAGTTCCGCTGTGGCGGTCATCATGATGCTTTTGCCGATCATCGTTTTCTTGATCTCGCAGAGCTCCATTACCGAAACGATGTCCCACTCCGGTTTGAAATAACGGGTAACGTTAGTTTGCAGAAAGGTGCGTGTTTGGCTTATGCCTAAAAAAACATTAAGCGCAATACTGGTAGCCCTTGTGTTGCTGGTTTGCTCGCTGTCTGTCGGGGCATTGCCGGGAAATAATATCCCGTACCCGACGTACGACTATAACAACTATAAGGAATCGGTTGCGGCACCCGCCGCATACGCTCCCGCGGGCCGTATCACCGGCGTCAGCTTGACTGAGCAGGCGAAAAAAGCGGGACACGATGTCGACCTCGGGAACTTCCAGTACCCGACGGACATCTATTATGACAAAGAAAACAAGCTGATCTATATGCTGGACAGCTTGAGCACTCTCAGCGATCAGGATGCGGTTTGCCGTCTGATCGTGCTGAACGATGACTATACCTATAATAACGTCATCTATTTTGAGGAGCCCGTCAAGGCACCTCTGACGTACTGGAACACGATGGATTCCGTCTTGGACGAGAACGGTGAAGAGATCATGTTCCCGGCGCTCGATTACTATGAGGTCGAGTTGGACGAGTACGGCGAAGAGGTTCTCATCCCGCTGACGTATCCGAACTCGGACGAAATCGTTTACGACGGATACGGCGAAGCTGTTATGGTCGGCAAGCCTGTTTCCGGCGAGATCGAGTACATCATGGACGACTCGGCGATCAAAGAGGCTGAAGGCTTCACGATCGACAACGATGGTCGTATCTACATTGCGGATACGAAGGGCATGCGCATTGCGATCTTTGAGATGGCGGAGGGTGACCCGCACATGGCTAGCATGGTCAGCGAGATCATCCCCGATCCCGACGAGACGCATCAGGACGAGGAGCTTCCCTTTGACGTGTGTAAGCTCATCGTCGACGACCGCAAAACGCTGTATGCCATCGCACGAAGCAACAACATGGGTGCTTTCGTGTTTGATAAAAACGGCAAGTACCAGCGCTTCTTCGGCGGTAACGAAGTGGAAAAGACCGGCGAAGTGGTTATGAAGTACCTCCTCCGTCCGTTCCTGACGCAGGCTCAGCTTGAAGGTATGACAACCTCCACGCCGATCAACATTTCCAGCTTTGACGTTGACGACGAAGGCTTTGTGTACACTTGTACGATGGTTACCGATAAGACGGAAGTTCCTCCCGGAACGGTCCGCAAGCTGAACTACCTCGGCAAGAACATTCTGGACGCTGAAATTGTTTTCGGCGACCTGGAGTGGGACCGCAAGGGTAGGTCCGAGACCCGAGTCACCAACTTTGTCGACCTCGACGTTGATGACAACGGCTTTATGAATCTGTTGGATACCAACCGCGGTAAGATCTTCCAGTACACCGAGCGTGGTGAGCTGGTAGCCGTGTTTGGCGGCTACGGCGATCAGGTTGGTACCTTTGCCAAGCCGGTCGCTGTGGAGTCGATCGGTGACGCCGTGTTGGTCGTGGACGCCAACAAGCGTCTTGTCCAGATTTTTGAGCCCACCGCTTACGGTGCGAAGTATCGTGATGCGCTCGTCCGCCTGCAGGATGACGATTACGAGGCTTCCTTGGAGATCTGGAACTCGTTGCTCAAGGCAAACTCCAACAATGCACACGCGTATTACGGCGTTGGCCACGTGTACGATATGATGGGCGACTACGGCAAGGCTATGGAGTATTTCAAGCTTGCCGGCGACCGCGAGTCGTACTCCAACGCATTCCAGGAGTACCGTAACGATCTGATCAAGCAGTGGTTCCTGCCGGTCGTTGGTTTGGTAATCGTCTTGTTTGTTTTGGCGAAGGTACGCAAAAAGCTTCGCAGCAAGAAGGTTCGTGAGAGAAGCGCCAGCGCCTATGGTAAGCTGGAATCCAAGTACACCTTCCCGCTGTATACGCTGTTCCATCCGGCGGATGGCTTCCAGCAGCTCAAGCCCCGTAAGATCGGTTCCTGGCGAGTGGTCAGCATCCTGTTGGTAGCGTTGTTTATCACCTTCACGCTGGATTTCTTCGCCACCGGCTTTATCTTCAACGTAAACCGTATGTCGGATTACAGCTTGCCCATCATGATGGTGAAGACGATCGGTATCGCCTTCCTGTTCATCATTTCGAACTGGGCCGTATGTACGCTGTTTAACGGCAACGGTAACCTGAAGGAAATCGCTTGCGTTACGGCGTACAGCCTGCTCCCCTTGATCGGTGCGATGCTGATCAACGTGGTGGCATCCAACTTCCTGACGTTGTCGGAAGGCGCTATTATGGATATCATCCTGGTCGTTGGTATCCTGTGGACGGTTCTGTTGTTGCTCAGCGGTCTTGCTGCGATCCATGAATACACGATGACACAATCGCTGTTCTCAGCGATTGCGACGGTGATCGGTATGGCGGTTATCGTGTTCCTGATGATTATGTTCTTCAGCTTGATGCAGCAGACGGCAAGCTTCGTCCAGTCCGTCGTTGACGAGCTTATCAATCGCTAATTTGGAGAGGAGAGATTATCAATGAACAAAAAGAATATTCGGTTCATTATCTGCATGCTCCTCTCGGTGGCGATGTTGCTGACGATAACTGTCGGCGTTTTGGCTGAAGAGGATGACGTTATCGGTGAGGACGACGTCCTCACCGACGACGGCGCCGTTTCCGACGAAAACGACGACGTTGTGATCGAAGAGGGCACAGACGATTTCGAAGGCGAAGATTCGGACGATTGGACCGAGGAAGAGCCGACGGAAGATGATCCGTATGCTTCCTATGAGTACATTTGCGGTGACAAAGAAAACGGTCTCGCCATGTACTATGACAAAGAAGGCGGCAACGGCCTTTTCTACCTGCAGGAGACGGTGAACGGTGAAACGGTTCGCTGGCACAGCACCGTGGATCAGGAGATCCTGTATGAGGAGCCGACGATCGGTGACGCCAACCAGGCGGTGCGTTCCCAGATCGTTATCGAAAGCGTTAGCCGTGCAGAAATGATTACCAAGGCCTTTGCGGAAGAGCGTAGCTCGAAGTTCGACTGCATCGAGCAGGAAGGCGACAACCTGAAGGTGGAAGAACTGGCCAACGGCCTGCGAGTCACCTATACCTTCCCCGTGGTAGGTATCACGGTGCCTGTCGAGTACACCCTTGAGGACGGCAAGTTCTATGCGTCGATCCTGATCGACGGTATCAAAGACGACGGCGACCACGTGCTGATCAACGTCAGCCTGTTGCCCGCCTTCGGTGCCGGCAACTGGGAGGACGAAGGCTACAGTTTCGTTCCCGACGGCTGCGGTGCGCTGATCGACTTTAACAACGACGCCTATCACGAGCTCGGCTATCGCCAGTACGAGGCTATGGTCTACGGCGCTGACATGGCGATCGTTAACAAGGAGCAGGCAACTTATACCGAAGACATCCGTCTGCCGGTGTTCGGCATTGTCAAGGGCGACAATGCGATCTATGGCATTATTACCGAAGGCGACGGCGCGGCTTCCATTACGGCAATGTCGGGCAACTCGCAGTTTGGTTATAACGGCGCCAGCTCGATTTTCCACTATTGTGTCATGCAGAAGCAGTTGAACTTGTTTAACAAGCGTGACGTCAACCTGGTTGCTGAGCCGAAGTACAAAAAGGGTGCTCTGTATCAGGTCTGCTACGATACGCTGTCCGGCAAGGATGCGAACTATATCGGCATGGCCACGGCGTACCGTGAGTATTTGAAGGATGAAAAAGCGCTGCAAAAGAAAGACACCTCTCCGAGGTTCCACGTGGATGCGCTCGGCGCTTTTGAGCAGGATGCCACCTTCCTGGGCATCATTCCCTACACCGAGGTCGTGTCGTTGACGACCTTCTCGCAGTGCCGCACCATGTTGGATGATATGCGTGCGCAGGGCATGAAGAACCTGTCGTTGCGCTACCGCGGTTGGGGTGGCAACGGCTTGGAAAACAAGGAGCTGCCGGACGAGGTTGATCCGATCAGCGACCTTGGTGGCAGCGACGAGCTTGCCGCATTGCAGAGCTACACCACGAAGCACGGCATTCCGTTCTTCCCGGTGGTGGATCTACTTCAGTTCACCGAAGGCGGCAACGGCGTGAACGCCCGTGACGACGGTATCCGTACGGTGTTTGGCAAGATCTCGTATCAGCCCAAATATATGCTTTCCACTTACGTGACGGTGCTGGAGTCCGATATTACGGCTACCCTTTCTCCGGAGAGAATCGAGTGGGCAGCAAGCCGCTATATGGATTCTCTCGTCGAAGAGAAGTTCGACGAAATCAACCTCAGCACGTTGGGTGATTATTGCTACTCCAACTTCTACGAGGATAACGAACAGTATCGCTATTCGTTCCCCGAGCAGGTTGTGAATACAGTGAAGCCGTACGTTGGAAAAGTGAAGATGAGCTTCGACGGCGGTAACGCCTACGTTCTGCCCTACGCTTCGCTGATCGCCAACGTGCCGATCCACTCCAGCGGTTATGACGTTTTCAATGCGGACGTTCCCTTCTATCAGGCGGTTCTGCACGGCTGGATCCCGTACACCACGGAGTCCATTCCGCAGACGGGCGACCCCAGCGTCACCTACCTGGCAGGCGTCGAGACTGGTAGTGAGCTGCTGTACGTCGGCGTGTATGAGAATGCGGAGGTTCTGTTTGATACGGAGTTTGACTACTACTACGGCTCCAGCTACGAGCTGTGGAAGGAGCAGGCGATCAAGCAGTACAAGGAGTATATGCCGCTGCTCGAAAAGATTCACGACCAGGAGATCGTGGAGCACGGTGAGCTGGAAGACAACGTCTATCTGACCGGATACGCTAACGGCGTTCAGGTTGTTGTCAACTACGACAAGTACGACGTTGAAATCGGCGGCAAAACGATTCCCGCAGGCGGCTTCGTGTACGATGTCAATGCGTGGAATTTGGTGCAGCCTGACGAGCCTGTTGAGCCCGATGAGCCTGTTGAGCCTGATGAGCCTGTTGAGCCCGATGAGCCTGTTGAGCCCGATGAGCCTGTTGAAATCGTTAATGGCACTGTGGTTGAATTTAAGGATGCTGCTACGATTTACAACGCAAACAATAAGGCGATCCCGGATTGGGTTAAGAACTATTACCATGTTGTTATTCAGACGACGTACAAGGGCAAGCCGGTTATCAAGGGCGGCAAGGTTTGTGTGCTGCTTGGTAAGAGTTACAGAAAGCCCGATGGCGAAATTGTACCTGGTATTTATACATGGGTAGAGGTTGATAACTTGATTGTTGTCAACGAGAAGGAGAATGACACGGTAATCGAAGGTGAAACAATTGTGACTGACGACGAGGGGGAGGGTGAGTTTTAATGGCAGCAAAAGCAGCAAAAGCCGTGAAGGCTCCTAAAATCCCGAAGGCCCCTAAAGCCGCCAAAGCTCCGAAAGCCCCCAAGGCACCGGGTCAGAAGCGTTTCAAAATGTCGCTGACCCAGCGCCAGGCAATGACGGGACGTTTGTTCGTTATGCCGTTCTACATCGGCTTCATTGCCTTCTTTGCCATTCAGCTGGTACAGTCTATCAGCTTCTGCTTCAACGACGTTAATGTCGAAATGGGCGAGCTGGTGACCGAGTCGGTTGGTTGGGACAACTTCCACCACATCTTCGCAGTCGACCCGAACTACACCACCAGCCTGGTCTCCTCGATGACCACGCTGCTGTGGAAGGTGCCGGTCATCATCGTGGCGAGCTTGTTTATCGCCATCATCCTCAAAGAGAAGTTCGTCGGCAGAACCTTTGTGCGTGGCGTGTGCTTCCTGCCCGTCGTGCTTGCTGGCGGTATCGTTATGGACATCGTTAAAGGCGATACGATTTCCGCCAGCGTTATGAGCGGTGACATGGTTTCCAGTGGCGCCATGGTCGACACCAACGCCCTGCAGGACCTGCTGGTCAACATGGGCTTGGGCAGTGAGATCACCGGCTTCATTAACATGATCTACTCCAACCTGTTTGGCGTGTTGTGGGAATCCGGCGTCCAGATGATCATCTTCCTGGCGGCGTTGCAGAGCATTTCGCCTTCGCTGTACGAGGCGTCCTCTATCGAGGGCGCCACGGGCTGGGAAAACTTCTGGAAGATCACCATTCCGATGATCAGCCCGATGATTATGCTCAACATTTTCTATACGGTTATCGAAAACAGTATCAGCACCAACAACACCATTATGAGAAAGGTCATCGAAGAATACAACAATGTCAACCTTGACCTTTCGGCAGCAATGGGTTGGGTCTACTTTACGGTTATCGCCCTGCTTCTCGGCATCGTGGCGTTCTGCTTCCGTAAAGTAAACGTGAAATCTTAAAGGGAGGTGTCAGCTATGTCAGTTGCAAAAGCACGCAAAATCAACACGGTCATTATGCGTCGTCGCACGCAGAGTGGCGCGGTGAAGCTTCTCCGCTTCTTCTTCCTGCTGGGCCTCTGCTATCTGTTCCTGTTCCCGATCCTCTATCTGCTGCTGCAGACGTTCTCCGATCCGGAATCGCTGACCAACCCCAACGTTGTTTGGATTCCGTTGAAATGGACGATGGCAAACGTCGAAGCCGCTATTGATAAGATCAACTTCTGGGGTGCGGCGGAAATCAGCATGATCCACGCCGTCTTCGGCACGTTGGCATCGTTGATCTCCTGCTCGCTGATCGGTTACGGCTTTGCTCGGTACAAGTTCGCCGAAAAGGGTGTCGCTTTTATCTGCGTTATCCTGACGATCATTGTTCCGCCGCAGACGTTGCTGATTACCCAGTATCTGCAGTATGCGGACTTCCTGGGCCTCGGCGTGGAACTGTTGGATACGCCTTGGGTCTTGATCCTGCCGGCACTGTTCGGTTGCGGTCTGCGAAACGGCTTGTTCATCTTCATCTTCCGTCAGTTCTTCCTCGGCTTGCCGAAGGATCTGGAGGAAGCGGCGTGGGTGGACGGCTGCAACCCGCTGCGCACCTTCATCAGCATCATCATCCCCAGCTCCGGCCCCGGTATCGTGACCGTTACGCTGTTCTCCTTCGTGTGGCACTGGAACGACTACTATTTCTCCGATATGTTGTACCGCACACGTGAAAGAAAAGCGCTGGTCCCGATGATGAAATCCGTGTCCAGCAGCTTGATTACCGACATTAAGGACGGCGGTATGTCCGGTATCGCTCTGAACTCCCGTGGCGTTTTGGGTGCAGCAGGTTTGCTCACCATCGTCGTTCCGCTGGTGCTGTATATCATACTGCAGCGCTATTTCGTGGAAAGTATCGAACGCACCGGTATCGTCGGCTAATCGTCAATACGTTCAATTGCAAAGCCCGTGCAACTGCTTGCACGGGCTTTGTTTTTCTTTTTTTACCGAAAAGGCGGTTTAGAAGCGCCGGTTTTGCCAACAATCAAAGCGAAAACGGAATGTTTTCTCTATAAATAGGGCATCCCGAAGAGTAAACCACAACATCTTGTGTAGGGCTTGGAAAATCCGCCCAAAATCAAAATTTTATTGTTATTTTTGCTAAATTCTATTGCAAATTTGTAAGACCTTTGTTATAATTGTAGTGCGAGTAAGCGGCGGTGGGGTTCATTGCCGCCGCCGCAGGCTGTTTGGCTGTAGCTGAAAGCCAAAAAATATTTAGAAAAGGGGAAAACTGTTATGAAACTGAAGCGCAGTTTGGCGATCGTCCTTGCTCTGCTCCTGATTCTGCCGTTGGTGGCGTGCGGTAAGTCCGCCGAGCCCAGCAGCAATAACGGTGGCGCAGCAACCGATCCGTCGTCGACCAAACCCACGACGACGACCACGACGTCCGAACCCGCCGGTAGCGACGATCCGACCGATCCGTCCGATCCTTCCGATCCGACCGATCCCGAGGATCCCGACGTTACCACTCCCTCCGATGAGGATCCGGACAACACGGACGGCACCACGCTGGTGACCAACCCGGGCGACGAGCCCACCCAGCCTGGCGACAAGCCGACCTCGACCACGAAGACCACGAAGCCCACCAAGGTCACCAGACCCGGTAAGACTTCGGCCGGACAGCAGGACAACAGCATTTCCAAGCTGGTTGAGATCAAGGAAGGCAAGACTCCTGTTGAAAAGGGCCTGAAGTTCGGTGGCAAGACCTTCAAGTTTGCCTACTACGGCTCTGGCTGGGATGATGATCACACCAAGTGGCACGCTGACTTCGAGAAGCAGTACAATGTTAAGCTGAAGATCGATGCCGTTCCCACCACCGAGTACGTTGCGAGCTTGTCCGCTGCTCTGGCATCCGGCAAGCCCTACGACATCGTCTTCTTCTACAACTTCGACTATCCGGAGCAGATCACCGCGAACGTGATGCAGCCTCTCGAGAAGTACATCACCACCGCTGATATGTGGGATTCCGACTCCGCCACCACCGGTGGTTTCTCCACCTCGCTGGCTCAGGCGCTGTCCATGAACGGCCACGTTTACTGCGTCGCCGGTAACTACCTGCAGACCCCCACGGTTATCTGGTATAACAAGAAGGAGTTTGCTAAGGCCGGTTACACCGGTGCGAAGGATCCGCTGGCCATGTACGAAGCTGGCAAGTGGAGCTGGCAGGAACTGTACGACATGCTGTACACCATGCAGAAGCCTGAAAAGGGCATCTTCGGTATCAACTGCATCGCTCCGTACTACGATCACCAGTTCATCAACTCCTTCAACACCGACTTTGCGAAGATCACCTCCGACGGCCGTTTGGTCGAAAACCTGTCCGACCCGAATCTGTACGCTGCGTACGAGATGCTGCAGAAGTTCTGCTACGGCGAGCACAAGGTTGCCAACACGAAGGACATCTTCGAGAACGGTCTTGAGGCGTTCACGAACGGCACGACCCTGTCTGTTATCCAAACGGCTGGTTCCTACTGGACATTTTCTAACACCATTCCGAAGGCTTCCGCTTTCGATAAGAACCTGGATAACCTCGGCATGGTTCCGCTGCCGACCTACGGCAAGAACGGCCCTCACTCCATTTGGGACTGGATGGGCTACGGCGCCGGTGCCGGCGCTTCTGAAGAAGGCGTGAAGTGCGCTCTCGCTTTTGCGAAGCACGACTCCATCCACAACCAGAAGCAGGCGTATCACCCGCAGATGCCCGCCAAGCTCAAGAAGCTGTCCTGCAGCATCCTGGATTCCGATAACCTCATCGGTCCGAAGAACGGCTTCTCCTCCTCCGCCGGCTCGCTCGGTGGCGTGAGCACCACGATCTCCCAGGCGATCGCAATGAACGGTCAGAACATCACCGTTGTTCTGAAGGGTTACAAGAAGGTCACTCAGACCATCATCGACACCGCTTTGAAGGGCTAATTCCTCGCAAAACGGTATAACGGGTTTTGTAACTATCCCCCGATAGGTTTATCCTGTCGGGGGTATACCCCTCTTTGGCGAAAGGGGCAAAATTCGCCAAATTTCTTAGAAGGAGGCTTCACACTATGGTGAAGTTCAGAAAGTCCCTGGCACTTCTCCTGTCTTTGACACTGGTCGTGACCTTTGCACTTTCCGGCATCGCTTTGCCGGTTTCTGCGGATACCACGACCGAAGAGCCGATCGACCTGTTGAACGGCATTGGTTCGTTTGACGAAGGCACCAATTGGCAGCAAACCATCTTTGCCGACGCCGGCACCAGCGAGGCGGCTATCGTCGCTGACCCGACCGGCGCTGCAGGCAACACGGTTCTCCGTCTCGGCACCGAGACCGAGGGCTCGCACACCCTTGCTGCATACCTCAAAATGGCAAAGCTCTGGAATCCGGAAACGGAGACCTACACCGCCAGACTGCAGGCCGGCAAGTCCTACACGCTGACGCTTGACGTGTACGGCGCAGCTGCCCGCTTGTATTTTGAGCCCGCTGCTGCCGTGATGACCTCCGGCGGTGCCGTTGGTTGGAACACGATGAGCGGCGCCGACGGCTGGACGACCTACAAGTTCGTCTTCTACGCCAAGGATAACGTTGCTGATACGGAAAACGGCGGCTATCATGCCGATTGGTGGTCTTGGGCCTTCAATCTGGTTAAGAGCAGCAACCACGGCTCCATTGCCGATTACACTTACATCGACAACGTCACCCTGAAGGAGACGGTTGCCGACAGCATCGAGCTGGATACCACCAGTGCGACGCTGGAGCCGGGCGAAAAGCTGACTTTGGCAGCAACGCTTGGCCCCGATCGTTCCATTCAGCAGCCCGTGGTCTTCTCTTCCAATGCGGATGCTGTGGCGACGGTTGACGCCGAGACCGGTGTTGTCACCGCCGTGGCAGACGGTACTGCCACCATCACCGCGACCAGCGGCGATCTGACTGCAACCTGCACGGTGAAGGTCAAGACCTACGGCGTGATGGATATGAGCGCGTTCCATTACTCTGCTGCCATCACGAACGGCAACGGCCAGGCTGTTGCCGCCGGTGATCCGGTACCGAGCTACACCGATCCCGACGGTACGGAGTACCTGTGGGTCGAGCCCGGCAACAATGACTATACGAAACTGGCGAAAGCAACGCTTCCGAAGGTCAACGCCGGCGAGTGGATCGCTATCACGTTTAAAGCACGTGTGCACAACGCCGGTGCAGACAACGCCGGTGGTCTTCGTGCATATACGTACTTTACCGATTTTAGCTCTAATTCTGCCGGCAGACAGCAGGATTTCCGACTGCAAGGTGCCAACACGGATTGGGTGTGGGTAACGCGCTATATGCAGGCAAGCCAAGATCGCACTGCAGCCACGATTGGCTTCCAAATCGACGGAACGTCTGGCGATGCCACAGCGAAAAAGCAGGGCTATGACGTTGCCGACCTGCGCATTTGGAAGGTCAGCCCTGACGAAATGAATCTGTTTGGCTATGCTTCTGATTTTGAGCAGGACGGAATCCCGTACGGTTGGGGTTCTTACACCGGCTCCGGCTTGATCACCGGTTCCGGTGAGTTCGTGAAGGAGAGCGACGGCAACACCGCCTTCCACTTCACTTCGGGCACGGGTACCAAGTATTTTATGTCGGCACCTGTCACCGGCAGCGGCAACACGACGCTTGGTGTTCGTAAAGGCGTCAAGCTGAAGCTTTCCTGGCGTCAAAAGGGCGGTACGGTTTCGTTTGCCCCGACGTCCAACTTCGCCGGTACCACCAGATTTGTTGTGGGTACACCGACGACAGCTTCCACCGATTGGGAAACTGTCACCGTATACGTTGACGCAACGAATGCGACGTCGTACAACGGCAACTATGCGCTCGGCTTCACATTCGGTAGCGGCGTTTACATCGACGACCTTGAGATGTATGAAGTAACCGATGCAACGGCGATCGATCTGGTTGTCAATGCCGAAATGGGCAAGGATGTCACGCAGACGGCGACCATTGCTACCACCAAGAAGCACGCCTATATTAATGGGCTCACTTTCTCCAGCGATAACACCGCTGTGGCGACGGTTGACGCTGCCACCGGCGTGATCACCGGCGTGTCCTACGGTACCGCCAATATCACCGCAACGGTGACGGTTGGTTCCGAGCAGTTCACCAGCACCAAGGCTATCGAAGTGAAAAAGCCGGTCGCTACCGGTTTGAAGCTGGATACCACCACCGCCACGCTGACGGTGGGCGGCACGGTCACGTTGACCCCCTCCGCTACCCCGGACGGTGCGGATGCTCCCGCATCCTACACCTGGGAATCCTCCGACCCGACGGTTGCCACCGTTGTGGACGGCGTTGTGACCACCAAGAAGGCGGGCGAGGCGACCATCACCGTGTCGGCTGAGGGCCTGACCTCCGCCACCTGTGTTGTCACCGTCATCGAGCCCGGCGACTTCTTCAACGGCCTCGGTTCCTTTGATGTTGCAGACGGTGCGTATTCCAGCTCCGCTCTGAACAACATCTATGCCAACGGTACGATCGTTGCCGATCCTGCCGGTGGCGACAACAAGGTGCTCATGATCCCGAATCAGACAAATGTGGATGCCGGCACCTACACGTATTCCACCTATTTCAAGTGGAACAAGATGTACGATATCCTGACCGGTAAGTACAACAAGAAGATCGAGGTCGGCAAGGCGTATACCCTGACCTTCAAGGTCTACGGCGAAGCCGTGGCCATGTACTTCTCCGGCACGAAGGTCGTTGCACAAAATGCCGTAAAGGATAATACGATTTGGCATCAGTTTGGCGACGGCTCTAAAGAATGGAAAGAATACTCCGTTACCTTCTATGTGACGAGTGATTCGTTCAACGCCGAATGGGCCAATAGCGTTGCCAAGGGCGGCAACGGTGCGTCCTACAGCTCCACCACCGGCCCGACCTATATTGACGACCTTCGGATTGTCGAAGCCAAGGCCAGCGAGATCACCTTGGATCAGACCGAGGGCACGCTGGCGCTCGGCACCACGACCACGCTGACCCCCACCTTCGGCCCTGCGAACACTCGTGTTCCCTCCGAACTCGTGTGGGAGAGCGACGACGAGGATGTTGCCATCGTTGAAAACGGCGTTGTGAAGGCGGTTGGCAAGGGCCAGGCGGTCATCTCTGTCACCGCTGACGGCATTACCACTCCTGCGACCTTCACCGTTACGGTTAAAGGTCCTCCCGCTACCGCAATCACGCTGAACAAGACCGAGGTCAACCTCGAGGCCGGCGGCACCGAGACGTTGACCGTCTCCGGCGTACCGGCGGACTCCGAGGTCCCGACCATCACTTGGGAAAGCGATAACACGAAGGTTGCCAAGGTTGTTGACGGCGTGATCACCGCTGTGGCCCCCGGCACGGCGACCATCACCGTCACCGCTGAGGGCTTGGCTCCTGTGACCTGCACTGTGAATGTTGCGTGGCCTACCGAGCAGTTCCCGAACGGCGATATGGATACCTCGCTCGACGGTCTGTCCTTCCAGCAAAAGGCCGGCCAGACCACCGGCACCGGTTGGGAATTCGGTGCTGCGGGTGTCGGCGTGGATGGCTCCAACGGCTTGAAGCTCACCACCACCGGCGCGAAGTATTTCTACAAAACCTATATGATGCGTCCCAACTCGCTGTACGTCTTCTCCTACGTTGCCCGTGCCGAAGGCACTACCGGCAAGCTGGAAGTGAACCTCGTTTCCGGCAACTGCCCGGGCGTGGCGAAGTACGATGCGACCACGCGCGACCTCAACGGCAAGTGGACGATGCACTATATGTATCTCCGTACCGGCGATACGGTGTCCATGAATGCGGCGTACAACATTTACTTTGACGTTCGTGGTCTGGGCACGGACGGTGCGGTCTACGTTGATAACATCAGCCTGAAGCTGCTCGAGGAGAAGGATAACATCCTGCCGAACCCCGAGTTCAACTTCGAGGATGAGAACTGGGATGGCGCAAGTAAAGTAGGCGTCGAGCAGGATCCTGCCGATCCTACCAACAAAGCGTTGGCAGTGTACAACACGTGGAACGGCTCCTACGATATCACGAACGGTCTGCCGTATATGGATTCCTATGCGATGTACACCCTGACCTTCGATTCCAAGGTGGATGAGCAGTGGCTCGCAGACGGTTCCTCGATGAACTTCTACATTGGCGAAGATACGGTTACCGACGGTGTGGTCACGGTTACCCGCCGTGGTGACATGGTGTTCTACAACACCGCTACTATCAAGCAGACCACCGAGTGGCAGCCCAACACCGTGGTGATCTTCTCCAATTCCAGAACCAACCTCAACAGCAACACGTTCCACTTTAATGTTAGCGGCGGCACCGGTACCGGTAAGCTGTATATCGACAACCTGAAGCTGCAGCGTGTGGACGACGGTCGTTCCGTGCACGGCACGATTGCCAATGGTTACAAGAACTACGTCTCTATCGACGGCGTTACTTGGTATGACTACATCCAGGATGTCGAGCCCGGCACTGTGGTGTATATCAGACCCACTGAGCACGGTGGCCAGTACAAAGTGCTGTCCAAGCTGACTGCTCGCAACGCTGACGGCACGGTCAACGTTCTGAACAAGGACATTGTCAACGGCTACACCGCCGAGAACTTCGGTACCGGCGACGGTCGCAATTATCAGTATGTGATGGGCGAGAAGGGCGTTCGCTTTGAGGCGGCCCTGCGCGATGCGAGCTCCACCAGCTTCAAGCTGGATACCGTGGGTACGGCTCTGCGTTATACCGAGGACGACACCTTCGACGGTATCCGCTTCCTGACCCGTTTGCAGCTCAAGAAGGACTCCTTCGATGCTGATGCCGGTGTTATCACCGTGCTGTACAACGGCGTTGAGTACACGGTTGCCGAAATGGGCTCCGTGTTGGCTCGTACCGGTGAGTACGACGGCGAACTGACGCTTGACAATGCCAAGTGGCAGTCGCAGGCGTATGTCAAGGGTGGCAATATGTCGCTCATCGACTACACCACGAGCTATGTCGATTTCACCGTTGTCATGAAGAAGGGCGCCAACGTTGATCAGGCTGTTTTCGAGGCACGTGAGTACGCTGCTCGCGGCTACCTCATCCTTGAGGATGCCAACGGCGACCAGATCACCGTGTACAGCGATAGCACGCAGATCGACAGCGTCGACAGTGTGCAGGCTCGCCTGTAATCCAGAAGGAGGAATATGATTATGAAAACGTATCAGAAGCCCCTTTTGGAGGTTCTCGACCTCACGGTCGATACCGCTTTGGCGGCAGTCATTCAGAGTGAGCCCACCGTTGAAGATAACGATGACGATCTCACCGTCTAAGAAATGACACACAGCGCCCCGACGATCGTCGGGGCCCTGTTTCCGTACAGTCACAGAATGTACCACTATCGGTATGAGGTGAAGATATGATGCAATCCCCCTACAGTAAATCGACCGTAACGATCAAGGTTGGTCGGGACGGCGGTTACGGCATTGAGTTTTGGGAATACGGCAAGCCGATCGTTGAGTCCGAGACGGGACGCTACGACGTGGTGAGCAACACCGAGCTGAAACCAAACACGGCGTACGTGTTCCGCTTTGAGTATAAGAACGAGGAGCCGGGGTATCCCGAGCTGTACGTCAACCGTGTCCCCGAGGGCGTCGTCGGCGTACAGACGACCGAACTGGAGCACGGCACCTACGAGTGGAAAGCACGGGAGTTTCACTTTACCACCGGCGACAAGGTGGAAACGCCGACCCGTATGGAGTGGATCCTTCGCCGTATGGACCATTTCAGCAACGAGATCAAGGGCGAGACCCTGTACCGCAACATCGAGCTTAAGGAAGTTTGAGTGTGCGAAAGGCATCGTCCCTGCAATCTGCAACCAAGAAAAACCGCCCTGCGCTGTTGGCGCAGGGCGGTTT